>CACZFB010000056.1 GCA_902780305.1 uncultured Coriobacteriaceae bacterium | reverse complement strand
GGTGCCGGCCTCGATCTTCATGGCGAGGTCGACCTCCTCGGCGGCGGTGAGCAGGTCCACCTTGCCGATCTCCTTGAGGTACATGCGCACCGGGTCGCCGGTGAGCATGATGGTGGTCGCGGCGTCGGCGCGGCGGGTGCGGGCGCGACTCGAGCGCTTTTTGGTTTTTGGGCGCGATGTGGCACGAAGCGCCTCGTTTACCGCCTTCGCCTCTTTTCGAAGCTCGGAGTCCTCGTCGTCATCGTCCAAATCATCGATATCGTCATCGAAGTCCGAGTCATCGGTGTCGAAATCGGAATCGATCTCTGCCGAGACCTCGCCCTCGTTTGCCGTGGTAATGTCTATGCCACGTTCGCGAACCGCATCGTAGATGTCCGAGAGCTCGTCTCCGTCCAGGTCGATGTTCTTGACGGCGACCTGTATGTCGTCCTCGGTTACCACGCCACCGTTTGTCTGGGCCCGAGATACCAGGCTCTTGACGACCGTTTCGAGCTCGTTGGAGAGCACCACGTTTTCCTTAGACTTGTTAGCAGCCACAAGCTTCCTTTCGACGCATAGCCCGTAAGATTCTACCCGATTTCGTTACGGTCTAGTCCCAGAAAGAGTCTGGGCAAGAATATTTGATTTTTGCTGCAGCCGAGCAGCCTCGGCAAACAACTCCGTGCCGTTTTGCGACCCCTCGCGCATGCGAGCCCGAAGCTCGCGAATCTGCCTCCTGGTGGAGTACAGCTCAACGACGTCCAGGACGAACGAGACCTTTTGCAAATCGTCCATGTCCTGCGCGGAGACGACCTCTCCAGACGCAAGAATCATGGCAGAGTCCTCCACCACAGACATGGCGGCCTGCACCAGCTGGTCGGGCGTTGCGTCGTCGGGGGTCGCGAGCATCGCCCACGCCATGGCCTCATGCCGAGCGTCCGCCCACACAAAGGTGGCAATGCGATCGGCATGTGGCTTAACCAAGTCTGGTTTCGCCGCCAACAGCGAGAGCAGCTCGCGTTCGGCGCGGATCTGCATACGCTCGTCGGCAGACATGCTTACGGGAACGGTCGTGGGAGCGTATGCGGCATTCGACGTGTCCTGGGCCTCGATGGGTAGGTACTCGTCTGGGACCGGTGCATATTCCTCATACTCTGGTTCCGACATATACCCATAGGGATCGTTTTCGGCGGGACGTGACCAGCCGCTCGATGCGCTCCGCCCGCCCGTTCTGGTGCGTTGGCGCGTGCGTTGTTCCCCGCTAGGAGTCGGTTTGGCGCGTATGGCCTGCTTGACGTCTTCCACTGTGAATCCCAGACGATCGGCCACCTCGCGTGCATAGGCGTCGAACGCATAGGAGTCACGTAGCGGTGCCAACACACCGGCGAGGTCGTTGAGCATAGACACCCTCAGGCCTACCGGAGAGTTGGGGCTAATCTGCGCAAGGCGATTATCTATAACGAAGCTCATCAGCGGCTGTGCGTCAGCGAGGATGGGCTCCAAATCGGTGTGCGGATGCGAGTCGAGGAACTCTGCGGGGTCCTGTCCGTCGGGAAGCACCACACACCTTAGGTCGGCTTCAGACTTGTCCAAATACTGGATGGCACGGTCTGCAGCGCGCTGCCCGGCCGCATCTCCATCGAACATGCATATTATTCGACGGGCAAACCTGGCAAGCAGACGCACGTGGTCAATGGAGAAGGAGGTGCCCAGCGCGGCGACGGCAAACGGATAGCCAGCCTCATGCAGGGCTATTACGTCGGTGTAACCCTCACACACGATTGCCTCCCCGCGAGCCACGATGTGTTCCTTGGCCTTGTCGAATCCAAAGAGGTGCTTGCTCTTGTGGAAGATGGCCGTCTCCTTGGTGTTGAGGTACTTAGGCTTCGCGTCGGTGAGCACACGGCCGCCAAATGCGATGGTACGTCCCTGCTCGTCGCGAATGGGAAACATCACCCGGTCGTAGAACCGGTCGGCTGGCCGATTGCCACGTGGCACCGCGAGGTCGGCTGCAAGCATCTCCTCCTGCGTGAACCCCTGCGACCGCAGGTGCGCGACCAGCATCCCATGCCCCGGGGCGTAGCCCAGCCCCCACTTGCGGCACACCGCGGAGCCAAAGCCCCGGTTGGCAAGATACGATCGCCCCTCGGCGGGACCTCGATCCCTGCCTCGGTTGAGGATGGTCGCATAGTACTTCTCGGCAGCTTCCATGCACTCCTTGAGGCGGTTGCGCTTGGGACCCGAGCGCGCACCACGCTCCTCAACGAGCTCTATGCCAGCGCGATCGGCGAGAAAGCGTATGGAATCGGGAAACTCCAGGTTCTCGCGCTTCATAACGTAGGTAAAGACGTCGCCGCCAAGTCCACAACCAAAGCACTTCCACAGCCCTGTGCTTGGATTGATCTTGAACGAGGGGGTCTTCTCGTGGTGGAAGGGACAGCAACCCCAGAAGTCGGAACCACGTTGGCGCAGCTCGACCGTCTCGCTTACTAGTTGCTGGAAGTCGGTTGCCTGGCGCACACGCTCCTTGTCCTCGTCGGTAATCACGCCGTCACCTCCGTCCGCTCCTCCCCCAAGTGTTGGCGTACCCATTGTATGTTTCCAAGCACGACCTTGGTGAGCTCGTCTATGTCTTGGAAAGTTCTGGATGCTCGCAACCACGCCACGAAGGACACGCACACGTCGCATCCGTACAGGTCGCCTTCGAACCCCACGAGTGAAGCCTCGAGGAAGTGGGACTTGTGCTGCGAGAACGTTGGTGGAGCGCCCACGTTGACCGCTGCCGGCCATGCATGTGTGCCACAAATAACGTAGCAGGCATACACCCCTTCTGCTGGCATGCAGGCAAGGGGCTCGCAAGCGACGTTGGCCGTGGGAAAGCCAAAGCCCGTGCCCGCTCCCCTGCCATGCTCAACCGTTCCACGAACGTAGTGGCAGCGATGCAGCAGCTCGTTTGCCTTCTCAAGCCGCCCTTGGGCAATCAGGCTTCGGATGCGTGTTGCCGATACGACCTCGCCATCGCGTTGCTCCAGCTCGTGTGACACCACGCCGAAGCCCATGCGGGTCCCCAAGAGCGAAAGGTGGCCTGCGTCGCCCTCGCCACCGCGTCCATACCTGAAGTTCGATCCCACGAAGACCATCTGTGGATTCGTGACGGCAAGCAGCCGAGCGCGAACGAACTGCTCTGGTTCCAAAGACGCAAACGCACGCGTAAATGCGTATACCAGCACGACGTCGGCGCCCATGGACAGCAGCCCAGAAACGCGGTCCTCACACGACAGAAGCCTTGCCACATCCTCGCTCTGCCCCAGCACCTCTCCGGGATCAGGATCAAAGGTGGCCACCACACAGGGCACCCCATCCCCGTGTGCTCGTGCCATCGCATCGTGGAGCAAGGTGCGATGCCCCGCATGTATGCCGTCGAACACGCCGCAAACTACTACGCATGGCTCTCGTGCGTCCAAGACGCGATGCATAAGGGTGTCATCGTGCGCATAGGCCTTCCCATGGGAGAAGTCGCGCGTACGGATGCCGCCACAGATAAACGGCGCCCATCGCAGCCCGCTCATGCGTCTACCCCACTGATTCCCTGGGGAAAGTTAACCTGTGGTCGCAGGCGCCCAGACACCCGTTTCCAAATGCCCCAGAGCTTGCCGTCGGCAACGACACACACCTGCGAGCCTTCGCCTACCGCCACGTCCGCGCATGCGATCGGCGTGCCGCTCTGCACCCGCTTGAGCTCTGCGGCGCTCAGCGAGCGCACCGGCAGGCCGAGCGCCCGTACCGGATCGAGCGCCACGTGGCACGCCCCGTTTGTCCCCAGATCGCTCAGGGCGTCAAGGGTCACGCAGTCCCTGAGCGTAACGGGGCCAGATGCCGTGCGGCGCAACTGGCACAAGTGAGCGCAGGTATTGGCCATAAGGCCCATGTCGCGCGCCAACGCTCGCACATAGGTGCCTTTGGACACCCTAAAGGCGCAATCCCATTGCACCCCGTCGCCGTTGGCCCGAACCGACAGAAGGCTGGCGTCGTAAACGGTGACGCTGCGAGGAGGAAGCTCCACGTTCTCGCCAGAGCGGGCACGGGCATAGGCGCGCTTGCCGTCAACCGAGATTGCCGAGTATGCTGGCGGGACCTGCAACTGCTCGCCAAGCATACGCCGTAGTAGCGTGCGGGCGAAATCCTCGTC
This sequence comes from uncultured Coriobacteriaceae bacterium, assembly GCA_902780305.1. Lineage (GTDB taxonomy): Bacteria > Actinomycetota > Coriobacteriia > Coriobacteriales > Atopobiaceae > RUG440. The sequence goes on along the minus strand of CACZFB010000056.1, from coordinate 15,748 downwards.
CGCGAGCTCCGGACCAACCGATTTGGTTTGCACCACGTCGCCCTCGGCGTCATCGGTGGTTGTTTGCGTACCAAACCGTATGGTGGCAATGTAGGACTTCTCGTCTGCGGTAAGATATCCCATCAACCTAGTGCCTTGGCCTACGCCCACAAGCAGGACGCCCGTGGCTGCGGGGTCCAACGTCCCGGCATGGCCGACCCTGCGCTCACTAAGAGCCCGCCGAACATGGTTCACCACGTCATGGCTGGTCATACCCTGCGGCTTGTCCACCGCAACGAGCATGTTGAGGCCGCTCACGCCTCGCTTCACTGCGCACCTTCCTTGGCCTCGTCGAGGCACTGCCCATCGTCGCACACATCCTGCTCGTGCAGCAGCTTGCGGAGTGAGGGCAACACGGCCACAAGCGCCTCGTCCACACTCCCCTCGAAGGTAAAGCCGGCGGCCGCCCGATGCCCACCACCGCCAAGCATCGTGGCCACGCGCGACACGTCGTGAATGCCCTTCGACCGTAAGTTCCCCCGAACCTTTCCGCCAGGAACCGCCTTGAGGAACAGGGCAATTTGCGAACCCTCCACACTACGTACCGCGTCAATAAGACCATCGCATTCGTCGAGGTTCGCGCCGGTACGCTCGAAGTCGCTTTGTGTGGCATAGCTATACGCGATACGACCCTTCTCGAAGGTCGTAATCCTGCCCAGGACCAGAGACTTGAGGTGCAAGAACGCCAGGCCAAAGCTTTCGTACACGTTGAGCGAGATCTGCGAGGGGGACGCGCCATGGTCCACCAGCAGGCTCGCAACTCGAAACGCCTCACCGTCGGCGTTTTGGTACTGGAACCGACCGGTGTCGGTAACGATGGCACACATGAGGCTTTGCGCGATGTCAGGCGTAAGATCCACCTTGGCGTGCAGGGCAAGCTCAGCAATAATCACGCCCACGGCAGCGGCGCCGGTACGCACCACCTTGGCGTCTCCAAATCCCTCCACGGGTGGGTGGTGGTCGATTACGACCACCTTGTCGGCACGCTCGCAGATGGGACGCGCCTCATGCAGGCGACGGGGGTCCGAAAGGTCCACCGCCACGAACACGTCAGGGTCACCCTCGTAGGTGCTTGGCATTTCGAGCCGCTCGAATCCGGGTAGGAACGAGTAGATGTGTGGCGCCGGTCGCTCGTCGGCCAACAGTACGCGCACCTCCGCGCTTGGCCAGAGCTTTTGGACAATCTGCGCAAGCGCAAGCTGGGACCCGAGCGCATCACCGTCGGGAGACGTGTGGGCACATATGGCTATGGTATTTGCGGAGGACAGGGTTGCCAGAATCTTGGCGAACCCCGCCTCCTGATACGCACACTCCTCAGCGCTTGATGGCCCCAGTTGAACCTTACTCCCCATCTGTTCCATCCTCGTCCTCGGTTATGGGATACCCGAACTCGTCCTTCTCGACAAAGAGGGTTGGCGGCACGTCCTCCAGCGCGTGCGCGATTCGCTCGGCTTCGTCGGTGGTCGTGTCAATGACAAAGACGATGTCCGGCGTCACGCGCCAACCAAGGGAGCGCCCCAAAAGCGATCGGATGCGTCCCTTCGCACGGCCCAGCGCCTCCTGAACCTCCTCGTAGCGAGAGGTCTCGCAGCTGATGTAGGCGCGCAGCATGGACTTGTCCAAGCTCACCTCAACGCCAGTGAGCGTTATGAGCTCGAGCGCCGGATCCGCAACCTCAAACAACAGGATGTATCCGAGCTTCTCACGCGCGAGCTCTCCCATGCGCCGCGAGTTGGCGTTCTGCTTCATCACGCACCCCCTACTCGGTACGGGCAACCTGCTCGATTCGATAGGACTCGATAACGTCGCCGGGGTGGATGTCCTGGAAGTTCTCCAGGCCAATGCCGCACTCGAAGCCGGCCTTCACGCTCTTAACATCGTCCTTGTAGCGCCTGAGTGAGGCGACCTTACCCTCGTACACCACGATGCCGTCGCGTACCAGACGCACCTGGTCATCGCGATTGATCTCGCCCTCCTGGACCATGCAGCCAGCGGCAATGCCGACCTTGGGCACCTTGAAGGTATCGCGTACCTCAACCTGGGCCGTCTGCACCTCCACCTCGGTGGGCTTGAGCATGCCGATGCGTGCCGCGTCGATGTCCTCCATGGCCTTGTAGATGACGCTGTAGGTACGGATCTCCACGCCGTCTCGCTCTGCTGCCGTGCGAGCCTTTGCGTCCGGTCGGACGCCAAAGCCAATTATGATGGCGTTCGAGGCGTCTGCCAGAACCACGTCTGTCTCGGAGATGGCGCCAACCGCGGAGTGGATTACGTTGATGCGCACCTCGGACTGATCCATCTTGGCCAGTGAGTCCTCGAGTGCCTCGATGGAGCCCATGACGTCGGCCTTGATAATGAGGTTGAGCTCCTTGACCTCGGCATCCTCCATCGTTGCGAAGAGGTTTTCCAGGGTAACGTGCTTAACCTTGTTCTGCTCCTCGATGCGGGCCTTGAGCGCTCGCTCGTCGGCAAGACTGCGCGCGTCTCGGTCGTCCTGGAACACACGGAACTCGTCACCAGCCATGGGTACGCTCTGCAGGCCCAGAATCTCCACAGGGTAGCTGGGCGTGGCCTCACGTACGGTACGACCCTTGGGATCCACCATGGCGCGTACCTTGCCGTACGACATGCCCGCAACCAGAGCGTCTCCCACGTGCAGCGTGCCGCGCGTAACCAACACGGTGGCTACCGAGCCACGGCCGCGGTCCAGCTTGGCCTCCAGCACGTTGCCCGAGGCAAAGGTATCGGGATTGGCCTTCAGCTCCAGGACGTCTGCCTCGAGCAGGACGCTCTCCAGGAGGTCGTCGATGCCAATCTTCTTCTTGGCCGAGATGTCGACGAACATGTTGTCGCCACCCCAGTCCTCAGGGATGATGCCATGCTCGGTAAGCTCCTGACGCACGCGCGTGGGGTCGGCACCGGGCTTGTCGATCTTGTTGACCGCAACGATTATGGGCACGTCGGCGGCCTTGGCGTGGTTGATGGACTCGATGGTCTGTGGCATGACGCCGTCGTCCGCGGCAACGATGAGGATGACGATGTCGGTTACCTTTGCGCCACGCGCGCGCATGGCGGTAAAGGTCTCGTGACCAGGCGTGTCGATAAAGGTAATAATGCGACCGTTGATCTTTACCTGCGACGCGCCGATAGCCTGCGTGATGCCGCCGGCCTCGCCCTCGGCCACGCCCGTGTGCCGAATGGCATCGAGCAGCGAGGTCTTGCCGTGGTCGACGTGGCCCATTACGGTAACCACGGGTGGACGCGGCTTGAGGTCGGCCTCGTCGTCGTAGAAGGTGAAGGAGTTCTCCTCCTCCTTGGTCATGATCTTGACGTCACGACCCAAATCGTCGGCAACGAGCTCTATCTGGTCGTCACTCATGCTCTGGGTTACCGTAAGCGCCTCACCCAACAGGAACATGCGCTTAATAATCTCGGTGGGGGCGACGCCCAGCAGCTCGGCGTACTCTGCCACGCTCGAGCCTTGGGGCACGCGAATGGTATCGAGCTGCGAGAGATCCTGATCGTTGGCGATGGCCTGCTCGATGCGTTGCTGCTCGGCAGCAGCCTCCGCTTGCTGGCGCCTGCGCTCCTTGCGCTTGCGACGCCTGCCGGTCGACTCCTTGTTGGCCTCGCGTACGGCGGCACGGGCGTCGGCCAGGACGCGCTCGCGATTGTACTCTTCGGCCTCTCGGGCCATGCGGCTGTAGCGGTCCTCCTGGTCCTGCCTGTTGCCTCTGCCCTTACGGTTACGGCCGCGTGCCGAGGCGGTATCGGGATCGGGCTGGGCCGCAGCCATTTCCTCGGCCGTCACCCGCGGTGCGGACGAGCTGGCTGGACGGCGATTTCGGCTGGGCGTGGTGCGCTGTTCGCGATCGCGCTGCGCCCGCTGCTCGCGACGCTGCTGCTCCTCGGCACGCTTGCGCTCCTTGGCCTCCTCCTCCTGCTTCTTCATAATCTCGTCCTGCTGGGCGATCTGCTCGAGGAGACTCGTAAAAGAGGGGACGGACTTGGGGGCGTTGTCGCGCACGCGATTGCGCTCGGCCTCCTCGGCCGCAAGGCGTTCCTGCTCCTTGCGCTCTTCCTCGGCCTTCTTGCGCGCGGCCTCGGCGGCGGCCCTGCGGCGCTCGTCCTCCTCGCGCTCCTTGCGCCTGCGCTCCTCGGCCGCAATGCGTTCGGCCTCCGCCTTGGCGCGGGCCTCTGCCTCCGCCTTGGCGCGGGCCTCTGCCTCGGCCTTCTTTTGTGCGGCTATCTCGGCCGCCCTGGCCTCCATAATGGGCTTGAGCCGCTTGCGGATAATGGAGACGTACGCATCCTCGAGCGTGGAAGATGCCGACTTCGCGGGAATCTTCATCTCGTGGAGGTGACCAAGCATCTCCTTGCTGCTCATGCCATATTCCTTGGCCAAGTCATGAACTCGCGTCTTTGCCATGAAACACCTTTCTGCGATGGTCGTTGCCAGGCCAGTCGACTAGATCAAAGAGTCGGGGTCGTTGGATACGGGAACCGACTCTGCGTTGGCAAGCCCCTCATGGAGGCCGCAGTACACCGAGCCGGGACGTGCCATGTTGCGACATTGCATGCCCGTGGGGCCAACGTACTCGCAGCGATGCTCGCCCTCGGGCACCTCGACCTTCGCCTCGTCGCTTACGATAACCGGCATGTCGCGCAGAATCTCGCGGGCGAGCGACTCATTCTTGATGTCGATGTGATAGCCGGTAAGACGTGCGGCCAGTCGGGCGTTCTGGCCTTCTTTGCCAATGGCCAGCGAAAGCTGGTCGTCCGGCACGATTACGGTGGCATAGTTGTTGTCGGCATCCACGATTACGCGCGAAACTCGTGCGGGCGAAAGCGCGTTGGCCACTCGTTTGCCCGGATCCTCGCTCCACAACACCACGTCCACGCGCTCACCGCGCAGCTCCGAGACCACCGTGCGCACGCGGCTGCCCTTGGGCCCCACACAGGCACCCACCGGATCGAGCTTGTCATCGATGGACGAAACGGCCACCTTGGAACGGACGCCGGGCTCGCGTGCCACCGAGCACACCTCGACTACGCCGTCGTACACCTCGGGCACCTCGAGCTCGAACAGGCGCCGAATGAGGTCGGGGTGCGTGCGGCTAATAACGATGGGCGGTCGCTGACGCTCGCCGCGTACCGGCTGTTGCGTGCTGTTGGGGTCTCGCACGTCGATGATGATGGCCTTGAGGCGCTGGTTGTGCATGTAGCGCTCGCCCAGCGGACGCTCGTTGCGCTCGTCGGGGAATCGACGCTGGTCGAAGTGCGGGAGTTCCGCCTCGACGCCGTCGCGAATCTTCACAATCTCGAAGTCGGGGGTGGACTGCAGCACGGTGCCGGTAATTATGTCGCCGATCCGTCCGCTGAACTCCTCGAAAATCTGCTGTCGTGCGGCATTGCGCACGATTGCGCGAATCTCGATCTTTGCCTGCTGTGCGGCGATGCGACTTGTACCCTTGGGCGTGACGTCTATCTCGTCGTACTCCTCGTACTCGCCCTCATCGTTGGGCTCCCCCATGGGAACGAGCTTGTACACGTATACCTTGCCCGTGGCGCGGTCTATGGTCACCTTGGCGCCATGTTCCAAATGCAGCACGTCCGCGTAGCTCTTTGCCAGCGATTGCTCAAGCCGATCGAGCAGGTACAGCTCATCTATATGCCGCTCCTGACATAGGACCATCAGGGCTTCCATCATCTCTGATGCCATTGCTCCCCCTATCCTCTCTGCTTCTTTGTGGTGCGTTTTCCCTTGGAGGCGCCGTCACTGCCAAAGTCCGGCCGGATCTTGCAGGACCTAATGTCCTCAAGCGGCCAAGAGAACTCGCCCTCGTCGGTGACGAGGCTTACCTTGTCGTCTACCAAACCCTCAAGCCGCCCCGTGTAGCGAAGCCTGCCGGCCTCCCCCACAAGTGTGAGCGAGACCTCGCTGCCCGCAAAGCGCGTGAAGTCGGCTGCCTTGCGCAGGGGACGAGACAGACCTGGCGAGGAGACCTCCAAGGTAAACGTGCCGGGGATGGGATCCAACTCGTCGAGCAGATCCGAGATCCATCCAGTTTGCTCGCTCACCTCGTCAAGCGTGATTGGGTCCTCACCGGGGTTTGCATGGTCGATGCGCACACGTACCGTCGGGTTCTTTTGCGCACCCACGACCTCTACGTCCACAATATCCACGTCGTGAGACGCGGCCGCCGCCTCGAGCGCCTCCAAGAGCGCGCTCCTCAGCGTTTCACGAGAATCCGCCACCTTTTCACCTCTTCCACGCGACAGACATAAAAGGAAGCGGGGCGAAACGATCCACCCCACTTCCTCGAAACAGCTACGATTACGTAATCGAAGATAACAGAACACCATATGTGGGGTCAACCGTGTTCGCCAACCCTACACAAGCGGTCACTAATCATAGGTGGTTACCCCATGATTGGCAGGCCTCCCTAGTTCGCCACGATGTTGACCAGGCGTCCGGGTACGACGATCACCTTGCGCACCGTCTTTCCCACAATATGGGCCGCCAGTGCCTCGCGAGCCACCGCCTCGATCTCGTCCTTGGTGGCGTCGGCCGCGACATCTATGCGGGCGCGCACCTTGCCCATGAGCTGGACGGCGAGCTGCACCGTATCCGCCTTGGCTGCGTTGGCGTCGAACGTGGGCCAGGCCTCCTCGTACACCGAGCCCTCCATCCCCAGCGCCTCGTGATACAGCTCCTCGCCCCAGTGCGGGCAGATGGGGCTGAGCATGGCTACGATGGTGCGCGCCACAACAAAGGTGAGCGCTGGATCGCGTTGCTCTGCAGGAGTGCTGTTCAGGTAGGCACTCGCATCGTTTACCAGCTCCATCACTGCCGAGATGGCCGTGTTGAACTGCGCTCGGTCGAAGTCCGTCGTGCAGCGAATGCCCAGCTCGTGCATGCGGCGATACAGCTCCGCCCCCGCCTTGCCAAGCGACTTTGGCTCCAGCTTGGCATTGGCGTCCGCCGTCTGCGAAAGACCCCACACCACGCGCCAGGCGCGCTTTATAAAGCGGTTTGCCCCGGCCACGACCTCCTCGTCCCAGTTGAAGTCCTTCTCGGACGGCGCGATAAAGAGGATGGCAAGGCGCATGGTGTCGGCGCCATATGGTCCGATGACGCTGGACGGTGGTACCACGTTGCCCTTGGACTTGCTCATGGTGTCGCCATTGGCGTCCTTAACCATGCCCTGGCACAGCAGGTTGGTAAACGGCTCGTCAATGTCGATGAGTCCCAGGTCGCGCATGACCTTGGTCCAGAAGCGGGAGTACAGCAGGTGCAGGATGGCGTGCTCGATGCCGCCGATGTAGTTGTCCACCGGCATCCAGCGGTCGACCGACTCCTTGGAGAACGGCATGCTGTCGTTGTGGGGGTCGCAATAGCGCAGGAAATACCAACTCGAGCAGGTAAAGGTATCCATGGTGTCGGTAATGCGCTTTGCCGGCTTGCCGCACTTGGGGCACGTGGTGGCATAGAACTCCTCGCACTCCGCCAGGGTCTCGCCAGCACCTAGGTCCAGGTCCTCGGGCAGCGTCACCGGAAGGTCCTCATAGGGCACCGGGACGTCACCGCATTCGTCGCAGTGAATCATCGGGATGGGATTGCCCCAGTAGCGCTGGCGACTGATCAGCCAGTCGCGCAGGCGGAACTGCACGGTCTTGCGACCGACGCCACGCTCGCCCAGATAGTCTATGATCGCATCGACCGCCGGGGAGTGCTTGCCGCCAAGCATACCGGTAAAGGGGCCGGACTGGATGAGATATCCCTCGGCGTCCATGGCGTGGTCCCAGTCCACATTGGTCACGCGCATGTTGCGCTCGTCCTTGAGCTCATCGTACAGTGGGTCGTCCTGCCGTGCGATGATGGGCGGAATGGGCAGATCGTACTTGCGGGCAAACTCGAAGTCGCTTTGATCGCCGGACGGCACGCCCATTACGGCACCGGTGCCGTAGTCAAGCAGGATGTAGTCGGCAATCCAAATGGGCGCCGGCGTTCCGGTGAGCGGGTTGATCACGTAGCGACCGGTAAAGACGCCGTGCTTCTCTCGCTCGGAACCCTGACGGTCCACGCTAGATACCTGCTCAACCGACTTCTTGAGGACCAGATACGCCTCCTCGTGCTCCGTTCCCGCCACGAGTTCGGCGGCCAGGGGGCTTTCGGGTGGCAGCAGGAAGAACGACACGCCGTACAGTGTGTCGGGACGCGTGGTGAACACGGTGATCAGGCGGTCCGTAGGAGTGACGCCATCCTCTGCGGCGAGTGCGAAGTCAATCTCGGCGCCCTCCGAGCGGCCAATCCAGTTGCGCTGTTGCGCCTTTACGTTCTCGGGCCATCCCTCCAGCTTGTCCAGGTCGTCCAGGAGCTCCTGGGCATACTGGGTGATGCGCAGATACCACTGCGAGAGCTCGCGTTTTTCGGGCACGCTACCACAACGCCAGCACTTGCCGTCCACCACCTGCTCGTTGGCAAGCACGGTGTTGCAGCTGGGACACCAGTTTACCGGCGAGGTGGCGCGATACGCCAGCCCCTTCTCCCACATCTTGAGGAACGCCCACTGACCCCACTTGTAGTACTCGGGGTCGCAGGTACGCACCAGTCGCTCGTAGTCGTACGAGAAGCCCATGCGCTTCATGGTGCGTACGGCCTGGTCCATGTTCGCATAGGTCCACTTGCCGGCCTGCGTGTTGTTCTTAATGGCCGCGTTTTCGGCAGGAAGGCCGAAAGCGTCGAATCCCATGGGATGCAGGACCTCGAAGCCGCGCATGCGAGCCTGGCGTGCCATGGCATCGCCAATGGTATAGTTTCGCGCATGCCCCATGTGCAGGTCGCCCGAAGGATACGGGAACATCTCGAGCACGTACTTCTTGGGCCGATCGGAGTCCTCACGGGCCTTGAACGTGTCGTTTTTCTCCCACACGTCCTGCCACTTGGTCTCTATGGCCTCCGCGTCGTATATGGGAACCCCGTCTCGGCGCGCCTCCGCATTGTTCGCCATGGCTCACTCCTCCCGCCAAAGTCACATAACCGTGCTAGTATAGCCCAAATCTTTGCAAAACGCCGTGCGAAGCACGGCACCATCTTCCCCACAGCCGGCGCATCCGCAAGCAGTTCACTCCAAGTAGGTATCCAAACAATGGGCCGCCCTCCTCTTCTCTCAGCGAGTTCTGCAAAGCAGCTGTTTGCCTCTTCTCTCAGCGAGTTCTGCAAAGCAGCTGTTTGAGCTGAGAGAAGAGGCGGGCGGCCATACGATTATGGGTGTGGATACCTACTTGGAGTGCGGTCCTGCCTTGCGGACTGCCTCATCCATGTTGGGGTACTTCTTCGCGGCGTTTTCCTCGAACATGGCCGCCAGACGCCTGGCCTGCTCCTCGTACTCCTTGGCATCCCTCCACGTCTTGTGGGGGTTAAGCACGATGTCGGGCACGCCATCGATGTGCTGCGGGACGTCCACGTTAAAGATGTCGTGATGCACGAACTGGGTCTTCTCGATCTCACCGTTGAGCGCGGCGGTTACCATGGCGCGCGTGTAGGGCAGGTCGATGCGCTTGCCTTCGCCATAGGCGCCGCCGGTCCAGCCGGTGTTGATGAGGTATACACGGGTGCCGTAGCGCTCCATGCGCTCGCCAAACATCTTGGCGTAGTGCATGGGGTCAAGCGGCATGAAGGGCTCGCCAAACAGCGTGGAGAACGTGGGCGTGGGCTCGGTGATGCCGCGCTCGGTTCCCGCGACCTTACTGGTAAAGCCACTAACGAAGTGGTACATGGCGGCGTCCTTGGAGAGGCGCGAGATGGGAGGCAAAACGCCAAACGCATCGGCGGTGAGCATGATTACCACCTTGGGCGCGCCACCATACCCCAGCAGCTGGGCGTTGCTGATGTACTCCACCGGATAGGCCACACGGGTGTTCTCGGTAAACTTCTCGTCGAAGTAGTCGGGCACGCGAGAACCGGGGGTGAGCACCACGTTTTCCACTACGGAGCCAAAGCGGATGGCCTGGAAGATCTCGGGCTCGGTTACGTAGGAAATGCGGATGGCCTTGGCGTAGCAGCCACCCTCGAAGTTGAACACGCCGTCGTCGGACCAGCCGTGCTCATCGTCGCCGATGAGCGATCGGTTGGGGTCGGCCGAGAGCGTCGTCTTGCCGGTGCCAGAAAGGCCAAAGAACACGGCGGTGTCACCGGATACCGGGTCCATGTTGCACGAGGAGTGCATGGGCAGCACGCCCTCCTCAACGGGCATCAGGTAGTTCATAACCGAGAAGATGCCCTTCTTAATCTCGCCCGAATAGGCTGTTCCCGCAATTACGATCTTGCGGTCCTCGAAGTTGATGAGCACGGCCGCCTCGGAATGCGTGCCAAATTCCTCGGGATCCAGCTTCAGGTTGGGTGCCGACAGAACAATGAAGTCGGGGTCGCCATACTCATCCATCTCCTGCTTTGAGGGACGGACCAGCATCTGCGTGGTAAAGAGCGCCTGGCTCGCTAGCTCAGTAATCACCGTAAACTTGCGCGAGTACTTGCGCTGGGCACCGGCCATGCCGTGTACCACAAAGATGTCGTTGTGCGCCAGATGCTCACACACGGCAGCCTTCACCTTGTTGTACCCCTCTACCGAGAAGGGCTTGTTTACGGAACCCCAGGCAATCTGGTCGTGCACTCCAGGCGTGTCCACAATAAAGCGGTCCTCGGGCGAGCGGCCCGTGTACTTGCCAGTCTTCACGCGCAGGGCACCGGTGTCGGTAAGCTTGCCCTCGCGTCGGGAGAGTGCCTTTTCCACAAGTTTCGCAGGGCTTCCATCGATGAGCACGGCACCGGTGCGGTCGCGAATGCCACACCTCGTGAGCTGGTCGTCGATCATGGGTCCTCCTCACATTTCGCAGCGGCGAGGGGCTACAGGCAGTGCCTGCACCGCAATGCTCGCTCGCCAAACAAACCTCGGTTAGTCTAGTACAACATGCGTGTTTGACAAAACCACACGTCAGGGCACGCATCTATCTGTGCGTTTGTGCCTTAGCCACTCTATTGGAAAACGGCGATAAAACGGAGGAACTGCACGTAGACAGCACAATTTCTCCTATTTTCCTAGGAATTGCGCTTGTGCGGGAGTCCGTGTGCACTTTATGGAGGGGGGCAATGCCACCATTCGTTGTCGGCACGGCGACGTCCATCGCGCGGCATTACAACACTGAGGAGCCGAATTTGGTCTTCCCGCGGATGCGTACGAGCCGCCAAGCGTCACTTGTGACAAAGTAGAGTCGCGAGCGCAACTCGGCACAGAGAGGAGACAGCATGAGCGAACTGATTACCATTGGCCTTGGAGAATTCTCGGCAAGCGTAGACACTGCAGGCGCACAACTCATGAGCCTTGCAAAGGGCGGCAAGGAGTACCTATGGCAGCGCGACCCCAAGTGGTGGCCTCGCTGCGCACCGGTACTGTTCCCCATCGTGGGTAACATCCGTAATGATCGCGCAGATTCCGCCCAAGGTGAGATTCGCTTCGGGCGCCATGGCTTGGCGCGCAACTACGAGTTCGAGGTGACCGAATGGACCGAGGATTCCGTCACGATGTCCCTGTCGTCCAACGACGACACGCGCACCAAGTTCCCCTTCGACTTTAGGCTGGACATGACCTACGCCTGCGCAGACGATGCGCTCGAGCAGCGCTTTGCCGTAACCAACACCGGCAACGTAACGCTTCCCTTCGTGGTGGGTGGGCATCCCGCCTTCAACGTACCCGCACCGGGAACCGAGGGCGAGGACTTCGACGACTACGTGCTTGAGTTTGCCGAGCCGTGGACCTACGCCTCCCCCACCATCAACACCACCACGGGCCTCATCGACTACCAGACGCGCTTCTCGCTGCTAGAGGACTCCAGCACGCTGCAGCTGTCGCATCGCCTGTTCGACGTCGACACCCTCATCTTTGAGGATGTGCCCCAGCGTACGGTAAGCCTTGTGGGGCCGTCGGGGCATGGCATGCGCGTTGACTTTGAGGGATTCGACTATCTGGGCGTGTGGAGCGCCGCCAATGACGCCCCGTTCGTGGCGCTCGAGCCGTGGCGCGGGACAGCCACGGGCACCGACGAGGACGACACGTTCGAGAACAAGCGTGGCATGGACTTCCTGGATCCCGGCGACTCCGCCGAATACGCCTTCTTCATGCGTCCACTGTAAGAGGTTACGACCGCAGCAAAGGAAGCGGCCGAACGCAGGTGACAGCACCTTCGTTCGGCCGCATTGCTTGATTCGCTTTTGAGGGTTACCCGAGCAGCTCGGCCACGTCGAGCGCAATCATGTACTCCTCGTTGGTGGGAACCACCAGTACGCGCACGGAGCTGTTGGCACCCGAGATGTCACGCACCTCGTCGCCGCGTACCGCGTTCTTCTGGTCGTCGATGGAGACGCCCATCCAAGCGAGCTTCTTTATAACCTCCGCGCGGATGCGGGAGGAGTTCTCGCCGATACCAGCCGAGAAGGCGATGGTGTCCATGCCCTCGTTGGCCTGCGCCATCTCCATAATGAGCTGCGCCGTACGATACGCAAACATCTCGATGGCCATCTGGGAGTTGGCGTCGCCCTTGTCGGCAGCGTCCTCGATGTCGCGCGAGTCGGAGCTGATTGCCGAGAGGGCCAGCAGGCCAGACTGCTTGTTCATCATGGTATCGACCTCGTCGACGCTGTAGCCCCCCTCACGCTGCAGGTAGCACACCGTGGCAGGGTCGATGGTGCCGCAACGGGTTCCCATGATGAGGCCGTCGAGCGGTGTGAGACCCATGGTGGTGTCCATGTCCCTGCCGTCGGTGATGCCGGCGAGCGAGGCGCCAGAGCCAAGGTGACAGCTCACCAGCTTGTGCACGTCGTCACCCAAAAACTCCTTGGTGGCGCGCCAGATGTAGCGATGGCTCGTGCCGTGCGCGCCGTACTTGCGAATGTGCAGCTTGTCGACCACGTCGCGTGGGAGCGCATAGCGCCAGGCGCGCTCGGGGATGTTGTAATGGAACGATGTGTCGGCTACGACCACGTTGCCAATCTCGGGGAACAGCTCGCGGCAGATCTGGATAACGTCGGCCTCGGCATAGTTGTGCAGCGGAGCCAGCGGCGCAACCTCGCGGACCCAGCCCAGGGACTCGTCGGTAACGACCTTGCTCTCGGGGAAGTACCATCCGCCCTGAACGACGCGGTGGCCGATGCCCACGAAGTCCTTGCCCGTGGCCTTGACGATGTCGAACACGTGCTTTACGGCCGTCTTGTGGTCGGGCAGCGCCACTTCCAGCTTTTGCTTTCCCTCGCTGACGCAGGACTCATAGCCAACAAAGGAGCCGTCGATGCCAATGCGCTCACAATTGCCCTTTGCATAGACCTCGCGCGTGTCCACGTCGAGCAGCTGGAACTTAAGCGATGAGCTACCAGCGTTGATGACCAGTACGTTCATGAGTTATACATCCCCTCTTCCAGGCGCCGATGCGCCATGCCGTTGCTCACAACATGATACATGTTTTGCGCCAGACAGGCTTGCTACAGCAGTCCCTCGCCCATCTTTGCGCCACCGAGTACGTGCCAGTGCAGGTGGTGCACCGTCTGGCCGGCATCGTCTCCCGTGTTGGCAATTACCCTAAAACCAGACTCGCGAATGCCCTTGGCCTTGGCAACCTCGTCCACGGCGCTGGCCATGGCTGCCAGCGTGTTTGCGGGCACGCCGTCAACGATGTTGGCGTAGTGCTGCTTGGGCACGACCAGCACGTGCACGGGGGCCTGAGGATTCATGTCGGCAAACGCGGCAACCAGATCGTCCTCGTATACCATGGTGGTGGGAATCTCGTGATTGGCTATCTTGCAAAAAATGCAGTCGCTCATGTGGGTACCTCGCCTTCCTAAACCTATTCGTCCAAAAACTGCGAAGAAGGAGCAGCCGTGGTGTCGCCAACCACGACCTCTTGCGACGCGTCCAACAGCACGCGTACCTTCTGCTCGGCTCCCGCCAGACGTTCGCGTAGGCTCTTGAGCAACTCGACGCCCCGCGAGTAGTTTTCCAGCGCATCCTCCAGCTCGAGGTCTCCGGCCTCCAGGGACCTTACGATTTGCTCGAGCTCCGTTGAGGCCTCCCGAAACGTCATCTGGTCTATGCTCGTGCGCTCGACCTTGCTGTCCATGACTCCTCCTTACTCGTGTGTAATTCTACGCGAATCGCTAACGTCAGTCACCGACGCCGCGATTGACCCCTTGCCCAAAAGCACGTCAACCCGCTGACCCACGCTCAGCGCGGTGGCATCGGCCACCACGCCGCCCTGCTCGTCCCGCACGATGGCATAGCCGCGCGCCAACACCCTCAGCGGCGAGAGCGCGTCCAAAGAGGCCGCAAAAGACTGTACGGATGCCGCATGCGGCTCGACGATTCGCTTTGCCCCGCCTCCCAACCGCTGTGCGAGCACCTGCACCGTGCGATCCTGATGAGCGAGCATGCGTGGGATCGCGTCGTGTAGACGCTGCTCCGTCTGCATAAGGGACACGCTGCGGTCCTCGATAAACGCGAACGGGTCCTCCAAACACCTCCTGCTCGAGATGGCGTCGACCATCACGCGCTTGCGTGCGATGTGCCCCGTGAGCGCCTGCGTGGCCCGACCCGACGCCATGTCCAAGCGCGAACGCTCCGCATTCGTCATGGCGAGCAACGCAGCACCCATGCGCTGCCTACGCCCCTCTATGGCATCCACGATCTCGTTGATTGCAGGCGCCACGGACTCTGCTGCGGCCGTGGGCGTAGACGCCCGGCGGTCGGACACCATGTCGCAGATGGAGGTGTCGGGCTCATGGCCAATGCCAGTGATTACCGGAACCGGCGACGCCGCCACCGCACGTGCCAGCCGCTCGTCGTTAAACGTCATGAGGTCCTCAAAAGAACCACCACCCCTCACGAGCAGTATGGCCTCCGGGTCTGCACTGGCGGCGACTGCAAGCGCCCGCAGGATTGAGTCGACGGCGTAGGGACCCTGCACGGCGCATCCCACAACATCTATGCGCACGAGCGGATTGCGCCGCGCGAGGGTGCGCTTCACGTCGTCCAGCACGCTTCCCGACGTTGAGGTAACCACGGCCACGCGCTCGCAGAAGCGCGGTATACGTCGCTTGCGCTCCGGCGCCATGAGCCCCTCGGCCTCGAGCTTGCGGGCCAGCGCCGCCACCTTTTGCCTGAGCGCACCCTCTCCCGCAAGCTCCAGCTTACGGGCAATAAAGGAAAGCCTGCCCGTCCCCTTGTACACGTCGAACTTTCCGTGCATCACTACCGTAAGACCATCGCGCAGCCCAACGCCAAGGCTGTTGTACACGTTGCGCCACACGATTACGTCCATGGCGGACTCATCGTCCTTCACCTGGAAGTAACAGTGGCCCGACCGCGCGTTGGGACCTCGAAAGCCCGAGACCTCGCCTGTCACCACCAACGTGGGCATGCCTCCCACACGCGCTTTGGCAAGCGATATCGCGTCGCTTACCGAAAGCATGTTCTCGGAGCTGCTTTCGCCCAGTCCCATGTCTCCCGCAAGCGGGTTTCTTCCAACTGCCATGATCACCTCCATACCGCCGTTCGCCACGACTCACGTCACCTGAGTAGCATAGCGCACCCGCTGGACAAAAGGGACAGTCCCCTGTGTCCGGGGGACTGTCCCCTGTGTCCAGCGGACTGTCCCCTGTGTC
>CACZFB010000055.1 GCA_902780305.1 uncultured Coriobacteriaceae bacterium | reverse complement strand
AAGAGGCACGCAAGGAATGCGAAGCGCTTGCGGAATCTGCGAAAAAGAACCTTTCAGATACAGTCGCCAAGGCGATTGAAATGCTCGTAAAATAACGTCAGACCCGACAACATGAAAAGTGTGGTGAATCTATTTGGCAAAGCTTAAGATGAAGTCGGTCCGGATTATCGCTTTGAAGCAGGACCGCAAACGGCTTCTTGAGCGTTTGGTGGGCCTGCTCAAAATCCCCTACGCGCACTTGCGCGCGCGCGCGCCAAAAGCGGAAATGCTCGTCGGTCTCATCCTTCCAGACGGAGAGACGTGTCCGGATTTCCGTGTCGTCCCCCTGACGCGCCAATGCCTCAAGCGCGATCAGGCGCGCCGCCGTACGGTCGGCGGCGTTTGCGCATAGCAGCTCAAAAGCTCGGTGGGCATCACCGCCAGGTAGTTCTCCTTCGCGTCTGACGAGAACAGCGCCCACTCCAGCAGCAGCTTGCGCGTGGGAAGCGTGCACAGCTTGGAGAAGAGCGCGCGTTGGGCGGGCAGCGCATCGTCGTCCACCTCGATTTGCAGGTCGTGCAGCATGCCGTCGAGCTCGCCCTGCGCAGCGGGCACGGGAAGCTCCGTGGAGGTGAGGCCACACAGCACCGCAGCGTCGAACGACGCCGGCGGCAACGTAGCGGCTGAGCGACGGTCTGTTATGAGCACCCGGGCGCGCTCGTCCTTGGCGCGCGCCTCCGGGCGGAGCATGATGCGTTGGTTGTCCAGCGCGAGCTCGGCCGCCTGGGCCAGCTCCACGAGCGACACGGATGCCGCCGCCTGTGGGTCTGCCGTCATGCCCAGCTCCTTGAGCGTGCTCGCCACGCTCAGAAACGCCGCCAGCACGGCGGTGGCCTCCTCGTGCACGAGCGAGGTCACGTGGCCGGGCGCCACCCCCACGCCGCCCGCACCATTTGTCACATAGGGAGCCAGGAGCTTCGATGCCGCCGAGCCAATGCGACCGCGCAAGAGCTCACGCGTGGCCCGCTCCACGGCGTCCGACGTGAGCTTGGCGCTCTGCAGCTGCTCAAGCACGTTGGCGGGCGAAAGCAGGCGGTCGCCTCGCCAAGCGATGTCCAGCCGCCGCACCTTGGCGGGATTGGTGTGGGCGATGTCGCACAGCAGGAAGTCAACCAACGCGGAGGGGGGCCACCAGCTCATGTCTCCCACGCTCACGTATGCGCCGTCTGCGCCTTGCCTTGGGGCTGGCCAGGACTTGTCGAGCTCCACGAGCCGGGCGACGGTGGCCACGTAGCTCGCGAAGGCACGGCCCGACTCGGTTTTGAGCGGCGCGGCGCTCAGCTGCGCCCGAACCGATATGCCGTGCGCCACGAGCTTGGGCGCAAGCTCACGCCATGCACGCGCCACATCGGGCACGACCACCACAGCGCTGCGCATGCCATCTGCCGCAAGCCCGGCTACCTCGCGTGCCACCAGCTCGGCCTCGGCAAGCGGGCCCGACGCCTGCAGGAGCCGCACGGCACCAGCCGACTCCACGGGCTCGGCATCCTTGGCGAAGAGCGCACGAAGCAGCGCATCCAGCTCGGGGTCGCGCGCAGGGGTTGGGTTGGGTGCGGGTTCGGGGACGCTTTTGGTGTGGTCAACAGCAATCCCGCGAGCCGCCGCCTCCTGCGCCAGCTGATGTACCGAGCTCATCGCAAGCTCAGGGCAGAGCGTTGGCGCCGCGCGCACCACATACGTGACATCCGTAATTTGGGAAAGACCGCAGGTCAGCTCTCGGTCTGCCTGACTCAGGTCATCGAATCCCACGAGGACAACCGGAGGCACCACGACACCCGCCGAAGCCATCGCCTCGGGAAGCAGACAGGCGCAGGTAGCGCCCTCAACGAGGTCATGCTGCGACAGGAGCTCTTGGTAGACGTCCAGCAGCTGCACGGCCCGGCGCTCGGCAGGAGTCAGCGCGTCCCCATGCTCGTCGAGCGCCGCGTCGAGCCATGGCAACGCCCGTTCGGCAAGGGCGCCCAAAAGTCGCACCATGCCTGAGGTCTGTGGCAGCACGGGGCCCGGCTGGTCGGCAGCCTGCTCCAGCACGCGGGACATCAGCAGGGAACGGGCGGAAGCGTCTGCGACGCGCCGACCGTCTCCCCATACGTCCCATCGGTCACGCACCCACGCACGCGGCGTGGACACCTCGACGCCCAAAGACAGCCCCTCGTTGGCCAAATCCTTTTGCACCCGCAAGACCTCGGCAAAGGTGGGCGCGAGCACCACCAGGCCACCCTGCGCGATGCGGTCGCGTACGAGCCGGCGCAGAGCCTCGCCCACGATCTGCTCGTCCTGCGAAACATGAATGGTAAGCGACATGCGCTCCCCCTAACAAGCACTCCGTTGAGGATTACATGGTAGCCCACGCATGGGACAACAATGGCGAGGATGCCCCTCCCGATTCCGCCGCCGTGGTACGCGGGGGACTGTCCCTTGTGTCCAGGGGACTGTCCCCTGTGTCCGGGGGACTGTCCTCCGCGTACTATGCGACGCTGTCCTCGCCATGCGAAAAAGGTGTAGACTAATGCGCGGCCTTACGGCCGCACCGCACCCGTCGCAGTGCTCAAGCAACGCAAACCGAGAGGAAACGTATGAAGTTCTTTGCAACGTGGCTCGCTACCGCCGTCGGCGCCGCCGTGGCCGTGGCAATCGTCCCGGGAATGGTCCCCATGGGCGACCAGCTTCCCAGCATCCTTATCTTCGCCCTGTCAATCGCCCTGGTGAATGCCAGCATCAGACCCATCATGCAGGTGGTCTCGCTGCCCATCACCATCCTTACCCTAGGCATCTTCTGCTTGGTAATCAACGCGCTCGCGCTCAACATTGCCAGCTGGCTCTCGCTCAACTTGTTCCACATGGGCGTGTACGTGGTGGACTTCTGGGCGGCGCTCTGGGGCTCCATCATCATCTCGATCGTCTCGTCGATCGTGGCCGGCATCATGGGCGTGGAGGACTAGCACAAACTGCCGCACAAAAAGGGGCGACCCCCGTTGATAGGCCGTAACCTATCAACGGGGGCCGCCTTTTTTCGGCGAGCTTGACGCTACGCCATGATCTTGCGGAAGAGCTCCTTGACGGTCTCGTGGTCGGCCTCGCGCGGGTTGCCGGGATAGCAGGCGTCGGCAAGCGCGTCGCTGGCCAGCTGATCGAGGTCGGCCTCCACCAGGCCGTCGCAGGTCTTGGGGATGTTAACGTCGGCAGAGAGCTGGCGCACGGCGGCGATGGCAGCGTCTGCGGCCTCGTCGGTGCTCATGCCGGTGGTGTCAACACCCATGGCAACGGCCACATCGGCCAGGCGCTCGGTGACGACCGGCTTGTTATACTCCATGGCAACGGGCAGCAGCATGGCGCAGGCGACGCCGTGCGGGGTGTCGTAGTGCGCCGAGAGCGTGTGCGCCATGGCGTGGTCGATGCCCAGGCCGACGTTGGAGAAGCCCATGCCAGCGATGTACTGGCCCAGTGCCATGCCCTCGCGGCCGGCTCCGGGCTCGCCGGACTTGGCCTCGGCGTAGCTCGCGCGCAGGCTACGGGCGATGGTGCGGATGGCCTCCAGATGGAACATGTCGGAAAGCTGCCAGGCACCGCGGGTGGTGTAGCCCTCGATGGCGTGGGTGAGCGCGTCCATGCCGGTGGCGGCGGTGAGGCCGGCGGGCATGGAGGCCATCATGTCGGGGTCGACCACGGCGACGTCGGGGATGTCGTTGACGTCCACGCACACGAACTTGCGCTCCTTCTCGGGGTCGGTCACGACGTAGTTGATGGTGACCTCGGCGGCGGTGCCGGCGGTGGTGGCCACGGCGATGGTAAAGGTGGCGTGGTTCTTGGTGTCGGCAACGCCCTCAAGGCTCACAACGTCGGCGAACTCGGGATTCTCGGCGATGATGCCAATGCCCTTGGCGGTATCCATGGCGCTGCCGCCGCCCACGGCCACGATGCAGTCAGCACCGGAGGCCTTGAAGGCCGCCACGCCGTCCTGGACGTTTTTGATCGTGGGGTTGGCTTTGATGTTGGAGAAGAGCTCCCAGGCGATGCCGGCCTCGTCGAGCAGGTCGGTTACCTTGGTGGTGACGCCAAACTTCACCAAGTCGGGATCGGAGGCGACGAACGCCTTCTTGTAGCCACGACGAACGATCTCGCCGGGCACCTCGTTGATGGCGCCCTTGCCATGATACGAAATGTTGTTAAGCACAAAACGATTAGCCATAACGTAACCCCCTCAAGGTTCAAAACAAAAACTGACGCACGACATTATATCGCGCGCCAGCCTGCAATGCGAACATGATTAAATAGGTTGTGGATGTTATGAGCGACGCTCCTGCCGTGCGCTGGGACGATCCGAGCCAGGGGCAGCCACCTTACGGTTGGTGTCATCCTCCCACTCCAAGTCGAAGAAGGAGGCCCACGGGTCGCCGCGGCTCACCTCCACACCATAGCGCGCATCAGAGTGCGCCTGCTCCACACGCATGATGAACATGCCCAGCACAAAGAAGATACCCGAGAAGAACGACGGCGCGAGCCACACCGCATAGTACAGCACGTCGCTGTTCTGCAGGAGCAGGTCGAAAATGCCCGTAAGGAACACGGCGTACATAACGATGAAGTGAAAGAATCCCAAGCGCCAAGAAACACGTCCCACCGACCGCGTGCGATGCTGCACGATCTCGCCCATAATAAAGCCATAGGGCACGCACGCTATGGCAAAGGGCATGAGGAACAGAAACACCCAGTGCCCACGACTCATGCCACCGTTTTGGGAAAGGATTGGTCCCAAGGCAGCCAAGCCAAAGAGCAGGACATACGAGATCCACAGTGGTGCCATTCGTTTGAAGGACTTGCCCATAATACCCTCGCTCCGCCTACGCAATTGAGTATCAGGATACGGCAAATGCGCCATCGTGTGCAAGCCGTCACGAAAATTCGGCAGCCGGGACGCGATGACGGGCAGTTGTTGACGGGTCGTGACCTGTCAATGGGGGCAACCCCCTTTGATAGGTCACGACCCGCTATCGATTTACATGGCTTGTGGCGAGCCCCTAGAACATCAACTCGTCGAAGGTGTGCATGCCGACCTCGGCCGCAAGCAGGCGCTTGCCGCAGGCGACGGCGCCCGAGACAAAAATCTGCCGGCTCGTTGCCCGATGCGTCAGGCACACCTCCTCGTCGGGACCAAAGAAGTGCACGTCATGCGTGCCGGCAACCGTTCCACCGCGCAGCGCGTGCATGCCAATCTCGCGTGCGGGACGAGCGCCCACAATACCCTCTCGGCCGTACGCAACGGCGCACGCACCCTCGGGATCGACAGCCTCCAGCAGCGCCTTTGCCGTGCCAGACGGTGCGTCCGCCTTCTGGTTGTGGTGGGTCTCCACGATCTCGATGTCCCAGTCCGCAAGGGCCTGTGCCGCCTGTGCGGCAACGCGGCGCAGCACGGCAACGCCCAGAGAGTAGTTGGACGACCATACCACACGGCTCGCCTTGCCCAGCTCTCGAAGCTGCGCCAGATCGTCCTCAGTCATGCCCGTGGTTCCCGAGACCAGCGCCGCACCCGTGCGACGTACATACGCCATGACGTGCGCGAGCGCAGCGGGGCTCGAGAAATCAATGACGAGGTCTGCGGCAGGTGCCGCCTCGTCCAGTTCCTCGATGTTGTCCACGTCGTAGCGTCCCACGAGCTCCAACGCGTCGTCCGCCTCCACGGTCGCGCACACCAGTTGCCCCATGCGCCCGCGGGCGCCCACAACGATCGCGCTAGCCAATGACACCAGCCTCCTTAAGCACACGCTCCAAGTCCGCACGCGTATTGGCCGCCATCGGGCACAGCGGCATGCGGTAGGTCTCCTCGGCCATGCCCATCATGGCGAGCGCAGCCTTTACCGGAATGGGATTCACCTCACTGAACAGCGCATGCACCAGGTCCAGCCCCTCGAGCTGGATGCGCAGGGCGGTCTTGTAGTCTCCGCCAAGGTAGCTGGCAACCAGGTCGTGGCACTGCTTGGGCTGCACGTTTGCCCACACGCTAATAACGCCCGACCCGCCCAGCGAAAGCATGGGTACGATCATGTCGTCGTTGCCAGAGTACATGCGGAAGTCGTCGGACAGATGGCGCGCCACGCTCGTGGCGTAGGCGATGGAGCCCGATGCCTCCTTGATGCCCATCGTGTTGGGATGCTCGGCCAGGCGCACCACGTTAGCCTCGCTGATGGAGCAGCCGGTGCGTCCCGGGATGTTGTACAGGATGGAGGGAATCTCGGTCTGGTCGAGTACCGTGGTAAAGTGGCGGTAGATGCCCTCCTCGTTGGACTTGTTGTAGTACGGGGTAATGAGCAGGAGCGCATCGCAGCCAATCATCTGCAGGCTCTTGGCCTTGTGGAGACTCTCCTCCGTGGAGTTGGACCCCGCGCCACCGATGATGGGAATCTTGCCGTCCACGCGGTTGACCACATGCTGGGCGACCGCCACATCCTCGGCGTCGGTCATCGTCGCAGACTCGCCCGTGGTTCCCAGAACCAGGATGCCGTCCGTCTCGTTCTCCAGGTGGAAGTCGACCATCCGGTCCAGGGCTTTAAAGTCGATCTCGCCGTTTTCCAGGAAGGGCGTTACCAACGCCACTATGGAGCCCGTAAGCTTACGCACGTCTTGTGCCATGACCCTCTCCTTCGATCGCGCTCTTACTACCATATCGCTGACCGCGAGACGCACGCCCGCGGATTCCCACCAAAAACAAAGCATCGCCCGCAAGGCAACGTACCTCACAGACGATGGACGCACGCATCGTGCCCGTACCTCTAGTCGCAGTGTAGCGTAGCACGCACCGCCAGCGCACGCAAAACTTGTGACCGTAAGGAAATAAGCGGTACTGAAAAAAGGGGTTTGGCCCCTTTTCTCAGGGCGCGTCCCAAGGGCCATGCAGGCAAGGGTAGGACTAGCTGTACAGACATGGGCGCCCTTACCTGCGGCGGCGTTGCAAAGGCGCAGGTAGACGGCACGCCCTCGCGAATCTGCAGTTAGGGTCCCCCTTGCCTGTACAGCTTGGCCCGGCCCTGTCTGCGGAAAAAGGGGGCTTGGCTCCTTTCCCATCAGCTCATGGTCACCCGCGCCACGGCCAGCACCGCGAGCAACGCGGCATCGCGGGTGCAGCGAGAACCGCACAGCACCCTCCGAAAGCGAGAGCGCCCAGCAAGGCGCCCACGGGCTTGCCGGCGCCGGCACCCTGCTATGGGCGGTGGCCTTCGACGCGCACAAGCACGTGGCAGTTGCACGGGTGTAGGCGCGAAACCGAGAAAAGGGACCAAACCCCTTTTCTCAGTTTTGTTCGCGGCCCGTTCTGAATTGTGAAGGAATTGAGAACACCAACCGTCCGTCTCACGCCATTTTCGCCTACCTAAACATGCTAAAAAGCATACCCTCTGCACACGCATTCTCAAATTTCTGAAAGAAGCTAGTATATAGCGCACAATGAATATACATTTGGCGATTGTGTGTTTTTCTCCGCGTTGCATGCATAGTATTCGGCTTGTCTTGCATACAAGTATATTAATCGTTGACATTCTGGCAATCAGTGTAAAACACAACTGGAAAGCCTTTGCCTAGCATGCGTACAATACTTCCAATTACCCTTGACATTATCATCATCTTTGACAACGGTTTAGGCACACTAGCTTGTATAGTGTTCCCATTCAGCCAATCATTTGCGTGCAAACAAACATTTTGGTCCTATTAAAATAGCAACCATCCTATAATGTGTACTGTTGCACTTCGCAAATTGGGAACGTTTGGGAAGCACTATTAACGTGTTGTTTCCCCTGGAGGTAGAGATGAGTTACAACGTAATTGTCGCGGCTCCCCTTGGCAACGCCTGCTTTGTGGTTTGGTTCGACGGCGGCGTCTCCAAGCGCTATAAGGCGAGTGAGGTTGGCATCGACGAGCAGGATCTGGCCAATCTGAGCGTCCTTCCCCATGGGGAGGGGCTCACGTGGGGCGACGGCAAGCAGATTGACTCCGAGACGCTCTTTGGGCTGGGAGAGTCGGTGGACTACGTGAACGAGGAGAAGGCTCGCCTGCTCAAGGACCTGTCTGCCATCAGGCGCGACGCGTCCTTCTCGCAGACGCGCCTGGGCGAGGCCGCCGGCATTCGGCAGTCGGTGATCAGCCGCATTGAGGGCTGCGAGATCTCGCCGCAAATTAACACCCTCCTCAAGCTCCTGGCACCACTGGGCAAGACCCTGGCAATCGTGGACCTCGAGGACTAGACGAGCAAGTCGCAACAGCTTCCCGCCTATCAAAAGGGGCTGCCCCCATTGAATGGTCGTACGTGACCATTCAATGGGGGCAGCCCCTTTTGATAGGCGGGAGGTCTCCCCTACGCCTCCAGGCGCTCGCGGAGCAGCTGGTTGAAGAGCTTGGGGTTGCCCGTGCCGCGTGATGCCTTCATGCACTGGCCCACGAGGAAGCCGACAACCTTCTTGTTGCCCTCGCGATACTGTCGCACCTGGTCCACGCAGCGGCCGAGCACCTCATCCACCGTGGCAGAGAGCGCGTCGGTGTCGGTGCTCTGGCGCATGCCACGCTCGTCCACGACCTTCTGGGGATCCAGCTCGGTACCGTCCACGACCTCAAGCACCTCGCGCGCCTGCGCGAAGGTGATGGCGTCCTGCGCAAGGAGCGACGAGAGGCTCGCCACCTGCCAGGCGAGCAACGCCTTGGTCGCAGGCACGAGGTTCACCATAACGTTGGCCACGGTCGCCACGGCCTTGGGTGCGGCCTCGGCGGCCTCCTCGAAGAAGCGCGACACCGCGGGGTCGCCCGCAATCTGGGCGGCATCGGTGCGCTTGAGCCCATAGGTCTTCACGTAGCGGTCGCGCTTGGCGTCGGGTAGCTCCGGCACGCGTGCGCGGCATCGCTCGACGAACTCGTTGGAAAGGTCGAATGGCGCGAGGTCGGGATCGGGATACATGCGGTAGTCGTCAGCGGTCTCCTTTACGCGCATCACCACCGTGCGGCGCTTGCTGGGCTCCCAGTGGCGCGTCTCCTGGTACACGATGCCGCCCTCCTCGAGCACCTCCGCCTGGCGGCAGATCTCGTACTCGAGCGCGTCGTGGAGGCTCTTAAACGAGTTGATGTTCTTCATCTCGGTCTTGGTGCCAAACTCCTTGGTGCCCCTGCGGCGAATGCTCACGTTGCCGTCGCAACGCATGGAGCCGTTTTCCAGCGAGCAGTCCGAGATGCCCAGCGTGAGGAAGGTTTGCCGGAGCTTCTCCATAAAGAGGCGCGCCTCCTCGGGCGTACGCAGATCGGGCTCGGTGACCAACTCGATGAGCGGCGTACCACAGCGGTTGTAGTCGATAAGGGACTCGCTCGCACCGCCGATGCGCCCCTCTCCGCCGCCCAGGTGCACCATCTTTGCGGCGTCCTCCTCCATGTGGATGCGCAGGATGCGGATGGGGGCCACGTAGGAGCCGTCCTTGTCCTTGTCCACCGTACCATCGGGCCGCTCGCGCGCTCCCTGGCCCGTAACCTCCAGATCCAGGTGCCCATACATGCAGAACGCCACCGGACCCTGGGTCGTCTGGTAGTTCTTGGACATGTCGGGGTAGAAGTAATGCTTGCGATAGAAGTACGAGCGCGGCTGGATCTGGCAGTTGGTGGCGAGCCCGGCCATCACGATGGACTCGATGGCCTTGCGGTTGGGAACGGGCAGCGCTCCCGGCATGCCCAGGCACACGGGGCACACGTTGGTGTTGGGCTCGTCGTCGTGGCTGAGCCTGCAATCGCAAAACATCTTTGTTTCCAGCGTGGTGAGCTCGGTGTGGACCTCCAGGCCGATTACGGCCTCCCAGTCCCTGAGCACCTCGTTGAGCTTCCTCATGCGAGGTCACCCCCCTTCTTGGCAAATGCGGGCGCAACGGTGCCCGGCCTATGGAGCTTGGCTTCCTCAATGCCCAGCTCGAGCGCGCGCGCCACGCGCAGCAGCTTCTTGTCCTGGAACGCGGGACCCTGAAGCTGCGCCGCAACCGGCATGCCCGTTTGCGACCCCAAGCCCACCGGCACGCTTACGCCACCGTTGCCGGCGATGTTGTTCGAGATGGTAAAGAGGTCCGAGGCGTACATCTGCGTGGGGTCGCTCACCTCGCCAAAGCGCCAGGCGCAGGTGGGCGCCGCAGGGAGCATGATGGCGTCGCAGCGCTCGAACGCGTTGCGATAGTCCTGCGTAATCAGCGTGCGCACCTGCTGCGCAGGGTAGTAGTACTTGTCGTACACGCCAGCTGCCAGCAGGTAGGCGCCCAGCATCTGCCGGCGCTTTGCCTCGGAGCCAAACCCGTGCGCGCGCGACAACGCCGTCTGCTCGGCGAGGGTGGCGCAGTTCGGCTCCTGGTACCCAAAGCGCACGCCGTCGAAGCGCGCGAGGTTCGAGAAGGCTTCCGACGGGCCAATCACATAGTAAGCGGCGATGGCCGACGCCATGTTGGGCAGCTCCACCTCCACAATCTGCACCCCGCGGGCCTCAAGCGCCGTGCGCGCGGCCTGCAGGCCCTCGCGCACCTCGGCGGTAAGGCCCTCGTGCTCCATGAGCGCAGGAATCACGCCCACGCGCATGCCCTCCACCGAGTCGTCCAGGCCCTCCAGGAAGTCGGGACGCACGTCCTGCGACGTGGAGTCCAGCGAGTCCCTACCGCCTGCCACGAGCGCGTTCATGGCGAGCGCGACGTCTTGCACGCAGCGGCCGAAGGGCCCCACCTGGTCCAGCGACGAGCCAAAGGCCACGACGCCATAGCGGCTTACGGCGCCATACGTGGGCTTCATGCCCACCACGCCGCAGAAGCATGCCGGCTGGCGGATGGAGCCGCCGGTGTCGGAGCCAAGCGAGATGGTTACCTCACCGGCCGCCACCGCGGCGGCACTACCGCCCGACGAGCCGCCGGGCACTCGCCCGGTGTCCCAGGGGTTGTTCGTGCGGTGGAAGGCGCTCGACTCCGTGGAGGAGCCAAAGGCGAACTCGTCCATGTTCGTCTTGCCCATGGGCGTGGCGCCCGCGTCGAGCATGCGCTGCACACATGTTGCCGTGAACACGGACTCGTAGTTTTCCAGCATGCGCGACGCGCACGTGGTGCGCGTGCCCACCAGATGCATGTTATCCTTAAAAGCCACGGGAACCCCGGCGAGCGGGCCGAGCTGCTCGCCCGCAGCGCGTCGCTCGTCGGTGCGCTTTGCCGAAGCAAGCGCGAGGTCGGCACTCACCTGCAAGAAGGCGCGTACCTCACCCTCGCTGGCCTCGATGGCCGCAAGCGACGCCTCGGCAACCTGCGTTGCCGAGAACTCCCCGGATGCGACGCCTGCCGCAATGCGTGCGGCCGACATGCTGCTCAGCGTATCCATTAGCGATCGCCTCCCTCGTCACCCAGGATGGACGGTACCCTAAACGACCGACCCTGCGATGCCGCGGCGTTGGACAGGGCCACGTCGAGGTCCAAGGACCTGCCATGGGCGTTGAGCTCGTCTCCGGACATAACGTTGGAAAGGTCGCCAATGGGATGGAATGTGGGCTCGACGTCGGTAAGGTCGTACTCGCGAATGGGCTGGAGCAGATCGATCGCCTCGTTCATGTAGGCACACATCTCGTCCAGCTCCTCCTCCGTGAGCGCGATGCGCGCGTAGTCCGCAATACCACGCACGTCGTCTCGTGTTAGAGCCATGGTCTTTCCTCTCGAGTGCTCGTCTTGGTTGTTGAACCGAATCATTCTACGCCAGAAAACGAACAGAGGGCCACCGCGTGACCCTCTTGCCCGTATTTGTTAACACCTGGCGGCGCTTTTTGTAGGGTGGTCTATCAAAAGGGGATAACCCCCTTTGATAGGTCCCGGTTTAATTGCCGTCCTACTTGAACTCCAGGCGGTCCAATATAACGCGCTGCACCGCAGCGTCGGTGTCTTCGCCGGGGTTCGTCTCGGCGCTGACGACCAGAACCTTGCCGTCCACTTCGACCCAGGCGCGCAGCTCGCCCTGCTCCATGTACTCGTCGCCCAGATTGAGCATGGCGCTCACCACGCGAGCGTGCACCGGGTATCCTCCGACCTCGTAGTCCGAGAGACCGCTGATGTCGACGCCCTCGTAGCCGTTCTCCTCGCTCATGCTCCCGGCGTCGCCCGTCATCTCGGCAAGCGCCTGGGGATCGGCCTCAACGGAAAAGTCGTAGGTGGCCTTCTTGGGCATCGCGTCCTCGCCCGTGCCATCGACCGAGATCATGAGGCTGTGCTCGGCGTAGGACAGCAGCTCCGTACCCGCGCGCTTGACGACCACGCTCTTGGAACCGTCGGCGCTCGTAATGGTGTCGTCGGACTCGTACGACGAGGCCTTTGCCACGTCGGCCTCGTTAAAGCTCAGCATGGACAGCGCCTCGCTCACGAGCTCCTCGTCGGACTTGCCAAACTGGCCCGCATCGTCCACCTCGCACGAGATGGCAACGGTGAGCGCGCACTTGTCGCCGCGCTGCACGTATGCATGGAGCTTTACGTCGTTAGAGGCGTCGCGCGCTCCGTCGCTGTGCATACTCTCCAGATCCTGGTTCACGAACTTGCTCGCCACGCTGGGGGCATCGTCGCGCACGTAGTGCGCCTTCTGGCCGTTGGCATCGAGCTCCTTGACGTCTTGCATGCTGCCGAAGTAGGCCTCCGGGGTCGCCTGGCTCACGGCGGCGTCCACACCTTCCACGCTCGCCTCGTTTACGTACTCAAACGTGTAGTTGCCCTTGCCCCACGGCTGTTCGACGCCCGCGTACGAGACGTAGTTTCTGCCCCAGCCAATCGACAGGACCTTCGTCCATGACTCGGGCTGACGCACGACACACGTCTCCTGCACGCCAAAACCGTTCTGCTTGGACTCCATGCCCACCTGCACGTTGGTCGCATCACTCGCGATGATCTTGTCACCGGAATAGGTGGCAACGTTTGGCGCGGCGCTCTTTATGTCGATGCGCCCGTCGTCTTTCGTCTGCGTCGCGGGAGCTTCCGTCTGTGTTGGCTGCTCCGTGTTCGCGGGCGTCGCCTCCTGCTGCTGCGTCGCCTCACTTTGCGCCTGCTGGTTGGAGCACGAGCATCCCGCCATCGGACCCACCAAGAGCGCGGACAGCGCCAGGGCCGACACAACCTTGCTTCCTCTAATCATGTGCACACCTCCATGTTTTACGGGACGACGTCTGCGGCCGCCCCGTTGTTTTGTTGAGCGTTCCCCTTTTTCGGGTCGCTTAAACCTGTCGTACCGCCTGTGAGCCCTCCATGAGCATCGCATCGCGAATCGCGTCCATGTCCAGGCCGTCGTCGATGCCCATAACGGCCGAGATCGCCATGGCCAGATTGGCCCCGCCAAACACCATTACCTGCTCGCCAAGGCCCTTGTCATCCAGTGCGACCAGGGCGTTTTTAAGCGGAGACCCGCCGGAGATGTCGCCGAGCACCACCACCTGGTCCTGGGAGGTGATGGGGGCAATCCTCTTGGCGAGCTCGGCGCGGTAGTCACTGACCGAAGTGCCATCGCGCATGCCACACGCGAGAACGAACGGCCGGGCGCCCAACAGCATGGTGAGCGCGCCTTCCAAGCCCTCGGGAAGCGCGGCATGACCCACGAGCAACAAATACTTCATGTCATCCTCCATGACCGTCGTACGGATGCAGTACAGACTATCGCATCCCCGCACCGCTCGACACGATAAAAGGAAATACGCACATTACGAGATGCGACGTACGGAAAGCGGCCGACTATTGCGCACGCTCGAGCTGCTCGGACGGCGTGTTCGCCGAGGTGTGGGAGCAGTTCCTCGCGCAAGGCTGAGCGACGGTCGCTGCGGCCTCCTCCCAAACGGACAACGAAGAAGCGAACTGAGAAAAGGGGTTTGGCCCCTTTTCTCATCCAGGGGTTGCATTTTAATTCCCAGTAATTACTATGATTTAGGGACAAGGCACATGACGCCCCGAACCGGTGGGCGCAAGTTATGCGGGGCGGACGAGCTCGTTTTTTACGATATAACGGCCTCGTTTGAAGAGAGGACTATTTTTACGGATATTCTTAAAAAGACTGCCGAGCGGGTCTTCATACCCCTCACCGTCGGCGGCGGGATAAATACTCTCGACGACTTTGCCCGCGTGCTCGCCTGCGGGGCGGACATCACCGAGGACTCGGCCGACAAGCGCTCGCTCGCCGGCATCTTCCTCAGCTACCAGGCGCCGGTGGAGGTGCCTGGCGTCCCGCTGTACTCCTACCTGCGCACCATCACCCAAAAGCGTCCGGAGCTCAAGATGACCGCACGCAAGTTCCGCGCCCGCGTGGGCGAGATCGCCGAGCAGCTGGACATGGACTCGTCGTTTATTACCCGCGAGCTCAACGTGGGCTTCTCGGGCGGCGAGAAGAAGAAGATCGAGATGCTGCAGCTGCTGCTGCTCCAGCCCAAGCTGGCCATCCTGGACGAGACCGACTCCGGCCTGGACGTGGACGCGCTCAGCGTGGTGAGCCGCGGCATCGAGGCGTACCGCGCGAGCTGCGACGGCGCGTTGCTCATCATTACCCACAACACGCGCATCCTGGAGCGTCTCTCCGTCGACCACACCCACGTTATGGTGCGCGGACGCCTGGTGGCCGAGGGTCCCGGCTCGCTCATTGACGACATCGACGCGCACGGCTTCGAGCAGTTTGAGGTCGCGGCCCAGGCGGCTGGTGCCTAATGAGCGAGAAGACCCAAAAGCGCACACAGGTCGCCGACGTCGACCGCTCGCTGTACGACTTCATCTACTCCGAGGAGGGCTACGAGCGCTACGACGACGGCCTCACGCCCGACATCGTGCGCGCCATCAGCGCAAAGAAGGACGAGCCGGAGTGGATGCTCAACATGCGCCTGGCGGCGCTGGAGACCTACCACACCAAGGAGATGGCGCCCAACTGGGGCCCGTCCATCGCCGGGCTGGACATGGACCACATCTCCACGTACGTGAGTCCCAAGACCAAGCAGGCAAAGAGCTGGGACGACGTGCCGGACGACATTAAGAACACCTTCGAGCGGCTAGGCATCCCCGAGGCCGAGCGCGAGAGCCTTGCCGGCGTGGGCGCCCAGTACGACTCCGAGATCGTGTATCACAACATGCGCGAGGAGGTGTCCAAGGAGGGTGTCGTGTACACCACCATCGAGGACGCGCTGCACGACCCGCAGTGGGAGCCGGTGGTGCGCAAGTACTTTGGCACGCTCATCCCTCCCGCAGACCACAAGTTTGCCGCGCTGCACTACGCGGTGTGGTCGGGCGGCTCGTTCGTGTATGTGCCCGAGGGCGTGACGGTGGCCTATCCCCTGCAGAGCTACTTCCGCCTTAACGCCGAGGGCGCCGGCCAGTTCGAGCACACGCTCATCATTGTGGAGAAGGGCGCCGACCTGCACTTTATTGAGGGCTGCTCGGCACCAAAGTACTACGAGGCCAACCTGCATGCCGGCGCCGTGGAGCTGTTCGTAAAGGACGGCGCCCGCCTGCGCTACTCGACCATCGAGAACTGGTCCAAGAACATGTACAACCTCAACACCAAGCGCGCCCGTGTCGCCGCGGATGCGAAGATGGAGTGGGTCTCGGGCTCGTTTGGCAGCCACGTGAGCTACCTCTACCCCACCACCATCCTGCAGGGCGACCGCTCCAGCTGCGAGTTTACCGGCATCACCTTTGCCGGCGCCACGCAGGACCTCGACACCGGCTGCAAGGTGATTCTCAACGGTGCCAATACCACCGCCTCGGTAGACACCAAGTCCATAAGCAAGGACGGCGGCTGCAACACGTTTCGCAGCTCGGTGGTCATCGGTCGGCACGCGCAGAACGCGCGCGCCTCGGTAAGCTGCCAGTCGTTGATGCTCGACGACATCAGCCGCTCGGACACCATTCCTGCCATGGACGTGCGCAACGCCACGGCCAGCGTGGGCCACGAGGCCACCATCGGGCGCATCTCCGACGACACGGTGCTCTACCTCATGAGCCGTGGCTGCTCGGAGGCCGAGGCACGCACCATGGTGGTGGGCGGCTTCGCCAACCCGGTGAGCAAGGAACTGCCGCTTGAGTACGCCGTGGAGATGAACAACCTCATCAAGCTCGAGATGGAAGGAGCGATCGGATAATGAAAGACCAGACGACCGCCACGCCCGAGCTGACGCTTGAGCGCGTGAACACGCCACCCGCCCAGACGTGGAACTACCTGCGGGCAAACGACATCACACTTACCGTCCCCCAGCTATCGCGCAAGGGCGACGTGTACTTTGCGCTCCCCCGCCTCTTCGAGGGCATCGAGTGCGGCGTCGGGCCGCAGGCGACCGCATGGGTCGTCTCGCAGGCGGCCGATGCGCGCTATGTGGAGGTGCGCGCGGGCGAGCGCAAGGCAGAGCCCATCGTGGTGGACGTGGATGCCAACGACGGCGACGTGCATGACGTGGGCATTATGGTGCGCGCCGGCGCCGAGGCCTGCGTGGTGGTAAACGTGCACGGCACGGACGGCGAACCCGCCACGTCGGGTGCGCTTGTACGCATTATTGCCGAGCGCGGCGCCAAGATACGCGTGCTGGAGTTCGTGGCCGCGGGCAGCGCGCAACAGCACGTCGAGTCGGTGGGCATACAGGCCGCGCAGGACGCGCGCGTTTCCGTGCGGCAGTACTTCCTGTGTGCGGGCACGCTCGTGGCCGGCATTGCCACCTCGCTCGACGGCGACGGCGCACGCATCGACCACGCCTGTCGCTACCTCGTGCGCGAGCGTGAGGTGGCCGACATCAACCACGTGGTTCGCCAACGGGGAAGGAACACGCGCGCCGACGTGCGCGAGACGGGCGTGCTCGACGGCCACGCAAAGAAGGCGCTGCGCGCCACCATCGACCTCGTGCACGGCTCGAAGGGCTCGGAGGGAACCGAGCTGGAGAGCGTGCTCATGCTCTCGGACGACGTCACCAACAAGACCGTGCCCACCATCCTGTGCGACGAGGACGACGTGAGCGGCAACCACGGCGCCAGCATCGGCCCGGTGGGACCCGAGCAGTTCCAGTACCTGCGAGACCGCGGCCTCACACAGCAGGAGGCCGAGGCGCTGTACGTGCGCGCCCTCTTCGACGAGGCGCTCATCGCCGCACCCACGCCCGAGGTGCGTGCCAACGTGTTGGCCCGCGCCAGGATGGTGCTGGGAGACGACGTGGCAAACGACTTGGTGGAAGGCCTAGGCCTCAACGAGGAAGGAGCGTGACGACGATGGAGACCTCACTGAGCAAGGCACAGCTCGACAGCATTCGTGCCAGCGCCCTTAAGTCCGACTTCCCGCTACTCGCAGCCAACCCGCACCTTGCGTTTTTGGACAGTGCCGCAACGGCGCAGCGGCCAGCCGCTGTGCTCGACGCGCAGCGCCGCTTTTACGAGACCATGAACGCCAATCCGCTGCGTGGCCTGTACAAGCTCTCGGTGGAGGCCACCCAGGCGATTGCCGACGCACGCGCGCACATCGCGCGCTTTATTGGCGCGCTCGACGAGGCGGGCAACCCGCAGCAGGACGCCATCGTGTTCACCCGCAACGCCAGCGAGGCGCTCAACCTGCTGGCCGTCACGCTCTCGCAGCTCACCAAGCTCGGCCCCGGCGACGAGGTGGTTATCTCCATAATGGAGCACCACTCCAACCTCATCCCCTGGCAGCAGGTGTGCGCGCAGACGGGCGCTGACCTCGTGTACCTGCGCACCGATGGCGACTATCGCATTACGCAGGAGGAAATCGAGCACAAGATTGGCCCACGCGCCAAGATCGTCTCGGTAACGCACGTGTCCAACGTCCTAGGCGTGGAGAACGACGTGCCCTCGATTGCGGCCCGCGCGCACGAGGTGGGGGCGCTGTGCGTGGTGGACGGCGCGCAGTCGGTGCCACACATCGACGTGAACGTGCGTGCGCTGGGTTGCGACTTCTTGGCCTTCTCTGGCCACAAGCTTGGCGGGCCGCTGGGCATCGGCGTGCTGTGGGGAAAGCCCGAGCTGCTGGACGCCATGCCCCCCTTCCTCACGGGCGGCGAGATGATCGACCTGGTAACCGAGACGGGTGCCGTGTGGTCGCCCGCCCCTCAGAAGTTCGAGGCCGGAACGCAGGACGCCGCCGGTGTCTACGCCACCAACGCGGCGCTTAGCTATATAGAGCGGCTGGGCATGCGCGCCGTTGAGGAACGCGAGCGCCTGCTGTCCATCTACCTGTGCGAACGCCTGCGCGAGCTGCCGCAGGTCGCCATCATCGGTCCCAAGGAGGGAGAGCGACACATCAGCTCGATCTCCTTCGACGTCAAGGACGTGCACCCGCACGACGTTGCCTCCATCCTGGACATGCACGACGTGTGCATTCGCGCCGGCCACCATTGCGCGCAACCACTGCTCACGTATTTGGGATGGCACAGCACCTGCCGCGCGAGTGTCGCATTCTACAACGACGCCGGCGACATCGACCGGCTCATCGATGGACTCAACCAAGTTTGGAGGATCTTCCATGGAAGTCGCTAGCCTCTATAACGAGCAATTTATGGACCATGTGGCGCACCCCGACTACAAGTACGAGCTCGATGACGCCACCCATACGCACGATGGCGTGAATCCCTCGTGCGGAGACGAGCTGCACCTTGCCATTCGCCTAGGCGAAGACGGGCTCATCGAGGAGGTGGCCTACACCGGCCACGGCTGCGCGGTCTCCATGGCTTCCGCCGACATTATGAGCGACCTGATGGTGGGCAAGACCCCGCAGCAGGCCATGCACCTGTGCGAACTGTTTAAGGGCATGATTACCGGCGGCAAGAAGGACGACGCGACGCTGGACGAGCTGGACGAGGCAGCGCTGCTCAAGGACGTGAGCCACATGCCCGCCCGCGTAAAGTGCGCCGAGCTTGCATGGCGCACGCTCGCCGAGATGCTTAAGGACGAGGGCGACTCGGGAGTGACCACGACCGAGTAGTGCCTGGTGTTGGTGCCTTGTGGCGAGGGAGGAGGCAGATCGTGGCAGGGATGTTCTCAACCAAGGGACAGTATGCGCTTCGCGCCATGGCGGACCTCGCCATGCACGACGGCTGGGTCTCGTTGGGAGACGTGGCCAAGCGCCAAAACATCTCGCGCAAGTACCTGGAGCAGGTTATCTCGCTTATGAGCAGGGCGGGATACGTGCGCAGCCTACGCGGCAAGGGAGGCGGCTACCAGCTTACCCGCAAGCCGGAGGAATACACACTGGGACAGATTCTGCGCGCGGCGGAGGGCTCGCTCGCGCCGGTCGGTTGCCTTGACTGCACCCGCGGAAAGATCTGCCCCATCGTGGATACCTGCTCGACCATCTCGGTGTGGCGCGACCTAGGCAAGGTGACGTCGCAGTATCTGGACAGCAAGACGCTGGCCGACATCATCGACCGCAGCGAGGACACCGCTGACGCGCAGTCGTAAAAGGGGGACAGTCCCCCGTGTTCAGGGGACAGTCCCCTTTGTACGGAAGAGGAGAGAGGCTCATGGCCATGTTGTTTGTAAACGCCTGCATGCGCGAGGGATCGCGCACCGAACGCATCGCACGCCAATGGCTCGAGCGCCACGGCGGTGCAGTGGAGGAGTTGCGCCTTGGCCAGCTGGCGGTGCCAACATTGGACGCCAACTCCATCGTGCAATACGAGCAGGCCGTGGCAAGTGCGAAATACGAGCACCCGATGTTCGACTTCGCCAAGCAGTTTGCCACCGCCGAGGAGGTCCTGATTGCCGCGCCGGTGTGGAACAACGGCATTCCCGCCAAGCTGCATGCCTACCTCGAGCTGGTCTGCTCGCAGGGTATCACCTTCGACATTGGCCAGGACGGCTACATGAGCCTGTGCCGAGCCAAACGCCTCACCTTCGTGACGACTGCGGGAGGCCCCATGCCCGAGGGTGCCGACGAGCACGCCTTTGGCTACGTCCGCACGCTCGCAACCGTGTTCTGGCACATTCCCGACGTGCGTTGCGTCTTTGCCGACTCGCTCGACCAGCCGGATACGGACGTGGACCAAGCGTTGGCGATGGCCATCGAGAATGCCGCGCGGTGACGGACGCACAAGGGTGACGGACGCGCAAGGGCGCCTGATGGCGCAGCTCGAGCGCCGCGGGCTGGTATGTGACGGCGTCTCCAAGTGGGGGCAGCCCGCGCTGCGCTCCATTCCCGTGGGCCACGAACCCCAGCGACGCATGGATGCGAGCGCTCTGCAACGACGGTTCGTGGCCTGCGCGCACGGCACCCCCTCCCCTGGGAGCGACCTCTGTGCGAGCTGGGTGGAGCAGAGCTTCTCACGGCTCGGCCTGGGCGTCGTACTAGGCGATGCGGCCCAACTGTACAACAGCTATTGTCCGCACACCGACCTCGCCCAGCTCAAGGTGGGCATGATCGTGGCGACGGGCAGGCATCCCTACTCGACGGCCGGGTTGAGACACGGGCACGTGGGCATTTATCTGGGAGACGAACAGGTTATGGACTGTGCGGGCAACGAGGTGCGCGTGGTGGACCTCTCGCTTTGGCTGAGCGCCTACGGCCTTATGGACGAGCCCCGCTGGGGCTGGCTGGGCAGCATCGGCCTGTCGTAGGGACGGCGTGCGTTGGGCGCTGCGCCCGCACGTGGAGAGACCGCTGGAGGTTCTATCCTTCTCAAACTGCTACCATGTTCGGACGTTGGTAGCTATTTGGGAAGGATAACTCCCAATTCTGCCCCTATCCTTCTCAAACTGCTACCACTTGTCAACGTTGGTAGCAGTTTGAGAAGGATGGGGTCGCCGAGTCTTTGAGCAGCCACCAATAGGGCACGCATGTCTCCGTATCCGCATCCCTAACGCTTCTTAGCCACGTATTTTAATTCCTACTTGTTTACTAGGATTACTTGTGGCATACTACGCCCATCGTCTGAGGAATTACAGAAAGGGACGTGCCATGGTTACGAAGCGGGAAATCGTAGACTATGTTTCCGGCGGTTGCAAGGGCGCGAAGGGGTGCCGCCTGCTGGGAGTCGAGGTCGAGCACTTTGTGGTGGCTGGCGACGGAACACCCATTACGTACGACCCCATGCGCGACCTCCCTGGCGTGCGCGACCTGCTGTCGTACCTCTCGCAGTGGTACGGCGAGGAGGAATGCAACGAGCGTGGCGACCTGCTTGGCCTTTTGGGACCCGAGGGCTCCGTTACCCTTGAGCCAGCGGCACAGTTGGAGATCAGCCTGCCTCCCCACGTGGACATCGCCAAGATTGATGCCGCGTACCGTCTGTTCCGCGAGCGCGTGGAGTCCTTTGCCAAGCCGTTTGGCGCGCACCTGGTAAACCGCGGATATCACCCCAGCCACAGTGCCCAGGAGCTCCCGCTCATCCCCAAGGCACGCTACGACCTGATGGACGAGTACTTTGCGAGCATCGGTAGCCACGGCATGCGCATGATGCGCGGGTCCGGGTCCACGCAAGTCTCCGTCGACTATGCTGACGAAGCCGACGCGGTGCGCAAGATGCGCATTGCCAGCGCCCTCGCCCCCGTTCTGGCGGCCATTGCCGACAACACGCGCACCTACGAGGGGCAGTCCAACCACATCCCCATCCGGCGCCTGCAGCTATGGCGCGAGGTGGACAACGCCCGCTGCGGCACCATTCCCACCGTGTTTCGCGAGGACTTTGGCTTCGAGGCCTACGCAGACTGGCTCCTAAGCGCTCCGAGCATCGGCGACCCGCAGAATGCTGAATATCTTATCTCTCTGTGCTGGCCCGACGTGCGCCTCAAGCAGTTCGTGGAGATACGCCCGGCGGACTGCCTGCCCGAAACCTGCATCGCCGGCTATGCAGCGCTCATCAAGGGACTCTTCTACTCCGAGGAGTCGATGCACGCCATCGAACGGGCCCTAGGCGTACGCGATGGTATCTGGCCGCTCTCCTCTGCCGCGGTGGGTGGCGCCATTGGTGCCATCCAGGCCGACGGCCTCGACGCCGAGTTGTATGGCAAGTCGCTGCGCTGGTGGGAGAATCTGCTGTTCTCGCTCGCCCGAGACGCGCTTCCCACCGCTGAGCAGCCCTTCCTGGAGCCGCTTGCCCGCTTTGCGGCAAGCAAGTCCTGGTGGTACGTGGGAGACGCCCGAACCGTTCACGGCAGCTCGATTCACGAGCGTCACGCCCGTCGCATAACGGCCATCCGGGAGGGATACGTGGCCGAGGACGCATTCTTTATGGAGCACAAGCGCATCTTCCCCCGCCGAGCCGTGGTATACGACCTCATCTACCAGATTCGCGCGCTGCTGTTCCCTGGCTATTTTGACGACGAGACGCCCGCCGGCGCCAGCACCGTCGCGCTCGTGGGAGAACGCCTGCTTCGCGTGGAGCGCATGCTTGCCGAGCAGGTGCGACGCGCGCTGCTGTACGAGGACTGGTCACTCGATGAGGACGAGGCACTCGAGCGCGCAAACGTCATCGTCGAGGGCTTTTTGGACGAGTTGCCGCACATCCAAGCGCTGATTCTTAAGGACGCCGAGGCCGCCTTCGACGGTGATCCGGCGGCGCGCAGCCGCGAGGAGGTCATTCTGACCTACCCCGGCATGTACGCCACGCTCGTGCATCGCATCGCCCACGAGCTGTTCGTGCGCAACGTCCCGCTTATCCCGCGCCTTATGAGCGAGGAAGCCCATAGCAAGACCGGCATAGACATAGCACCGGGAGCAACCATTGGCGAGTACTTCTTCATCGACCACGGAACGGGCGTGGTGATTGGCGAGACCACCGTCATTGGACATCACGCCAAGATCTACCAGGGCGTTACCCTGGGCGCCACCTCAACGCGCAAGGGGCAGCAGCTCTCCGGGGTCAAGCGCCATCCCACGCTGGGCGACTACGTTACGGTGTACTCCAATGCCAGCGTGCTGGGCGGCGACACCTACATCGGCTCCGGCTCGGTAATCGGTGGCAGCGCGTTCGTGTGCGAGTCGGTGCCCGACAACGCGCGCGTGGGCGTCAAGGACCAGGAGATTGTGGTGCGGCGCATTGGGGAGCCTGAGCCCGTGTGGTGCTACCAGATCTAGCCGTCGGAGCGTCGGCTCGCGGAGCACGCGGCCAGGAGCTGTCTGGTGTAGTCGTGCGTAGGAGACAGAAGGACCGTGCGGGCCGGACCGTCCTCGACGATGCGGCCCGCCCGCATAACCAGCACGCGGTCGCACAGGCCCTGCACGAGCGCAAGGTCGTGGCACACGAACAGCAGCGCCAGGCCACGCTCGCGCTGGATGTGCCTGAGCAACGCCACGATTTGCGCCTGCACCGTTACGTCCAGGGCACTGGTGGCCTCGTCGCAAATGAGCAGCGCGGGGTCGGGCGCCAGAGCACGCGCGATGGCGGCGCGCTGGCACTGGCCACCCGAAACCTCGCGCGGGTAGCGGTCCGCGCATTCGGCGGGCAGCCCGCATTGGTCGAGCAGCTCCAGCACGCGCGACCGGGCATCCGCCTTTGACACGCCGCGATTCCTCAGGCTCTCGCCTATGCCCTCGCCAAGCGTCCGACGCGGGTCGAACGAAGAGACGGGACTCTGAAACACCATCTGCACGTCTTTGGCCATGGCCCGCCGCTCGGCGCCACGGACGTTGGTAACGTCTTTGCCGTTGAGGACGATGCGACCCGAGGTGGGTTCGATGAGTCGTGTGACCAAACGCGCGACGGTGGACTTGCCGCTGCCGGAGCCGCCCACCAGCCCCACGCACTCACCAGCCGCGATGTCAAAGCTTACGTCGTCCACGGCAACGACGTCGGCCCTCCCCCGCCGCGCAAAGCGCTTGCACAGGTTGGACACGCGCAGGACCGTCTGCTCCATGTGGGTTCCTCTCGTTATGCCAGAAGTCGGGGCGTTGCATCGAGCAGTTCCTGAGTGTAGGGGTGCGCGGGTGCCCGCAGCACCTGTGCCGCCTCGCCAAACTCAACGACGCGACCGTCCTTGAGCACCAGCACGTGGTCCGCCACCGACTCCACCACGCCCATGTTGTGCGTTACCAGCACGATGGTCGTGCCCAGATTGCGGTTGACGTCGCCGAGCAGCTCCACCACCTGCGCCTGCGCGATGGCGTCGAGCGCACTGGTCGGCTCGTCGGCAAACAGCACCTGCGGCTCGTCAAGCAGGGCGATTGCGATGCCCACGCGCTGCCCCATGCCACCCGAGAGCTCAAACGGATAGCTTGCCAGCACGCGCTCCGGGTCGTCCAAGCCCAACCGCGCGAACATCTTGGTCGCCAGCTGGTCGCACTCGGCGCGCGTGACGTGCCGATGCGCGCGCATGCTCTCGTACGTCTGATCGCCAATGCGCCGGATGGGTGTGAGCGACGCCAGGCTGTCCTGAAACACCATCGCGAGACTGGAACCGCACAAGCGGCGCAGGTCGCGCGCGGACAGGTCGGGAATCGACACGCCTTGGTACCAGATGTCTCCGCGCGTCACGCACCCCTGCGGGCCGAGCTGTCCCATGGCGGCGTTCACGAGCGTTGACTTGCCGCTGCCCGACTCCCCCACGATGCACACGACCTCGCCCGGCATCACGGCAAACGACACGTCACGCACAACCGCGACGCCGTTGTACGACACCTCCACGTTGGCGTACTCCAGCAGTGGATCCGCCATCCTTCCTCCCCTCACGCAACGCCCAGTTGTACGCGGGGGACAGTCCCCTGTGCACAGGGGACTGTCCCTTTTGTCCAGGGGACTGTCCCCGCGTACCACGTTACACGTCCAAGTCGACGGTAATCTCGTAGTAGTCGGACGGGTGGGCCACCATGCCCTGCACGTTGGCCTGGCTCACGATGCCCATCTGCAGGAACGACGCGAAGAAGTAGCCGTGGTCGTCCAGAATGGTCTGACTCATCTGGGAGGCGATTGCCGCGCGCTCGTCGGTCCCAAAGGTCGTGTGCAGCTTGGCAAAGAGCGCGTCGAGCGCGTCGCTCTTGTAGCCGCCAAAGTTCTTGGTGGCCCCGCTCAGGCACGTGGCGCCAAAGAAGTACTCGGGATCGCCCGTGGGTGCCGTGGTGAGCGCGCTCACGTACACGTCCCAGGCACTCGTGTCCTTGCGGATATCCGTGTGGTTGGACGTGCTGTTAACCTGCACGTCCATGCCGATCTCCTTAAGGCTGGCCTGCGCCGCCTCGGCAAGCAGCGGCAGCTCCAGACGCCCGGGATAGGTGAGCCAACGCACGGTGAGCTTCTGCCCGTCCTTCTCGCGGATGCCGTCTCCGTCGCTGTCCTTCCAACCCGCCTGATCAAGCAACTCCGCAGCGGCCTTGGGGTCGTAGCTCTCGGTGTTTACGGTGTCATCGCCAAACCTGAGGTTCGCTGGGAACGGGCCTTTTGCGGTCTGGCCACGACCGTTGAGCAGTGTCTGTACGAAGCCCTCCTTGTTGATGCCCATGGCAAGCGCCTTGCGCACGGCATCGTCTTTCATTACGGGCGACGCATAGTTGGCCTGGCCAAAGAACACGCGGCTGGTAAAGCAGTCCGAAATGTGATAGCCGTCGTTCTGGAACAGCTGGTAGCTGGAGTATGCGAGGCCGTACGTGGCGTTAACCTCGCCGGACTGCAGCGCGCTTTGCAGGGCGTCGGTGTCCGAGAACGAACGTACGATCACGGTGTCCACCTTTGGCTGCCCACCCCAGTAGTTCTCGTTCTTGTGCAGGGTTATCTGGGTGTCGGTCACCGCCTCCGCAACGTAGGGGCCGGTGCCGCTCACGTTGCCGTCGGCCGTCACCCCGGCCTGCATGTCGATGATGGCGCCATAGGGATCGCACAGGTAGTTGATAAGAGCCGGACAGGGCTCGCTCGTCTGGATGGTAACGGTGTTGCCCTCGGCCTCGATGCTGGAGATCTTCATGTCGCCC
>CACZFB010000054.1 GCA_902780305.1 uncultured Coriobacteriaceae bacterium | reverse complement strand
TCCTGGGTTATCGGACACGGAAGAAAACCCGAACTGCGTCAACTGGTTAGCGCCTGAGCTGCTCCACCAAATCATTCTAGTTCCGATTTTCTCTCGCTATGCTTGCCTCGCTGTTGCAACCGACACAGGGAGGTGATCCGATTGGACGTCGAGAATCTACCGGAGAGAATGGAGGGCCTGATTGACCACATGCGCAATACGGGTTACTCGGCAGGCTACATTATCAAGCTGAAGACCGAGATCAACTGGCTCGTGAGGAACGGCTGGAGATTCGACAGCTACGAGGAGGCGTGCGAGGCCAGGGAGAAAGAGACGGATTCGCAATACGTGCGTCACGGCTACGAGGCGGCGTACGGCATCTTCTGGAGATACGACCTCCTAGGGGAGTACCCGGACCGCAGGACGCCGGGGTTCCCGCGCGGGCGCGGCGCGTACTTCAAGCTGCTCCCGGGCTTCCGTGCGGCCATCGACGCGTTCCGCCGTAGCGAAGACGCCTCGGACCTCGAGGAGTCAACGGTAGACGGCGCGGCGAGCAGCTGCTCCTGCTTCATGCTCGCGATGCAGGAGAGGGGCTGCCTCGGGCTTGGGGACGTCACCGAGGGCGATGTCATAGCCCACTTCACCGACGACGCCACGGGCGAGCCCGCTTTCTCGCGCTCGTACAGCCGCAACGTGACAACGGTGCTCGCAGCAGAACTCGGCGACATCACGGCCGACGCACGCCGCGTGCTGGCGATGTTGCCGTCGCCCCCGCGCAGGAGGAAGAACGTCCAGTACCTGCGCGCCGAGGAGGCCGAGGCCGTGGACCGCGCCCTCGACGACCCGGAAAGCGGCCTCTGTCTCCGCGACAGGGCCATCGGGCGACTGCTGCTGAACACCGGCATGAGGGCGTCGGACGTCGCGGCGCTCTCGTTCGGCGACATAGACTGGTCGCTCGACGAGATACGCATGAAGCAGCGCAAGACGGGGGCGCCGCTGACCTTGCCGCTCACGGCGGAGGTCGGCAACGCCATATTCGACTACGTCGAGCTCGAGCGGCCTGAGGGCGGCAGCGACCGCGTATTCCTGTCGCGCGACGGGCGGCGGGCGCCGATCAGCGGGGGCACCGTGTGCATAGTCTGCTCTGGAATATACGACGCGGCCGGCATCAGGCTCGAGCAGGGCGACAGGCGCGGCTCCCACGTCTTCCGACACCGCGCCGCGACCGCCATGGTGGGCGCGGGCGTGCCCCTGCCCGTCGCGAGCGCCGTACTCGGGCACGAGGACCCCGCGTCCATCGACTCCTACCTGCACGCCGACATCGAGCACCTCAGGACGTGCGCCATCGACGTGTCGAGGTTCCCCGCCGCGGAGGGGGTGTTCGCCGTATGAGCGACTTCACGTGCGGGTTCGCCCGGCACCTCGACGACTTCGTCGCCTACAGAATCGCATCCGGCCGATGGTGCGC
Source organism: uncultured Coriobacteriaceae bacterium (assembly GCA_902780305.1). Lineage (GTDB taxonomy): Bacteria > Actinomycetota > Coriobacteriia > Coriobacteriales > Atopobiaceae > RUG440. The sequence goes on along the minus strand of CACZFB010000054.1, from coordinate 21,436 downwards.
AAGTGGCGCAAAGTACCTGCGCGCGTTCGACCGGCACTGCACCGCCGCCAATCCCGACGCGGACGAGTTGACCCAGGAGATGATCGACTCGTGGTGCTCGCGCAGGGAGACCGAGAGCGCGGCGTCGTGCCGCAGCCGCTGCGGGATAGCGAGGAGGTTCGCGGCATGGGCCTTCGGGCGCGGGCTCACCGACGCCGTCCTGTCGGACATGCCGAGGGGCGCGTCCCAGCCGTACGTCCCCCACGCGTTCACCAAGGAGGAGCTCGCCCGGTTCTTCGCGGCGTGCGACTCTGACGTCGCCGGCAACAAGCGCAGGGAAATCTGCAAGGTCCAGTGCGCGGCCTTCTTCCGCCTGCTCTACTCGAGCGGCATCCGCACAATCGAAGCACGCCATCTCAAGCGTTGCGACGTCGACTTGGAAGACGGCGTCCTGAACGTACGCGAGTCGAAGGGAGGAGACCAGCACTACGTGGCGCTTCATCCTACTATGGCCGAGGTTCTCAGGGCTTACGACGCGGCCGCAGAGCGGCTGCAGCCCGGCCGCGAGTGGTTCTTCCAGTCGAGCAAGGGCGGCGGGCACCTCAGCTGCAGCTGGGTCGACTGGAACTTCGCCCGCCTCTGGCGTGCGGCTGGCGGCGAGGCGGGGGCAGCCGTCGCATACGATCTCCGCCATCAATACGCCGTGGAAAACATACTCTCCTGGGACTGCGACGCGTTCGAGGCGCACGACCGGCTGCTGTGGCTGTCGAAGTCGATGGGGCACCGTCACCTGTCGTCGACGCTGTACTACTTCTCGGTCACGCCCGCTCTCGCCGACAAGCTGCTCGCGCTGACCGGCGATGACATGGACCGAATCCTTCCCGTCGAGTGGGAGGCCGAAGATGGGGAGGCGTAGGAAGCCGGGTGCGGAGGCGACGCTGATCTCCTCGCTCGTGCACAGATTCCTCGACGAGCACGCACCATCGGTGCTCACCGGTTCGACCCACACGCTGAAATCGTACCGCGACGCCCTGTCGCTGTACCTGCTGTTCCTCGAGTCGAGGGGCGTGACCTGCGACGATCTCTCCCGCGATCACTTCGGGCGAACGTGGATAGAGGGCTGGGTCGCATGGCTGAGGAATGCGCGCGGGAACTCAAACGGCACCTGCAACGTAAGGCTTGCCTCTCTCAGGGCCTTCTTGGAGTACGCCGCCTCGAGGGACCCGGGGATGCTCCACTTCTACCACGAGTCCAAGCTCGTGAAGCGCCAGAAGCCGTCGAAAGCCAAGGTGGAGGGAATGAGCAAGGCGGCGGTCACGGCGTTGCTTGCCGCACCCGACACCACCACCGCCATCGGGAGGCGCGACGCCGCGTTCCTCACGCTGATGTACTCGTCGGCCTGCCGTCTGGACGAGGTCAGGACGATTGCCGCCGGCCAGGTCCACATCGACGGCCCCAAGCCCTACGTCACGGTCCGCGGCAAGGGCGGCAAGGTGAGGACCTGCTACCTGGTGCCGAAGACGGCGAGGATCCTGCGCGCCTACATGCGCGAGGTGCTCGGAGCCGAACCGGGTGGGAACGACCTGCTGTTCCCGAGCCCGGTTACCGGCGGGCCGTTGACCGAGCGGGCGTGGGACAAGCGCATCAAGGCCTATGCGGGAAAGGCCCACGAGGTATGCCCGGAAGTCCCGGTCGGAGCACATTGCCACCAGCTTCGCCACGCGAAGGCCAGCCACTGGATCGAGGATCGCCTCAACGTCGTCGAGGTGCAGCACCTGCTCGGTCACGAGCAGCTCGCGACAACCATGCGCTACGTCGACGTGAACGGCCCCCAGGAGGTCGAAGCCCTTGCGACGCTCTCGGTCAAGAAAGACCCGAAGGTCGACAAGCAGAAAGGAAACCCGAACTCGCAATCAGAGTGAAGCCAGCTCATGTGCTGGAAATACTCGTCGGGTTCGGGTTTTCTTCCGTGTCCGATAACCGAGAAAGTCGCGTATGTACATCAGGTTTACGTCCGCCTCGACGAGGTGGACGGCTTTCGAGTGCCGCAGGACGTGCGGGTGAACCTTCGCCGGGACGAGCTCGGGGTCGATCGCGCGTGCGGCAGCGGCGTGCTTCGAGAGGACCCACGCGATTCCGGCGCGCCCTATCGCCTGCCCCCTGCGGTTCAGGAATAGCGGTTGGTCCTGCGCGCGATCGCATGTCGCCAGGTAGGCCGACATTATCCCCGACACCTCCTTGCTGACGGGGACGATGCGGGCCTTCGACCCTTTCCCGACGAGGCGAATCGTGGCAGGCCCCTCCAGCCGGAGGTCGTGCCTGCGGGCGGCGGCGATCTCGGACACTCGGGCCCCGGTGTCGTACAGAAGGGAGATTAGCGCATGGTCGCGCACGTCGCCCTGGGCACAGCCTATCACGAGCCTGACGGCTTCGACGCTCAGGTACTTGACCTCCGCTGACGGGGCCTTGGAGAGCTTGATCTCGCGTATCCCCGACGACCACTCCAGGTATGCGGGCTCCGTGAAGCTGACGTAGCCGGCGAACGACCGCAGGGCGCTCAGCCTGACGTTCACGGTGGCCGCGCTAGCGCCCCTCTCGTCGGAAAGCCAGGAGAGGAACGCCTCGACGTCCTTCCTGCCGAGGTGCTCGATTCCGACTTCGTCTGGCGCCACGCCCCTCGACTTCGAGACGTATTCCAGAAGTAGGACGAAGGCGTCCCGGTAGCTCTTCAGGGTGTTCTCGCTGAGATTCCTGCGCCTCGGCGCGTACTCGGCCAGGAAGCCGCTCAATAGCTGGGCGAAGCTCTTCATGGGGCCTCGCCCCCGAAGATGGAGCGCGAGGTGGGCGCCATGCGCTCGGCGATGTCGCGATGCGCGGACGGCAGCAGCTTGAGGTAGTATTCCGTGCTGCGGATGTCGGAGTGCCCCATGTACGCCGCCAGGTACGGGAGCGTCACGAACACGTCCTGGCCACGCTCCACCATGTTCTCCAGCGCCCTCACCGCGAACGAGTGGCGGATGTCGTGCGTGCGGATCGGCTCTCCCTCGGCGGTGAGCACCCCGGCCTTCCGATACACCAGCCTCAGGGTGCCGCCCATCGTCTGCGCCGGGAGGTGGGTGCCGGGCTTGGCGCCCGGGAACAGCCATCCGTCAGGCGGGGTGCTTGCCGCGTTGGCGCGGATGTAATCCGCGAGGTCGGCTGCCAGGCTGTCGCTTACGGGAATGACCCGGGAGCGGTCGTTCTTGGAGTGGGCGACGTACAGCGACCGCTGGCCTTCATGGAAATCGCCGACTGTGAGCGCGGAAGCCTCGCCGATGCGGACGCCGGTGCACCAGAGGATCTTCAGCGCCATCGGGGGCCAGGGGGCCTTGCAGCCCCCCGCTACGTCGATGATGCGGGTCATCTCCCGCTCGTCGACTATGCGCGGGACGAACACCTTCTCCGCCTTGGCCATGCCCGTCGGCGGCACGTAGGCGGCGATGCCGATTCTGCGCAGGTGGAGGCAGAACTGCCGGACGACGACGCATCGAGCCAGGCGGGTGTTCTCCGACTCGCCAGGGCGCTTCGCTAGGAACTCGCAGGCGTGCCTCTCGTCGACGACCTCGGAGATGGGCGTATCCTCGCATAGGTGTGCGGCGAAGTGGCGCAACGTCCTCTGCGACCCCTCCGCCATCGTGAAGCCCAGTCCCTGGCGCAGCTCCACGTACTCTCGAAGGAGCCGGGCATACGGCCCGGTGAACTCGATTACCCTCTGCATCCCGGAACCTCCAACGCGATCTGCCGCAGCGATTCCACGTCGATGGAGAGGTAGCGGCGGGTCACGTTCACCGAGCTGTGTCCGAGGACGGCCGATATCACCGGATAGCCAGTCCCTCCCGAGAGCATGTTGGTCGCGGCCGAATGCCGCAGGGTGTGCATGCCGTGGTGTTTCCCGCCCACGTCGACGCCCGCGTCGTCGTACGCCTTCGAGACCATGCGATGGAGCGTGTGCGCGCGAGCGATGGGGCGGTAGGGCGCACGCGCCGTGAGGAATATGACGTCTGCGTCGGACTCGGGCCTCTCGTTCTTGATGTCGCCCACTCGCATGCCAAGGACGGCCGCGAGCAGCATGATGGCCCTGCCCCTCTTCGGACTCCTTTCGGGCGGGGGGCCGGCCAACGCCGCGGAAACCTCGTCCGCCGTATATGCCGAGGGGACCGAAGAGTGCTTGTGGCCAGGTATGACCGGGGCGGCTGCCGCGACGCATGCCGGGCACATCCCCATGCTTGCCAGGTGCCTCGTGAAGTCGCGCGCGACGTACAGGCAGGCGGATCGGGTCTGCGCGGCCATCCCCGAGAGCGTGCTGGCAAACGATCGCAGGGAGGTCGGCCCGAGCGTCTCCGGGGAGTCCGCGCCACAGTTGGCGCAGAATCGCCGGACCGTGCAGAGGTAGCCTGCCCGCGTGCTGTCAGCAAGGCCGCGGCGCTCGAGTTCTGACGAGTAGGCCTCATATGCGCCGCCAAACCCCTCGGGGACTTCGAATCGCCTCTTCGGGTGGAACCTTGGCAGGTCGCCGGTCTCGGCAATGGCAAGCAGCCGTATCACGTGGGTCCGCTCGGCCCTTCTCCTTTGCGTGATGTTGGCGTCGGAGAGGCCGGCCCAGTCGAGGTATCGGCTCTCTGCGTCGTGGTCGTAGCCCGTTATTCCTTCCCGGTCGCACCACTCGAGAAGTCTCCTCCAGGAGTATTCGTGCTCACGCATGCTGAGCACCGAATACCCGAGCTGCGCAAGATGCGCCCTGGAGCGCTCGATTAGCTCGTGCAGGTCGTACATGACCCCATCCTTTCCTCGTTGTTTGACACGACGTGGAAAGGATAATTGGAAAGGATCGTCTTATGCGAAGTCCTTCGTTGCGAAACCAGAGGTCAGCGACCTGTCGGCAGCCCAACTTCGCATAACACTCTACTTCGCATTTGATGACGTGCTGCGCGGATGATTCGCCAAGTTACAGCGCGTGGCCGCCTGAGACCTTTATCACTTGGCCCGTTATCATCCTCGCCTGCTCGCTCGCTAGAAAGACTATCGTGTTCGCGATGTCTTCCGGCCGGATCAGCTTCTCCATAGGAATGAGCGGCAGCACGGCTTTCTCAAGATCTTCGTCGATCCATCCCGTTTGGGTGGGACCCGGCGCGACGCTGTTCAACGTTATGCCGTATCTCCCGACCTCCATGGCAATGCTGCGAGTGAGGGCTTCGAGCGTCGCCTTGCTTGCACCGTAGGCTATCTGGCCGGCGAAGACCTGGGCGGAGTCGGTGGAGAGGTTGATGACCCTTCCGTAATCGCCGTGGCGACGCACGAACTCCGCCGTCATCATCAGGCTGCCGCGCACGTTGACGGCGAAGGTGTCGTCGATGACCTCGCGGGTTATGGTCTCGATGGTGTCCCTGCCGGTCTCGTCATCGGTGGCGGCGTTGTTCACGAGGATGTCGACATGGCCGAATCGCCCTATTGCCGTCTCGAAGATTTCCCTTACCTGGGCTTCGTCCGATATGTCCTTCTCCAAGACGAGATAATCTGCGCCAAGCGCGATGAGCTTCTCTTCCACTTCCGAAGCATCGCCCGCGTTGGCCCTGTAGTAGCGATCGACGCCATTCTTGCCAGCTTTTGCATCGTCGTATTCGCGTGGTACCTTCACGTACGTCAAGACCACCTTCGCACCCTCGCGGGCAAAGGCGATGGCCGTCGCCGCGCCGATTCCCTGCGGGTTGTTCGCGCCCGTGACAATCGCAACTCTGTCTTTAAGCCCGTAATCCACCATCACGACCTCCGTGCATTTCGGCTTCTCCAAGCTCACATTCTAAGGCACGGGCGAGGTTGTGACGGTGGCGGAAACTTCACCATGAACTTATTCGCGGTGAGGAGGTCTTCTCATGAGCGTTAATAGCTTGGACGAATATTGGGTGCCAGAGCATGTGAAGGAATATCTTCGCAGGCTCGGGTTTGTTCTTCCGCTCGATGACATAGAGCCCTGGATACGGTCGTGGGACGATTGGATGGGAGCACGTGGGGATTTCTACGACTACCGAGACAAGGACGGGCTCGGGCGGGTGTACGAGGTTCACCGGCGGTCCATTCACCCTGCCATGCGCGTGTGCAAGGAGTGGGGTTCTCTTCTTCTCAATGAGGAGGTCAAGGTCGTTTGCGATGACCAGAAGGCCACCGAGTGGATCGGCCGGTATTTCTCCAACACTGGGTTCATGGCGCAGGCGCAGGATACCGTCGTTCGCGCCTTCGGGCTGGGCACAGGGGCTTGGGCGCTTTGGCTCGACCTCGACCACAAGAAGGTTCGCATCCGGCATTACGACGCCCGGATGGTTATTCCGCTCACGTGGGATGAGGACGGGATTGTGGAAGCCGCCTTCGTCACGCGGGCGTTCTATCGCGGGAAGGCCGTCGACCAGCTTCAGATGCACCTCAAGGGCGGCGTGGGCTTATCGGCGGAAATTTCCCCATCTTCACCTTCAGCACCTTCGCCTTCTGAATCTTCAGCAGACCGTTCACATGGTCTTGTCGACATGGATAACGAGGGCACGTACAGAATCGTCACCGTGTTCTTCGACAAGGACGGCAACGAGCTCGCGCCCATGGGAATCGCGGCTGAGTACGGCACGGGGTGTCCTTTCCCAACCTTCGGCATCGTGAAGCCAGCCGTCACCAACACGCGCGTGGACATGTCGCCCTACGGGCAGTCAGTCTTCGCGGATGCGGTGGATGCCGTGCAGGCGGTGGACCTCACCTTCGACGCACTCATCAACGAAGTGGACGTCTCTAAGATGCGCGTGTTCTTATCGGACGTGCTTTTCGATAGAGAGAAGACTGGTGACAAAAGCATTTCCATTCCCTTCGGCAAGCAGGACTACAATCCAGGAGTTCGCGCCGGCGCTGCGCACCTCTTCGCAAAGCGAGGCATTCTGCATCGCCCTGCAGATGCTCGGGGACCTCACCGGATTCGGCATCGGCTACTTCGACTTCGACGAGTCGCGTGGTTACGTCCGTACGGCCACCGAGGTCTCTTCCGACAACTCCGCGCTCATGAGGAACATACGCAGGCATGAGAATGCCTTGCAGGACCCCCATCGTAGCCATCGCGAGGGCGGTCATGGCTGTGTCGCGTGGCTTCGGAGAGAGCATCCCAGAGGAGGGCTCGTGCGCGTGCAATACGATGACTCCATCATCCAGGACACCGCCGCCGAGAAGGCTCAGGACATGGCCGAGGTGGGCGTCACCATGAACGCCTGGGAGCATCGCACCAAGTGGTACGGCGAGGACGAGAAGACGGCCAAGGCGCGGGCACGTGGGCTGGCGAAGGGCAAGGCACCCAAGGGCGACGACGCCTAGCGTTCGCTCCAAAGGAGGAAGTTGACCTTCTTCACGGGGGTGAGCCAAGCATAGTTAGGCAGGAGCTCGTCGAACAGGGCGATGTTTCGTGCAACATCCTCGGTGGCGAGGTAGTTGGCGTACCAGCCCACGATGCTCTCGTATACGCTGATTGCGTTCTCGAGCTTAGCCTGAGCCGTCGTACTCTTGAGCCTGAGCCCGAGCCTTTCGAGCACGATGCTGTCCCAGATGGGCCTGTCGGGGTCGAGCGTCGCGATCATCTTGCTCGCGAAGGACGCCTCCACGTTGCCCGTGCGCTCGTGTATCTCGCGCAGGATGTCCTCGAACGAGAGGTCCGCGCTGGTCTTCTCGCGCTGCATGATCTCGTAGTAGGCAGACTGCCACTCGGCGTTCCTGCGCACGCGGTAGAAGCGGTTGTAGAAACGCTGGAAGTCCGCATCGGAGCTAACGTCGGTCTTGCGCACGGTGCGCTGTATGCGGGCGTAGCCCTCGAGCCCCCATGCCCGCACGAGGGACGACTGGATGGCTTCTCGGCCGTCTATGGTGGTGGGCATGGGCATGGGGCTCGCCTAACTTCCGGTGGACGCTTGCAGGTGCAATTGTAACGGCTGGGTCTGCGTTATCCGGTGGCGGAGGTGGTCTTCAGGTGCGGCGGTGTCGGGAGCGGCATGCGGCGTCAGGCGGGCTGCCAGGAGCCCGCACGAGATTTCTGGTGGAGCAGGCGGTTCTGGGCTGCGAGCTGGTGTTGTCGTGGCCCTGAGACGGCTTCTGGTGGGCGTTGCCGAGTGTCGGCTGCTGGTGGAGCGGCTCGGAGGCGGTGGCCGGTGGCGTGCGATGGCAGCCGGACAGCCATTGCAGCGAAGCCTTTGCCGCCCGCGCTGGCTGATGGACTGGACGGGCGCGGACGAGCGCGTGACGGCAGCAGACCGGACGACCGCGCGTTCATGAAGGAGGAGGATCGCCAGAGATTCGATGCGCTCCGCGCAGAGACGAGTGGCGTACACGATATCCCTGTCGAGTTTCCGAACAATCTGGTGCTCGATGGAAACCTGCCTCGATACGGCGGCCATATCCTCTACGACCCCGAGGATGGCAAGTGTCCCCTCGACCTCAATGACTGGGAGATCGATGTCTTGCGTACCGAGATGGCGCGCAAGCGAACCGTCGGGTTCTATCGCATCCCCATCAACTTCCAGCCGAGCGTATTCAGCATTCCCTACACGATGCCCGATGGCCGTCGCGCCCTCAGACCAGATATTCTTTTCTTCGTGCGAGATAGCCATGATGTGATTGCCCGTCCATCGTCGACCCGCATGGCGACTTCCTGGGCGACTCGCTTCCCAAGCTAAAGGGGTATGTGGTTTACCTCAAGGATTATCCCGACGAGTTCGTGCAGGTGCTTTCCGTGAGCAAAGTGCCGAGCCGCATCTATCGCTTCCTCGACTTGCTCGGCAAGGAAACTCAGACGGCAATTGAGCAGTTTGAAGGAGACCACGTCGACGAGCTTTACAACGGTGCGCACAGCCATCCGTACCAGATTGCGCAGGTGTAGCCATGGCGGAGACGATACCTCGGAAGAAGCCGGGACCCAAGCCGTCCGGCGAGAGCAAAACCGTGACGTCTGTGGCTTTGAACAGCGAGCTGTACGAGCGCACGAGGCGATATGCGGGGACGCATGAGATGACCATGAGGCAGACTATCCAGAGGGCGCTCAGCGAGTACCTAGAGAAACGGGAGGCTTAGCAGCTTTGGCGGCCGGCGGCGAATACATTCACGACGAGCGACGGGAGTACCTCGCACACGTCCTCTCGCGCACCAAGCGCAAGGACTACGAGAACTACGTCGTCAATGCCGTCTGGCAAAGGCTTGCCGACCCGTATCTTCAGCCCGAGACCCAACGTTATGTCCGCCGCAACAACTGGTATACGCTGATTGACCTCTACTTTCCTGCGGTGAATGTGGGTGTTGAGTGTGACGAGGCGTATCACCTGGGCGACTGGCAGCGCAAGAGCGACAAGGCACGCGAGGAGGAGATTTCGGCTCGGTTGAATTCTGTTGACGGCGCAGGCGACTACCTTGCATGTCACGTGCGCGCCTTTGGGACCTTCGAGCAGATGGAGCACGACATCGACCAAGCCGTGAAGGTCATTAATAGGCGCAAGCGCGAGTTAAAGCCGAAGCCGTGGATGCCCGGCGTGCCTCCTTGGGAGACGGCAATCTCGCAGGGATGTATTCGGATTGGCGATGGGCTCGCGTTTCATTCCACAGCTGACGTCTGCGGGTGCTTTGGCAGGAACCCCAAGCGGATGCAGCGGTGCTACTTCTCGCTTGGTTTCGAGCGTTACTACCTGTGGCACCCGAAGCTCGGAATCGAGATGCCGGATGGTACGGCTGCTTCTGTCTCCTTCGGGATTACCAATACGCTGTCCTATGACGGGAAGACGTCGTATCAGACCACCGATAAGTACAAAGCCGGACCGGCCGACGACATCCTTCGCGTCACTTTCGCTCGCGGCAAAGACGAGCTCGGCAGGACGGCGTATCGGTTCATTGGTGTGTTTAGGCACGATGGGCCCAAAGAGGACGATCCGTGGACCAGTGTGGATGTGAGGGTCGCTGACGAGGTTGACCTCTCGCCTTGGAACTAGCGGCACGTCTGTTGCGACGGCATAAGAAAAGCCCGACGCATCGGGCTTTCCCAGGTGTCGACTGAAGCTTTCCACCGCCACCCAAAGGAATTCTACCAAGCCATTCCGAGCCAAGGATTGCAATGCTGCCAATCAGCATACTCTATGCTGTTCAATATACATGGCACAATCGAACATGCCGCGATTAACCTGTGAGAATACGTTATAACAGCATCAACCATGTACATTTTGGTACAGGGGTAGTATACTTGTGCATTACACATCTAAAGTCATTCAAAACGCGCCGAGGAGGTTGACATGGAGTTCCTGAGCATAACGGTAGGCGGCTTTCGCAACCTTAGAACAACGAAGATCCTTCTCAATGAGAGCATTACATCGCTCGTCTCAACTAACAATTACGGAAAATCCAACTTCCTCGATGCCGTGGCATTCGGGATTCTATTCATGAACTCAACTCCACAAGCACGCGTGAGGATGATGGGGGACGAAAACTGCATGCCCCTCGTGCCGGAACTCGACATGAATGACTTCACGTTCGAGGTCGAATTCTACCTGCCTGAACTTGGCGAATACCAGTTCGTGCGCTATGGATTCTCGTTCGCGTGGCGTCGCGACGATGGAAGTGGGGAGCGCATAACCGGGGAGACGATTGAGCTCAACTCGAAGCGCGGTGGAAACTGGTCTTCATATCTCAGGCGTGACATCGGTAAATACCGCCCTGGACATTCGACGCAAAGGTGCACGCGGAAGATCAACCTTGACTCAAACCAGCTTGCAATCGACGTCCTCACTGCCATCGACAGCATCGACATCAACCCCGCAATCCGCGCGATTCGCGATTTAAAGTACGGGGCATGCTATCCCCTTAGCACTGACGGCATCATGGACGACTATCCCCTCGAGCTCGCAGGACAGGAGGGTGGTGTATTCTCGCTTTCGGAGAGAGATCTACCGCATTCCTTGTTCGAACTGAAAAAGAAACATCCTGGCAAATATGCAGAATTTCAAAGCATCGTCTGCGGGCTATTCCCTGAAATCGTTAATATCGATGTCGTTTCATCGCAGCTGCAACCCGAGCAGAAGCAGCAGATTGAGGACCAGACTCAGCAGTTCCAAGAAACGGTTGCGCCAGATTCCGATACCCCAGTACCGTACCGCATACGCGACGAGGTCTACAGGATATTTGTCACCAATAGTCACCTGAACCAGCCGGTTAGTGTTACGCGCATGTCGGACGGCACCAAGAGGGCAATCTGGCTTGTGGCAAGGTCTGTGATGGCCGACATAGCTGGCGTTGGGTGCCTCGGTGTCGAAGAGGTCGAAACCGGCATTCACCCAAGAATGATGCAGGACCTCCTTGAGGCCGTACGGGACGTGCTCGGGGAGACCAAGATCATACTCACCAGCCATTCGCCGCACCTCATTCAATGTCTGCCATTCGACAGCATTTACGCGGGAGTGCCAAACGACAGCGGGATCGCAACGTTTGCGACGTTCATGGAGGACAATGTCGATCGTTTGTCTGATGCGGCATACGATCGTGGCATGTCTGCCGGAGAGTACATCTTTGCGTTGATGTCCTCCGGAGAGGACGAGGAGGACATCCTCAAGAGCTTCCTCGAGGTGGGCTGATGGCTATAAGAGAAGGTGAAGGTTACGTCAAGGGCCTTGCTTTTGTGGTTGAGGGGCCGACTGAAAGGGTCTTCTACCACGAGTATCTTCAATGGTGCTGTCGCAAAAGCCTGGTACATCCATTGAACAGCTCCCCAACAAAGACTTTGCCATCAGGGCTAAGGATGGCGATGTTCTAATCAGGTTCAACGTCAAAGGATCCGTTAGCTCGGTACCAAACGCGATGAACTGGGTCAGGAGCACGTGCCTGGCATCAGACATGCCATGGACCGTTGTGCTCTGCTATGACACCGACGGGGACGCATCGCTCAACCTGGATACAAGAGCGTGGAGACGCTTCAGGCAGGACCTTGCCAAGATGAAACTCCCCGTAATTGACCTCGCCGCTGACGCAGATATCGAAGACGTCATGCTCGTCGATATCGAGGGAGTCAGGAAGTTTCTTGGGCTGAACAGCGACATTGAGCCTCATGGCAGGAAGGGGAAAACCAAGCTCAAGAGTCTGTACAAGGCAGTTGACGTGACACAGCCTTACAAATCTGGAGAACGGGCCCGTAATCTGATTCGCCATCTTTCATTCGGCGCAACGAAGAGAGGGCCCCGATGGACATCAAGGCCTTGCGCCAAGCTGTGTTCGGATCCGATTAATCTTGTGCAAGCCCTGTAACTTTGAGGCTCAAAAAGTACAGGGCTTTGCAAAACACGGCTTGAAAAAGCTGCGTTGATGGCCCCACGAAAACCAAACCCTGTACTTTTGAGTATGGAGCTACCTCCGAGCCACCAGGGAACGCACCCTTTTGGCCAACGCACTTGCTTTACACGACTTTGTGACGGCCTTCTAACCTGTTCGCAGTGTTAGAGGGCCGATTTGCTTGTGTCGGCCATGACCGAAAGGCAGGCCGATATGGCAGGTGATGCACATGGCGACAAGGCGCAGGAAGAGCCGCAAGCCCAGGAAGACCTCGGGCGGCAGCAGGCGCAGGACAAAGCGCAAGTGAGCAACAAAGACTGGGAGAAGGCCGTCGTCGAGCGCGACGAGAAGATCGCGGCGCTTGAGGCGCAGGTGGCCGAGGCTGCTAAGAATGCCGAAGCCGCCGAGCAGCTGCGCGGCGAGATCGCGGAGCTCAAGGCCCAGGGCGAGTCCGACCGCATTGATTTCAAGCTGCAGCTCGCGGGCGTGCGCAACGTGAAGGCGGCACGCGCGGTGCTGGCAGACCATGGCGGCGACGTCGACGCGCTGAAGGATGCGGAGCCCTGGCTGTTCGCAGATGCCCCCGCAAAGCAGCCTGGCGGCAAGACCGGGCTTCCCAACGCAGGCACCAGCACGGATGTCGGCAAGACGATGAGACGCTGGCGCAGGCTCGCCGGCCTGGACGATTCCAACGACGAAGCATGGGAGGGCTGAGACATGGCCAACAGCATCGAGTTCGCGAAGAACTACACCTGGATCCTCGACGAGGTCTACCAGAGGGCGGCGGTGTCCCGCTGCCTGAACAGCGGCGGGCGCATGGTGCGCGCGGGCCGCAACGCGAAGGAGATCCTCATCCCGAAGATCTCCGTGACGGGCCTCGGGGACTACACCCGCAACGTGGGCTACAAGACGGGCTCCATCACCTACGAGTACGAGACGCACAGCTTCGGCTACGACCGGGCCATCCGCCTGTTCGCGGACGTCATGGACGTGGAGGAGAGCGGCGTTCTGGACTGCTTCGTCGAGGCGGGCGCGGAGCTTCAGCGCACGCAGGTGGCTCCCGAGGGCGACGCCTACACGTTCAGCCAGATCGCGGGCACGACGGGCGTCACCACCAAGTCGGAGGACCTCTCCGAGGCGGAGGCGGGCGACATCCTGGCGGCGCTCCGCGCGGTGACCAACGAGATGGACGAGAAGCAGGTCTCGACGGGCGGTCGCATCCTCTTCATCACGCCCACGCTGCGCGGCGTCGTCGACGACTTCTCGCTGGCGAACCCCACTCGCTCCAACCGCGTGCTCGAGCGGTTCAGCCGCATCGTGGAGGTGCCGCAGGTGCGCTTCTACACGGCCATCGACCTGAAGAGCGGCGACGCCGACCAGTTCGGCTACGCGAAGGCGGCCTCGGGCAAGGACATCAACTTCATGGTCGTGGAGAAGTCGGCCGTGATCAAGTACGACAAGCACGTGGCTTCGCGCGTGTTCAGCCCCGACGTGCTAGAGGCGCTGGACTCCTACATGCTCAAGTACCGCAACTCTAAACGTTTAGAGTTGCGGTACCAAAACGAGTTACTACTCACGTGAAACCTTTTGACGAGACTCCCGTTTTTTTGGTGTCCAATTTGGTGTCCTAAACAAAAGCAGGTAGACAGATTATGCCATCTACCTGTGTCTTTCGTGGTGGGCGTTACAAGATTTGAACTTGTGGCCTCTTCCGTGTCAGCATGCGAAGGCTACGCAGGGAGACGAAAGACACCCAGCTGCTACTCCTTGAAGAAGAACGCGATCGCCTTCTCGACCTCGGCGCCGTCGTCATGCGAGCGCAGCAACTTGAGGATCTCCTCGGTAGTGGCAACCTTGCCCTGGTAGGTCTTGTACACATCCCTCAGGAATGCGCCGAACGCCTCGTCCCCCATGGCTGCACGTGCCCTGCCGAGGAAAATCGGCGCATAGAGGTATTCCTTATTTCCCGGTTCGTCACCCTCGTCCACGACGCCGTACGGCTGGTTGAGGTAGCAGCGTTCCCTTCCTTTGAGTTCCTTCTCCTCCGTCATCTCGTTGACGTTTTTGCGCGATTGTTGGTAATCGGCACCCGCCGGGTTTTCCTTGCTATGGCCACGGATCATCTCCCACGATGCGAGGTTCGCGTCCATGAGTGCCATGTCGCTGACAATGTAGCTGGTGAAGCCCTCGTCGATCCAGCCCTCGCGGTACTCGACGTTGCCCACTGCATCGTAAAACCAGCTGTGCGCGGCCTCATGCATCACGTTTCGGAAAGTCTTGTTGTAGTTGTCGGCATCCCCCTCGATGAAAGGCGAGCCGCTCGTCACCGCGAAACCCGAGTACTCCATACCGTCCTCGGCGCCTTGGGCAAGTGCATACGAGCCGCGCGCGTAGGGCCCGAGTATCTCGGTGAACTTCGCGAAGGCATCCTTCACGTACTGGGACGCGAGCTCACGGTAAGCCTCCGTATCGCCCGTCTTCAGGTAGTAGCTTTTCACCGGCACGCCTTCGGCCTCGAACTCGTCCACGCCCATGAAATCGCAGACGACCAGGCCGACGTCGCGAGCGTCTTTCACGGAAATAGTGGTTGTACCACCACCCTCGCCCTCGATGCCGGCCGCAGCCACCATGAATTCGGCTGGTGCCTTGACAGTCACCCGGAAGTCTGCGCGAGCGGGGTTGCGGTTCTCGCCGCTATCGTAGGTTGGAGGGTCGATTGCCCACGTGCCGTCGATGGCGGTGTCGAGGTGCGGGAAACAGAATCCAAGGTCGTAGAGCTTGCCCGCATCGCATTTGTACAACCCGAAGCGCTCTTGGCCCTCGGGGATGTCGGTCTGGGCTTCGATGACAATCGTAGCTGTCTGACCAGGTGCTACTACAGCATCTCCGAGTTCGGCACGTACGGCGGTACCTTCCATGGCATATTCCAAGGGCAGGGCGTCGGATGTGCCTTCTATCGTGACGGAGTCGATGGCAGCCGACTTGCCCTTGTTAACCGCGGCCTCGTCAGGACGCTGCTTCTCGTCATATGTGAAGTAGCCAAGCGGATTGAAGCGGAGGTAAGCGACGCTCGCGTCTTTGGCGCCATCGTTTCGCACCTTGATGGCCACGTGCTCGGTCAGCCGGTCCTTCTCGGTATCGAGCGATAACTCTACGTCGTAGGCAACGGGAAGGAGCGCCTGCTCGGTTGCTGCACGCTTCGCGAACGCGGTGTACTCCGCTGTGACGTCAGGCATCACGTCAGGAATGGATGCCTGCTCGGGCGCGCCAGCACCGCCTGCGCACCCTGCAGCGAGGAACATGGTCAAGACGAGGAGGATGACTATGCCTGCGATATTCCGTCGCGTTTTCACGACCCCAAACCTTTCGCCCGTTTGCACAACACATGTGCCCGCTAGCCACTAGCAGTCCTACAAAAGCGTGCCTATTATACCAGCTTCATCATAACCCTTAAATCAAGCGTGCGGCGCGGGTGTCTCATGCAGCCCAATCACGAGCTTTTACGAGATGCGTGTCGCAATCGCGGGGTGGCCAACATTGTGACAGCCGAGCACAATGGCGCCCATGAGAAAGACCAAGCTTGCATACGAGATCGTAGCGCAGCCCGTTGAGCTCAAGCGTGACGGGCTCTGCGACGCGGATATCATCGCAACGATCGGCGTGCATCCGACATCCTCGCTCGAACCACCGCGAGCAAACGATACAGCAGGTCGGTTAGCTCAGAGGAAACGGTAAGCTTGGCAGCGACTTCCGCGCGTATCGGTTGCGGTTCGGCATGTGACGAAACTTGTGCAGTCAGAAAAAGTGGGAGCGTAATTCCCGCCGCTTAATGAGTCCAGCTCCTCATCGGACAGTTCCCGTCCGCTCTCCTTGGCGAGCGCTTCGAGTTCTTCCAATGTTTTCGCTCTGCGAGCCTTCTTTTGCATATCCATGCTCAGATCGTCGAGACCCATCGAGGCCTCCTGTCCTGCTTCTTGCGGTTTTTGGTCTGCGTTGTTATTACATTATACGATGGAAGACGCGCTCTTGTCTCAACACACTTGTGAGACATTGAGGTTTTTCATAGTTCAAGTCTCACCACATTGGCGAGGAAAAACGAAAGGTGTATGGGTCGAAGCACTTCGCACCCAAAACGAAGGTCTACGTTGTCAATGCGTTCTGGGGACAAGGCGCCTATGGCCTGTGGATGAATCCAAGTGAGAAGACCAAAAGGATCGCCCCTACCACGGAGAAGCCGATGCCAATCATTCTTGAGTTGGAGTCCTCGGAGGTGATGGAGTCCAGGAACTCCTCCCTGGAGATCGTGCCTTCTTGCACCTGCTCGAGCTCGCTCACGACGTCGTCTCCCACCAGCACGAGTTCGTCTCCCTGCTGCCGCCCTATGAGCGTCACCGGATCGGCGCCGTCCAGCTTTTGGTAAGAGAACAGCACTTGCACGTCTCCAATGTCGCCACCGGTGGAGAGCATGCCGTCTCCGTCTTTGCGCTCAACCACCTTAAGGTCCAGCTCGCTGCGCACGATGTACTCGCCGCAGGTCGCCGCCAGCTCCTCGGGCGTGAACGTGCCCGTGCTGCGATGAAGGTAAGGCGAGATATCCCCCGCGCTGATCTTGAAGCCCGCCAGGCGGAGGTCACCCATCCTGTGGTAGGCGGGCAGGTTAACTGGCTCCGGGTTCTCGTGGCGCGCGCCATCGCCACTGACGTAGGGTTCTCGGCTGGAATCCGCGTTGATCCATGCCTCTACGATGTGGTGCTCGGTTCTCTTTTTGTCATCGAAGTCCCTGAGCTTGTCTTCGCCCTTATCGACCACGACCTCGCGCGACTCCTCCTTGTACACTTTTTGGTAGGGAACCCTGCTGTAGCTGATGGCATTGCTAACCTGCAGCCCCGTCTCTTCGTCGACGATGACACCACCGTTTGCGAGCTCGGGTGTTCCGGAGATGATGACCAGCTTGCCCTCGTTTTGCGGTTCGACCGAGCTCGCCTCCACCAGCTCGTCTGCGACTGCTTTTGCTCTGTCTTTGCTGTTCGCCAACACCATTGCTATGCCAAGGGCTACGATCGCTATGCTCGCGATGAGTAGTTTGGGTCTGATCATGGCCGTTCCTTTCTGCGGTCGATGAGTCCTCGGCGGTGTTCGTGAGGTCCTGCCTGGCGAATCATTGTACGGCAAGCGAGGTTGTGACGGTGCTGGATGCTTTAACAAGATCGTTGCGGTGGCTTGGCCGTTGCCTACGGACGCGCACCGGGCCGGCGTGCAGGCGCAGGCGGCAGAGCGCGCGCTCAAGCAGGCCGATGGCAGCTCGAACATGACCGCATGGTCGCTCAAGGACGCGGTCGCCAGCCGCCAGCAAAGAAAGTGTATGCTCAGACGCCGTTTCATTCGCCGTTTTTGGGTTTATGTACGGTTTTGGAGTCTCGAATCGCCGTATGGGCGAAAAGACGCCCCGCAAAGCCGCAGGTAGGGGATGCGGTTTTACGACCCCCGTAATTCCAGAGCCCGATATTTCGTACACAAACCCCGTTATGGCGAATGAAACGGCACCTGAGCATACACTTTTGGAGCGATGCACCCCGAGGGGCAAGACTCATAACTCTTCAGCGATGAGCCATGGTAGCTCTTCCCAAGCGGAAAACACCGCCGCGGACGCCAACATGGGCGTCACGCCAGCCATCCCGACACTACCGAAGACCTCTGAAGACGGCATCGCCCTCGTCACCAACATGATGCCCGCCTTCGAGGATGACATCTATTATTTGCCTGGCTGTGCGCGGAGCGATTGAGGAGCAACGTACCTAGGATTGGTCAGATGAGGACTCGTATAGTATTCGTCTGTTCTGCCTTCGGATCATAATGATGGGAAAGGCTTTTGACGGTACTTTGAAGAACGATGTACGAAAAATCGTCCCCGTTCTCTGCCGGGTCGAACTTCTCGCCGCCAAATGATGCGGTGATTTCTGTGTTTTCCTCTTCTTCGGTATACTCTATCGTGATTTGCACGGGAACACGCTCGATCACAGGCTGCAAAATGTGGTATGTCAGCTCCTCGAAGGTCAAGTCAATGCGATATTTCGCGCGAGATGAAATGTCGTTCTGCGAGCAGTAGCCGCCAATCTCTGTTTCTGCACCCGCCAGGTCGAAATCCGGGCCGTCTATTGTGAATTCGAGTACCTTGAGCCTTCGTACAAAGCGCCTTGTCCGATCTCTCTGCGGGTTATCGAATACCTGATCGGGAGTTCCATCCTCATATATGCCACCCTGATCCATGTAGAATACACGGTTGCATATAGCCCTGGCAAAGTTCATCTCATGCGTCACTATGAGCATGGTCTTTTCCGTGTTTGCCAGGTCGCGGATGACGGACTGCACTTCGCCCACCATCGTGGGATCGAGGGCGCTCGTAGGCTCGTCAAACAGTATAACTTCGGGGTCCATTGCGAGCGTCCTTGCAATGGCGACACGCTGCTTCTGGCCTCCTGACAGCTCGTCGGGGTAGTTGGTCTCCCTGCTAGTGAGCCCCACGCGCCTCAGCAGTTTCATCCCTGTTGCATAAGCCTCGCTCTTCGGTCTTTTCAGGATGTCGATCTGAGCTTGCATGATGTTCTCTATCACATTCAGATGACCGAACAGGTTAAATGACTGAAACACCATACCCATCTTGCGACGCGCCTTGGTCACGTCGTATCCAGGAGCACATATGTCCACGCCGTCGAGGATGATCCTTCCTCCTGTAGGACGCTCGAGCATGTTGATGCATCGTATCAGAGTGGATTTGCCCGTACCTGAAGGCCCTATGATCGAAATGACATCGCCGTCGTTAATGACAGCGTTCACGTCGACAAGGGGTGCGGAGTTCTCGTATCTCTTTTCAAGATGTACCAGCTCGATCATTGCTCCTACCCCTTCTTCTGGTCATCTCCGTTAGGTCTGCGCCCTGGAATGGCTCGTACTTCTATCTTGTTCACTATCCAGATCAGAATGGCGGCGAGGATGAAGTAAACCACGGCGATAGCTATCAACGGGAAGAACGCCTCGTACGTACGACTGCGCACGATGTCGCCCATCTTCGTCAGGTCTTGCACTGCTACGTAGCCGACAACGGCGGTGGCCTTTATCAAAGCCTTAATCTGGGCTTTGTATGTCGGCATGACATGGCGGAGCGCCTGAGGCAGCATGATGTTAAAAAACGCCTTCGTATCCGTATATCCGAGCGAATATGCCGCTTCCATCTGGCCTTTACCCACGGTCGCAACCCCTGCTTTGAGCATGTTGAACACGGCTGCCGCAAATATGAGGGTAAACGCCATGACGGATACCGTCACCCCTGACAAATTGACTCGTTCGAACAAGACGTAGTAGAGAATCATCAGCAACACCACTACCGGCATACCCTCTATGAGCCATATGCAAAATCGCGTGATCGCGTTGGCGGCACGATTGCCGTTGCGGCAGACCATGTAGACGGCAAAGCCGATGAGCGTGCCGAGAATTATCGCGAGGACGGTTATGAGCAGCGTCGTCACTATGCCGCCCACAAACAGCAGCCATCTGTCTTCGGTTAAAAAGGTCTTCTCAAAGCTCTCTTTTACTGAGCTAAAGAAGGCTGCTATGCCGCCGCCGTTTTGGGAGCCTGTGTCTCTTACCATGACCCCAATGTCTACGATAAATGTCGGATTTGAAAACTCGAGGGCTTTCTCTCTTTCGGGAGTAACATAAAGGTTTGCGAATACGCAGTCCACATCGCCGCCTTGGGCAGCCGGCACGATGCCACTGTAATCATATAGCTTGAACTCGATGCTTGCCCCCAGCCATGATGCGAATCGCTTTGCGAGTTCAACATCGTACCCGGCCAGTTCGCCGTTTACATAGCAGGTGAATGGCTCGCTGAGACCCGTGGTCCCCACTACAAGGTTAAGCTGCGGGTCTTTTGCTTCCAAGATGGTTGGCATAGCCATGTCGCGCTTGTCAATCCAACGTGAACGCATGTCGTCGAGGGTCCCGTCTTCCTTGACCTGTTTGAGGAACTCGTTTATCTTGCCTTTCAGGTCAGGTATTTCGGTGCGCGGCGATATGGCCACTGCGCTGACGTTGCCTTCACCGATTGTTCCGTCAAGAAGTCTGACCCCTTGCAGGCCGTTATATATGGCCAACTCCATATTGAGCTTGTTGCCGACATACGCATCCATTTTGCCCTGAGCAACAGAGGTGAAGGCAGCAATAAGGTCCTGGGTGTACACGACTTCTGCTTTTGGGAACCGCTCTTCCACAAGGGCGAACTCAGGTGCATCCGTTGCGACCCCAATCTTGGCGTCTTCCCGATTGAGCTGCTCGGGGGATGTGATGACTTCGGTTTCGGTTCCGCAGGCGGTAAGAAGGCCTGCTACCAATACCAGTATCAAGCTCATCGTTAGGACTGTGATAGTTTTTTGCCCCAGCTTCACTAACACGGTACGATCTACGCGATTATTGATTTTCATAAGCCATTATCCCGCCGTTAGCATTACGTAGAAACGCCTTGTGGAAACCTGCTCCGATGTGCTTTCTGTGCACGCAAGCACATGAAGAGCGTTTATCGAAAATCTAATCGTTCTTGCGGTGTCCATTATATTAAATGCACCATAGCATATCTGATTGGTGAGCGCAAAAGAGTCTGGCTCGGTTCGCAGGGATCCGCCTCCAGCGTTACTGTTCACGGGCTGACACATCCTGGCCAGCCCGTGAACAGTAACGCATTTTCGTGCTCGACCGTCCAAAGGTTTACGGGCTTGTTCGCGCTCGATAGTATTGTTTTCAAATGGCCGAGTAGTCTGAGACGGTAAACGTGCTAGGTTGGTACTATTTACAGTGGCGTTGATCAAAGGAGGCTGATCACATGAAGACGATGCAGGAACTGTACAGCGAGATTGTTGCCAGCGACGAGCTGAAGAAGGCCTTCGTCGAGGCCATGAAGGCAGGGAAGCTCGAAGACTTCCTGAAGGGGCACGGCTGCGAGGCCACCGAAGAGGAGGTTCAGGAGTTCGTCGATTCGAAGGCTGCCGAAGACGTCCCGATTGAGCTCAGCGACGACGAGCTCAAGTATGTTGCTGGCGGTAGCTTCGTCGACAGCGTT
>CACZFB010000053.1 GCA_902780305.1 uncultured Coriobacteriaceae bacterium | reverse complement strand
GACAGTCCCCTGTGTCCAGGGGACTGTCCCTTTTGTCCAGGGGGCCGTCCCCAGAATACGGCGCGACGTTGTGCCGGGACGGTTCTGTCTATGCGGGCTTCTTGGCGTATGCCGCCACGATAGTTGCCCCGGCCGCAACGGTCATAAGCAGCATGACCCACAGCGGGAGCACGTATCCGCCCGAGAAGTCGTACATAAAGCCAATGGCGGACGAGAAGATGGCGTTGGCAAAGTTGCCGCCCAAAGAGAACGTGGGATACACGCGGGTGTAGTTGGCGTCCCCAAACACGTCGCGCGACGTCATGGAGATGCCCACGGTCCCCAGCGCGTAGCTCAGACCAAACAGCACGGCCGCGACGAGCATGGAGATGGGCCCGTGCACGAACAGCATGAGCACCACGCCAACGAGGATGGCCACGCTGTAGCCAAGGATCGAGAGACGCGCGCCAATCTTGTCCACGAGCACGCCAAACAGCACCTTGCCGCCAGTGTTGGCAATCATGCACAGCGAGAGCATCGTGGCACCAGTTGCGCCAAGCCCAAAGCTCTGGGCAATGCCGGGGAAGTGCTGCGGCAGTGCCGTGAGGCCCGAGCAAAGGATGGCGAAGGCGAGCACCAGGGCAAAGAGCACGCCACTGATGGCGCTCGGCCCGCGCGATTCGACCGTTGTCGTTCGGGCGGCGGCCTTCGTGTTGGTGCCAGAGCGCTCTTCCTCTGCGGCGCCAAGCGCCTTGGACCCGCACATCGCCGGCCTGACGGCGGGGAGGAACAGAATGGCGGACAAGTTGAGGACCACCGTAAGCGCCGCTATGGTGAGGTAACCCATGCGCCATCCACCTGCTCCGATGACGCCCGAGATAATGGGCGAGAAGACCGCTCCGGCAATGCCCGAGCACCCAAACGCGATGCTGGTAACCAGCCCCAGCCCCTCCTCGAACCAATTGCCCAGCACGGTGGTGGCGAACACCATGCCAATGGCGCCTGCCGCAAGACCGCGGGCGACGCACAGCACGTACATCGAAATGATGCTATGACACAGCGTGAGTGCCGCGGTCGACGCGGCGAGCACGGCCGTCGCTCCAATAAGCAGCGGCTTTGGGTTTCGGGCTCTCATGAGCGAGGGACTCGCCATGCCGCCCAAGGCAAAGCAGATGTTGCAGATGGTGAGCATAAAGCTCACCTGTCCCTTGGAGACACCGACCTCGGCTGCCACCGGGTCGAAGAACAGTCCCGCCACGTTGGTTACCAAGCCTACGCCCGAGGCGATGAGGCCACACATCCCCACAAGTACCAGCAGGTAGGTACCTTTAATTTTCATATATCACCCTCCAAAACAGACCCCTTAGTTAATTATGCACTATTTGGGGAGTTGCTGTTCGTGGGTGGGCTACAAGCCGCGCAAATCGACGGCCGGCGATGGCAAGCAAAGGGGATGTCCCTAGCGGCCGGCTCTGCGGCTGGACCGCTGGCGTTCTTTCCGCTCGGCGAGGATGCGGTTGATAAACCCGCAGATGAGCAGGATGTAAAAGAGCAGATACATCCAAAACAGGAGCAGCGCGACCGTGGCGATGCTGCCATAGAGCACCGCAAAATTGCAGAACTTATCAACATAGATGCGAAAGCCAAACGAGAGGGCGACCCACGCTGCCGCCGCGCAGACGGCCCCCGGCAGCTGGTCGAGGAAGCGGCGCCTCCCAGCGGGCAAAAACGCATAGCAAGCGGTAAGCGACAAGATGCCCAGCCCCAGCGTTGCGACCGTGTTGAGGTGGGAGACGACGATGTTCTCCGCCTGGATGTCGGGTACGGATTGGGCGAGCGCGCGCAGCACGGTGCCGCTAAACACCAGATAGATAACCGCCGCAAGCAGCACGACCAAAACGATGGCGCCAATCATGGAAATGATTATCACCTGCCAGCCAGTCCGCTCCTCCTGCTTCGCATACACCGCGTTCAGGCCGACACGTATGGCCTTGACGCCCTTGGAGGCCGACCAGAGCAGCGTTGCGGTGGACAGCGAGAAGGCGACACTGGATTGCGTGTATGCCTGATCGACCAGCATCCGCACCAAGCCTTGGAGCGCCTCGGGCACCATGGCGCAAAAGAACTCGACGCACTCCGCTTGGCTCACGCTGGTCATCGACACGAGCGAAAGGCAAATGATGAGCAGGGGCACGAGCGACAAGAACGTGTAGTAGCTGATGCTCGAGGCATGCGTGCCGGCATTGGCACCCGAGAACCGCGCCCACAGCACCTTGGCTTGCCTTATGGTCTCACTCACGTGAACCTCCACGGGCTGACAGCGACCACACAAGTAACAACACGCCCATAGTAGCAGTTGCCCGCCGTCCAAGTAGCGCCAACGTCACGGCTGGTTGTCCTATACTCTTGGTATGACGCATCATGCTTGCACATACCGTATTGGCCGCACGATGGGCGTGGCGCTCGTGTCGTGCCTGCTGTCCTGCCTTCTTGGCTGTGCGCCGAGGGCTGGTGGGACGAACGTGTCGAGCGATGGCGGGCCGTACTACAACAAGGACGATTTCTCGCAGGTTGATGGCCGCTACTCCTACGACGACGGTAACGTGGCTGCGCAGAAGACGGGCGTGGACGTGTCCGACTACCAGGAGCAGATTGACTGGCAGGCGGTTGCAAACGATGGCATCGACTTTGCCTACCTGCGCGTGGGCTTTAGGGGCAACACCGAGGGCGGCCTCTATCCGGACCAGCGCTTCGCGAGCAATTACGAGCAGGCGCATCAGGCTGGTGTGGCGTGCGGCGCCTACTTCTTCTCGCAGGCCACCTCGGTGGAGGAGGCGCGCGAGGAGGCGGCATTCGTGCTCGGCCTGCTCGATGGCAGGCGACTTGAGTATCCCGTGGCGTTCGACTACGAGATCGAGCCCGCCACCAGGATTGCGAACGTGAGCGATCAGACTGCCACGCAGGTTGCCCAGGCGTTTTGCGATGCCATCCGGGCTGGTGGCTACGAGCCCATAATCTATGGCAACACCTACGATCTCATGCGATACGACTATCAGGTGCTGGGGGACTGTTCCCTCTGGGGTGCGGAGTACGACGACGGCCCCTCGTACGCCCGTAAGGTAAACATCTGGCAATACTCCAACGGTGGGTCCGTGGCCGGCATCAACACGCTCGTGGACCTCAACCTCGATCTTTCCGACGTATACGTCAAGGACCAGCAATCGGATTAGGCCAACGGTAAACAAATGGTGGGGAGTGCCCCGCCTGAAATTCGTCACGTAAGTCTTGATGTATCATACAATCCAAATGTGCATAAGCATCGAACAGCAATCGAAAGGAAATTGCTATGGCAAGCTTTGTTTCTGCGCTTATGAACGCGCGCAAGAAGACAAAAGACAAGATCGACTACAGCGAGCGAGGCAAGGAGATTCTTGCCATCCTGAGGAAGTACGATTACGACGATGGTCTGACGCCTCAGATGATAGTGGACATTCTGCAGGACCTGGGCCCCACCTTCGTGAAGCTCGGACAGATTGCCTCCACCCACACCGACATGCTGCCGCAGGAGTACTGCGAGGCGCTCGGTGCGCTGCGCTCCAGCGTGGCCCCCATGGATTCCGAAACCGTCCATGCGCAGATCGAGAAGCACCTGGGCAAGCCAGCCAACGAGATCTTCCAGTTCTTCGACGACAAGCCGCTTGGGGCGGCATCCATCGGCCAGGTGCACAAAGCCGAGCTGGAAGATGGCACCGTGGTGGCCGTAAAGGTCCGCCGTCCTGGTGTGGTGGAGACGGTGGCCCAGGACTTCGCCCTTATCGAGAGGATCCTGACCACGGCCGAGAAGCTGAGCGGATCCAAGGACGGTACCATGGATCTTATGACCATGGTCACCGAGCTCGAGCAAACCTCCAAGATCGAGCTGGACTTTACCAACGAGGCACGCAACCTGGACCGCTTCTACAAGAACAACGAGGGTCGCGAGGGCGTTAAGTCGCCAAAGTGCTACGACGACCTCACCAACGAAGCGATTCTGGTTGAGGACTTCGTGAGTGGTCCGGAAGTAGGCGAGACAGACTATGTCGAGTCGCTTTCCGACGAGGAACGCGACCGCCTGGGCAACCTGCTTGCCGACAACTACGTGAATCAAATCCTGGTGGACGGCTTCTATCATGCCGACCCGCACGCTGGCAACGTCCTGCTCGTGGACGACGGCATCGAGTGGATCGACTTCGGCATGATGGGTACCGTTACCACCAAGCAGCGCCAGACACTGCTCGACCTGGTAACCGCCTTGGTAAAGCATGACGCATACGGCCTCAAACGCACCGTGCTGCAAATCGCCAAGCCTCGTGGTCCCATCGACCACGGTGCCCTGCTGGCTACCTGCGAGGACATGACCAACCAGTTTGCTGACACCGACTTGGAGAGTTTCGACACGGGCGACCTCCTGAGCTCGATTACGTCGGGTCTCGAGGACGAGGGCTACGACATCGACCCGTTCCTCACCAACCTCGGCCGCGGCCTCATTACCATCGAGGGCACCGTAAAGGCGCTCTCTCCCCGTGTGAACATCATGGACTGCATGACGCGCCACATCAACACGGGCTTCGACCCCGACAGCCTTCAGCGCATGGTCGAGCGGCTCGTGATGAAGGGTGTGCAGGGTGTCGACGACATGGCCGGCCTGCCCACCAAGGCGGTCGAGACGCTCGACATGCTGCAAAAGAGCCAGCTTAAGGTTGGCGGCGACGTGGGTGCCGACGCCAAGACCATCAAGGCCGCCAAGTACCTGGTGCGCAACATCGTGATTGCCATCATGGCCTGCTCGCTCTTCCTGGGCGCCTGCGTGCTGTGCATGGCCGGCTCTAGCTCCGGCACAGGGACTGGCAGTGCGCTTACCGGCGCGGGCTTTGCCTTTGGTGCCGTCGGCTTCATCGCCATGGTCTATATGTTCTTTACCGTAAAGGGCGACAAGTAGCACGGCCTGGGCAGAATGTGTTGACCCATCAAAGGGGGTAACCCCCATTGATATGCCGCTTGCGGCAATCAATGGGGGTTACCCCCTTTTATAGGCACCAGCGAAGCAATGCCTTTGGGTAGCCAAAGAATACCCTTCCCTTGATTGTGTCGGTTTCCGCGCATATGCCGATTTACAATAGCAATCAGGTCTGTGCGCAAAGGGGGCGAATGGCATGTCTCAAAGCTTGGAGCAATACGTTAGGGAATCGTTTACCTCGGCACTTCACTCGGGCTACATTACGGTGTATTACCAGCCAGTCATTCGCTCCATCTCGCGCAAGCTGTGCAGCTTTGAGGCCCTGGCGCGTTGGATTGACCCGGATTATGGACTCATCACCCCCAACATCTTTATTCCCGCGCTCGAGGATATGCGTGCCATCCACTTGTTGGACATCGAGATCATTCGGCAGGCCTGTGTCCAAATACGAAAGAGCGTCGATGCCGGCAAGACGCCCATTCCCGTCTCGGTAAACCTGTCGCGGCTCGACTTTGCCTTGTGCGACATCTTCTCGGCCATCAACCACTTGGTAAGCCTGTATCAGGTGCCGCATGACTTCGTGCACATCGAGATTACCGAGAGCCTCATGGCTGACCAGGGCAGCAACATGCATGCCGTTATCGACCAGTTCCGCTCCGCCGGATTCCAAATATGGATGGATGACTTTGGCAGTGGCTACTCGTCGCTCAACGTGCTCAAGGACTTCTCGTTCGACGAGATAAAGATGGACATGCAGTTCCTCTCCTCGTTCGACCAGCGGTCGCGTCGCATTTTGACCTCGGTTATACAGATGGCCAAGGACATAAACATCCACACGCTGGCGGAGGGCGTGGAGACCGAGGAGCAGTTTAGCTACCTGCGCAACATTGGCTGCGAGAAGGTACAGGGCTTCTACTTTGGCCGCCCCATGCCCTTCGACGAGTCGCTGGAGCACCTGGCACACATCGGCGTGGAAATCGAGAAGCCCGCGGAGCGTGCGTACTACGACAACATTGGTATGGTCAACTTCCTCAGTGCGGTACCCTTTATGACTCAGGAGGAGAAGGACTCGCTTACCAACGCGCGCCAGCTCAACAGTATTCCGCTGGCGGTTGCCGAGGCGCGCGAGGACTCGTTTAGCGTGCTGTTTTACAACGCGGCCTTCGAGGAGACGGCCAAGAGCACGGGTCTGACCACCAACATCTTTACGCCAGAGACACTGTGCAAACCCCGGCCCTACAACCTGCTACCCTCCAGCGTCATTGGCCTTATGGACTCCACGCGTTCCGGTTCGGAGGGGCACATGTACTTTGTGTCCAACGAGGAGTACTACGAGATTCAGGCCAAGTGCGTTGCGCAGATGGGCGAGACCTATTGCGTGCTGTTTAGGATGAGCAACCTCTCCAAGCAGTCGGAGTCGGAGCGTCGGGAGAAGCTGGACGAGGGCGTGCGGCAGATCTACACCCTCTACGACCGCATTGCGCTCGTCGACATGGAAAACGACAGCATCCTGCCGCTGTACTTTGCCTCTCGCGACGATTTGGTGTCGGGACGGTCGGGACTTGCCAACCTGAGCAAGGAATTCTCCAAGCGCTGGATCTTCCCCGAAGACCGCGAGGACTGGCTGGAGTTCATTACGAGTTCCACGCAGGGAACGGAGCTCTCCTCTGGCGGGCGGCTGAGCAAGACCAAGGCGTTTCGCACGCTTGTGGGGCATGGCAAGTACGAGTGGAAGAGCTATACCCTGCTGTATTTGCGTCCCGGTATGTACGTGGAGCTCGTGCGTAATGTGCACCAGGAGGTTGCTGGCGTCATCGAGCGAATGCGCAGCGACAACCAGTGGTCCTTGGAAGAGCCGGTGGGCGAGCAGGTTCGGGAGCCGGGAATCCGGGAGGAGCGCGTATGGCGTACGATTGTGGACTCGGGACTCATTCGCCTGTTCTGGAAGGATTGCGAGCGCAGGTTTAGAGGGGCGAGTCAGAGCTTCTTGGACTACTATGGGTTCGAGTCGGTGGATGACATCGTGGGCAAGACCGACGAGGACCTGGGTTGGCACGTGCAACCCGGCAACTACATGACGGATGAGCTCAGCGTAATACGGGAAGGCATCATCACGCACCACGAGCCCGGTCACTGCATTCGCAACGGCGAGAACCGCGACATCTTTGCCAGCAAGGCGCCGGTATATGGCAGTGAGGGCAAGATCGAGGGGTTGGTCGGCTACTTTATAGACAGCGAGATGCTGCTCTCCAACGACTCGCGCGGGGCAGAGACCAAGCGGCGCGACATACTGACCGGGCTGCTCAACTCCCGCGGCCTGTACGAGGAGGCGCGTCTGTTCCGCGACGCGTACTTCCTGCGTAACGACGACTTCGTGCGCATAGAGGTGGCGATTGACGACATAGATGCCATCAACAACCAGTACGGCTTCGACTTTGGTGACAAGGCCATCGCGGAGCTGGGGCGCGTGATACAGGAGGCCTTTGGACGACAATCCGCAGTGGGCAGGGTGTCGGGGCAGGAGTTTGCCATCCTATGCCAGGTAGATGGCTCCGAGGAGGCCCATAGGCTCTTGGACAAGGCGAAGGGGATCGCGAATCACATCCACAGGATTGATGACACCGCCATCACTCTGTACATCTCGGCAGGCGCTTGTTTGTTCTCCGAGACCAAGAACATTAGCGAGCAGGCAAGGCGAGCCGAGGTCCGCCTGCTTGCCGACCAAGAAGAGCGCACCTCGGCGGGTGGGCACCACAAGCGCTCGGCCGAGATCTTCCACCTATACGACAACCTTCCCATTGCCTATGCCGTGTACAAGGTTATACGGGACGAGTCGGAGGGTGCGTGCGACGCCCGCATCTTCTATGTTAACCATGCCTTCGAGCAACGTGGCAAGATGGATTCGTCCCAGCTTTTGGGCATGCACACGCGCGAGGTGTACCCCACGTTAGACGAGCGGTGGTACGACTGGGCGCAGCGTGCTGCCTTCGACGGCGAGGTTATCGTTGACAAGATTTTGTTCGAGCCGCTGCAGGTCACCTTTGCCATAACCGCAAGCCAGGTGATTCATTCTGGCTACTGCTGCTTTACCTATCAGGAGGTCGTCGAGTGAGGACGAGTGCAAAGGGGGAGTCATGCCGACAATTGAGCATGTGGCGATATGGGTGAGTGACCTCGAGCGGGAGCGGGCGTTTTTCGAGCGATTCTTTGGGGCCGTCTCAGGCGTCCTCTATGTGAACGCCGCTGGCTTTCACTCGTATTTCTTGAGCTTCGAGGGCGGTGCTCGACTCGAAATCATGTATGACGGTACCCAGCGCGCGAACATCGAGGATCGCCCACATGACGGCTATGGCCACGTGGCGTTTTCGGTAGGTTCCGCAGAGGAGGTCGACCGCCTGACGGCAAAGCTGGTGGAGGCCGGCTACCGGTGTGTGAGTGGGCCGCGCACGACTGGTGACGGCTATTACGAGAGCTGCATCTTGGACGAGGAGGGCAACCGAATCGAAGTCACGATTTAGCCAACCTGTTGGCGACGGGTGTGGCGCTATTGCCAGCCTAGGCGTCTTCGGCACATGTGTTTTTGCGTTGCGGTATGCTCAGTCTATATAAGGTTAGCTGCTCGTCACCCACCGATTAGAAAGGGCAACATGGCACTGCTTGAGGTCAGGCACGTGAGGAAGGTGTATAAGCCTCGGTTGGTCGGTGTGGGTGTCACGGCGCTTCGCGACGTGTCCTTCTCGGTTAGACGGGGCGAATTCGTTGCCATCATGGGGGAGAGCGGTTCGGGCAAGACCACGCTGCTCAACATTCTGGCAGCCCTCGACAAGCCAACCTCGGGGCAGGTGCTTTTGGGAGGCACGGATCTCGCGTGTGCTCGGGAGCGTGACTTGGCATCTTTCCGACGCGAGCATCTGGGGTTCGTCTTTCAGGACTTCAATCTTTTGGACGCTCTCACGGTGCGTGACAACATCTTTTTGCCGCTCGTGTTGGCGAACGTGCCGTATGCGGAGATGGAGCGGCGACTTGTGCCGTTGGTGAGGGTTCTGGGTATCGAACGACTCGTGGACCAATACCCCTACGAGCTCTCTGGAGGACAAAAGCAGCGTACTGCCATTGCCCGTGCGCTCATCACGCGTCCCTTCATGCTTCTGGCCGACGAGCCGACCGGTGCCCTCGACTCGCGTGCCTCCGAAAGTCTCCTCAGGACTCTGGAACGCATGCATGCTCGCGGACAAACCATCTTGATGGTTACCCATAGTGCGAATGCGGCAAGCCGTGCCACACGCGTCCTTTTCCTTAAGGACGGGAAGGTGAGCCGACAGATGCGGCGTGGCGAGCACACCTCCGAGGAGTTCAGTGCTGCGCTCTCGCGCATGCTCTCTGCGGCCGTCGGCCCCGCGTCGGGAAAAAAGACTGCCAAGGAAGCCACTCGTCCCCAGCAAGAGGTGCCCGCTCGTGCGTAATCGGCTGTCGTTTCCGTGGCTCGCGATGCGCTCCATTCGACTCAACGCTCGGTTTTACCTGCCATACCTCCTTTCCCGTGCGCTTATTGTCGCGCTGCATTACGACATCCAGTTCCTCAACATGAACACCGGCATGGACCTGCTGCCGGGCGCCTCGTCTGTGCATGGGCTCTTGTCGGTCGTCGTGCTCGCGGTCGACTTCTTCTCGATTTTCCTCTTCTTCTACACCAACAGCTTCCTCATGAAGCGACGGCAACGCGAGCTTGGCCTGTATAGCATTCTTGGTATGGAGAGACGACATTTGAGGAAGCTGCTTCGTTGGGAGACGGCTTTTGTCGGCGTCGTTGCTATCGGTGGCGGGCTCCTGCTGGGCATTGGGCTTTCGCAGCTCTTCGTGATGCTCTTTCGTGCCGTTATGCAGATGGACGTGCCGCTTAGATTCGAGGTGCCCCGGCTCGCAATTCTTTACACCGTGTTTGTGTATGGGCTTATGGTGCTGATGAACCTCGTGACCAATCTTGTGCGCGTGAGCTTCGTGCGACCCATCGTGCTGTTCCGTGCCACGGACGTTGGTGACTCCGAGCCGCGCATCCGATGGTTCGTTACCGCCATCGGAGTCACAGCCCTTGCGTTGGGCTACTTCATCTCCTTCTTCACGAATCCCTTAGAGAATCTTGGGCTCTTCCTTTTGGCCGTGCTCTTGGTTATTCTGGCAACGTATTGCCTGTTCTCGTCGGCAAGCATAGCTATCCTCAAGCGACTACGCGCCAACGCGTCGTATTATTATCAACCTCGGCATTTCTTTGCCGTGGCAAACATGCTTCATCGCATGAGGCGCAATGCGACTGGGCTCGCCACCATTTGCGTCCTGTCCACGATGGCGTTGGTAACGGCCTCGACGACGTTTTGCCTGTACGTTGGGGCCGATATGGGCGCCATACAGGGAGGGGAGCAGGAAGGGCGTGCGCTCGTGAGCGCGTACTTCTTTGTTGGTCTTTTCCTCAGTGTCCTTTTCCTTACGACCTGCGTACTCATCGTCTACTACAAGCAGGTTTCGGAGGGGTACGAGGATGCTCCATGCTTTGCGATCATGCAGCAAGTCGGGATGTCGAAAGATGAGGTTGACCTCGTGGTCCGTGGTCAGAACTCCCTTGCGTTTTTGCCACCGCTTGTTGTGGCGGCGTTCCATACGCTGGCAGCCCTCCCCATAACGAACAGGATTCTGTTGGCGTTTGGCATAACCAACTTCGGGTTGGTCGTGTGCTGTACCGCACTTACCGTGCTCGTGTACGGAGTGCTGTACCTGTTTGCGTTCGACGTTGCCTCCCGTGTGTATCGTGGGATAATCGCGTGGTCTGCGACCAATGACGCTCGCCCATAAGAGCAACCCTACCGTCATATGAGCGCCCCTAACAAAAAAGCGCCCCAGTTGGGACGCTCGGATTGACCTGGTGGCTGGGAAGGGAGTCGCCGCGTTGCTGCGCAACGCTCATGGCTTCGTCGCTTCGCTCCTCAGCCCGCGGCCGCCCGATGGGCGCCCGCGCCCTCGCGGGTTCGACTCCATGTGAGCGCCCCTAACAAAAAAAGCGCCCCAGTTGGGACGCTCGGATTGACCTGGTGGCTGGGAAGGGAGTCGAACCCCTGACACAGGGATTTTCAGTCTTTTAAGCATGCGGAATGCATATTTGTAATCGGTTTGAGCGGAACAAACACGCAGGTAAATACGGCTGTTATGGAATCCATCGGAACATGAAAAACCGCGCGGATGTATAATTTAGGGTGAACAGCGGGTGAACAATCGGGTGAACACTTTTCGAGAACCCCCGACCAAGGAGACGCAGGAAGGAACCCAAAATGGAGTACACGCAAGGTTTCGTGCGACAGCTCACCAACCGAAAAGGACAGCCGTGGCAGGGCGTCGTTAAGGACTCCAACGGCAAGCAGCGGACGAAGATTCTAAAGACCTATAGGAACAGACGGGGCAATGCAGTACCCGTCAAAAACGAAGACGATGCAATCGAGGCGTTGGGACAATGGCGTAACGAGCTGATAGCCGAGTCCATCCGCGAGGCTGACAGCATCCCACAGGCAAGTACGTTTGTCAGTGACTACACAGACAGCTTCATAGATGATTTGGAGCTTGCGGGGAGCGTGGAGGCGAGTACGATTCTCGATTATCGTAAATCTGCAAAGCGCATACGTGAAGCGTTCGCCGATATAAGGCTAAACGAGCTACGATCCGCGCATATCCAGAAGTGGGAAGGTCAACTAATCAAAAGCGGGTTATCCGCGAGCACCGTGGGAAAAGCACACCGACTCTTAAAGCAGGTTCTTAAACATGCCGTTGACGTGCGAGACCTTGAATGGAATCCAGCAAGTGCAGTTAAGCCACCCAAACGTAAGGCACCGACGCCTAACTCGCTCAGCGCAGAAGATGGAGCACGTCTTGCAATGACGCTTTCGAGCATGCAACCAACCTCAATGGTCGTGGGAGCAACAATTAGCCTATTCAGCGGACTGCGAGAGGGTGAGGCATGTGGACTTCGATGGAGAGCTGTTGATTTCGCTAACAGGCAGCTATATGTCGTGGAGGCAATCGGTGTTGGAAGGGGCGGCACATTCGTAAAGACGCCGAAATCAGAAAGCAGCCGTCGTAGTGTTCCTATAGAAGGAGCAATGTGGGACATGCTTATTAGACGTCGGCAACAGATGGTCGTGGAGTGTAGGGCGGCTGGAATGGACACAGAAGCAGCCGAGTTTGAGACCTACTTTTCTGGCCTTTTTGTTTTGGGATATCCAGACGGACGGAATTACAATCCGACGCGCTTATCACGCGACTGGGCATCATTTGCATCATCTATAGGTTTGGTTGGCACGCAAGGTCGGCGCATTACTTTTCACGACCTGCGCCATTCCTATGCAACACGTGCAATTGCCAAAGGAGCAGATGTTAAGTCGGTCGCATCGAATCTAGGACATGCCAACGAGTTTATGACACTTCACGTGTATGCATCCGCTGACCCCGAAGCGCGTAGACGAGCATCCGCACTGGTTGCCGACGATTACATAGTTACCGAGCACACCACACCATATCTTTTGAATAAATAGGGGGAGAACATGCTACCGAGCGAGATAACGACCACGATGGAATTCTCAGACCCGAAGTATCCGTTAGCTGGGATGTATTCACGAACCCTAGAAACCTATAGGATACAAGCTGGAAAAAAGAAGAACGACAAGGAATATTTGCGCGAGCTGACAGTTGCGGACAGTTCAGTTTCCAAGCGTATAGATAAAGCAGTGAGGGCAAGGTGTACCGTCTCAGAGGTGGCTATGGCGTTGGGAGTCAAAGAGAAGCAAGCTTACAACCTGATTGCTCACCCATCGCTAATGAGTCGTGAACAAGTGGCGAAGCTAGCTACACTTCTCGACGTTACCCTCACAGAGCTAAGGGGAGAACCGCAGGTGCTTTCGTCAAACACGGTAGCAACGTACTACGATCATCTGACAACGACGGACAAAGCCATTGTGTCTAGCCTGATAAGCCGTCTCCATTCTGTAGACCACGGAGTCTCATGGGTGTGATTGTGTAACATTTGTGGAATGAAAAATACTTTACGGAACCGCTTTTCCGATTTGAGCGTGCGGTAATCGGAAGGGCGGTTTTCTTTATCAGAAAGTTATCGAATTGTTGTCCGATATAGGTGGGGCGAAATCGGATAACAGCAGGTAAACCGCCAAATATGGCACATTCGGCGCAGAGGTATTCTGTAGTTACGCAACGGTTGCGGACATTGAAAACCGAATAGAGAACGGAGAAATGACTATGAATGTAGCATGCATCCCACGCGACGCCAGCAGGCTACGGACAGACCTACCGCTCTTGCTCGACGTGGAGACCGCAAAGCAGATACCGCAGGTATCAGGGCGTTACATGCGGACTCTCTGCTCGACGGGACAAGTCCAAGCCGTCAAGTGCGGCCGAAATTGGCGCATTAGCCGCGACTCATTACTCGCGTATTGCGGATTGGCGTAAGGGGGACTCATGAAGTACGACAACACCCCCAAGCTGTTCGAGTTACCAGCACAGAACAACGTGGGGGAGCCTGACGAGAACATGGTACTACGTGCGCATGAGCTGAACGCAGGACGTGACGAGTGGATAGCGAGATATCCACGGCCGTGGAAGCGTATCCAACAGCTTGCACGCAGGGACTACGCAGCAGGACGCAAGATGTGCATAGCTCGTTACATTGAAGATGTTCGAGCACACGATTGGAGCGGCAGGGACGGCAGCGAGTGCAAGATTTCTAACTCGCTACGAGCACCCCTAGCACGCAAACTTTGCGAGCTGCACCCCGAGTACGCAGGTCTTCTAATAACCCGTCCTAGCGTCTGTGACGTGCTCACAGGCACATCATGAGCCGTGGCAAGAAGCAGCAGCCACGCAAGCCGTGGCAACGCAGGGCGAACAGCAGCAGACATTTCCAATGCTTGTACGACGATCTGCTCGACAGTCCAGCATTCCACGACCTGACGGCACGGGAGAAGGTCTTACTAATCTTTTGCAGACGCGAGAGCCATGGGCGTGCAATGGCCGAGGGTGAACACGACGAACGTCTCTTTTACATGAACAAGAGCCTACGCACGACCATCCACGAACTATACAAGCCATCGGACACCCGACAGTTCGAGCACGACATGGCGGCTCTTATCGCACATGGTTTCGTTGACCTCGTTAAATCGGGTTACGAGACGAGAACGAAGTCGCTCTATCGCCTATCCGACCGTTGGAATCATTGGGGGACAAGGGCATTCGGCACACCCGAGAACGTTAAGACCGTTCACCTGCAAAACGAAGAGGCCAAGGCGAAGAGGGAGCGGCTAAAAACCGAAAGCACCTGCAACCATGCACTATGACTTACTGCAAGGTAGCAGGATGTGGAGAGCCGAAAAGTATTCACATACTGCTACCACGCAGGATGATTCGACCAAATCAGGGCGTTTGCATCCTGCGCACATGCACTACATACGTATATGTCTACCAGACCACCCACGATTTGATTGGAGCACAAATTGCTCACCGATAAGAAAGAAAAGTACGTAAATGCACGACTAACTGGGAGGGGTCTTGCGGACAGCTACCGCGAGGCATTCGACGCCGAGAACATGAGCGACCACAGCATTCGGGTTGAGGCGTGGCGTTTGGAGCACAACGAC
>CACZFB010000052.1 GCA_902780305.1 uncultured Coriobacteriaceae bacterium | reverse complement strand
AACATTCGATTT
This sequence comes from uncultured Coriobacteriaceae bacterium, assembly GCA_902780305.1. Taxonomy (GTDB): domain Bacteria; phylum Actinomycetota; class Coriobacteriia; order Coriobacteriales; family Atopobiaceae; genus RUG440. The sequence continues at coordinate 14,774 of CACZFB010000052.1, read as the reverse complement.
TTAACTTATACTGATACTTTGCATGCCTGCCAATAGAGTCACTGTCCACAGGAGTGTTTCTCCATCGCCAGGCTCCCCTTGTTCACGGCTCTGCGCACAGTCACTCACTGCTCACGCACTCCCGTATGCTGGGGCCTCCCCTCGCGTGAATCCCCATATATAGGGGCTCTCCCAATCGGCTCCTCATGCGCAAATCACCTCTGCACGCGCTCCTGAGTGCATGCACTTCTCCGCTCACCCCCTCATTCTGACCTTCCACCGTTTTCCCAGAGTATCCGTACTTGTTTTCATGTAAGCACTCTGCGGCATTCGGCTGTACGTACGGCGCACTTCCAAAGGCATGTTATCTCTTTTGTAAAACACTTCTAAGAGATATTCTTCGAGTCACACAACACTCTTCTTTAACAGTTCCACATCGCACAACCCGCTTCTCCAAATGTTACGTACAATAGAGCCAGCAACGTTAAGAAGGGAGTACATATGGCACGGTTTCCAGAAGGATTCCTGTGGGGTGGCGCGACAGCCGCAAATCAGTACGAGGGTGGATGGAACGAGGGCGGTAAGGGTCTCTCGGTCGCTGACTGCACCACGTACAAGCCCAACGTGGACAAGGGCGACTACCGTGCCCTGCACGGCATAACCAACGACGACATCCTTGCTTCAGAGGCATCAACCGACACGCACCAATACCCCAAGCGCCACGGCGTGGACTTCTATCACCGCTGGCGCGAGGACATAGACCTCCTTGCCGAGATGGGATTCAAGACCTTCCGCCTCTCCATCCAATGGACGCGCCTCTTCCCCACCGGCACCGAGGAGGAGCCCAACGAGGCAGGCCTGCAGTTTTACGAGGACGTGCTCACCTACCTGCGCAGCAACAACATCGAGCCACTGGTGACGCTGCATCACTACGAGCAGCCCGTCTACCTGGCCGACCACTACGACGGCTGGTACGACCGCCGCGTGATTGATCTGTTTGTGCGCTTTGCCAAGACGTGCTTCGAGCACTATGGCCACCTGGTTAAGTACTGGCTCACCTTCAACGAGATCGATTCGGTCTTCCGCCACCCCTGGACCACCATCGGCTTTTGCGAGGAGCGCTACCCCGCCGAACAACGCGAGGAGATGGTGTATCAGAGCGTGCACAATCAATTTGTGGCATCGGCACTTGCCACCAAGCTCCTGCATCAGATGGTGCCGGGAGCCCAGATGGGCTGCATGCTCACCAAGACCACCACGTACCCACTCAACTGCGACCCGCGCAACATGCTCAAGGCGCAGGCCAACAACCGAGAAAACCTCTATTATGCCGACGTCCAGGCTCGAGGACACTATCCGCAGTGGATCAAGAACTACTGGGAGCGTTCGGGTATCCACGTTGACTTCGGCACCAACGACGAGGAGATTCTGGCGCAATATCCCGTGGACTTCGTAAGTTTCTCGTACTACATGAGCATGGTGGACTCCATCGACGCGGCCCAGCGCGAGAAGGTGGGCGGCAACTTGGCCACCGGCGTAAAGAACCCCTTCCTGGACACGAGCGACTGGGGCTGGCAGGTGGATTCGGACGGCCTGCACTACTCACTGATTGAGCTGTGGGACCGCTACGAGAAGCCGTTGTTTATTGTGGAGAACGGTCTTGGAGCCCACGACACGATTGACGAGGACGGCAAGATTCGCGACGACTACCGCATCGCGTACTTCCGCGACCACATTAACGCCATTGCCGACGCCATCGCCGATGGCGTGGAGGTTATGGGCTACACGCCGTGGGGCTGCATCGACCTGGTGAGCATGTCCACCTGCGAGATGTCCAAGCGCTACGGGTTCGTGTACGTTGACCTCGACGACGAGGGTAACGGGACGTACGACCGCATGCGGAAAGAGAGTTTCTACTGGTACCAGCGCGTGATTGCCACCAACGGCGAGGAGCTGGACTGGGGTATGTAGCAAGAGTATCGCTGAGTGCCGCTGTTGGTGGCCGCAGACGGCGGTGTCCGTTTGGGAAGGTCTCCCCTGTGACATGCGCGCATGTCACAGGGGAGCCCTTCCCAAACGGACACCTTGGGCAACCAGGCAACCGGACACGTTCGTGTCCACGTTCCCAGCGTCGCTACATGGCACCGTAGATGCTAAACATGGGCAGGTAGACGGCCAGAAGCACGAGGCACACCACGGCTGCGAGGACCACGATGATGGCCGGCTCGATGAGTGCGATGGCACGCGAGGTAGCCTCTTGCGTCTCGAAGTCGTAGTAGTCGCTGACCACTTGCAGCGTGTGCTCAAGCTCACCGGTCTGCTCGCCCACGCCGGTCATCTCGGTAACGAGTCGGGGGAACGCCTCGGTGCCTGCCATGCACTCGGCCAGGGGCTTGCCGGCCTCCAGATCGGGCACGATGCTGGAGAGCTTGTATCCCATGTAGTAGTTGGCCAGCGTACGTGACGTAACCTCCACGGCACGCGGCGTGGACAGGCCCGCTTCCATCATGACCGCCATGGTGGACGCGTACTGCGAGGAGGAGCCCATGGTGTTGATCTTGCCCATAACGGGCAGCTTGGTGCCGATTTCGCTCCACTTGAGGTGGAACGCCTCGTTCTTCTTCTTGGCCAGCTGGATGCCACCAAAGATAGCGCCCCCAATGAGCAGGATGACCCACCAGAACTTGCTGAGGAAGTCGGACATGCCAATGAGGATTTGCGTGGGCAGCGGCATTTCGGTGCCCATGCCCTCGAAGGTGGTCTTAAAGGTGGGCACGGCAAAGATCATGATGACGCCCACCACGATGACCGCAACCACCATAACGAACGCCGGGTACATGAGGGCGCTCTTAACCTTGCCCTTGGTCTCGGACGACTTGCGATAGAAGTCGGCCAGTCGCTGGAACACCAGGCTCAGGTTACCGGATTGCTCGCCGGCTCGGATGGACTCGATGAAGGTGGTTGGCAGGTTGGGCCCGTACTTGATAAAGCTGTCTGCCAGCTCGTAACCCGCAGCCACCTCGTTGGCAACCTCACCCAGAATCGCCTTCAGCGACTTGTCCTCCGTTTGCCCCGCCACCAGCTCCAGCGTGCGCACGATGGGCAGACCCGCATCCAGGATGATGCCAAACTGGTTGCACATCACGGCCAAGGTCTTCTCCTTGGTCTTCTTTCCGCCAAGGCGCAGGTCTATGTCGTGCTCGCCACCCGACGCCTCGATGGACTGGACGATCATGCCGTCATCCTTGAGGATCGCGATGGCTTCGTCCTTGGTGTTTGCCTCGATTACACCGTCGACCTTGGCGCCATAGGAGGATCGGGCTGTATACTTGTACGCCTTCATCGCTATCGCACCGTCTTACGCATCTGCTCTGGGTCGTGGGCGGCGGCAATCGCGTCGGCCGCGCTAATGGTGCGGCTGCGCACGAGCGCCTGCAGCGCACGGTCCATGGTAATGGAGCCCAGCTCGGCCGTGGTGGCCAGGGTGTTGGCGATCTGCGGCGTCTTGCCCTCACGGATGAGGTTCTTAATGGCCGGGTTCACAATCATCACCTCGGCCGCCAGCACGCGCCCGCCACCGCGCTTCTTTATAAGCTGCTGGCTTACCACCGCCTTCAGCGTCATGGAGAGCTGCAGGCGAATCTGGTGCTGGCGCTCCTCGGGGAACACGTCCACCAGACGGTCGATGGAGTCGGGCGCCGACTGCGTGTGGAGCGTGCCAAACACCAGGTGGCCCGTCTCGGCCGCGGTGAGCGCCGTCTCGATGGTGGAGAGGTCACGCATCTCGCCCACCAGGATGACGTCGGGGTCCTGACGCAGCACCGCGCGCAGACCCTCGGCAAAGCTCGCCGTGTCGCGGCCAATCTCGCGCTGGTCGATGGAGCAGCGGTCGGGTTGGTACACGTACTCCACGGGGTCCTCAAGCGTCACGATGTGGTCGGGGCGCGTGTGGTTAATGCGATCCACCAGCGCCGCGAGCGTGGTGGACTTGCCCGAGCCCGTCTCGCCGGTAACGATCACGATGCCACGCTGGTAGTTGGGGAAGTCATGAGAGACCACCGGCGGCACGCCCAGGGCGTCCAGGTCGGGAATCTTGCTAGCCAGCAGACGGACGGCCATGCAGCAGTTGCCCATGGATCGGTACACGTTAAGACGGCAGCGGACGCCGTTGGAGAACGTTATGGCCGTGTCCACCTCTATGCCGTGCTGCACCTTCTCGTACTCGTCGCCACAGGCCTCGCGACCCAGCGCCTCGGTGTCCTCGGGCATAAGAATCTGGTCGTTGGCGTCCACCAGCGATCCATCGACCCTAAAGCGGATGGGCACACCCGCCGCAATAAGGATATCGGAGGTCCCCATGTTGGCTGCGGTGCAAACGATGGTGTCGAGGCTTGGCATGATGTGTCCCTTCCTTCCTGTGGTCTATGCGTCTAGTCGACGTCGGAGAAGATGACGCGCTGCATCTCCTCAACCGTGGTGATTCCGTTGCGGATGAGGGTGCGGCAGTTCTCCTCCATGGGCTCGAAGCCGCTCTCGGTAATGGCGGCCAACAGTGTGTCGCGCGAGGCCTGCGTGGCGATGGCACGGCGTATCTTCTTGTCCAGCAGCAGCGTCTCCACGACCACGATGCGGCCGCGGTAGCCGCTCTGGTAGCACTCGGGGCATCCGCGCCCCCGCGAGAACATAACGTCCTTAATGGAGGGATCGTCCGGGTCGAACCCAACGGAGCGCAGCTCGTCCTCGGTGGGCGTGTAGTGCTCCTTGCAGTGCGGGCAGATGCGGCGCACCAGGCGCTGCGAAATGACGCCCTTGAGCGCCGTGGAGATCATGTACGGCTCGACGCCGATATCGTCCAGACGGTCGAGTGTCGCGATGGCGCTGTTGGTGTGCAGCGTGGAGAGGACCAGGTGGCCGGTGACGGCCGAACGGAACGCGATGTCGGCCGTCTCCTGGTCGCGGATCTCGCCGATGGAGATGATGTCGGGGTCCTGACGCAGGATCGAGCGCAGGCCGGCAGCAAACGTGGTGCCGGTCTTCTCGTTGATCTGCACCTGGTTGACGCCCTCGATGTTGTACTCCACCGGGTCCTCGAGGGTAACGATGTTAACCTGCTCGGTGTTGAGCTTGCTGATCATGGTAAACAGCGTGGAGCTCTTGCCCGAACCCGTGGGTCCCACCAGCAGGATGATGCCCTGCTTGAGGTCGAGCAGCTCGGTGTAGCGCTCGAGGTTGACCCCCATAAAGCCCAGCTCCTCGGGGGTGTTGAGCTTCTTGTCGCGGTCCAGGATTCGCATTACGATCTTCTCGCCGTGCACCGTGGGCAGGGTGGAGACGCGCAGGTCCGCCTCGCGCATGCGCACGCGCACGATGGCGCGGCCGTCCTGCGGAACGCGGCGCTCGGTAACGTCCATGTTGCACATTACCTTGACGCGCGAGGTGAGCGACTGCTGGAGCTCCTTGGGGATGTTGAACTCGGTGCGCAGCAGGCCGTCCACGCGCATGCGCACCACAACCTCGCCCTCCATGGGCTCGATGTGGATGTCGGACGCGCGCGAGGAGAGGCCACGCTCGATGATGTTGTCCACCAGGCGGATGGACGGTGCGGAGGACTCGTTCTCCACGCCGACCTCCGAGACCTGCACACCGGTGCGCTCGCGGGCGGACTCCCCCACCTCCTGCTGCATCTCTCGGATGGCGCGCTTGGCACCCTCGGTGCCGTAGAGCTGCGAGATGGCGTGGTCGATGCCCGACTGCATGGCAATCATGGGCACGATGCGCTTGCGCGAGGCGGCACGGACCTCCTCGGTGGCAATAAAGTTGAGCGGGTCGCTCATGGCCAGGTACAGCTCGTCGCCACGCGTGCGTACGGGGACCACGCTGTAGCGCTTTGCCAGGTTCTTGGGCACGAGCTTGGTCATGTCGGGATTGATGTCCACCGTGGTGAGGTCGACGAAGTCGATGCCCAGCTGCATGGTAAGGGCATCGACCACCTGACGCTCGGTGATGATGCCGGACTTAACCAGCTCGTCGCCCAGACGACGTTTGGTCTTCTTTTGGTTTGCAAGGGCCTGACCAAGCTGTTCGTCGGTAATAACACCAGCGTCAATGAGCAGGTCGCCGAGGCGCGTAAACTTCATGGTGCTTCTCCCCTACTTGCCATGTGCATACAGTTTTGTATGGTACTACGAGCCTGCGCAAATACGGGCTGGGGACCGTGTGCGGAGCGGCCAGCGGCTGTTACTTTGTGCGGGATGGCCGTAGCCTATCAAAGGGGGTAACCCCCATTGATTGGTCACCCCCATTGATAGGCCGGCACAGCTTGTCCCTACACCAGGGCGATGCTGCCCTCGCGGCCCACGATGTCGCGCACCTGCTGCAGCATTATCTGGTTGTGGGCATCGATGCGCGTGGGCAGGGTCATGCGCATGGTGTCGCCCGAGCCCGAACGTACCAAGATCTCCACGCTGTCCATACCGCCATACCGCGAGAAGACCGTTCCCAGCTTTTCCATGCGACCACGGCTGAGCTTGCTGGAGGGCAGCGTCACCTCCACGATCTTGGGGCGGTTGGTGCGGTCCGACAGCTCGAGCGGCTCCACCTTGGAGCAGATTACCTGGATGCCGCGGTCGCTGCGCTCCACCTTGCCCAGGATGCGCACGAAGATGTCGCCCTCGGACTCGCCCGTCTGGTCGTTGACGTTGCCCGCGAGCGTGCCGGCGCACTCCTCGTACAGGTTGGGGAACACCACGCACGACACCTCGCCCTCCATGTCCTCCAGGGTGAGGATGGCCATGGACTTGCCCGTCTTGGTGGACTTCTTGGCCACGCCCGAGAGCATGCCCGCCAGGCGGATGCTCTTGCCCTCCTCCACGCGCGGATGCGAGACGGTGGAGCCCGTGCGCGCGTCGACGGTCTCGTCGGTGGCCTCCAAGTCCGAGATCTGGTAGTCACGCGCCTGCGAGAGCGCATACTCGTACGGTCCCAGCGGGTGGTCCGAGACGTAGCGGCCCAGCACCTCCTTCTCGAAGGCCAGCTTCATGCTGCGGTCCCACTCCACGCCGTCGGGGTCGGGCACATCCTGGTCGAAGCCGGAGCCCTCCACGTCGGCGAACATGTCGAACAGCGACACCTGCCCGGAGGCGCGGTCGCGCTGGCGTTTGGCCGCAGCGTCCAGGATGTTGGTGGGGTTGTTCTTGTCGACGAAGAACATGAGCTGACGGCGCGTGTAGCCGGTGGCGTCGAAGGCACCCGACTTGATGAGCGCCTCCACCACGCGGCGGTTTGCCGTGCTGGTGTCCACGCGCTCCACGAAGTCGTGCAGGTTCTTAAACGGGCCGCCCGACTCGCGCTCTGCCAGAATCGCCTCGCCCACGCCCTCGCCCACGCCGCGGATGCCGGCGAAGCCAAAGCGAATGCCCTCGGGAACGGCCGTAAAGTCCTTGCCGCTCTCGTTGATGTCGGGTGGCAGGATCTGGATGCCCTCGTGCCGGCAGGCGCTCAGGTAGTGGACGATCTTGTCGGTCTTGCCCATGTAGCTGGTAAGCACCGAGGCCATGTACTCGCGCGGGTAGTACGCCTTGAGCCAGGCCGTCTGCATAACCAGGATGGCGTAGCCAGCCGAGTGCGACTTGTTGAAGGCGTAGCTGGCGAACTCGAGCACGTCGTCCCAGATCTTTTGCGCGATGGCGCGCGTGTACCCGTTTTTCTCGGCACCGTTCATCCAGTGGTCGTAGGTGGTCTCGTCGCTGCCGTCCTCCCAGTGGAACACCGTGCTGGTAAGCAGCTTGATCTTTTTCTTTGCCACCGGCTTGCGAATGCGCGAGTCGCTCTCGCCCGCCGAGAAGCCACACATCTTCATGGAGATCTGCATAACCTGCTCCTGGTAGACCATGGTGCCGTAGGTCTCGGAGAGGATATCGGCCAGACGGTTGTCGTAGAAGGCGACCTCCTTGCGGCCGTTCATGCGGTCTATGTAGTCGCTTACCATGCCCGCGCCCAAAGGTCCCGGGCGATACAGGGCGATGAGTGCCACCACGTGCTTGAACTCCTTGGGCTGCATGCCCTTTATGGTGGCGGTCATGCCGCCCGACTCGATTTGGAACACGCCGGCCGTGTGGCCGCGCCCCATGAGTGCAAAGATGTTGGGGTCCTCGAAGGGAATCTTGTCCACGTCTATGTCCACGCAGGTCGCTCCCGGCTTGAGTGTGGAGCGTACCGCCTCGGGCGCTGATGCGGCCGCCTCGGGCGTGCCGTAGTTGGCGCGGATGTTGCGCAGCGCCTTGGTGATTACGGTGAGGGTGCGCAGACCCAGGAAGTCCATCTTGAGCAGGCCCATGTCGGCCACCGAGTGGCCCTCGTACTGCGTGATCTCCACGCCGCCCTTGGTGTCGAGCTTGGTGGGCACGTGGTCGTTTACCGGCGTGGGCGCGATGAGCACGGCACACGCGTGCACGCCCTCGCCACGGGTGAGGCCCTCGATGGACAGGGCCGCGTCGATTATGCGCCGGTCCTCCTGGTCGTTGCGATAGGCGTCCACGAAGTCCTGGCTGTACAGGTCCTCCTTGCCCTCGGTCTTGTTGAGGGTAAACTTGAGCTTGGCCGACGGGCTGGACGAGACCATCTTGGAAAGGCGCTGGGCCTTGTACACGGGGAAGTCCAGCACACGGGCTGCGTCGTTGATGGCGTTCTTGGCCTTGATGGTGGAGTAGGTAATAACGTGGCTCACGCGGTCGGCGCCATACAGCTCGCGCACGTGCTGGATTACCTCCAGGCGTCGCTCGTCGTCGAAGTCCATGTCGATATCGGGCATCTCGGAGCGCTCCACCGAGAGGAACCGCTCGAACATGAGGCCGTTCTCCAGCGGGTCGAACGTGGTGATGTCCATGGCGTAGGCCACGATGGCGCCCGCCGCCGAGCCACGACCCGGCCCCACGCCGATGCCGTTTTGCTTGGCCCAGCGCACGTACTCCTGCACGATGAGGAAGTAGTCGGCGAAGCCCTTGGTGCAGATGACGTCGTACTCGTACTCGAAGCGCTCGCGGATGTCGATGCCGTTTATCTTCTTGCCGTCCCAGTCGTCGCCGTAGCGAATGGCGAGGCCGGCCTCGCACTCGGTGCGGAAGCGCTCCTCGGAGGTCTCGCCCTCCAGCAGGCCAGGGAACTTGGGTAGGAACATGGACGACCAGTCCAGCTCGTAGTTGCACTTGGCCGCGATCTCCAGCGTGTTGTCGCACGCCTCGGGACACCACGAGAAAATCTGGCGCATCTCGTCCTCGGTCTTCATGTAGAACTCCGAGCCCTGCATGCGCTTGCGATCAACCTGGTCCACTTTGGCGTTGGTGCCAATGCAGCTGAGCGTATCCTGCACGGGCGCATCCTCGCGTACCAGGTAGTGGATGTCGTTGGTGGCCACCACCTTTATGCCGAGCTTGTTGGCAAGCGCGACCAGGCGCTCGCTCAGCTTGCGGTCGTCGTAGCCGTTGCGGAAGGTGAGCCCGTGATCCTGGATCTCGATGTAGAAGTCATCGCCAAAGATGCCCTGCAGGGCGCGAGCCCACCGCTCGGCCTCGGCAAAGTTGTTGTCCAGGATGTTTTGGGGAATGATGCCCTGCACGCAGGCGCTCTGGCAAATGATGCCCTCGTGGAACTCGCGCAGCATGTCCAGCGTGGTGCGCGGCTTGTAGTAGTACATCTCGTTGGCGGCCTTGCTCATCATCTTCATGAGGTTGACGTAGCCGTGCTCGTCCTTGGCCAGCAGGATGAGGTGGTAGCGGTGCTGCCGCGTGCCGCGCTCGATCTGATCGTCGGTGATGAAGTACGCCTCGCAGCCAAAGATGGGCTTGATGAGCGGATCGGGCTTGTTGGCCTTTACCGCCTCCACGTCGTGGGTCGCCTGCCACGTGGCCACGTCGCGCTCCCACTGCGCGTGCGCGCGATCGTGCGGCTTAGACGCAGGGTCGTCAGGCTTGGGCTCCTCCAGGTCCCAGCCCTTGGTAAAGCACTCCACGTCGTGCGACCACTGCTTGAAGTCGGCCTGCGCCGTGTTGTAGCCGCGACAGGCCAGGTCGAAGTTGGGAACGCCAAACATGTAGCCGTGGTCGGTGAGCGCCACGGCGGGCATCTCCAGGTCCACGGCGCGCCGCACGAGGTCGTCCACGCGCGTGGCGGCGTCCAGAATCGAGAAGTCCGTATGGTTATGCAGGTGAACGAACGCCATGGGCTCGTCCTTTCTGTTGGAGGTTGAGAACCTAGACTACTACAACTCTTCGACACAAATGTGTGGGATCGGCCCTAGCCGACCGTCGGTGTTCCTACGGCGGCGTCCCTGCGGCGATGTCCGTTTCCAGCTCCTCACGCAGGGCGTTGTTGACCACCGGTTGGTCAGAAGGTGTCTGCCTATCAAAGGGGGTTACCCCCATTGATAGGCTACCCACGGCCGAACGCGTAGCGCACCACGAGGCCGGTCTCAACGCAGATGAAGGCGCACTCCACGGCGTCGAACCCCAGCGAGAGGAGCACGCTGGCGTAGAGCTCTGCCTGCGCCGCATGACGGGCACGCACCTGGTCCTCGGCAAAGCCCACGTCGCCCGTCTTGTAGTCCACCACCAGGGCAGCTCCCTCGCAGGCGGCACCCTCCGTGCACAGAAGGTCGATGGCGCCCTCGACGTAGCGCCCGTGCGGACTCCCGCCCGAGAGCGCGAAGAACGGCACCTCGGGGCGTACCAGGCCCCATCCCAGTGCCTCCTTGCGCAGGTCGCTCGCGCGCCAGTTGCGCAGCGCCGCGTCGAGCCTCGTGCGCTGACGCGTCGATAGACCCCAACGCCGGCAGATACGCTCCACGCGCCCTGCGGGAAGCTCGCCCGCGCACTCCACCATGGCCTGGGCGATGGCGTGGAACGCCGAGCCAAGGCTCGTTGCCTTGTCCTCGTCGCCAACTGCGGCCTCCCCTGCCGCCTGCGCCTCTCGTTCCTCCTTGCGGGGCATGGGCGCGGGCACCGGCTTGGGTCCCGGCTCATGGCCGGCCAGGGCGGAGCTGTAGCTGAACACGTCCTCGCGGGCACGGGCAAGCGTTACCGCGTCGCAGGCAACGTCCTCCATGGGGTAGATGCCCACGACGCGGGCCTCCTCTGGCTCCTCCTCGGCGGTCGCGGCATGCTGGGCCACCACGTGGCGCACGACCGCAGGGGCCGTCCCGCCATAGCCCAGCGTGCTCTCGCCCTCGGGCGGCAGGCTACCGCCCATCAGCGAGTGCACCACACCCTCTGCGAGCTGGGACGAGATGCCCTGCTTTGAGGTGGGCACGTTCATGGCCAGGACCAGCGCCTCGCGCGCCCGGGTGAGCGCCACATAGAGCAGTCGCGCCTTCTCCTGCGCGTCGGCGTCCTGGGTAATCTCCTTGAGCGCAGACGCTCGCTCCACAATGTCGCCCGAGCCGCAGGCGTCCTGCACCCCATCCAGCGCAACGCCGCCCTTTGGGGCGATGACCACCTCCACCCTGCCGTCGGTGCCCTTGTTGGACCAGATGCCGCCGTCCTGCCGCGTGTTGCCCCAGCACTCCGCCACGGCGACGACCGGATACTCCAGACCCTTGGAGGCATGGATGGTCATCACGCGCACCGTGTCCTGCTCGGCACCGGCCAAAGACGCCGGCGGAACCTTGGTGACCTCCAGCCAGTGGGCGAACTCGGCCGCCGCGCGCACGGGACCAAGGCCCAGCTCGCTGGTGAGGTCGCGAATGTAGCGGACCGCCGCGAGCACGTTGGCCTCGCGCGCGATGCCCGCGGGCCCCTCCTCCTCCAGCCGAGACAGCCAACCCGAGTCGCGCACCACGTCCAGGCACACGTCCGCCACGGGCTTCGTGGCCATGGCGGCAAGCGCCTTGCTCAGCACCTCGTGCGCATGGGCCAGACGTGCCGACGGAACGGCGTCCTGGAAGAACTCGAACTCCACGAGGCCACGGTCGATCGTGCGCTTGGTGGGCGCGTCCAGCTTTTGCTGCCTGCGCGAGCCGAGCTGCAGGAAGTCGTTTGCGTCCAGCTCGAACATCTGGCTGGACAGCAGCGGAAACAGGCCGGACTGCGTGTCACGCGGGTTGGCGAGCGTGCGCAAAAGCGCCAGCATGGTGCCCACCTCCGGCGCCTTGGTAAAGGTCGATCCGCCCGTTACCACACATTCCAGACCTCGCGCGCGCAGAGCGTCGATGTACCAGTCGGCATGCGTGGTCGATCCCAGCAGCAGGGCCATGCCACCGGCATCCTCGCCGGCATCGCGATAGCCAGCCAGGCGGTCGGCCACCTGGGCGGCCAGCTGCCGGGTGCGGTCCTGCGCCGTTACGCCCCGCTCCGGGCTGGTGGTGACCTCTATCGACACGCGCGGCAGCGACCGTGCGCGATAGCCGTCCTTGCGCGTGGGGCACGCGTCCAGGTGCATGAAGTCGTTGAGCACACCCTCGTTGCCACCACACACGGCGTCAACGAACGAGAGCACGTCGGCGTGGCTGCGATAGTTGACGTCCAGACGTACGTGACCGGACGCAGGAACGTGCTTGCCATGCTCGTTGAACACCGAGACGTCCGCCCCGCGGAAGCGGTATATGGACTGCTGGGCGTCTCCCACCGTGGCCAGGTTGGCGAGTGCGGTGCCGTCGTCCGCCTCGGTCGGCCTGCCGCCCGCCAGAAGCGAGATGAGCTCGAGCTGTTTGGCGTCGGTGTCCTGAAACTCGTCGACCATTACCAGACGGAACCGCCCCGCATAGCGCGCCTGAACCACCGGGTCGCTGCGCACCGCATTGAGCGCGAGCGTAATGAGGTCGTCGTTGTCGAGCAGGGCCTGCGAGCGCTTGAGCAGTTGGTAATACTCGTCCGTACGGCGCGCGAGATCCACAAGCGCCGGGGCAAACTGCGCCGTGGCATCGAGCGCCACCATGGCCTTGGCATGGGCGAACTCTGCCTTGGCGTAGGCGTGGAGGTCTTTTATCGCCTTGGAGGATCGGGGCATCTTGCAGGCCGCGAGCACGTCAGCCGCGCGCTGGGTGGTTTTGGCCGAGGGCGGAAGCTCCTCGAAGATGCCGAGCGCCTCCAACGACGCGAGGACCGCCTTGCGGGCGGCGGCAGAAAGGCCCTTTGCCGCACCCATCGCCTCGAATGCGTTGGCAAGGTTGGTCATGGCCGAGGCAATGCCGCCAGCGCCCTGCGACTGGGCTACCACAAGCGAGTCGAACCCGTTGCTGGCCGCGTGCGCGAGGTTGACCAGCGACAGCACGCGCGTCGACACGCCGGTGTACTCCAGCTCCTCGAACATGCGCGCCATAAGCGAGTCTCGCTGCGCGCTGCGTCGCGCGGCTCCCACCGCATACTCCACGGCGGCGTCGAGCATCTGGTTTTGCAGATGCGTCCCGCACACGCCAAAGTTGGGGTCGAGCCCCAGCTCGAGCGCGTTTCTTTTGAGGATGCGCTGGCACATGCCGTGAATCGTGCTGATCCATGCGGAGTCGACCGTAAGGGCCGCCTCGTGCATGCCTGCGTCGCGAAGCGTGGCGCGCACCCGCTCCTTTATCTCGCGTGCGGCGGCGTTGGTAAAGGTGATTACCAGGACCTGCGAGAGGTCGTCCAAAAACGGGCCGCCGTCGGCACCCGACCCGTCGCACAGCGCCCACACCACACGGCGCGTGAGCGTAAAGGTCTTGCCCGACCCCGCACCCGCTTGCACGAACAGCGGCGCGTCGAGCGTTTGGGCTATGGTGCGTTGCGAAGCGTTGAGGCTCGACAGATCTATGGCACCCATTACAGCCTCCTCTCGCAGTTGGTTACGGGACAGAACGAGCACGCCGCCGCGTCTATGGGCTCGGCCTCGATGTGACCCTCGCGCAGCCGGTCGACCTTGCGCGCGATGGCCTCCTCTGTGGCGTCCAGGAAGGCGTCCATACCCGTGGGCGCTGGCTGGTTGGCTGGGTTTTGCGGAACGGCTTGGGGCGTCGCGCCTGGCTGGGCCTCCTGGCCCTCCTGGCCCTCCTGGTCGGCCAAGGCAAACGCCTGGTGTCTACCCACGACCACCTGCTTTGCGCGTCGCGGACCCAGGTTGCCACCAAATACGGCGTCGGCCTGGTCCTCGCTCACCGCGCCCGAGAGCTCGTGGGTGCCACGCGTGCCCAGATACAGCGCACCGACCACACGCAGGTCGGGGAATGCCCTGCGCACGACCTGTGCATACAGCAGCGCCTGGATGCGGCGTGGCAGCACGAACTCCTGTGTGGCCCCGTCGCGGCCGAAGGCCGCATACTCCGCAAAGAAGCCCGCCGGCCCCTTGTGCTTGTAGTCGATGATTACCGCCTGGCCGTGGGCGTTTATGTCGATACGGTCCACCGTACCCGTAACCCCCACGCCCGCATAGGAAGCTGCAGGAAGCGACGGCAACCCCTCTTGCGCGGACGTATACTCACCCCGACCGAACTCCCACTCGAAGGCCTTCGGCTCGTAGCCCACCAGACGCTGCGCCGTGTAGTCCAGCGTGGACGAGAGGTCACGATGCAGCCGCTCCAGGCTACTCTCGTCCTGCGCAGTATGGGGAATGAGCGCCTGATAGGCAACCTTGGAGCCGGCACGCATGTGCTGGTGCTCTCGATGCGTCCTAAAATGCTCGTCCAACACGGCATGAGCTCGCGCCATGCCATCGGCGTCGTGTGGGTCCAGCGCCGCGCGGCCCTCCTCCAAGCTCGACTGGCTGCTCGAGTTCCTCGCCGACGCCGCCGAGGAGGGGCACCGCGTGCTGGTCTTCTCGCAGTTCGTCGAGATGCTCGG
>CACZFB010000051.1 GCA_902780305.1 uncultured Coriobacteriaceae bacterium | reverse complement strand
TAGCGAGAGAAAATCGGAACTAGAATGATTTGGTGGAGCAGCTCAGGCGCTAACCAGTTGACGCAGTTCGGGTTTTCTTCCGTGTCCGATAACCCAGGAAATCAGAACTTTCTGATTTTCTCGGCCATGCTTCCGTTACGACAACGGAAATCTATGCGAAGATCAGCGGAAAGACGCGCCGAAAGGAGATAGAGAAAGCGGCCGCCAACATCGTGAGGGAGAGCAAGTACACCGAGCAAGAGAAGTCAGATATTGTGGAGTGGCTCAAGTCGATCATGTAACGCCTTGGTGTTATGCGAAGTCCTTCGTTGCGAAACCAGAGGTCAGCGACCTGTCGGCAGCCCAACTTCGCATAACACTCTACTTCGCATTTGACGACTTATGTTGAGCTCAACATAAATCGTCCATCACCGCGTAACGCACCGCGCCGATTGAATGGAATGGACAGCTGAGACAAATGCGCAGCTGTCCATTCCGCGTGAAATGCATAGCTATGCATTTCGAATGGTCCCGCCCGTCGTGGATCTCGTCCAGCCAGTTGCCGTCGCAATCGCGCGGGTACGCCTTGTTGACGGACTCGGCGAAGGTGGGCGGGCATCTCTGCGAGTCAATCACGATCTCGCGAAGGTTCGCCAGCCACCCGTACGAGGGCTTCCGCATCCGCCCCCTGCGCGCCGGTAGCGCCCGAATGCCGAGGTCGCGCCGATCCGCGAAGGACCGTGAGGAGTGCGCGGGAAGGCGCTGAGCGCCGACGCCCCACCTGCCACGGCTCGGGCGCTACAGCTCCGCGGCCCGGAACGCCGCGTAGCCCTCGTACGCGTAGCTCGCGTCGATGCCACGGGCGAGCAGCGTCACGTCGTCGAGCCGGTCGGAGAGGGCGCCCGCAACCAGCGCCCTGATCTCGGTGTCCCGGACGGGGCTGCGCTCCATGGCGAGCAGGTAGTCCTCGCGCGGGATCGCGGACCAGTCCACGGTTCTGCCCAGCTCCGCGCGGAGCATGTGGTCGAGCCAGATGCGGCCGCTGCGGCCGCTGCCCTCGCGGAAGGGGTGGGCGACGTTCATCTCGACGTACTTCTCCACGATCTGCTCGAGCGTTCCCTGCGGCATGGCCTCCACGGCATGGAGGGCCTGCTCGAGGTAGAGCGCCGAGGCAAAGCGGAAGCCGCCCTTGGCGAGGTTGACGGTGCGGATCTTTCCGGCGAAGTCGTAGAGGCCGCCGAAGAGCCGCTCGTGAATCGCCACGATCGCGGCGAGGGTGCCGGGCTCGAGCGCCTCGAGCGTGCCGTCCGCATACATCGCGAGCGCCGCTGCCTTGGAGATGCGCTCCTCCTCGTGGGCGAGCGCGACGGGATCGGTAATGTCCAGCTTGTTCCCCAGGGCCATGGCAGCCCTCCTCCCCCGTTACGAAAACAGGCCCCGGAGGGCCTGCGAGAACTTGGTCGCGGGGGCAGGATTTGAACCTACGACCTCCGGGTTATGAGCCCGGCGAGCTACCAAACTGCTCCACCCCGCAATATGTGTGCGCCTCAGCGCGAAACAACAATATAGGCTTGTCGGAACCTTAAGTCAAGCTTATGAAGACTTCTCCACAAACGCTCTGCCTTTACCGGCTATCATTCACGCCCATTCATGGCCAGGCCGTGGCAGGGCGTCTGTCGAGATTCAATCTCGTGGCACGAAATCTGATGGGAATCAATGTAGTGGCAAGAAATCTGCCGAGAGTCAATGTGGTGGCGCCACGATTTTGAATCCCAGCAGATTTCGTGCCACTGTACACGATTCCAGCAGATTCGGCCATCGGGCGGGTCGCCTACCAAACGGGGACCCCTCTGACAGGCGACCGTTTTCGAGGCGTAGCCAGCCCTAGCGTCGCAGCGGAGTCTTGGTAAGCGCCTTGGCAAACCACTGCGCAGAAGGAAGCAACAGCTGCATGATGGGGCGACCGTCACTCTCCAATCCGACGAGCACCGCCTGCGCAGTCACACGCTTGTGCTTGCTGGCGAGTCGATCCAGCACCCTGTCGAATTTCTCCGAACCATCCACGAAGCCGATGGGCTCGCCCTTGAACTCAAGAGCTCCCACACCGCTCATGTGAGCGCCCGTATAAGCATTCACAATCGTGGTGTTTCCCGCCGCAACGGCAACCTCAAACACCTGATTGTATTTGTACGGCTTGAGCGGGCCACCGTCGCATGCCACAACGGGCACACGCTCCTTGCCCTGAGGCACGCGCAACACGCCCCGCACGGGATTACCGGTATAGCTTCGCACGTAGTTACCAGCAACGATGGCCAGCACAATCAGCGCCAGAACGCCTAGGACCACACGAATCTCGTACGTCACGACTCGCCTCCCACGCTGCTACACAAACTGATAGGTGACGGTCCTGGCACCCCAGTCGTAGGTGCTGTATATCCCAAACTGCTCAAATACCGCGGGATTCACCAGGATGCCGCTCCCAAAGAACCCGTAGTCCACAATTTGGGCGCGGACGGTCTTGTCGCCGTATTGCACATCGATGTAGTCGCCAAAGTGCGCGAACGGGTTGAGCTCGGTGCCCAGGCCCACCTGCGGTGTGCCGTCGTCGAAGGCGATGCCCGAAGCGGTAACGGTGCCCGACTCGGCCACACAACCAGCCCACGCGGTGCACTGCGTCCACCCACTGGCCACACTCGAACCCGTGCTGCCCTGGGTACCGGCACCACTCGCGCCCGAGTCACTCGCGCTACCATCGACACCAGAGGCAGCTGCATCGCCAGCAGAAGCGCTCGAGCCGCTTCCCGAGGCCGACCCCGCAGCATTGCCTGCGGACTCGCTCTTGTCCTGGGAGTAGGTGTTCTTGATTTGCGCGGTGGACGAGGCGTCGGATCCGGAAGACTTCTCGTCGGACTTCTTGCTGTCCGCGGTGTCTTTCTTCTCGTCGGTCTTGCTCTCGTCCTTCTTTTCGCTGTCCGTGGCCTTGTTTTCCGAGTCCTGCTTGGCGGCATCGTCTGCGTTCTGTGCCGTCGTGGCACTTTGCGTCGCCGTGTCCTGTCCCGTCGCCTGGTTATTGGTCGCGGGATGCATGTTTGCAACGATTACGATAACCACCACGGCAGCGATTGCCAGCGCCACCACGTACAGCCACATGTTGCCGCCGTTGGGATTCGTGGCGTCGGAACGACGGGTTGCCCGTGGCCTTGCCTCATGCGCGCCACGCGACCGACGGCCTCCGCTCTTGTTGCCCTGAGAAGTTGGCATGTCTTTCACCTCCAGCGTGTGATAGTACAGCTTTCCATGGTAGCTCAGTTTGCCACGTACGGCTGTTTTGTCACATATCGCCCACGAAGGACTGCTTGTTACGTTGTTTTCACGACTCAGCCAGCCTGTGCCGGCCAATCAAAGGGGTTGCTCCCTTTGATCGGCCGCCTACCCTACTCGGCCCAGTAGTCGAGGGGCTGGTACTTCTTTACCAAGACCAGGCGAAGTGCCTCGATGGTAGAGCAGTTGGCAATCACCGTAACGGGCTCGCCGATGGCCGCGATGTCGTCCACGAGGGCCGTATAGCTCTTCTCCTCGCGCAGGTTCTGCGGCTGCACGCCGGCACGCAGCAGGCGTTCGCGCATGTCATCTCGCTTGGGACCGCCCACCAAAACCTGCGTGTCCTCACCAACGAGCTCCTCCCATCGCACGTCCTGAATCCACTCGGTGGAGATGCCGTCCATGATCTCGGCGCCGAGCAGGCACACCAGGTGCTTGGGCAGCTCGCCCTCGCTTACAAGCATGTTGATGAGCTGGTTGCAGCCGGCGGTGTTCTTCATAAGCAGCAGGCGCGTAGGCGTCCCATCGACGTCGAAGATCTCGAACCGGTGTGCGGCGTGGGTAAAGTGCGCCAGTGCCTGGAAGACGTCCTCTTGGCTCATGCCCGTGGTAAGAAGGCCCGCCACGGCGGCGACGGCGTTGTACACGTCGTAACCCGCACGGATGTTGGCGTCCACCACGTGCTCCTCCCCGTCGATGCGCAGGGCAAGCGTGCAATGCTTCTCGCCGCGGCCCTCGATTCTGGTGCAGGCGATGCTGGGGGCATGATGCTTGCGTCCGCACGAGGGGCAGGTCCAGTCGCCCAGATGCGCGAACGTGCGGTTGCCAAACTCAAGCTCCGCGCCGCACGACACACAGGTTACGGACTTGTCGTAGTCGGCAATCCCCTCGTCGTACACGGGGCACTCCACGCCAAACCACACGATCCTGTTGTCCACGAGCTCGGCGATGGACGAGGTCACCTGACAGTCCGCGTCGAGCACCAGTACCGAGTCGGGCGAGCTCTTGGCCGCCTGCACGATGTAGTCTCGCGCCGTGGTCCAGCTCGTGTAGCGGTCCACCTGATCGCGATAGAGGTTGGTTACCACCAGCACCTGCGGATTGGTGGCGGGCAGCACGAACTTGGTGGCGCCCTCGTCACACTCTATTACGCCCCAGTCGCTCTTACGCTCGCCGCGCACCGTGCTGTCCAGGCACAGCGTGGTGGCGATTCCCTGCTCCAGGTTGGTGGACGAGGGGTCGTATGCCGCGGTGCCATAGGTGTTGATGACGGCCTGCTGCACGATATGTGTGGTGGTCGTCTTGCCGTTGGTACCCGTAATAACGATGGTCTTGTGACCCTCGGAGAGCTCGGCGATGATCTTTGGATCCACCTTGAGCGCCACCATGCCCGGCAGGGCACGGGCGGTGCGACCCATCAGGCGCATGACTTTGTGGACTCCCTTGCACAGCGCGATGGCCGCGCCAGAACGAATGGACATAACTTTTACTCCTCACACTCTAAACGCATGGTAGCAGTATAGAGGTATCGAGCGAGCGGGGTCTGCTGACCCCTAAGAATTGCGTTAAACCTGTGCGGGATGCCGAGAAGGTCGCCTTTCGTCCGCCTATCAATGGGGGTAACCCCCTTCGATTGGTCGCAAGCGACCAATCGAAGGGGGTTACCCCCATTGATAGGCGACCAACCGAGCTACAAGCAATTAGTACCGCTCGTCGTAGTTGATAAGCAGCTCGTAGAGCACCTTGCCTATGCCCTCAATCTCTACCAGGCGCCCGTTGTTGGCCACGTGGCGCACATTGCCCTGCTTGGTGAGGATGCGGAAGTCCACGAAGTCCTTGCGGCCCACGTACTCAAGTGCCCCCTGCCCAATCAGCTCGCTCTTTACGTGTTCCTGATCGTCCGGATGGATAACGTTCTTGTAGGACCCGTGGACCCAATCCATAAAGTCGCCCAGGTCGTCGCACTCGAACAGCCGCACCAGCTCCTCGTTGGCAAACAGAATTTCGCCGTCATCGACGATGCCGTGCACCACGATGGCCCCGGGGACGTTCTCGGCAATGTCGCGCGGGGTGAACCCCAGCTGCGACCGGTACTGTGTCTCCATCTGGGGCGTATAGCGGCGGTACCCCGACTTGCCCGAGAGCTTTACCGAGTACAGCGCGGCATCTGCCCTGCTGTAGGCGGTCTGCAGAGTCTCCGCATCCCACGGGCAACACGCATAGCCAATGGACGTCGACAGGGAATAGCGCTTTCCGTCCAGCACGCAATACTTCTCTTGTTCGGAGAGCTCGCCAATAATACGGTGCGCCTCGCTCACGTTATCGCCCACGACCATGGCCAAGAACTCGTCACCGCCGTTGCGGCCCACAATCGTGCCCTCGGGAAACGTGCGCGAGATGACGCGCGCGAGCTCCCGCAGCGCCTCGTCACCCACGCTATGGCCATACCGATCGTTTACGGTTTTGAAGTCATCCACGTCTATGAGCGCCAGGGCGTAGGGCTCTCCCGGTGCGCTGGTCAGCTGTTCTTCCACCGCAACGTCCACACCGCGACGGTTGAGCAGGCCCGTGAGGCCATCGCGCATGCTTGCCGCCTCCAGCGTTTCCACCAGCCTATGGTTTGCAATCTTGGAACCCACAAACGAGGCGATGGTCTTGAGCAGTCTGCGCGTGTCCAAGTCCTCGTCAAACGCATAGTTGTCGGCACCCAGATAGCCCACGGCGCCATCGTCGCCGTAGCAAGGCACCACAACCATGCGATGCACGCCCTTGTCGTCCAGACGCCGATGCAGCCTGAGATCCACAGCTCGCAACAGGGAAACGTCGGACACGAGTACCATCGAGTCATTGCCAATCAGCTTGCCCCATGCGTCGAAGTCCGCGTTGGGAATGCCCTGCCTGCCCGCCATAGCCGACGCGATGCCCTCGGCACACCACTCAAAGGTGTTGTTCGTGGTCGTCTCGCCACGCTCGAACACGTACAGGCGGTCGGGATGGATGATTTGACTCATGCGCTCGAGGAGCTGATTCATGGCCCTCTGGTACTTGGGTTCCCCGTACATGTCGTTGGCGATGTCGATTATGAGGTCGGAGGTATTGCGGCCCATTATCATCTCCGCACGCTCGCGACGCTCGTCGTCTGCCATGGCAAACGCATACACGCAGTAGCCAGGAATGGACGACGGTGCTATGTAGAAGCTCAGCCAATGCTTGGTCTTTGGGCTGTACACCACGTCGTGCACATGCTCACCCAGGACGGCTGCCCGATAGCAGTACGAAAACCACTCCTGATTGCCCGTCTCGGATACCTCCAGCGACGACTGGCCCACGATCTGCTTCTGGTCGTATCCGCCCCATTCGCAGTACATGGCGTTCGCGTACACATACTGGGTGTCCACCACCCGATCGCCGGCCTCGTTGAGCGTCACCCGAAACACGGCGTAGGCGACGGGAACGTCCCCGTACGCACCCAGCGCAGTACCCAACAGCGTGGGGATGCCCATCACCATGTATGCGTTGGCCTCGCTCGACGACGCGATGGGGCGCACATAGAACTGGAAGCCCGTGCCATACTCCAGACCTCCCGGTATGCGCTCCCAGGCTTGCGTCTCCATGCAGCGTTCCACCGCGGGACCGAACTCGGCAAAGTCGTCCGCAACCGAGACGTTAGACGCCTCCAGGCTGGACTGACCCTTGGGCAGCATGCCCTCCCGTACCAGAAGGTCGCGCATGGAGCGGTTGGTGCGAATCGCACGCCAGGCACCATGACGTCGCTCGAACACGCCGGCGGGAAACTCTGCCGTGGGAATGCCGTCCACGTTTTGAGAGTCCATCATGGTGGAGAATCCCACCAGATTGAGCAGGCTCACGCTCTCCCAGTAGTCGGCCTCGCCCACGGCCTCGCGATGCGCGTCCTGCGACGCACGCGCCTGCTTTACCACCTCCGACAGGGAGTGTGGGCCGTCAAAGTAGTAGCCCTGCAACATGTCGCAGCCAATCTGCTCCAAGAACAGGGCCTGTTCTCTGGTCTCCACGCCCTCGGCGATGGTTCCCACGCTCTCCCTCAGCAGGCTCGTGTCGAGCTTTATGAGGTCGAAGTCCAGCTCGTGCAGGACGTTGATGGGCGAGTAGCCCGTCCCGAAGTCGTCCATCCAGACCTCGAACCCCGCTCGATGCAGCTCCTGGATCTGGCGCTTAACGAACGAGACGTTAAAGCTGGACGTTGACTCGCTGAGCTCCACGCGCACGAGGCCGTGATCGATGTTCAGCGCATCGAGTCGCGAGGAGAGTTGGCGCGGAAAGTCTATTTGATGCAGGTCCCGCGTGGAGATGTTCACCGACACGGGAACCACCGACACGCCCTGCCGGCGCTTCTCGGCGATGTCGTCCAACACGCAGTCCACAATGTGCATGTCCAGCTTGTACGAGAGACCAGCCTCGTCGATGACCGAGAAGAACTCCTTGGGCAGCAGGTCACCATACTCGGGGTCGCGCCAGCGGGCCAGCGCCTCCTCGCCGCACACGTCGCCGGTCGCGGCGCGCACGATGGACTGGTAGTGCGGACGCACCCACCCCTCACGCATAGCCCTGTCCAGATTGTTAAGCAGATAGATGCGGCGACGCTGCGCATCGCGCATCTCGTTGGTGAACCACGTAACGTGCGATCGCCAAGTCTTGCGGTCTAGGTCGCAGGCCAGCTTGGCGCGATCGAAGCCGATGGCCACGATGTCGTCGCCCTCCACGCAGGCATAGGCACCCACGCGCACCGGCATAAACACGTGTGACTCGTTCTTGGCGAAGTCATCGAACAAGCCGTTGATCCTGTACCAAAGCTCGCCCATCTCGCAGTAGGCGTAAAAGTGGTCCTCGGCAAAGCGGGAGCAGCGGCTACCATCGAAGTGGCGACGCAACGCATCGGCAAAGATGCACAGCATCTCGTCCCCCTGCTCGCGGCCATGCCGTGCGTTGAACGCCTTCATGCCCATGAGGTTGAGCGCAAGCGCGATGGGCTGGCCGCCGGCCTCTTCCATCTCCACACATGCCGTCTTGGCAAGCTCGTGGAAGCGCGCCATGCTGGGCAGGCCGGTGAGCCAGTCGGTGGGGTGATCCTGCGCTGCCGCATAGATGGAAGCGTAACGCATGGGACGCTCCCCCTCGCGCTCCACGAACCGGCCGTAGTCCTCCACGGTCGCAAGGCTGCCCGTCGCGGTCCGGATGCGATAGCGCATGTGCCGCATGCCCTCGCCATGCTCGCCCTGCAGCCGCAGGGTGCTGAGCACGAAGCTCAGGTCCTCGTCGCTCACGAAGCCCGTAAGGCACCCGTCCATGGCGTCGAGGGCCTCCCGCACCGTGCCGTAGCCCAGAAGACCGGCCACATACTCATTAATATGCACGATCTCCTGGTTGCCATCGGCATAGTGCACCAGCACGCCACCAGGCGCGTACGAATCGTCCAGGGGCAGCTGCTCGTTGAACGCATCGTATGTTGGGGTGCCCATATGGACTCCGTTTCGCAGGGGTGCCATTACTCTGTATGGGTCTATTCTAAGGGAAATCTTTTCATATGGCTGATTGGATATGCTATGCGAAGAATTCTTGCTATTTCATTGTAACTTACACCCCTCTTCCCAAACGGACAACAAACGGACACCGCCACTACGGGGTGGCCAATCCACAACGAGTAACGTACCATGTGACCTGTGGCACGCAAACGGCAGCGAGAGGAGGATCATGCGCAGAATCGCCCACGTCCTTTTTGTCATCGCCGTGGCACTCTGCCTGATCACCCCCGTCGTCGCGCTCGCCAACCAGGATGTGTCCAGCACCATTGTGAGCACCAACGGCAACGAATTTGCCGAGCCTGAGTACACCAAGCTGAAGGAGCTTGCAGGCAAGCGCATTGGCACGGTGCTGGGGACCACCTACGATGCCGACGTGCGCCAGATCGTGCCAGAGGCCAACGACTTCGTGTACTTCAACGAGATATCCGAGATGATAGTCGCGCTCAAGATGGGACGCATCGACGCCTGCTGCCTAGACCTGCCCGTCGCGCGAATCGCGATGGAGCGCAACGACGGCCTGGCCATCATGCCCGAGGACGCTGGGCTGGACGCCAACGCCGTAGCGTTGCCAAGGTACAGCTCGCTTACGAACCGGGTGAGCAACGCCGTGGCAACGTTCGTGAGCAACGGGACCATGGACGACCTTGAGCATGAGTGGACCGAACTGCCCGAATCCGCACGCACGGTGGAAGACGACCCCAAGGGAACCAAGGGCACTATCGTATGCGCCGTGGACGACGCAACCGAGCCCATGTCGTACCAAGACGCCGACGGCGAACTCGTAGGGCTGGAGATTGCGCTGGCCAAGCGCATTGCCCAAAAACTCGACATGCGCCTGGAGCTCGTGCCCATGTCCTTTGACACCATCACCTCGGCGCTCGACACAAACAGCATCGACATGGCCATCGCAGGCATCTCTATCACCGACGAACGGGCTAAGCAGTACGACCTCTCCCCTGCCTATCGCTCCGCCAAGGTCGTGTTGCTCGTACGTGACGTCACGGCCAAGTCGACAAACCCCATCCTCAAGTTCTACAACGGCCTAGTCGCCACGTTCTTCAGGAGGCAGCACGCCGCTATGTACCTCAAGGGCCTGCTCACCACCACCTACATCGTAACGTTAAGCGGCTTGCTGGGGATAGCCTTGGGCCGTTGGTGGGGCACGGCGTCCATAAAGACCATGGCAATCTACCGTGCCTATGGCGGCAAGCCCAGAGGGTTCTTGAACGCCAGAGGCTCGACACTGCATCGAGCGTTGTGCATTGTCGAGGCCGTCGTGCTCGAGGTGCCCGTGGTAATCGTGCTTATGACCGCAAAGTTTTTGCTTTTCGAGTTTCGCGGGACGCCTGGCGACGTCATCGCCGTCGTGGGTCTGGGCGCCTCGCTGGCCGCAAACGTCTCGCGGGCAATGCGCGAGGGTGTGAAGAGGGTTGGGATTGAGCCCTGGGAGACTGCCGCGGCGATGGGGTACACACCCCGGCAGTCGTACGCCAACGTGATCAGGCCACTTGCGCGAAGTCGCTTTCTTCCGTCAATCAATGCGGCCATCGTCCAGACGGTGTTCGACTCGTCGGTGGTGGGACTCATCGCGGTAAACGACATCACACGGGTAAGCGACCTCATTCGTTCGAGAACCACTGAGGCGCTTCCCACGCTTGTGGCGGTTTCGCTCACCTACCTCATCATGTCCAGGCTCCTACAGTGGGCGCTGGACAGGTTCGAGCTGCGCCGGCAGCGCAAACAGGAGGCCAAGAGCCGCATGCAGTAGTATTGCCCAGCATGCTTGCCGATCAAGGAAGATGTCCCCGTTGTTCCGCTCTTCTTGCAGATGTCTGAATTCTTCGGACACAATGGTATTGAGGTGGCGTCTGGAACCTCCCGATGTGTTACGGTATTTCTTATCTAGCGGTGCGCGTGCCCACACACGTTACGCACGCGCAGACGGAGAGGAGCATTATGGCACCAGATTTGTACAAGCGCTCGTCATTCGGTCGCAAAGCCGCCACGGCGGTAGTGAGCGGACTGCTCGTGTTGGGCATGACGCCGGTCGCGCCCATCGCCCAGGCGTTCGCCAGCGACACCGCGGTAGTCGAGGACTCCGCCACAGTCACAGAACCCCAGAACGCAAGCGGGCAATCGATTGCCAACGAGAGCCCCGTGGCTGTGAGCTCCAGCGAAGAACAATCCGACGACCCACAGCTTACGACCCAGGACGTGAAGGGCGCCAAGCTGGACGAGGCCCACGTGGTGTTCGACGTGCGCACGCTCACCTACAACGGCAAGGAGCAGAAGCCGGCCATCACGATGGTCTCCAAGGACGATGAGGTCATTCCGTCCGACTGCTACAAGGTCACCTATCCCACCGACTGCACCAACGCCAAGGATCACCTTGAGGTGTCCATTGAGGCCGTATCGGGCAACAAGCAGGAAATCACCGGAAGCACCAAGTCCGAATTCAGCATCGCGCCGGCAGAGATCACCAAGGACATGGTTACGCTGTCCGCCGACATCGCCTACGCCAACGACAAGGAGCAAAAGCCCACCGTTACGGTTAAGGACCCGTTTACCGGCAAGACGCTCGTGGAGGACACCGACTACACCGTGGCCTGGGGCGAGGGCGACTACAAGGCAATCGGCACCTACAAGATTACGGTCACCGGCCTTAAGAACTTTACGGGCTCCGTAACCAAAGACTACCAGATCAAGAACATGCCCGCGGCAGTCAACGTAACCGGCACGGCCCACGTGCAAAAGGACGGCGACAAGGCCGGCACCGTCACCGAGAACGGCATTATGCTGGGCACCACCGGTCAAAAGAAGCGCATCGAGGCCATGACCATAAAGCTGAGCACCAAGTCCGACGAGCTGGGCATCGAGTATCGCTCCCATGTCCAGGGCATAGGCTGGGAGAAGTCCTCGGCAAAGAACGGCGAGGTCTCTGGCACGTCCGGACAGGCAAAGCGTCTGGAGGCCATGCAGGTTTCCCTCACCGGAACCGAGGCCGAGGACTACGACGTCTTCTACCGCGTCCATGCCCAGACCTTCGGCTGGCTGGGCTGGGCCAAGAACGGCGAGCCCGCTGGTACCGCGGGCCAGTCCAAGCGCCTTGAGGCCATCGAGGTGTGCGTGCTGCCCAAGGGTCTTACGCCCAAGGACTACGACATCACCGAGGCTGCCTTCAACGGCCGTGCCACGGGCATCGCCCACGTACAGACCTTTGGCACCCTGCCCGCCACCACGGGCATCATCGGCACCACCGGCAAGGCCAAGCGCATGGAGAGCATCAAGCTCACCGTTCCCAACCAGCCCTACGCGGGCGGCATCGAGTACCAGACCCACGTCCAGAAGTACGGCTGGGAGGACAAGTGGGCCGCCGACGGCGAGCTGTCGGGCACCCAGGGCGAGGCCAAGCGCCTGGAGGCCGTGAGGGTTCGCCTTACGGGAGAGCTCGCTGACCACTTTGACGTGTGGTATCGCGTGCACTGCCAGACCTACGGCTGGAGCGGTTGGGCCAAAAACGGCGAGGATGCCGGCACCTCCGGCCTCGCGCGTCGCACCGAGGCAATCGAGGTCGTTATCCTGCCCAAGGAAGCCGCGGCTCCCGGCTCCACCGAGCATGCCATGCGAACCGCATAGGCACGAAGCTTTTTTCGGCTGACCGGCCTGTGTCAGCCTATCGAAGGGGGTAGCCCCCATTGATTGCCGCAAGCGGCCGATCAATGGGGGCTACCCCCTTCGATAGGCCACCATCCCGAGAAAAAACCAGGAACCGCCCGTACGCCCAGTCCCTCGCCCGTCTTTGCCTCTCTTAATTGCTTGATGTGCTATCGTCTTTGTATCTATCGGTTCGCAGACGCGACGCACCACCTTGCGAATGCGAAAACGGAGAGGAAGCACGTATGGCTATAAACACGCACAAACACGCATCGCTCGGTCGCAAGGCGACCGCGGCACTGGTAACCGGCCTGTTGGCGCTGGGTGCGGCTCCCATGGCGTCCATCGTCCCGGCACTCGCCGCCGAAGACACCGTTGTGGTGACGCCGGATGAGACGACCATTCAGTCGGAGCCTCTAGGAACCCAGGAACTAACCCAAGACGTCGATCTTAGCCAAACGAAGATTGATTTCGACCAATCGAGTTTCGTCTATAACGGCAAGGAACAGAAGCCAAAGGTCACCGTAAGTCTTAACAACAACGTTGTTGCAGAAAGCTGCTATAAGGTGACCTATGGGCAGGATTGCACTAACGTGCAAAAAGAGGTCACAGTGACCATCGAGCCTGCAGAGGGAAGCACCAGGGTCACGAACAGCAATCAGAAGACCTACGCCATCACTCCCGCCCCATTTGCCTCAAGCATGGTTACGCTTTCCAAAGACTCGGTAACCGCAAACGGCGAGGTGCAGAAGCCTACCGTCACGGTTAAGGACATGTTCACCAACGTAACTCTGGATGAGGGTGCTGAGGATGACTACACCGTCGACTACGGCGATGGTGAATACAAGAAGGCCGGAACCTACACCATTACCATAAAGGCCATCAAGAACTTTGAGGGTTCGCTCACCAGGACCTTTACCATCAACGAGGATGTGGGCGCAATCCCCATAACGGGCAAGGCCCACGTGCAGAAGGACGGCGACAAGGACGGCTTGAGGCCATGCGCATTCGGCTGACCGGCGAGCTGGCTGATCACTTTGACGTGTGGTATCGCGTCCACTCGCGCAAGGTTGGCTGGGGCGGCTGGGCCGCCAACGGCGCCGCTTCGGGCACCACAGGCCAGTCCAAGCGCCTGGAGGCCATGCAGATGCGCCTTACCGGCAGCGAGGCCAAGGACTACGAGGTCTTCTACCGCGTTCACGCCCAGACCTTCGGCTGGCTGGGCTGGGCCAAGAACGGCGAGCCCGCGGGAACCGCGGGCCAGTCCAAGCGCCTTGAGGCCATCGAGGTGTGCGTGCTGCCCAAGGGCAAGACGCCCAAGGACTACGACGCCAAGCAGGCCGCGTTCACCGGCCGCGCCACCGGCATCGCCCACGTGCAGACCTACGGCACGCTCGATCCCACCACGGGCATCATCGGCACCACTGGCGAGAGCAAGCGCATCGAGAGCATGCGCCTTACCGTGCCCAACCAGCCCTACGAGGGCGGCATCGAGTACCAGTCCCACGTGCAGACCTACGGCTGGGAGCAGAACTGGGCCTCCGACGGCAGCCTCTTGAGGCCATGCGCATTCGGCTGACCGGCGAGCTGGCTGATCACTTTGACGTGTGGTATCGCGTCCACTCGCGCAAGGTTGGCTGGGGCGGCTGGGCCAAGAACGGCGCGGACGCCGGCACCGCCAACATGTCGCTGCGCGCAGAGGCCATAGAGGTCGTAATCCTGTCCAAGGATGCCGCTGCCCCCGGTCCCACCGAGGACGCCCTGAGGGTTGGCTAGCGACGACAGAAAGGGTTTGCGGCACGAGGCAAGCGAGCACGAACGAGGGGGACACGCCTGCAAGAGGCGTGTCCCCCTCGCTTTGACTTCCGCCCGCTCGGTCGACGCGTTCGTCTTACGTGCTCGACCGCTCGGACCCATGCGGTGCTACACCACGTGCGCCGCAATCAGGTAGGGCGAGACCGCATCGGCTAGCTCGCGCGGATAGCGATGCAGGTCGAACCTGGCAGGATCGCTCACCGCCTCCTGCACGCAGGCAGCAACCTCGGCCTCCATTCCCGTAAGCATGTTGGCGTTGCCGCCCTCCGCGACGGCTACCACCTGCCATGTGCGGGAGAGCAGATAATGGCTTTGCTCGCCGCTGGATCCTCCCGGCGTAACCGCCTCCAGGCAGTCGAGCGCCATGGACGCGATGGCAGCCGAGAGCGCCTCGCTCGCCCGTCTCCCCTGCTCTACCTCTTCCCTCACGATTCTTACCGCTGCCGCACCCATAGGCAACTCCCTTCGTGTCGCGTTCCTGCACCTTGCGACAAGCCTACGACGCGCGTGGGACAGAAATGTCCCGGCGTGCCAGACAGGGTTCTCTCCTTGTCCGTCGTGCCGGGGCCTCTTTGCGGGACGTTCGTCACCCGAGGGCTAGGAGCTTACGTAGCGCAGCAGGTCGAGCGTGGCCACCTCACTCACCTGCGCCGCTCCCTCCGGGTCCCGATAGATCTGGGCGACGTAGAGGTTGTACGTGGACTCGTCGGAGGCGCTGTGACCCACGCAGAGCACCTTGTAGTTGGCACCGGCCACCACCTGGGTTCCCAGCAGCGCGATGGGCGTGAGTGCCACGTCCTTGTATTCCTCCAACGCAGTTGCAATCGCCTGCGCGTCGTCACTTGGCAACGCGCTGGCCTGGGCAGGCACCTCGATCTCCCAGCCACCCGTCACGTCCTGCGCCACGCTGGTCTGCTCGGTCTTAATGTTGGAGACGTCGATGGGAATCACCTGGGACATGCGCACGTTGCCCTCGAGGTCCTGGTACACCACGGCGACGCCCCATGCGGAGGCGCCCGTTGTGGGCGAGGTCATGTGGCACAGGAAGGCAAAGTTCTTTCCCGAGACCACCTGCGTGGCGATAAGCTGCACTGGCTCGAGGGAGTAGCTGCTGGTTTGAGCAGCCTCGTTGAACATGGTCCTCTCGTCTTCGGAGAGGCTGCCCGTTCCCTCCTCGGTCGCGGTCCAGCCGCCGGCTGTGGTCTCCTTAGACTCGCTTGCGGGAGCCGGAGCCTCTCCCTTTTGGGCGGCCTCCTGCTCGGCCGTGGTCTGGTTGGCTATGGTCTGCTTGGGCGCCTGGTCCTCCTGCTTGGCTGGTGTCCCGCAACCGGCCAGGGGAAGCGCCGCAAGCGACGCGCTCAGCGCAAGTGCGATGGCCCTGTTTGTCCTTCTCATACCGTTCCCCTTTCCCGAATACCCTGACGATCGCCGGCCTGTGGCGATACGGCCACATCCGTCCGTTACCACACACCCAGCCCGCGGGCCACGATGGTAATGAAGTCCTGCACATTGGTGACCACCGTGGTCGCCGAGAGAGACCCGCGGTCGAGCAGCTTGTTTACCACGAACTCGTCCGCATCCACCGCATAGAAGTACACGGGACGAATGGTTCCGTCCGGAAGGACCCTGAAGGACGGCACCATATTGCCCGTGGCAATGGTGTGCAGCATCGTGGCCAAGCAGATGACCGTGGTCGCGTCGCGCACCATGTTACGCATGGTACCCTGTCCCTCGTAGGAATCCCCCACGACCTCCGGCAGCGGGCCGTCGTCACGGATGGAGCCTGTGAGCACAAAGGGCACCTGCTTCTTAACCAAGGCATACATGATGCCATCGGTGATGTTGTGGTCCTCGATGAACTGCGGGATGGAGCCGCTCCGACGCACCTCATTAATAACGTCCAGATGGTTGTAGTGCCCATTCGGCTTGGACTCCTGGGTATAGATGTCCTGGCCGAGCGCGGTGTGCAGCATGGCGCCCTCAAGGTCGTGCGTGGCAAGCGCGTTGCCCGCCATCACACCGTCCACGTACCCCTCCTCCACCATGCGCTGCATGGCAAACCGGGCGTCGTGGTCGAAGGCAAATGCCGGGCCCATCACCCACACCACCTTGCCGTGCTCACGCTCGTAGCGTAGCAGCTCGAACAGGCGGTCGTAGTCGCGGGCGAACGCGGTCTCGCGGCTGCGTCCCTGTCGGAACGCGAACTTGTCCTGGCTGCCTGCCTCACGTGGGTCCGCAAAGCCGTCCGGATGCACGTAGATGCCATCCGTACCATCCTCGGTGCGTCCCAGCACCACGCGGTCTCCACGGCGCAGGTTGCGATTCTCCACCACGTCGAGGCTGCCATCTGGGCGCAGCACCACCGACGAGTCCATGCGACTCTCGGGGGCCAGATGCCACATCCCGTCCACCTTGTAGTACTCGGGGAACATGGAGGTGCTGTGATATCCCCGCGGCGCGACGCCGTCTTGCACCACCGACTCGAGCCGTACGTTGGGCGCCGAGAGGAGCTCGTCGCGAGAGAAGTCCGGCTCGTGGTATGTGGGCATCGAAAACTGCATGCTGTCCCCTTTCGTCAAACAACGTACAGTATAGCGAAAGGCAGACGCTGGCGGTTGGGCCGTGAGATTAGAGGAAGCGATAGCGCACGGTGCGCAGACCCCAGTCGTCGCAGGACGAGGCACCAAACGCCCGGAAGACAGCGGGCGTGAGGTCCAGTCCACGGTTTCCGCCGTCAAGGTCACCGCAGTCAGTTATGGTGGCGATCACGCGCATGCCCTGGTACTCGATCTGGATGCGCTGGCCATAGAAGCGAGAGGGGTTCATGGACAACGGCAGCGCCACCGTGGGAACCGACTCGTCCAGCGGAACACCCGATGCCGTGGCCGTGGATCCCGGCGGGTCGTTGTCGGCGATGGCGTAGGCCGAGGCGATGCAGGTAATCCAGTTGCCCTCGTCGGAGCCGATGTTGGTGTCGTCGCTGGGAAGCTCGACGTGCGTGGGCTGGGTGGGCTGAGGCTCAGGCTCCGGCTGACTCTGCTCCGGTGCTGGCTGCTCGGACTCCCCCTCCGAAGGCGCCTGCTCGGCCGGCTTTTGGGCCTCCGCCTGCTGACCCTCGTCAGTCGCCTGCTGCTGGGGCGCCGGCTGGCTGGCCTGCTCCGCCACCTTGCGCGCGTCCTCGAACTGCGAGACGGCCTCCTTGCGCGCCTGCTGCTCGGCCTGGGCCTTCTGCTGCTCGGCCTCCTTGCGCGCACGCTCCTGCTCTGCGCGCCGGGCGGCCTCGGCGATACGCCGCTCCTCCGCCTCGCGCTCCTCCTTCTCCAGCGTGGCCGCGCGCGCCATGAGGCTGTCCACCGTGGCCGAGACCTCCTGATATGCCACGTCGAGCTCCTCGGCGGCACGCTCGCGCTCGGCGCGAGCCTCCTCGATCTCGTCCATGTTGCGCTCCAGGCGCTCCTTGTCCTGGCGCAGATCCTCCACGCAGGCGGTCTGCCACTCGGTAACGCGGTTGGCATAGTACAGGCGCGACACGAAGTCCTCGATGGTCTTGCTGGAGAGCGCGATGTCCAGCACGCTGGGCGTACCCCACTGGTAGGTGGTGTCGACCATGGTGGACAGGCTCACGCGGTCCTCGATGAGCTTGCCCTGCACCTCGATGGACTGGTCGGCCAGCTCGTCAATCTGCTCCTCGTACTCGCCCAGCTCCTCCTGGATGCTCGCCATCTCGCCGGCAAGCTCGTCCAGGCGGGCATACTCGCGCTCCGCTTGCGCGCGCACCTCCTGCGATGTCTCGGCACCAGCCGGTCTCACGCCGCACATCCCACCCGCAAGCGCAAGGTTCGCGGACAGCAGGACGCAAGCCCACCGACGTCGTGTGTTACGAGCGAATCTCATCCAAAAAGGCCTCTCCGTAGCGTTCCAGCTTTACCGTTCCCACTCCCATAACGTTAAGGAGCTCGTTTTGGTCTGCGGGTCGCGCACGCACCATCTCCCGCAGGGTAGCATCCGAGAATACCATATACGGCCGCAGTCCCCTCTCGTCCGCGAGCCGTCTGCGCAAGGTGCGCAAACGTTGGAACAGCGCCTCGTCCTCCTCGCTCGCGGGCACCACTGGTATCCCGCGCGGCACGCGAACGTCCGGCTCGGGGTCGATCGCAACGGACGAGCGCGTTTCGTCCTGCCAGCCGCACACCGAGCAGGTCTTGCAGTCCGTGTCCTGTTGCCCCACCTGGCCAAAGTAGCGCAGGATGCGGCTGCGCAGGCACGTGTCGCTCATGGCATAGCCAATCATCGCGCCCAGCAGCCGGTTGCGGTTGTCCAGAAGCCGATCGCGAACCTCGCGGGGCGTCTCGGGCGGAAACTCGGTTTTGTCGATGAGGTAGTGCGCCGTTCGGATGTCTCCCCGGCTCCACAACAGGTGGCACTGCGCGTCGTCTCCGTCTCGCCCCGCGCGTCCTGCCTCCTGGTAGTACTCCTCCAGCGAGAGGGGCAGGCCGTCGTTGACCACGAACCGCACGTTGGACTTGTCGATGCCCATGCCAAAGGCGTTGGTGGCCACCATAACCTGCGCGTCGTCATTGGCAAAGCGCTCCTGTGCGGCCGTGCGCTCCTCGTTGGAGTAGCCAGCATGGTATGCGGCGACGCTAAAGCCCTCGCAATCCAGCTCGTCAAAGATCTCCTCCACGCGCCGTCGCGTCATCGCGTACACGATGCCCGTCTGGCCGCGATGCCGGCGTAGGTACGGCACGAGCCAGCGTAGGCGCTGGTTGGGGGTGAGTTCGTGGGTCGCCAGGTGCAGGTTTGGCCGGTCGAAGCCGCTTATCTGGACCACGGGATCGTGCAGACCAAGCAGGTCGCTTATGTCGGCGCGCACCTGCCTCGTTGCGGTGGCCGTAAGTGCCGAGACCGGTGGCCGATTGGGCAAGGACTCCACGAAGTCGCGGATCTCCTGGTATGCGGGACGGAAGTCCTGCCCCCACTGGCTCACGCAATGCGCCTCGTCCACCGCGAGCAACGGCACCTTGGCCTGAGCGGCAAACTCGCGAAACAGCGGGTCGGCCAAGCGCTCGGGTGCCACGTACATCAGGTCGTACCAACCGGCCAATGCTCGCCGCAACACCTCCGGGCGAACGTAGGGCTTGAGCATGGAGTTGTAGTACGACCCGCGAATCCCCACGTCGCGGAGGGACCGCACCTGGTCGTCCATAAGCGAGATGAGCGGCGAGACCACCAGCGTGAGTCCGGGCAGCAGGACGGCGGGGATCTGATAGCACAGCGACTTCCCCGCTCCGGTGGGCATAACCGCGAGCGTGTCGGAGCCCGACAGCGTGGCGTCGATTATGCGCTCCTGACCGGGTCGGAACTCGGGATAGCCGTAGCGCTCCCCCAGCACCTGTCGCGCGTCATCCATCGTCGGTCGTCCCATGGCACACCACCCCCATCCGTGTTGGCCCCTCATGTTACACGTTGCGATTTCCGTTGCAAGGTGCGGCAAATTGCAAAGTGTGGTATATAATAGTGCGCGATTATCTTATAACGTATAGAGAGGACGCGTGATGACTGAGGACACCCCAACGTTTGACCCCCTGTTGCTGGACAACCAGCTCTGTTTTCCCCTGTATGCCGCATCCAAGGAGCTCACGCGTCGCTACAAGCCGTTTCTTGAGCCGCTGGGTCTCACGTACACACAGTACGTGACGATGATGGCGCTGTGGGAGCAGGACGATGTGCCGGTTAAGGACCTGGGCAAGCGGCTCTACCTGGACTCCGCGACGCTCACGCCACTGCTCAAACGGCTCGAGTCGCACGGCTACGTGACCCGTCACCGTTCCCAGGCAGACGAGCGATCGGTAATCATCTCGCTCACCGACGAGGGCCGGGCACTGCGCGAGCGCGCGCTGGAGGTCCCCGGTCGCATTGGCTCCTGCGTGCGCCTGGAGTCACAGGAGGCCCAGGAGCTCAAGCTGCTCCTGGAGAAGATGCTCGCCACGCTGGCATGATCCCGTTCTGGGAAAAGGGGCCTGAGAATAGGGGTTTGGCCCCTTTTCTCAGGCCCCTTTTCCAGCCTACAGCACGGTATAGCCGGCCTTCGCGAGCGCCGCGCTGGCGAGCTCGGGATCGCGCACCTTGAGCACGTCTATGGCCGTGCCCTCCGCACTCGAGAAGCAGTACCCGTATTCGATGTTGAGGTCGAGCTCCTGGAAGGTCCTCAGCAGCTCGGCAAGCCCGCCCGGACGGTTGGGCACCTCCACCGCCAGCACCTTGGCCGTAATCGCGCGGAAGTCGGCGGCACGCAGGGCGTCCACGGCCGCCGCGGGCTTGTCACACACGATGCGTACCAGGCCGTAGTCGGCCGTCTCGGCAATGGTGAGCGCCTGCATGTTGACGCCCGCGTCCGCCAGCGTCTGCGTGAGGGCCAACAGCCGGCCCTTGTCGTTCTCCAAAAAGACGGTAACCTGGTCCAGCATTACTGGTCATCTCCCCTCAGGTCCACGACGCGAACGGCCTTGCCCTCGGAGCGCGGGATGGACTTGGGCTCCACGATACGCACGCGCAGGCCCACCGAGAGCGCCGTCTTGAGGCGTCCTTGGATGTCGCGCTGCAACTGCTCGATGGCGCGCACCTCGTCGAAGTCGAAGTCGGGATTGGGCTCGACCTTGAGGGTGACGACATCCAGGTGGTTCTTGCGCGTGAGCTCGATCTGGTACCACGACGAGATCTGCGGGAACGTCTTCATCACGTCCTCGATCTGGCTGGGGAACACGTTGACGCCGCGGATGATGAGCATGTCGTCGGTGCGTCCGTGCAGGCGGTCGATGCGACGGTGCGTACGACCGCAGGCGCACTGCCCGGGAATGATGCGCGTGATGTCGCGGGTGCGGTAGCGCACCACGGGCGTGGCCTCGCGGTCCACGGTGGTGATTACCAACTCGCCCCACTCGCCGTCAGGCAGGACCTCGCCGGTCTCGGGGTCGATGATCTCGGCGTAGAAGTGATCCTCGGCAAGATGTAGGCCGTTTTGCTCCATGCACTCGATGGCCACACCCGGGCCCATCGTCTCGGTGAGTCCGTACACGTCCAGCACCTTGTAGCCCAGCTTCTTCTCGAGCTCGCTGCGGAAGTTGTCCGAGAAGGCCTCGGCGCCGTGGATACCCACGCGCAGGTGGAAGTCCTTCTTGGGATCGAGGCCCATGGCAATCGCCGTGTCGGCGAGGTACATGGCGTAGCTGGGGGTGCAGCACAGGATGGTGGAACCCATGTCGCGCATCACGCGAATCTGGCGCTCGGTGTTGCCCGCACTCATGGGGATGGTCATGCAGCCGGCCGCAACGCCGCCGTAATGGGCGCCCAGACCACCGGTGAACAAACCGTAGCCGTAGCATACGTGGCACACGTCGTCCTCGCCGCCGTCGGCGTACTCGATGCCGCGGGCAAAGCAGTCTCCCCAGATCTTGAGGTCGTGCTCAGTGTAGCCGCCAACCGTGGCGATGCCCGTGGTGCCCGACGACATGTGAATCTCGCGCACGTCCTTCTTGGGCACGGCGAACATCTTGAGGGGATAGTTGTCGCGCAGGTCCTGCTTGGTGGTAAACGGAGCCTTGGCAAGGTCGTCCAGCGACTCCACGGCATACGGGTCGAAGCCCACGTTGGAAAAGAGCTCGTGGTAAAACGGGACGTTCTCGTAGCATGCGATGACGGTCTTCTTGATGCCCTCGAGCTGGATGGCCTCCAGCTGGTCGTGCGGCATCGTAACGATGTCCTGTTGTCTTGTCATGTTGCGCCTTCCTTGGCTCCGCTAAACGTACAGAGGGCCATTCTATGGCTTTATTGTTACAGCGGTTTTTCTAATGTGCCACATTTGCGTTTTTGCGCCGATGCGTAGGCATGCCGTAAGGCCGACTGTCGAAGGGGGTTACCCCTTTGATTGGCGCACACGGACCATCCGAGCCAAAAACACCGACCCGCCAGACGGGCCTGCCTATATACTAAAGGGACCAGCTATTCGAGAGGAGCGCCCATGAGATGGCCGTGGAGTCGCAAGCCAAGGGTGGAGCCAACCATCCCCGCCGGCGCCATGCGCCGGAGGCTGCGCTACGAGGGCAGGGTGCAGGCCGTTGGGTTTCGCTTTACCGTGGACGGTTGTGCCGACCAGGCCGGGGTCACCGGCTGGGTGAGGAACATGG
Source organism: uncultured Coriobacteriaceae bacterium (assembly GCA_902780305.1). Lineage (GTDB taxonomy): Bacteria > Actinomycetota > Coriobacteriia > Coriobacteriales > Atopobiaceae > RUG440. The sequence goes on along the minus strand of CACZFB010000051.1, from coordinate 8,784 downwards.
ACGATGGTTCGGTGGTGTGCGAGGTCCAAGGCACGCCTGAGCAGATCCACGAGTTCAAGCACCTGGTCCAAGAGCAGATCGACAACCCGAAGAGCTGGATCGAGGGTGCGCTCACCAGCGAGGAGCTGCTCGAGCCCAAGCCCGACACGCGCTTCTCCATTCTCAACCTGTAACCGTCCAGTCCAACCACGGGAGGAATCATGGTGCCATTCGACGGAGTCATCGACGCGGCAGCCGCGCATGTGCAGGCGATCTTGGAGCGATTGCAGGAGGCCACCGTTCGTCGCCCGGAGCACTACTACTACGGGTTTAAGACGGCACGCGACCTCGCGCAGCTTGCCGGCTCGGGCGCGACGCTGTGGCTCATGTACAAGCGCAAGAGCCTGACGGTGCCGGCGTCGATTGCGACCACTGCCGTTACCGCTGGCCTGACCGCGGCCTCCTACGCATTCGACAAGACCCCCCACCACCTGCCCGCAGCACCTGAGTCGCACGACCAGGCGGACCCGGACAAGGCGGACGCGCCCGGTCTGGCACCACAGGCCATGCCCGTTCGCGAGAAGGTGTTCTGCGCTATCGCCGACGTGATGCCCAGCCTTGTTGGCGCGCTTACCGTGGCCTTCTCGTCCAGCGCCAAGCAGACCCTTACCGAACCCATGGACCTGCTACCCCGTGATCCGTCCATCCCCTTTACCGTGCCCGAGCGCATACGAAACGTCGCCTCGCTCTATGCCGTGTACACCATCGTGGGCCACTGGCTGGAAATGCTCTTCTGTCAGCTCATTCGCCTGGGGGTCGTGGGCGGCGACTACGACCGCTCCAACACCATGCTATGGGATTGGTGGCTGCATCCCTTCCCCGCCGAGGGCATCGCGGGCGTGCTCATAGCTGGCTTCCTCTCTCCGCTGCGCGAGGTCTTGCTCAAGCGCTTTGGGGGACGCGTCGCCCCGGCGCTGGCCGTGAGCTTCCTGGCAAACCAAGTGGTGTGCACCGCCATCGACTACCTGACCGGTATGGTGGCCAACCGCAACTACGAGCTGTGGGACTACCGCAACATGCCGTTTAACTTCCAGGGGCAAATCTGCCTGCAAAACTCGCTGGTGTACACCACCGCGGCCACGTTCGTGGCCTGGCTGGCCTACCCCGCGCGCGACCGATGGCTCGCGCGCATGCCGGCCGACATCACCAACACGATGTACTCGGCGCTGGCGCCCGTGTACGCCTTCCTCTGCCTTACCTACTTCGTGGTGTAGCGGGCTGCGGGAAAGGACGCCTTCGGGCGCCTTCGCGTCAGAACAGCGGTCAGGGGACCTGCCTCAAGGAGGCGGGTCCCCCGTTCTCTTGTTGCTGACTCGGGTTGGCCAGGAGCTGGGCGTTATCCGCCAATCTCCCATAGGCGAATCTCGGCACTAGTGGCCTCGACGTCCACGCTGTACTCCTTGGGATAGTAGCGTGTGGAGAACGCCAGAATGCCATCGTTCACGAACACCTCGATGGACGAGACGTCGCCCACCACGCGCACCTTGTCCAGGTAGTCCAGGTGCTCGAATCGCTGGATGCGGCCGGCACCCACGGACTTCTCGTCCTCCTTGGCAAAGCGCATCGCAAAGCGGCCCTTCTTCCAGCTGAGCTCGAGCTCCTTGGCGATCTTGGCCTTGAAGTCCCTGCTGCGGATGCCCACGACCTCCATGTCGAAGCACTTAATGCCCTCGACCGCAAGCTTCGCGTTGGAGAAGTGGCCGTTTTGGCGATAGCGCTCCAGCTCGCGCACGGGCATCTGAAGAATGCGGCCGTTGCGCGCCGTAATCTCGCGCGGAATGGTAAAGCAGTGCTGCCAGCCGTCCTCGACGGTGAGGTTCGAGTAGTACTTCTCGTCGGGCATGCCCATCCAGCCGATGAGGATGCGCCTTCCGCCGGCCGTCTCGAACGTTTGCGGGGCATAGAAGTCGAACCCGGCATCCCACAGCGCGAACGGGTTGAGCTTGCACTCGCCCAGCACGTCTCCGTGCAGCACGAAGTAGCCGGACTGGTATACGTTGCGACGGTCCCAGTCACCGCCGCGCAGGCCCTGAGGCGACACCGAGAGGACCTTGGCAAACGGCTCGTCGTCCCGCAGCGCGTCGTCGGTAACCTCAAAGTAGTCCGGGCACTCCCACATGTAGCCAAACGGCTCGTCGGAGGTAATGCGGTTTACCAGCTTCCACGTGTCGAGGTCGTCCGACTCGAAGACCAGCACCTCACCGGTGTCGTTCTTCTTGCGCGCACCCTGAACCATGTAGTACTTTTTGCCCGCACGCCACACCTTGGGGTCGCGCACGTGGGTGGTGTCGTCCTCGGGGTAGTCCTCGTTGCCCAACACCAGGCGCTTTTGCGAGAAGTGCTGGCCGTCCTTGCTGGTAACGTGCACGGTGTTGGCCTCGCGACCGCTGGTAACGTAGTCGTAGTCACCGCCGTCCTCGCGCTTGACGTTGCCCGTGTAGAACACGTGCATGGTGCCGTCGTCCTCCACGAGCGCGCTGCCCGAGTACACGCCGCCCACATCGAAGGGTTGGTCGGGATAGAGCGCCGTCCCCTCGTACTCCCAGCGAATCATATCCTTGCTCGTGGAGTGACCCCACATCTTAACGCCACCTTCGGCGTTGAAGGGAGAGTACTGGAAGTAGGCGTGGAAGGTGTCGCCCAGCTGGGACAGGCCGTTGGGGTCGTTGAGCCAGCCAACGGGAGGGGTGAGGTGGAATTCCTGGGCAAAGCGACCTTGGTTCGCGTTGCTCTCTACGATCTTGCGGAGGGTGTCGAGGTCGGCTGCAAGCGGATTGGCCATACATGCTCCTTGCCTGTGGGGACTGACGGCAAAACAACTGGCACCATCATACTCGCTGTTGCCTGCCTGCGGGACAATTCTTTCAATTGCCACGGTAAGCGGATGCGCGGTGGTACGCGGGGGACAGTCCCCTGGACAAAAGGGACAGTCCCCTGGACACAGGGGACTGTCCCTTTTGTCCAACGACGAGCGGAAAGAAGCTGTTATCGCTGGCGGAAGGCGCCGGCCGTGGTGCCGGGAGCGGGACCGCCCTTGGGCACCAGGCGAATCTGGATGGCCTCAAGCCGATACGAGTAGCCGGCCGTTCCGGACGACTCGCCGTTCTTGGCCCAGCCCATCCAGCCGAACTTCTGCGCGTGTACGCGATAGTACACGTCGTAGCGGTTGGCGAGGTCGCCCGAGAGCTTAATCTGTATGGCCTCCAGACGCAGGCTCCTGCCACTCGTGCCGCTCATGGCACCGTTCTGCCGCCAGCCCTGCCAACCAATCTTCTGCACGTGCGTGCGATACTGGATGGCTCCGGCATATGGCGTGCCATCCAGCTTGATGCTGATGCCCTCCAGTCGAAGCGACTTGCCCGAGGTTCCCGAGGTACGCCCGTCCTTCACGTAGGACTGCCAGCCCTGCCGCTGCACGTGGGTACGATACGAGACGGCGAACTTAAATGCCTCGTCCGTAGGGCCCGGGGCGGCAGAGCCCTTGGGCAGCAGACGCACCTGTATGCCCTCAAGTCGGTACGAGTAGCCCGCCGTGCCCGCATACTCCCCGTTCTTGGCCCAACCCATCCAGCCAAACTGCTGGGCGTGCACGCGATAGTACACGTCGTAGCGGTCGGCCATCTGACCCGTGAGCTGAATCTGTATGGCCTCCAGGCGCTTGGACTTGCCAACCGTGCCGCTGGTGGCGCCACCCTGCTTCCAGTCCTGCCAGCCGTACGACTGCACGTGCGTCCGGTAGCGGATGTCACCCGAATACGGTGAGTTGCTCAGCTTGAGCTCTATGCCCTCCAGACGCTTTGACTGGCCGACCGTGCCGCTGGTGGCGCCATCCTTCCTCCAAGCCTGCCAGCCGTACGACTGCACGTGCGTGCGATACTGCAGCGAGTCGATGGCCTGGGCGTCTTTGGCCCGCTCCACCTCGTCCTGCACCCTGCGCACGTAGTTCAACCGGTTCGCGTCCACGCCGTGTACCGCCCCATACACCGCGCCGTAGGCGTTGACCTCACCGAACCCATACGAGTCGTCCCAGCCCGAGGCGCCAAGGTCGGTCGTGGTGGCATACAGGGTCTCCACCGCGCTCTGCGCCGAAAGCGACGGGTTGGCCGCAAACATCAGCGCGAGAACGCCCGAGACGACCGGGGCCGCCATCGAGGTACCGGAGCTCATCGCATAGGTCCCCGAACCACTCGAGGGAACCGTGCTGCACATGTTGGAACCAGGCGCCGAGATCTTCTTGCAGTAAGTCCCGGGCCTGTTGTAGTTTGAGGTGGAGGAGCGCGAGACGCCCGTGCCCGACTGCTGCAGGTTGATTACCGAGACGGACTTCTGATAATCGCCGGGATAGCTGTCGTAGGGCACCCTGGCAGAGGAGCCGCTGTTGCCCGCAGCGACCACGGTGACGATTCCCTTCGCATATGCTTGGTCAATCTTCTTGAGCAGCCCATCATCCGAATCGACAGATCCCACCATGCTCATGCTCAGGTTTATCACGCGCACGTTCTGAGAAGAACGCTTGCCCATAACGTACTCGAATGCCTTCAGCAGGGTGGCCGTGTCCGCCTGTCCTTCGTCGTCAGTTACGCGCACGGGCATGAGCTTGGCGTTGTACGAAACGCCCGAGATGCCCGTCTCGTTGTTGGTTACGCCCGACACGATGCCGGCCACGTGCGTGCCGTGCTCGTAGTCGTCGTTTCGGATAGGTGCCACGTTGGTCGTTCCGTCCGCCGCATTGTAGGGGTCCACGATGTTGGCCTTGAGGTCCTCGTGGTTCACCATGCAGCCGGCGTCCAGCACGGCCACCGTAACCGAGCGGTTCGCCTTTGCGATTTTCCAGGCCTGCTCGGCCTTGATGCTGTCCAGAGCCCATTGCTTGTCCACAAGGGGATCGTTGGTGCTCGCCTGGGTGGTGAGGGCAACCTCGTCGGTGTTGTCCTGCGCCACATCGAGCGACTGGGTGGCAACCGAGGCGGACGCATCGTCCTGCTCGACGGTGACCGTGCCCGCGTCCTGCGAAGGTCCGTTGGCCACCGGTGCCCCCTGCTCAACCACGACGTCCTGGGCCGGCTGTCCGCCTTCGTCGCTCCTGCCGCCCTCGTCGCCCTCAAGCACGTCAACCTCCGGCGCGTCCTGCTCGGCAAGCTCGTAGACGTAGTTCGGCTGCACGGCGTCTGCCAGGCCTTCATCCAGAATCGCGTTGGCAACCCGCTCGACGTCGTCGTTGGCAGCGGCCACCACACGCAGGGTGCCCGGAACGACCTCCTCGACCTCAGAGGCAACGCCCTGCGAGAGAATCTCGTCGCGTGCCTGCTCCGTGGTGGTTCCCTCGGGCACCGACACCAGCACCGTTTGGGGCTCGCAGACCACACCCTCGGGTATGACGAACTCCTCCTGGGCCCCTTGGCTCGGCGCCTGTGCCCCCTCGTCCTCCACGTACTCCTCGGGAACGGGGTCGTATTCGTTGAGCTCCGCCTGCGCGCGAGTCACGAAGGCCACCATGGCCAAGGCGAGCACCAACACAAAGGAGACCATTGCCGGCCATGGGCGAACACGAGGCTTTGTCATTGGCTACGTCCTTCCTACGACGTCAGTAAGATGACTTTGCTACTACTATACCGCTCACATTGGACGGCTGGTTCTCGCGTGGTACAAAGGGGACTGTCCCCTGTGTCCGGGGGACTGTCCCCTGTGCACAGGGGACTGTCCCTTTTGTCCAACGCGAGCGGTTAGTCCTCCCCGCGGAGGGGACGGCGGGTCTGTTTGACGCGGGAGCGGGCGGTCTTGGCGTCCAGGCGCTTGCGCACGGACGCCTTGGTGGGCTTGGTGGGCTTGCGCGGCGTCCGTCGCTTGGCCCGCCGGGCAAGCTCCTCGCGCAGCCTGGTCAGACAGTTCCTGCGGTTTTGATACTGGCTTCGCGACTCGCGGCTCACCACCACGATGCCTGTGGGCACATGGCGCAAGCGCACTGCCGAGTCGGTCGTGTTGACGCCCTGCCCACCGGGACCGTGCGCCCGAAACGCCTCTATCCGACATTGGCGCTCGAGCTCTTCGAGGGGCAACGCGGCAAGGTGCGCATAGTCTGCCCGCGTGAGCACGGGACCACCAGCCGGACCCTCAGTCCCATGCGGGACGTCGGTCGTCCTTTGCAACAAGACCACCTCCCACACACGTGACTCCGCTGTAGATCACCGCCGACTGTCCCGGCGCAACCGTGCGCACCGGCTGGGGATACACCACGCGCACGCCCGTGTCATCCTCATACACCTGCGCCGGACGCAAGGTACCGGTGTGACGGGTACGCACCAGATATGCTCCGTCCGCCGGTGGCTCGCCGCCAATCCAGCGCACATCCTCCAACTCCATCTGGCACGTCCAAAGCCCCGGGCAATCCCGGTCGTCGGTTACGTACACGACGTTTCTCTCCACATCCGTACGCACGACGTAGCGCGCGGGACCGCCACCCAGGTTGAGCCCCCTGCGCTGGCCCACGGTAAACAGGAAGGCGCCGTCGTGACGCCCCAGAACCTCTCCGGTCTCCCAGCTCACCACATCGCCCGCCCTTCGCTCCAGCGCGTCGAGCAAAAACGTGCGCAGGCCTACCGGCCCTACGAAGCAGATGCCATCGGAGTCGGGCTTGTTCTCTATGCCCAAGCCGCGCTCGGCGCACATGGCGCGCACCTGCTCCTTGGTCGCGATGTCGCCCACTCGTTGGCGGACCGCCTGAGCTCGAGCTGGCCGGAAGGTCCTCTGGCAACACGCGCGTAGTGCCCCGTGGCGATGAGGTCGTACCCCTCCTCGCGCGCCCGCTGCGCGAACGTCCCGAATTTGATGGTTTGGTTGCACATCACGTCGGGGTTGGGTGTGTAGCCGCGTGCATAGGCATCTACGAGATAGTCCACCACCGTCTGCCGGTAGTCCTGCTCGCAGTCCCAAACTTCCAAGTCGATGCCCAATGTGACGGCCACGCGCTCCGCGTCAGCCAGATCGTCTGCCCAGCGACACCGAAATCCGGGAAGGTCCTGCGACCAGTTGCGCATGTACACGCCCGTCACGTCGAACCCCTGCTCCACCAGCAACGCCGCCGCCAGCGCGGAGTCCACGCCCCCGCTCATCCCCAGGCACACCCGTCCCAACACGCTCGCTCCTCTCGTTGGCGTCGCTACGCGCGACGACGCTCCCGTTCGGTCCGCACGCTCTCCACGATAGCCTCCGTGGCATAGTCCACATCAGCCTCCGTTGTGGAGCGGCCCATGGTAATGCGCAGACTGCCCGTGGCGACCTCCTGCGGCACGCCCATGGCCACGAGCACATGGCTCACACGCATCTTGCTGGCCGCGCATGCACTTCCCGTGCCCACATACACACCCCTGCGCTCCAAAAGCACGATGAGCCGCCGCGCCTCAACGCCCGCAAAGCTCGCGTGCACCAGACCAGGCAGACGCGAGGACGCCTTCTTCGGTCCCGAGAGGACCACGTCGGGCACAGCCTCCACCAGCTGCCGGCGCATGCGATCGGAAAGGGCCCGCAGGCGACGCACCTCCCCCGTGCGCAGCCGCTCCGCCAGCTCCAAGGCGCAAGCCATCCCCACCGCACCGGCCACGTTTTGGGTGCCCGAGCGCACGCCGCCCTCCTGTCCGCCGCCCAGGACCAGCGGCCTCAGCGCGACGCCGTCGGCATGCCACAGCACGCCCACCTGCTTGGGCCCATACATCTTGGCGGCCGAAACGGTAATCAGGTCCGCGCCCAGCGTGGAGGTGTTGAGCGAGACATAGCCCGCAGCCTGCGACGCGTCGGTGTGCAACAGCAGCGGACGACGCTCCCCCGCCTCCAGGCGCCGGCTTCTCTCGGCAGCCACCACGCGGGCAATGGCACGCAGGGGCTGGATGGCGCCCACCTCGCCGTTGGCGAGCGAGACGCTTACCAACTCCGTGCGCGGTGTTATGGCGCGCGACACGTCAACCGGGTCCACCAGGCCCGCGCCCGAGACGCCCACCAGGGTGGCGTCGCGCGCCTCGGCGCAGGCAAGCACGCTGTGGTGCTCTATGGCGGCGCACACCACGTGTCCCCCAACCGCGGCAAAGGCAAGGTTGTTGGCCTCGGTCGCCCCGGCGGTAAACGTCACGTTGTCCGCGCGCGTGGCGAGCACGGCAGCCACGCGCGCGCGGGCATGCTCCAAATCCGCGTTTGCGGCCCTGGCCACCGAGTAGGGCGCGGAGGGGTTAAAGAAGCGCTGCGAGAAGTACGGGGCCATCTCCTCCATCACTTCGGGCGCCACCGGCGTCGCCGCAGCATGGTCCAAGTACACCTCGGTAACATGGTCGCCCATCTTGCCTCTATCCTCGTCGCAAATCGACCTATGCGCAAAGGGGACCGAGTCTCCCCGGTCCCCCTCATGTTCTGGAGGCGAAGCCCGGATTCGAACCGGGGATAAAGGCTTTGCAGGCCTCTGCCTTACCACTTGGCCACTTCGCCATGTATTAAAAAGGCCGATTCTAGAACCGGCCGGAGAATACATGGAGCGGGCTACGGGGTTCGAACCCGCGACCTCAACCTTGGCAAGGTTGCGCGCTACCAACTGCGCTAAGCCCGCGAACGCGTAGATAAATATAGTCGAGTTGCATCCAAGATGCAAGGCACATTTTTGAAAAAGGCGTATCCTTGAACCCATGAATGCGCTCAACAGGACAATCTACCTCGATTATGGTGCCGCCACGCCCCTCGATCCGTGTGTGCGTGATGTGATGGCGC
>CACZFB010000050.1 GCA_902780305.1 uncultured Coriobacteriaceae bacterium | reverse complement strand
CAGAAAGGAAACCCGAACTCGCAATCAGAGTGAAGCCAGCTCATGTGCTGGAAATACTCGTCGGGTTCGGGTTTTCTTCCGTGTCCGATAACCGAGAAAATCAGAAAGTTCTGATTTCCTGGGGCACCGCAGCGTCACGACCACCGAGGTTTACGCAACGGTGAGCCTTGCGAGGAAGCGGGAGCTGCTCGAGTCCGCATCAGTCGCGCCGAACGCGCGCGAGTACCCTGACTGGGCTGAGGACAAGGACCTCATGTCCTGGCTCAAGACGCTGGTCTGATACGCCGAGATTATGTGGAGGGAAACTGCAGGGCGATGCAGAATGCCTCGCTTTGCGAAGAGGTGCGCAGCGCCGGCGCGAACTCCTGGATCGTGTCTTCGGTCGACATCACCTTTCGGAAGTTTTCAGTCCTGCTTGCCGAAGGGAATGGTGACGTTCTTGTTGCCATCCTGCTCCCTGTCGAAAAGGACATCCGACAAGAACACCCTCATCTTCGAGAGGTCGATCTCGTTGATAAGAGAGTCAAAGGTGAGGCCCACCGCCTGCACCGCGTCCACGGCATCCGCGAATACGCTCTGCCCATAGGGACTCATGTCCACGAGCGTATTCGTGACGGCTGGTTTCACGATGCCGAAGGTGGGAAAAGGACAGCCCGTGTCGTAGATCGGGAGGATGCCCGCAGGCGCGAGCTCGTTGCCCTCGTGGTCGAAGCACACGGTGACGATCCTGTACGTCTCCTCGCTCTCATGGGCGAGAAGAGCACCCTCGTTCTCGTGGGAAGGTGCGGATGGGGAAAGGTCAGCCGAGAAGCCCATGTTGCCGCGCAGGTGCATCTGCAACTGGTCCACGGCCTTGCCCCGATAGAAAGCCCGCGTGACGAAGGCGCATTCTGAGATCCCGTCCTCGTCCCATGAGAGCGGGATCACCATGCGGGCGTCGTAATGGCGGATACGAACCTTCCTCTTGTCCAGGTCGAGCCACAATGCCCAGGCACCCGTTCCGAGCCCGAAGGCACGTACGACAGTTGCCTGCGCCGCGTTCATGAAGTTTGTGGAAGAGAAGAACGCGTTGATCCAGTCGGTGGCCTTCTGGTTATCGCAGACCACCTTGACTTCTTCGTTGAGGAGAAGAGAGCCCCATTCCTTGCAGACGCGCATCGCAGGGTGAATGCTTCTACGGTGGACCGCATACACGCGCCCCATACCATCCTTGTCGCGGTAGTCGTAGAATTCCCCGCGTGCGCTCATCCAGTCATCCCACGAGCGGATCCAAGGCTCCATGTCATCCAGGGGAAGGATAAACCCGAGCTTGCGCAGATAGTCCTTCACATGCTCCGGCACCCAGTACTCGTCCAAGCCATTAGCGCCCATGCCAACACCTCCATCTATCGCGCCAATATGCAATGTGAAGTGTCGCTGCCGTCACAAGCCCGCCCGTGACGTAGAATGTGAGGGCTTGAGGCTAGGGTTGCCCTGGGGAGAAGGCATGGGAAAAGAACTGTCGGACATGACGCTGGAAGAGCTGTGGGAGCTGTTTCCCATATTCCTCGTGGAGCATGACGAAGCGTGGCGTCAGCAGTACGAGGAAATCGAAGGTCGCCTCAACGAACTGCTTTCCGACTGTGCGGTCGAGAGGGTCAGCCACATTGGCAGCACCGCCGTAGACGGCATCCGGGCCAAGGACATAGTCGACGTCATGGTTGAACTCCCCAGCCAATCGGAATTGGAAAAGGCGGCGGAGAGGCTCGAGCGTTCCGGCTTCACCATGATGTCGGATGAGGATGAAAGGATCTCATTTAACCTCGGCTACACGAAGGATGGGTTCGCCGAGAAGGTCTACCACGTGCACCTGAGGCACGTCGGGGACAACGACGAGCTGTACTTCCGCGACTACCTCAACGCCCATCCCCAGACCGCCAAAGAGTACGAGACGTTGAAGCTGCGCCTATGGAAGCGGTTCGAGCACGACAGGGACGCGTATACCGAGGCGAAGACCGAATTCATCAAGGCAGTGACCGCGAAGGCCCGCGAAGAGTACGCGGGAAGGTACTGAGTGCAGCACTCTGCATACCAAGGTTCAGGCACCAATAAGGGCGAGAAGGGCCAACGTCAATAAACCGGCCAGCCACTCATACGAAAGCCTGCGCATCCTGGCCTTGCGCGCCGCATGCACGCGAATGCCGAGCTCGCGCCTCCAGACGTTCATCTGCACCTTGGAATCAGACGTGTCGTCGCAGTAGACGATCTGGTCGTGGAAGTACGCCTCCGCGCCCTGCTCGTCCGGGAAGGTGAGAGAATCGACCACTATGCGCCCGGTATCCGCCGGCATCATCTTGTTCGCCGAGTGCTCCTCGAAGATGAGAAGGCGCCGAGCGTCGGGCTCCCAGCCACAGCGGACGAAGCGCCAGGGATCCGGGAACCAGCCCCAGTCCACACCATTGCGAATACGTTGGAAGGTGCGAATGCGAGAATCGCTCAGCCTCGCCTCGTGCACGTTGTCGAAGATGGCGCCGCCGGTGCCGGCGATCTCGCCCAGGTACTCCCAACGCCATGCCTGCTCGTCCGTGTCTCGCAGGTACTCGGCCTCCTCGACAAAGGGTGCACTCAGTCAGTCGGGGTGCGTCTCTATCACGTCGAGAAAAGAGCTGCCGCGTACAAGGGTGTCGTCACGCCTCACACGCTCCAAGCGCTCAACGTTCACCCAGCTCCACATCGTCTTGGGCGGCAAGGAGCGCTTCGACGAGTACCTGCAGTTCCTGGCCTTCCGCGACCAGCGCATCGCTACCCAGCAGGGCAGGTGAGCTCGATGGCAGAGACCAAGGGAAGCGGATCCATACTCCAGCTCGAAAAGGACAAGCCGAAAAGCCGTTGCCGAAAGTGGTAGTTGTGCGTATGCATCGGGAAAGACCCCCGCACTGGCAAGTACAAGGCCCGAACCCGCCGTTTCGAGGGAGCGTACACCCAGGCGAAGGCAGCACTGCACGAGTTCATTGACGAGGTCGAGGGCGACCGAGTCCAGGGGAAGACGACCTACACCTTCGAGGAATACGCCGAGCGTTACCTCAAGCGCCGCGAGCTCAACAAGGAGATAGCGGCCACGACTCTGGAGCGTCAGCGCCAGCTCTTCAAGGCTGCCAACATGCACATCGGCAAGGCGAATCTCGACGCTATCACGCCCACTATGCTCGATGACATGTATATCGCCATGTTCGGCGGCGACAAGCTCTCCGGCAAGCCGTCGGGAGGCTCCTGCGTAAACGGCATCCACGACAACATCACCCTCGTATTCCAGCAAGCAGTAAAGGAGGAGATCCTCGTGACAAACCCCTGCGATAAGGTGAACCCGCCCAAGCGCACAAGTTCATCGAAACGCTCGACCCCGAACCGACCGTGAGTGCGCATACCTGCTCGCCATCAACGGCATGCACCCCAAGGTGATGCAGGAGCTCGCCGGGCACTACAGCTCGCAGATCTCCATGGACATCTACACCCATGTGAACATGGACTCGAAGCGCGAGGCGGTAGCCGCCGTCGCGTCCGTTTTCTAAGACCGCCAAGACGAGAGGAGTTGCAATTTCAAGCTTCTGACCTGCGGGAACGCAGACGCGATTTGAAAGGAGGTTTTCATGCGTCTGTTGAGTGGGAATAGGACCGCTACAAAACTGTGCGATTCTCCAGGCGCTCCGGACATGGCTCCGGGGCGCCTTTTTGGTGCTTCTTGAGGACTCGTGTGCCTGTAAGCCAAATGCGAGCGCGCAATGGGGTTGATCACAGCGGCATATGCGATATCAAGTCATCGAACCCGCTCAGCATGGCTGCGACCTCCTCGGGCGTCTCGGCGAACCCTCTCTCCACCCACTCGTCGTGGATGCCGACGAACCCATACAGGTAGAACTTCTCACGGCACCCGGTCCGCCCGCCCACGACGAGAGCCTCAGCGATCTTCGCGGATGCATCGAGGACGGCCTGCCTCATACCGCGGGCGTAGAGGAGTGTGACGGTCTCTCTCTGACTGTAGTCCATGCGGAGGAACGGGAGGAGGTCAGCATGCGGGCCGAGGACAGGAGCCTCGTCTGCCGCCCAATGCATCCATCGCGCGACGAGCGCGCACGTCGCCGCGTCGGACTTGCTCGAGAAGTGCCGGAACCAGGTGGCGCTATGATATATCCCGGCACGCATGCCATTCTGTCTGGGTAACGCGTGCGACCCATCTTGACGGCAACCAACGTCGCACTGCCGTCGCCCACGAGCGACATGAAGCGCGGGTAGAGATGGTCCGAAATAACGAGAGATAGGGGGCTCCCCATGGATGTACAGAAGAGGGTCGCGGAGCTTGGGATAGAGCTGCCGGCATCGTCGCCGGCCAAGGCCCTGTACATACCGGCGAAGCGGGTCGGAAGCACGCTCTACGTGTCCGGGCAGATCCCGATGCTGGACGGCGAGATGCCCCTCGTCGGCCGCGCGGGCGCGGAGCTCACGCTGGAGCAGGCGCAGGAGGCGGCGCGCACCTGCGCCATCAACCTGCTCGCCGTCGTGCGCAGCGAGCTTGGCAGCCTCGACGCCGTGCGCAACGTCGTGAAGCTGCAGGGCTTCGTAGCAAGCGCCGAGGGCTTCTTCGAGCAGCACCTCGTCGTCAACGCGGCTTCCCAGCTGCTCTTCGACGTGTTCGGCGAGGCCGGCAGGCACGCCCGCACGGCGGTCGCGGTGCCGGCGCTGCCCATGAACGCCCCAGTCGAGATAGAGGCAATCTTCGAGGTGGGAGGTGACGCATGAGACAGTACGTCGTCGACGCCTTCACCGACGAGGTCTTCCGCGGCAACCAGGCGGCCGTGTGCGTGATGGAGGGCTGGCCCGACGAGCGGCTGATGAAGGCCATCGCGCGCGAGAACAACTTCTCCGAGACGGCCTTCACGGTGCGCGAGGGCGACGCGTGGCGCCTGCGCTGGTTCACGCCGACCATCGAGATCGACCTCTGCGGCCACGCCACGCTCGCGACGGCCTACGCGCTCTTCCGGTTCCACGAGCCGGAGGCCGACGAGATAGCCTTCCGCACGATGAGCGGCGAGCTGCGGGTCGTGCGCCGCGACGGGTGGCTGGTCATGGACTTCCCGGCCTACCGGCTCGAGCCCGTCCCCGTCACCGACGAGATGGAGGCGGCCCTGGGTGCGAGGCCCCTCGAGGCGTACCTCGACCGGGACCTGCTGCTCGTGTACGACGACGAGGCCACTGTCCGCGAGATGAGGCCCGACATCGCCCTGGTGGCCGGCCTTCCCGGCATGGCCGCCTGCCCCACGGCGCCGGGGACCGACTTCGACTGCGTCTCGCGCTTCTTCGCGCCGGACATGGGCATTGAGGAGGATCCGGTCACGGGGTCGGCGCACTGCATGGTGGCCCCCTACTGGGCGCAGCGCCTGGGCAAGGACGAGATCTATGCCTGGCAGGCGTCCGAGCGCGGCGGGGAGCTTCTGTGCGAGGTGCGCGGGGACCGCGTCTCCGTCGCTGGCAAGGCCGCCCTCTACTCGGTGTGCGAGCTGCACGTGTAGCGGAACCCACGTAGCAGCCTGCTGGGGCCAGAAAGGCCATCGCTACCAGCGAAAACGCAGTCAGGTGACGTCATGACGTCGCCCGGCTTCGAGTGAGGTGACGTCACGGGCGCGGGAACGGCGCCCGTGACGCCGCTTTGACGTCCGCAGGGGCGATACCCAGAGTCACGACGGATACCACGAGCACGGGAGCACATGCTAAACCACTATGCGCCACCACAGCCATGCTTCTCTGATTGAGTGGGAGTAAGACCGCTACAAAACTGTTCGATTCTCCAGGCGCTCCGGACGTGATTCCGGGGCGCCTTTTTGGTGCTTCTTGGGGACTCCTGAGGCTGTTGCCAAACGCATACAACGTGTAACGGCCGATGGTACTGTTCACGGGCTGGCCGGAATGTATTGACCTATTAGAGGGGGTAACCCCCATTGAGGCCTATCGTCACGATGCGTGGGCGTGCGAGCTCGCCCAAGCGCCCGGGGGCGACCACGGCGCCCTGGGCGCAGGGAGCTCCGCACACCTCGGCCGCGCCACGGGCCCCTCGGGACGGGCGGGCCGCGCGGGGGTGGCTCACGTCTCCAGAACGGACGATAACGCACGTGCATAGTCCCAGCTCACGGGAGCCCGCCTCCCGCGCGTTTTGTAGATGTGAACTCCTGGGCGGCGACGAGAGTTCACATCTACAAAACGCGGCGCGGAATCTTGGGGAAATGCCTGATAACACGTAAGAAGATTGATGAGTCGTTGTAGATGTGAACTCTCGAGGCGCCGAACCGAGTTCACATCTACAACTTCGGCCCGGGGCAGGGGCGCCCGGGAACGGCTGCCACGACGGAGGGCGCAGGCACTTTTTGACGTTGGGTTGCACCCGCACGTCCACGCATCGTGCAGAGGGCTCCCCTTTGATAGGCTACAGCCGGTCATCGATTTACGTGACGTGTGGCCAGCCCGTGAACAGACCGGCCGATACGAGCGAAACTATATTGCATCAGTTTGTATTGTAAAAGTATCTATAAATGCGTTACTCTCTTTCTTTATCATGCAGAAGTCAGCAACGCTCAATCTGAGGGTCGACCCTGAGGTGAAGCAGTCCGCCGAGTCCGTGCTCTCGCAGCTCGGGATCTCGATGTCGATCGCCGTCGACATGTTCCTCCGCAAGGTGTCCCTCACGGGAGGCATCCCCTTTAGGGTTGCCCTTCCCGTGGCTCCTCGCTCCATTGCGGTAGACGCGATGACGGGCAGGCAGCTATATGAGGCCCTTTCGTGCGGCGTCGAAGAGGTCGAGGAGAGCAGGGGAGTCGAGGCTCCATGGCCTTCTCGCGCGTGAGGGAGGAGCTTCTCGGTGCGTAGTTATGAGGTGCGCGTCACCCCCTCGGCCATGGCGCAAGTGGGCGACGCCGTCTTCTACGTGCGTGGCGAGCAGGCGACATCCTCAGGATGGAGAGTGCCATCAATGACGGCATATCCCCACACCCTGAATAGGCAATCGAGGGCTTCAAACGCGAACAGTACGAACGGATTCCGAAGGAGTCATTCCGCGAGGCAATCGCCAATGCGCTGGCGCACCGGACATGGGATGTGCGCGGTCACGTTAGGGTCTCGATGTTTCCAGACCGGGTTGAGGTGGTGTCTCCTGGCGGCCTCCCCTTTGGCGTGACTGTCGACGACTATCTCGCGGGGAACCTTTCCATCCTTAGGAACCCGATCCTCGCGGGGGTGCTCTTTCGTTTGAACGTTATCGAACAGTTCGGTACGGGCATCCGACGCATCAGGTGGGGCTATGTGGATAGCAGGGCAAAGCCTCGGTTCGATGCTACCGAGGGGCCGATAGGCGTGACCTTGACGGGGACGAGGAGAAGGTGCTTTCGGCCTTCTCGTCTGGAATCACGCTCTCAAGCGGCCAAGTGGTCGCGTTGACCGGGTTTGGAAAGGACAAGGCCCTAAGGGTTCTGAAGGACTTGTGGCCAAGGGGTTGGTTCGTATCCAAGGCTCAGGCCGCAGCACGCGCTACGTTATGAGCTAAACGTGCACTTCGGCTCTTTTATCATCGCTGCCAGGGCAAACGCGGCCGGTGTACGGCCCGGTGCGGCATACGATCTGACCCCGCTCTGCTTGCAGGCGGGAGACGGCCTCGGCGTAGCGGTTCTCGTAAAGGGCCCATGCCGTAAGCGCGCTCGAGAGCAGGTAGAGGGCGAGCCCTGCAACGGCGACGACATCCAGGGACAGCGCGGGGTCGCATGCTACCCCCGCGACCAGTATACGACGAAGTAGTCATCTACGGTGCACGCGACCTCACCAAGATGCTGCCCTGACGTTGGGCGCCCCACTTTCTTGGTCCCAAATTGCAACTACAGACAGAACCCCATGTAAAGGGGCAGGTAGACCCTGTCTCCCTCAACCCTTAGCTGCTTGGGGTGAAGCACGTATTGCGTGCCGACGTACTTGTTGAACCTTGTTTTGAATCGGTCAAGCGAGGTTGTCCCATACTGTCGGGGTGACTTGACCTCAATGGGACTCACGCGTGGCTTGCCGGCCGCGTTCGCATAGGACTTAACAATAAGAAAGTCTATCTCCATGCGCTGCTCGTCCGCCTTCTTTCCGGACTGCGCATAGAAGTACAGCTTATGCCCTGCCGCAACCAGCATCTGCGCCACGACGTTTTCCGTGAGCATGCCTTCGTTTATGCCGATGTCGCCTCGCAGAATGGACCGATAGACGTCCTCGCCCGTCTCGCGTCCGTTCCCAAACGCAAGGGTCACCAGCAAGCCGGTGTCTGCCATGTAACACTTGAGGGCGGGCGAGTTCTTGCTCAGCGCAAGCCCCACACTTGGTTCGGATGCCGCATAGCACATGTTTGCGATCCTCGCGTCCGAAAGCCAGAAGAACGCCTCTTCGTATGTCCTCATGCGCGCGTCTTTTCCCAAAGAGCTGAGCGTAAACTTCTTCTCATGCTTGGAGAGCTGGCCGGGAATCTCGTCGAAGACCGATGTCACGCGGTACTCATATCCACGCGCAAAGCGCGCGATGTCGTTTCGGTACAACTGAACGATGCGGCGCTTCTCCATCTCCACCGGAGCGAACTTACGATGCTCAACATATTCTGCGAGCGGGCTCGGCATACCTCCCACCAACATGTATTCGCGCACCAGCCCCATGGCCCTCCTGTGCAGGCCATCTGGCATTGGCTTGAGCGACGAGAACTGCAGCTTGATGAGCTCGGCAAGTTGGCGTTCCCCCATTGCCCAAAGGAACTCCTCGAAGTCGAGCGGGTCGAGCCGAAGCACGTCCTCCTCCGAGGGAAGCAGTATGCCCTCCACGTTTTGCCTGATTGAGAGCAGAGAGCCGGTTTCCACGTAATCGTACCGCCCGTCCGCCACGAGAAACTTAATGAGGGCGCGAGCGGGAGGGTACAACTGGACCTCGTCGAAGACCACTAATGTGTCTCGCTCGAAAAGGTCGACACGATAGTAGGCGGAGAGGTAGAGGAAGAGCGTATCGAGGTCGGTACGGTAGTCCTCGAAGTACGAAATGACCTCACGGTCAGCCTCGTTGAAGTCTATGAACAGGCAGCTTTTGTACTCGCGCCGCCCAAACCCCGCAACGAGCGTGGTCTTGCCCACGCGCCGAGCGCCCTCCACAAGAAGGGCGGAGGAACCCTTGCTCTCCCTCTTCCACTCAAGAAGCCGGTCATATGCCTTTCTTTGAAGCATGGTGCTCCCATCACGATGCTCAGAACTCTTTTGCATCAATATTACACGATGCGCAGAACTTTACTCCTTGCCATTTGCACGATGCGCAGAACTTGTCCGTATTCGGCAGCATTTCCGATGGGCCCGTGGGTCCGATGCCCAAAGCCGACAGGACATACGGCTGTGCGATTCTCCAGGCGCTTCGGACGTGGTTCCGCGGCGCCTTTTTGGTAAGTGCTCAGAGATGCGGGCATAGGGATGAAGAGCCCTCGCCGGCTCATGCGTCTCGACGAGTTTGGGCATGTCGCTGGGCTTAGCAGAATACCCGTATCACTCCTCTCGCAAGTAGTGTGACAGGGCATGATCTGCTAGATGACTTTGCACGCGCGTTTAAGAGTGCGTCCTCCTACCAAACAAAAGGCACGAGCCGCCAGCGGACTTTGTCCTTGTACTCTGAATACCCATCCAGACTGCGCGTGAGCATCGAATCCTCAAGGGCCGTGCGTATTACGATAACCAAGGCGACTGCGCCTGCCACCGCGGCAACCCACGCGCTTGGGAACACCATGACGACGGAGACGCACCAGAGGATTATTGCGGAGTACATGGGGTGTCTCACGTAGGCGTACGGTCCGGTGCGGCATACGATCTGACCCCGCTCAGCTTGCAGGCGGGAGACGGCCTCGGCGTAGCGGTTCTCGTATAGGGCCCATGCCGTAAGCGCGCTCGAGAGTAGATAGAGGGCGAGCCCTGCAACGGCGACGACATCTAGGGACAGCGCGGGGTTGCATGTTACCCCCGCGACCCAGTATACGACGAAGTAAGCTAGCAGCCAGAATGTCGCAAGCAGGACCTTATCCCAGACGGGCGTCGCATCCTTGGTTTCCGTGATGGCAAGACGTGCGGCCATCGTGTCGGGCGCTGCGCGATACAGCCAGAACACCGAACCTATTGCGGCAAAGTAGACGATGAACCACGACGCGCCCCTCGAACCTAGGACCCAGCCGGAGCCAATTAGAAAGAGCAGAAGCCCGATTGCGCGCTCCGCGAATAGTCGTACAAAGTATGCTGCCAAGCCCTTGCTGCTCATCGACCCGCCTCCATAAACTCCTGCCGTATGTAAGATGCTACCGCATTAGTAACAACTGGAGCCTGCGCCTTTGAATTGTAAGTGCCGTGGTGTTCCACAATCGTAGTCGGCATGATATGATGCTGGTGATGTGCGGGGCACGGGGCCTCGCGGCGACGGCCATCCAAGGGGATGTCTTTTTGGTCATTGTTCTGTAGGGAACGCTAGAACCTAACGACTCGTGAGGGGGCACATAGGCTGTCCCAGGTTCGCTGCGTTCCGAATCCATCCACAGGTAACGGATTCTCACAGAACAGGACAAGACCATGAATTTCCCGAAGGCAGAAACCTTCCCTCAATCCATCATGCGCGAACGCAGCATGGGACCCAACCCGCTCAAGCTCTGCGAGGAGCTGCTGGCCCTCGCCGACATCCCTGTGGGCTCCGTTGTGCTCGACCTTGGCAGCGGGGCCGGGCTCACGAGCGCCCTCATGGCGCGCGAGTGCGGGTTTATCGTCTATGCCGCCGACCTCTGGAGTGATCCCTCCGACAACATGCGCTTCTTAGAGGGGTGCGGTCTCACCAATCGTCAGGTCGTGCCACTCAAAGCGGACGCGACAGCGCTACCCTTCGCGCACGGGTTCTTCGACGCCGTGGTGAGCGTCGACTCGTACAACTACTTCGGCCGCGACCCCGCGTACTTGGGCACGCACCTGCTGCCGTTCGTAAAGCGAGGCGGAGAGTTGCTCTTCGCCATCCCCGGCATGGTGCGCGACTGCCACGACGACCTGCCTGCGTGCCTGCTCGCGTCCTGGACGCCCGAGCAGCTCGAGTTCATGCACGACATAGGCTGGTGGCGCGAAAACATCGGGCAGACCGATGGCGTCGAGATCCTGGACATGCGCGAGATGTCCTGCACACGCGAGGCGTGGGCCGACTGGGTGGCGTGCGACAACGAGTACGCCGCGGGCGACCGTGCGGCCGTCGAGGCCGGCGCGCTCGACTACCTTAACACCATCGCCGTGAGGCTTAGGCGCAGGTAGCGGAAAACCCCAGCTAGAGAACGATAACACGGGTCGTGTCGTCGATGTGACGGCACGGCTCTTTCCCGGAAGCCCCCATGGCGGATACCTTCGCCTTGCCATGGGTCCGCCGATTGAGAGGAGAATCAAAGTGAGAGGGATGGCAAAATCAAGAAGGGACCTCGTGTTGGGGGCAGCATTGCTTGCGGCATTTGCGCTCTGGACGGCTCTGGTTCAGCTTGTGGACGTGCAACCGGTCGGGCAGAACGGCACGGACATCGGCTTCGCGACCTTCAACACCTGGTTCCACGGTCTGACGGGTGTGCACATGGGAATATACGTGTTCACCGACTGGCTCGGCCTCGTACCGGTGGTCGTCTGCCTCGGGTTCGGCGCTCTGGGTATCGCGCAGCTCGTCAAACGAAGGAGCTTGCTCAAGGTCGACCCCGACCTGCTGCTCCTCGGCGTCCATTACGTCGTGGTCGCAGCCGCATACCTGGCCTTCGAGATGTATCCGGTCAACTACCGGCCGATTCCCATCGACGGCGTCATGGAGGCGTCCTACCCGTCCTCGACGACGCTGCTGGTCCTGGGCGTCATGCCGACGCTGGCCTACCAGGTCGCGCGGAGAATGAAGGGTGCGCAGGCCAAGGGCGCCATCGTCGCGTTCGTGGTCGTATTCTCTGCCCTCATGGTCCTCGGGCGGCTGGTCTCCGGCGTGCATTGGGCCACCGACATCGTCGGATCGGTTCTTCTGGCGTCAGGCCTGTTCGCGGTGTACCGGCACGCCGTCGCGCGAGTCGACGTAAGGTTTACCACCACATAATCGGAGGGGTGACGATGGAATTCAGCGAGAAGCTCAGGGAGCTAAGAAAGGCGCGCTCGCTCACGCAGGAGCAGCTTGCCGAGGCGCTCTTCGTGTCGAGAACGGCCGTGTCGAAGTGGGAGTCCGGAAGGGGCTATCCGAGCATCGACTCGCTGAGGGAGGTGTCGCGCTTCTTCTCGGTGACGGTAGACGAGCTCATAAGCCCGGACGAGGTCGTGTCGGCTGCACAGGCCGAGAAGAGGTCCTTTGCGCGCGGATATGCGTCGCTGGTGTGTGGCTTGCTGGACGTCCTGCCGGCGCTGCTCCTGGTCGTGCCGATGTTTGGCAACGGCCCCGAGGTTCCGACCACGGTCAGCATGTTCGCACTCACTAGCACCAGCACGTGGATCATGGCGGTCTTTGTCGCATGCGTCGGGGCGACCGTGCTCTGCGGGTTCTGCGAGCTCGTCGCATCCCGCATCGAAGGCCGTTGGGGAGAGGTGGCTCTGGTGGTGGGGGTCGCGCTTTCCGCCGCCAGCGTGGCCGTCTTTATCCTGGCGAGACAGCCCTACGCCGGAATCACCTGCTTCGCGCTATTTGCGACGAAGGCCGTTCTGCTCTGGAGGCGCGACCGCTAGGGCATGCGACCCCTCTACCCAGCAAACAAATCGGATACCACGAGGAGGCAATATGAACGAGGCAATGATCGAGGAGCTCAGGGAGATCTACGAGTCGCTGACCGACATTGCCCACCCGTCCAATACGTTGCTCTCTGCCACGGAGGTCAGCACGTCTAATCGTGGGGTTGCGTCAAAAAGCGGACAAGCCTTGTTCTCCTGAGCGCGTGGGCGAGCGGGAGTCCGAGCGCATACATCACGATCGCCTCGCCTAACCCTATGGAAACCACGCCAAAGAGGAACATGAGTGCATATGAGCCCTCGGGGGAGATGTGCGTAAAGGGGATGACGTAGAAGTCTGCGCTCTGAGGCATGAGGGGAAGATACGCCGAGATGATGAGGGCGTTAGAGATCACCGGTCCTGCAGCGGCGACGACGGGGCGATCGCGGAACTTCCACGTAAAGCGAGCACCGACCGCCGTTGCCAGCGATCCAAAGACCACATCGAACACGCTAGCAGTACCAAAGTTTGCCTTGATAACAAAAGCCATGGCAACGTTGGCGGCCAGTGGCGCCAAGGCGCAGAGCGCGGGACGCTGGCGCATCTTCCAGGTAAAGAGCAGGCTTAGAACGATTACCAACGTGCAGTACACGTAGTCAAACGCCGAAAAGGTGCCAAGGCCGGCGATGCCGGTGTTGATGATGTTTGCAATGGCACAGCCTATGGCGAGGCCGGGAACGGCGTCGATGGTAAAGATTGCGAGCATGCAGAGCGCCTCGGAAAGACGGAGCTGGATGGGACCCCACGACAGAGACCCTCCCATGAGCGACCACGCTATGGTGGCTGCGGCATAGAGCGCCGCAATGGCGGCTACACGGGTGACGAAGTGCCACATGGATCTTCTCTCTTCCATTCAGTCCTCCTTTGACGCGCCGTTGAGGTTGCTCTTGGGCGCAAGTGCAATCGAAAAAGTACAAAAATAGTATCACTTTTATTGCCATTCGAACTCAAGGAATGCGTCGGAGAAACGGTCGGGAATCTTTGGGTATGACCGTACGGAATACCTGCGGTTCGCCGAGCCGAATCCGCGTGAACGAGTCTATGAACACCACGCTCCTTGAGTAGAAGGGCGTCACCCTATCGAGGATGCGCGATACCGGTTATGTGCCCAACTGCGCCATTTGAGTGCCGCTATCACTAATGAGCCGTTTACCAGATGAATCATCCAAGAGTTACCCATCCTTCGATATCATTGGGTGGTGTAGGGCGCATCGAGCACCTGACGGAGGAACGGATGGGAAACAGCTATTCTGATGCCGTTGTTGGGCACTACTCACTCAATCTGGAGATGGCTCCCGGTGGAGCCATGCTCTTCTATGCCGATGGCGAGATGGAGATCGTCTACATGAATCGTCATGCTGCCGCGTTGCTGGAGTGCGACTCGGTCCAGGAGGCCATGGAGTGCTACGCGGGCGGCTTTCGTGCGATCGTCTACGAAGAAGACCTGACCATAGTCGAGGAGTTCATGCACCAGCTTTCGCGCATTCCCGATGAGGCGTCTTACGCCTACCTGCGCGTACGCACTGCACATGGGCGCATTGCCAACGTAGCCGTGCACGGCAAGCACGTGTCGCAGGAAGGCGGCCGTGCCATCTGCAACGCGTTTATCGTGGAGCTCATGCGCAACAGGACCGTCGATTGGCTTACCGGCCTTCCCACCATGGATCACTTCTATCAACTTGCGGAAGCGCAGTCCCACGCCTACGCGCAACAGGGCATGCGACCCGTGGCCGTGGCCTTCAACCTTACTGGTTTTAAAAACTACAACGACCGCTATGGTCGGATGAGGGGTGACGAGCTGTTACGCCTGTTTGCGCAGCTTTTGAGCGATGCCTTTGGCAGGAATGCGTGCGCACATTTTGACGGGGACCACTTCTATGCCTTTGGCGAGGCAGAGACAGTGGAGGATGTGGTGTTGGGCCTGCTTGCGAACTACGAGCGTGAGAGCTTGGATGCGAAGCTGCCCGTTCGCGTTGGCCTGTATGCGTGCGAGTCCGATGACGACATCTCTGCCGTGGGCTTCGACAGGGCAAAGACTGCCTGCGACAGAGAGCGCGGAGTCTGGAGAACGCACGTCGCTTGGTTTACCAACGAGATGAGCCAGGGGGAGCGGATTCGCGTCCACGTTTTGGAAAGCCTTGACACGGCAATAGCCAAAGGTTGGGTTCGTCCCTATTATCAGGCCATAGCGCGATCGGCCACCAACGACATCTGTGGCGAGGAGGCGCTGGCACGCTGGATAGACCCTCAGTACGGGTTCCTCTCTCCCGGGGAGTTCATACCCGTTCTCGAGAAGGCGGAAATCTTGTATAAGCTCGACCTGCATATGGTCGACTGCGTGCTTGACGACATATGCACCAAGCAGGATATGGGCATTCCGGTCGTGCCCGTGTCGGTAAACTTCTCGGTAAACGACCTCGTTCAGATTGACATAGCTGCCGAGGTATCACGACGGGCAGACGAACGGGGCATCGACCACAAGCTGTTGGTCGTGGAGCTAACCGAGTCAGCTGCGTCCTCCAACCCCGAGCTCTTTAAGGAGCAGGTGCGCTCTTTGCACAAAGCTGGCTTTGATGTATGGATGGACGACTTTGGCAGCGGCTACTCCTCCCTTAACACGTTGCAGGAATTCGATTTCGATCTCGTAAAGCTCGACATGGAGTTCGTGCACGGCCTTGAGGGAGATTATGGGAAGCGTGCGCAGGCCGTTGTGTCCAGCGTCTTGCATGGAATGAGCAGGATGGGTCTCGACACTCTGGCCGAGGGGGTGGAGACCAACAGCCAAGCGCAATTCCTACAAAACGCAGGCTGCAACATGCTTCAGGGCTATCTGCTCTGCCGTCCGACATCCCTTGAAGACATCCTCAAGTCAACGGCCAAAAACCCGCGCGAGCACTACGAGGAGTCCGCATACTGGGACTCCGTCGGGCGCGCCAATCTCGTTGACCTCTGCGAGGTAACGAGCGCGGACATAGTTGGCTCCGCGTCTTTGGCGGAGCGTCCCATGGGTGTGGTGGAACTGCGGGATAACGAGTGGCGTGTGCTTCGTGCCAACGATTCCTATCGTGTCTTTTTGCGTGGGATGGGCATTGCGTTCGATGACGGAAAGCGCATGCTGGCTACAACGTTCAACGCAGACCTGCTTGATCCCGAGTTTCCAGAGGCAGCCGAGCGCTCCGTTGCCAGCGGGGCATGGGAGCGGATTGCGGGAAGCTTGGAGAGGGGAACGGGGTACCAGTTCTACGTACGGCATATAGCGTCCTCTGCGTACGCCAAAGCGTTTGCGGTCTCGTCCGTGCCCACGCTGCTTGGGAATGCCTTGGGTGGGTTCGGCGACGTGCCCGTGGGGTACTCCGTGTGCCGTGCGTTGTTTGACAATGCCCACGAGCGGATTGTTGACGTGGTGTATGCCTATGCCAACCAAATGTATCTTGATGTGGTTGGTGCCAAGGAAAGGGAACTGGTGGGACACTCCGTCTTCGAGCGTATTGAGAATGTCGATAATGCCAGAGAGCGGTGGTTCCCTTACTGCCGTCGCGCCATTATGTCGGGTGAGACCGTCTACGACGTCGTGTACAGTCCCGAAATCGACCACTGGCTGAGTATTAGCATCGCTCCGTGCTCCATCGAGGATTATTACGTGTTCGCATTCACCATAGCCGACAATGAGCAGCGCGAGCGCGAGAAGCTGTCCGTGAGCCTCGACACGGCAGACCTCATCATAGATATCGCTGACACCTTTAGCGGAGAGGCAAGCTACGACGTTGCCATGAGCCAGCTGCTTGCGGCGTTGAGTCGCATTGCCCATGCCAAGCGGGTTTCTCTTATAGAGAGGGAGCCAAATGCCTTGGGCGTGGCCTTCGAGTGGTGCGACGAGGACGTCGAGCCGCTCATAGGCGTTATGCAAGGACTTAAGGACGTAGAGTTCGATGCCTGGGATCGATTGACCGCAAGTGGCCCCCTCATAGTGCCCGACGTCTACAATTCGGAGGGCATCGACAGGGGCGTGCTCGACATGCTTGCTGCGCGCGGTATTACGTGCATGATGGTGGTGCCCGTAAAGAGCGATAACGTATCGTTGGGCTACCTTGTAATTGACAACTATGAGCTCGACGACGATTTGGATGTAGTACGGCTTATGGGGTCGGTTGCATCGTTTGTGGCTGCTCGCATGGTTAACCATCGCCTTGTGGGGGAGCTTAGGCGGAATAGTCAGCGAGACGCGCTTACGGGCATATTGAACCGTCGCGGCATCGACCTTGCCATTAGCAAGCAGATGGAGGACCGGCCTGGCGAGCGCTTCGTGTTGGCGTTGATGGACATAGACGACTTTAAGACCGTCAACGACGTCCATGGGCACGACGTGGGTGACGAGGCGCTGCGTTCGCTAGCGCAAGCAATCCTGGAATCGTTCCCGTCCGATGCCATTGTAGGACGCAACGGCGGCGATGAGTTTCTTGTCATGCTGTATGGCTATGGAATGGATGAGGCCGGGAGGATGATCGGGGACCTTCTAGCCCGCAACCTTTCGTGTACGCTCAACGGCAAGTGCTACCACCTGTCCATGTCGGCTGGCTATGCTTCTTATCCCGACCAGGCAAACGATCTTATGGGTGTCTACAGAAAGGCCGACCAGGCGCTCTATGCCGTAAAGCTCAAGGAGAAATCGGGGTGCAGGGCATACTCGCCCGACGTCGAGGGCCAGTATCGCATGCAGCTGGGCTTTACGCCGCGCGACATAGCGGCGAGCGTTCCGGGAGCGATTGTTGTGAGCCGCTATTCCCACAATTGGGAGACCCTGTTTGTCAACGAAGAGGCTCTGCGTCTTTTTGAGTGCGATGATTTCGCTGATTACATGAGGCTTTCGGGAGGCACGTTCGTCAGTGTTATGCATCCCGATGACATACAGCGCGTGCACGAGGAGCTCGATGCGCAAATAGGAACAGAGGACAACGAAGGCAAGTCCTTTGTGACCTATCGCGTTGTTACCAAAAACAAGGAAGTGCGCAACGTGCTTGGTAGCGGACGCCTTGTTGACGTGGAGGGCTTGGGACGCGTGTACTACGAGCTCATTGTGAATATCGACGAATGCCGTCAGGCGGGCGCTTGCATGGGGGACGCCTCCTAATGAAGGAGCCGCTTGCTGCGTTTGACCTAACATGGCATCAAAGTGAGCGAGATCTTCGATGAGGTGATTGGTGGTTACGGGAGAATCATAAACCTCTCCACTAACTCCGCGAAAAGTGATTGGCTCGGTGCGCCATGTTAACTTTTTTGCGATTGCCCGCCGTTGCGGATTGACGATGCTAACAACTCTCGCTCGTGAGGCAGCAGCAAATCGCAGAGATTCACGTGTAGGCCCCGGTAGTCAGGGCAGACGCGCTCGAGAACGGCTATACAGCTCTCGACGTCGAACCGTGCGATCCAGCGCGCCTCGACGAGGAGCTGTACAAGGTACGCCTCTACGTAGTTGATTCCCATAAGGTCGCTGTCCACGGGATTGCTCAGCTGGTAGTCGATGTCGCAGGGGACCTCATGCGCGGCGAAGCGGACGTCGTAGCGCTCCTTCATCTGGCCTAGGCTCGCCAGCGTGTCGCGCAGCGCCACGTTGCGGATGGGTGGCATGGTCGCGACCACGCTCCGCCAGAGGGCAAGGGCCGCGTCCGTCCGCCTCTGGAGCGTGTGGACACCCTCATGCCAGAGCGCGATGGGGTCGTCAACGTCGAGCGCGAGTGCGGCCTCCTCGGGCGTGGCGTCCTCGATGCCTAGCACGAAGGCAGCCGACATGGCGAGCTCGTGTGCCTCGTATGCCGACACGCTCGACGACCCGCCGGCGCAATACAGGCCGGCGACGTACGACATCAGCTGGGCGAAGTTCTCCGACGCCCTGCCGACGTCGGGGGCGCTCCCGTGCGTGCTAATCGATCCCGTCATCGACCCACCTTTCGCCGTCCCAGCCGTCAGCCTGCTCGTCGTAGTCCCATTCGGCGGGGTCGAAGGTGTACGCATGCCCCTCGTCGTCGACGATGCGGTATTCTCCGCATGCTTCCGCCTCAGCCATGCGCATGTACTCGGCCGAGAAGCGCATGACCTCGTCCGTTGGGATCGAGGCAACCTCGACGGCGTCGCCCCATGCGTCCAGGCAACCGCGCAGGGCCTCGGCAATTTCTTCGTCGGGTACGTCCACGGGAAGCTCGTGACGGATGGCATAGAAGGCGCCCTGTAGCTCGGCGAGCACCTCCGCTACGTTTGTTTGCGAGAGGCGCGTCGAGCCCGCTATGGCCTCGGCCAGCTCCACGACGGCTGGAGCGCCGAACTCCACGCGCTCGGCATCGGCTAGTGCCTCGGCCCGGTGCTCGGCCAGCATCTGCGCATCTTCTCGCGTGATCGAGAGTCTGCCTGCGGCGAGTCGTCTGTTGACCTCGGCCAGCATCGTTTTTGCCGAACGCGCTGCTTGCGCATCGAGCCACGTGCTTGCTTCCAAGAGCATCACCTCTTCTAAGATTGCGGTCAATGCCTTGCTTTTCGCGGCTTATGGCCAACCCGTGAATAGCAACTGTAAATGCTAATTACCGCGAAGGGGAGCCAAGTTCAAGACTGCAATTCCTGGCCACTAAATGGTAATGTGGCCACTGCCTGATGTCAGGTGGCATACTCCTGAGCGATGATGCCGGCGATGCATTCCAACTGATAGGGGTGGCCAGCGCGGTCGTGGTTGGACGCAAACCGCAGGTGGTCGTACACGAAGGCGGGCAGCGACTCCGTGTCGCCACTCACCATCCATATGCGTGGCCGGTCGCGTCGGCGCAGGGCATCGGCCACGTCACAGGAGTCAAAATACGTGCCGGTGTAGGAAAACACGATGATGAGCTCGTCGTCGCGGGCGGCGGCGATGCGGCGTGCCTGCTCCGCAGGCGTGGCACATGTGTGTATGTATTTGTCCTGCATAAGAAGGTCAACCTGCAGATCGAGGGCCGCGGCGTTGGCCTTAAGAAGCCCGTAGGCGCTCACATGCTCATATGCGTGCAGGTCGGCGACCAGGCGAGCCAGCGCGTCCGTGTCGACGCTCGCGGCGGCACGCGCGACGGAGAGCGCAACGTGCCGGGCGAGCGCCTCCGCACGCTGGCTGACGTTGTCCCCGGGCATCTCGTCAAAGTTCGCGCGTGTCTCCGCGCAGGCTGCACAGAGGTCGGCGAAGCTGGCAAAGCCGACGTCCTTGGCAAAGCGTGACACGGTGCCCGTGCCTACGTGACACTCCTGAGCGACTGCCTTGACCGAGAGCGTATCCGGTCGTCCCGCATGTGCCAGCAGGTATTGCGCGATCAGCGCATATGGGGATCCGGCCTTCTCGGACAACAATGTCGAGAGCAGGGCGACTTGCAGCCTGTCGTAGATCAAGGTTCCTCCTCGGGCCATGTCGCTTGGCGATGGCGGCTAGCGACCGCCCGCCTTCGCATAGAGCAGGCGCCCCTTAATAAAACTTGGGTCGATGCCGAGCGCCTCCATGATCTTAAACGCAAAGGGGTAGGGTGTCGCTGGTCCCTGAGACGTTACCACGTTCTTGTCCCACACGGCCACCTCGTCGGCCGCGAACGCGCGGGCGCTCACGAGCTTCTGGTCGTATCCGGTGTAGCCGGTCACGCGTTTGCCGGCCAGCACGCCAGCCGCCTCGAGCACCGTGGTTCCTGAGCACATGCCACACACGAGCTTTCCCTGCTCATTGAACCACCTGAGCGTGTCCATCACTTGGTCGTTGTTGATGAGCGGCGTCGCCGCGGTGCGTCCGCCGGGCACGATGATCGCGTCGTAGCCGCGTACCTCGTTCGAGAAGACCTTGTCGGACTTCACGAACATGCCTTGCATGGAGCGAACGAAGGGGTCCTCTTGGAAGCGGAAGGTGTGCGTCTCCACCTCGGCGCGGCGTAGCAGGTCCACGACCTGCATCGTCTCGCTTTCCTCGTAGCCTTCCACCATGAGTACTGCTGCCCTTGCCATGCTACTCGCCCCTCTCGACCTCGAATGCGCTGTAGTACACCATGCGCTGCTTTACCGGCTCGCTGTCCACACCCAGTGCGTCAACCAGCGCATAGGCGAAGGCATAGGCGGTTGCCGGGCCCTGGCTGGTGATAAGGTTTCCGTCACGCACGACGACCTCGTCCACCCACGCTGCCTGCGGGTCGCAGATCTTGGGGGCGGTCTCGGGGTAGCAGGTGAAGCGTCGGCCAGCCAAGATGCCCGCGCGGTCGAGCGCGATGGGCGCCGCGCAGATGGCACAAATCCACTTGCCAGCATCGTTCATGGCGTGCAGTGCCCGCTGCAGGCGCTCGTCGGCACGCATGGCGTCCGCACCACCGTAGCCGCCAGGTAGCACCACCATGTCGTAGTCGTCCAGGGAGCCGTCGAAGGTAACGTCCGTGCGCACGACAATTTCGTGGCCGCCCGTCACCTCACGCGAGTTGAGCCCCACCATGTCGCACGCGATCGCTGCCCTACGAAAGATGTCGACGAGGGCAAGCGCCTCACCCTCCTCGAAGCCTGGCGCAATGATGACCGCAACCTTTGCCATATGCATCTCCTCCTCTTGCCTGTGGTGGTCCCAGCATATGCGACGCCATGGCATGCGTCATGCCATTTCCCGTTTTTGGAAATGTCGCCTTTGCCCATTTGTGCGGTACCTGTATAAACTGGAGAAGGTAGGGGAGATGTCAGCTGGCACAAATCGGGGTTAACCGTGGACGTGACCTCCTCCCTCATCGTCGCCCTTCCTATTGGGTCGTTATCGTGATGGTCGTGTCACCATTGCCGAGCAGGTCTTCCATCTCGTTGGCGGTCTTATCGGTTATGTGACCGAGCTTGGTGTAGGCCCACGAGTTCGGGCCGTAGAAGACCGAGATCTGGTTGCCCGCATAGAGCACTATGTCGCCGGATTCGGTCGTCATCTGCGTGTCGCTCGCGGTAAGGTTCGAGCCGAGCGGTCCCACCTGCTCGAACCCGCCGTACATGGATAGCTCCACGGTGATGGGGCCTTCTGCCGCGAGCGCCCGCAGGTCGTCCACAGCCTGGTTGCGCTCCCACTCGACGCTCACGTCGGTGCCGCCTATGCTCATCCTCATCTCGCCATCCCCCTTGATGTTATTGTCCACCTGTGTGTCGGCCGTGGTGCCGGGCTTTTGCGTTGGGGTTTGCCCTCCCGCCGTCGTGGACGTGGATTGCTGCGAAGTGGGGCTCGGTTCTGTGGGCAATCCCCCCGGCGTTTCGCTCGAATTTGCGCAGCCGGAGACCACGAGGGCGAGAGCCGCAAACAACGCTGTTACCAATGCAATCCTTCTCATCCGATCCCTCACATTCCTAACCGCTGCGACAGCGAATGCCCGAGTTCGACGAGCCTCGTGGCTATCTCGTCGGACGATGTCTCATGTTTGACTCCATTGTGCACTCCCTTCCGCAGTGTTACAAATGCAACGTTTAGATACGGTGGTATACGGATAGCGTATATGTGGGAGAGACGCATGGAGTTGAGGACGCATCCGCTACAATAAACAAGCAATGGGTGTGCGAACAATTGAAAGGGGAAATGCCATGTCCAAGAGGGAGTACAAGAAGTTTATGAATGCCATTCGCGACGATGTGCAGCTCGGCCAGGCTTTGCGATAGATGCCATGGATGTACGCAGCGCACGTAGGTAGCCACGAGGAGTCGTCTGGGGTACGAGAAAGGCACTGAGTACGGTGTCCGTTTGGGAAGAGGTGCCTTTCGCGGGCTGGCTAGGTTGCGAAAAGACTTATAGGACGACCATTTAAGGATTCATGTCGTGCCCTGCGCATAGAACCTATCAAATGGCGTATCATGGCCAGTGACCTTAAAAATCAAATCTAGGTTTCATCGGAGGTACTGTAATGAAGATCACGACGTTCAACCCTCTTATCGTTACCAAGAATCCGGAGCCAGTCATTCAGCTGTTCGAGGAGCTGGGCTTCGAGCGGCACCACACCAAAGAAGGCATCGGCATGCATGAAGTCACGGACGTCCGCATGAAGAACGCCGACGGCTTCTACCTGGATGTTACGCAAGGCGACGGCGAGTGGACCATGATTCGCATGAACGTGCGCGACTTCGATGAGACCATCGAGTTCCTTCTTGATCATGGGTTTAGAAGGGCGCGACACGAGGCGGCAGACAAGACGATCGAAACCGAATCGTCCAAGATTGCGATTATGGTGTCGCCTTCCGGTTACATTCTCTCGGTCTCGGAGCATCTGAGGAAGTAACGATAAGCAGTTTGTCCATCAAAGGGACAACCCCCACTGATGTACCGTTTTCGGCAATCAGTGGGGGTTGTTCATTTGATTGACTGTAGGAGACCCGATGGGCGTATCATATGCATAGGTCAAACGAAAAGGGGAGGACCCATGTCCAGTCACAGCCAGTTCGTTGCCGTTCTCGACTTTGGCGCCCAGTACGGGCAGCTCATCGCGCGTCGCGTGCGAGAGCTGCGCGTCTACTCTGAACTCGTTCCTGGAGACATCTCTGCCAACGAGCTCGCAGAGCTCAGGCCTTCGGCAATCATCCTCTCTGGCGGGCCGGCCAGCGTCTATGCCGAGGACGCTCCCAAGGTCGATCCTGATGTGCTAGGGCTGGGTGTTCCCGTGCTGGGCTTTTGCTATGGCCATCAGCTTATTGCCTCGGCGCTGGGCGGTACCGTAGGCCATACCGAGGTGGGGGAGTATGGTCCAGCCGAACTCGAGCGCATGGGTCATTCCCGCTTGCTCCACGGTACGCCGGGGGAGCAGACGGTGTGGATGAGCCATCGTGACGCCGTGCAGCAGGTGCCAGACGGCTTCGTGGTGACGGCGCAGACGCCGATTTGCGCTGTTGCCGCGATGGAGTGTGACGAACGTCGCATCTACTCCACGCAGTTCCACCCCGAGGTGCGCCACTCGCGCTACGGCATGCACATGCTCGAGAACTTCCTCTTTGGCGTGTGCCGCCTCGAGCCCACTTGGACCATGGACTCCATCATCGACCAGAAGGTGGCAGAGATTCGCGCGAAGGTGGGCGACAAGAAGGTTATTCTTGCGCTATCTGGAGGCGTGGACTCGAGCGTGGTGGCCGCGTTGGTGCATCGCGCCGTGGGCGACCAGCTCACCTGCGTGTTCGTAAACCATGGCATGTTGCGTGCCGGCGAGCCCGAGATGGTGGAGGAGGTGTTCCGACGCCAGTTCAACGTGCCGCTTGTGCACGTTCATGCCGAGGGGCGCTACGCGCGCCTGCTTGCGGGCGTGACCGATCCCGAGGAGAAGCGGCGACGCATCGGCAGCGAGTTCTGGAAGGTGTTCTTCGAGGAGGCGCAGAAGCTGGACGGAGTGGAGTTTCTTGCGCAGGGCACCATCTACCCAGACGTCATCGAGTCCGGCGCGCGCAAGACGGGCGGTAAGGCGAGTACCATTAAGAGCCACCACAACCTCATACCGTTCCCCGAAGGCGTGCGCTTTGACCTCATCGAGCCGCTCGACCACTTCTTCAAGGACGAGGTTCGCGAGCTAGGCGTGGCCCTCGGCCTTCCCGAAGCCATGGTGTATCGCCAGCCCTTCCCGGGGCCGGGCCTGGCCATTCGCATCATCGGCGAGGTGACGCCCCAGAAGCTCGACCTGCTTCGTGCGGCCGACCAGGTGGTGCGCGAGGAGCTTGACGCCTACAACGAACGGCTCTTCCGGCAAACGGGCGAGCGTAATTCCGAGCATACGTGCTGGCAATACTTCGCGGTGCTGCCAGACATGCGCAGTGTGGGCGTGATGGGTGATGAGCGCACGTATGGCCGCTGCGTCGTCGTTCGCGCCGTGGAGAGCTCCGACGCGATGACCGCGGATTGGGCGAAGCTTCCATACGAGGTGATCGGTCGCATCTCCAGCCGCATCGTCGGCGAGGTCCCCGGCGTGAACCGCGTTGCCTACGACGTGACGCCCAAGCCTCCCGCGACGATTGAGTGGGAGTAAAACGAAGGGCAAAACATTCTTGCGCACGCTACCCTAGAACGCAACGAACCAGCAGGTCAGAAGTGGCGTGTTCGAGAGATCTAAACCGATGAGGTGCGTCATGGACTACACGATCAGGAGGATGAGGCGGGACGAGTGGCCGCTGCTCGAAGACTTCCTCTACGAGGCGATATACGTGCCGGAGGATTTCGAGGGCGAGATTCCGCGCTCTATCGTCTACGACGACCCAAAGTGTAGGCATGCCTTCGAGGGGTTCGGTGCGCTTCCGGACGATCGCGCCGTGGTGGCCGAGGTGGGCGGTAAGGTCGTGGGTGCCTGCTGGGTGCGCATCGCGGACGAATACGGCCACATCGACGATGAGACGCCCTCGTTCTCCATCTCGCTCTACAAGTCACATCGCGGTAAGGGCATGGGAGGCGCCATGATGAGCGCCTTGCTCGATGAGCTGCGCGAGGCCGGCTATACTCGAGCCTCGCTCTCGGTGCAGAAGGAAAACCCGGCACTGCGGCTCTACGAGCGCATGGGCTTCCGCATCATCGGTGACGGTTGCGACGATACCGAGTGGCTGATGGTCTGCCGGTTGGACCGCGCGTGACCTGCTCCTCCGCGTCTTGGATGAGGCCAAAGCCCAGGGTTGTGGCGTGGCGCAGATCACGGCCTCGGACGCAGGCGTGCCCCTCTACCGGTCCGTCGGCTTCGTGAGCACCGCCAGTTTCTTGCAGTGCTCGTTGTAGTGTATGGTTTGTACCAAATAACGTACCAACGGGACCGAAGAATGCCGAGAAGAGGCGGGCGAAGATTTTGGATGGTGAGAAGAGCTTGGCAAACGCGCTCACGATAAGCAGAATCGCGCTCAGCATCGCATTGCTGATACCGTCCGCGTTCTCGCCGGCGTTCTTTGCGATCTACGCGCTCGCCGGTGTTACGGACATGCTCGATGGCTTCGTGGCAAGAAGGACGGGGACGGCAAGCGAACTCGGCGCGAAGCTCGACAGCATCGCGGACCTTGTTCTGGTCATTGTTTGCTTCGTGAAGATGCTTCCCGCCATCGTCGTACCGGTGTGGTTGTGGGTATGGGTGGCGCTGATAGCCCTTGTGAGGGTGGCGACCGCAATCAGCGGCTTCGTTGTCGAGGAGCGTCTATTCATGCTCCACACCACCGCAAACAAGGTTGCGGGGCTCGTAGTCTTCCTTGTTCCCTTTGCCATGCGGTTTGTTGGCCTCACGGTACCCGCAATCATCGCGTGCGCTGTTGCGACGTTCGCCGCAGTCCAGGAGGGTCATATCATCAGGACGGGAACGACCGAATCACCCGTGTAGATCGCTCCATGAATTTCACTGCCGTCGCGAGGGAGGCTGGGCTGCCATGGGCAAGGGATACCCTCCTCGAAGAGCGCGGTCGCTCCATTTACGGATTTTCCCTCGCGAATGCGCAGGTTTTTTTCGAATTTGGGTTGTTATTGCGTGTGATTTTTCTCTAGGGGCGACAAACGGCCTCACAAAGTCGCAGGTAGATGGCACCGCATTTGGAGCCCCGTATTTCCAGAGACCGAAAAACCACCCAAGAACGAAAAAACCCTGCGCATTTGCGGTGGCTCATCCGTGAGCAGCTCGCTGGTTACTTACGGGCAGGCCACAAGTCACGTAAATCGATGTCCGGCGGTGACCTATCAATGGGGGATACCACCTTTGATAGGTCGACACATGCGAAGCCCGGGTTCAACGTGTCTATGGGCGATGCTTCCACGGCCTGACGTTCTCGGTCCAGCCACGTTGCTTCCAGTGCTCGACGTCGCGCGGGTTGAACCCGTTTCGCTGGAGCAGATGCATGGCAAAGAAGACGACTTTGGTCTTAAGGCGTGGCTGAACCGTCCCGTTTCCGCGCGAGATTTTTGCGGCAAGCGCGGTGGTCTTTCGGTCGATGGCCGTCCTCTTCTTTTCGCTCACGCCCTGCCAGTCTGTGGCCGCGATGCCGATGCCGTACTTGTACACTCGTGCAACGCCCCAGAAGAACAGGCTGTCTGCCATGTCCTTGAGTGCGGACCGCATGCCTGCCCCAGCCGCTGTGCAGATGCACACGGCTTGTTTCCGGAACATCGATTCGTCGGGGCTGTGCACCATCCATCGATAGCCGTAATGGTCGAGAAACGCCTTCATCGCTCCGGACGCGTGATACACGTAGACGGGGCTGGCAAGGATGATGACGTCGGCCTCGTCCATGGCCTTGGTAAGCGGTGCGAGGCGTTGGTAGTGTGGACACAACTTCTCGGAATCGTTGAAGCAGGTATTGCACCCGACGCAGAACTCTCCAAAGTCCTTGGGTAGGAAAAACTCGGTCAGGTTGCCTCCCAGCTTGTTGGCCAACTCGTGTGCAATGTGGTAGGTCGAGCCTTTGTGGCTCTGGCCGTAAATTGCGACGACTCGCATGCGGAGCCTCCTTTGTACGGGCACGCTTTGGTCGATGTCCTCGTCTTTCTCGGCGTAGCTGCTGGCCAAGACGTGAAACGAGAATCATTGGACATTGAATTCGATCGTGTCACATGAGTTACGGAAAGTCATCAGATATCATATAACACCCTAAAGGCGGAAATGCGTACACATCTCAAGCAGATGAAGACTATCTCATAAAGGGGACGCAGAACAAATGCGGCAAATTACATCGTTTGGGTCGGGGGTTCAACGATGCCGTCATTTGCCGCTACGATGCCTGCCATGGTGCCAGTCAATGGGGATGGTCTCCGTTGACTGGCACCAGGAAACTGGCCAAGCGTATTAACGTGCCCTAAAACGCTGGGTTGGATCGAGCTCCACGGGAAGCCCCGCCCAGGTGCCAGGGCCGTCATATGCTGGAACGAGGCGAATGTCGGTGAGCTTGTCGCCAACATATACGGGCTGCACTCGGTACCGGTCACCTCTTACGGATCCGGTCATAATCTGGTGCACATCCACCTTGCCGGTAGGTGTACGCGGGATGTCGGCACAGATAGCGCATTGGCCGGGCAGGTTCGTTTGAGAGATGTTGCCGTCACGCACGAACACGTCGACCAAAGCCTGGCGCAACGTCTGCAGGGCCGCAGGCCCTTGGGTGGTACAGGTCACGTACAAGACGGGAATGGTGTCGTGAATGAACTTTTCGTACTCGGCGGCGAGTCCCGCCGCCACGATGCCAGGATGCTTCGAGATGGCTGTCTCCACAAGGCCGGCATCGAAGCGTACGCCGTCGTTGTTCACAAAGAACTTGTTCATGCGACCTACGTAGGTAAAACTGCCGTCCTCGTTGAGGTCCACGAGGTCAAAGGTGTTGAGCCAGCGCTTGCCGTCAATCTCCTCAACCGAAAAGAACTCGACATCACCCACACAGCCGGAGCTAACCGAGGGAGAGCTTACGCACAGCACGCCGCGCCGTGGTCCCTCGCCGAGCTCGTGGTAGGTTCCGTCGTCCTCGTCGAGCAGACGCACCTCGACACCGGGCAGGGGATAGCCAATGGTGTCGTCCTCGCGGTCCGCTGGCGAGATGATGATTGCGCCTCCCACCTCTGAGAGACCGTAGCCGTTGATGACGCGGGCCTCGCTGCCGCACTCATGCAGGAACTCGTTGAGGCGCCGCCGTTCGTTGGCCGACAGGTACTGGCCGCCGAGGATGGGCATTTTTATGCTCGAGAGATCGGGTCTTACCGGTTCTTTGGAGAACATGTCCAGCATCATGGGTGACATAAGTGCGTAGCTTATTCCATAGTGCGCGAATGCCTTGGACATGTTTGGGTTCATCAGCGAGAAGGGCAAAGTCGCCACCTGCGCGCCAAGCGCAAGCGGTAGATGAAGCATGTCGACCATGGCGTAGGCGCCGGCGAGTTCTATATGGAGAAGACAGATGTCTGCCGCTTTTACCCCGGCGCCGAGGTCGGACCGCATAACGCGATACGCGGCCTCGTTGAGACCGATGTCGGAGAGTGGAATGGGCTTATGGACGCCATTGGTTGTTCCGGAGGTATGCACGATGACGGCAGCATCGTCGTTCTGCGCCGCGGCATAGGCGATTGGCGTTGCCGAATACTTTCGCATGAGGTCGTCCATGCAGAGTATCCCTGGCGTACGCTTGAGCATGAGATAGTTTTGCACGCTCATGGCCTCGACTGCGTCGTTGCCCAAACGGCCACCATAGGGGCTCTTTATGACGATGACGTTGCGCAGGCCAATGCGCTCGCGTGTGGCCAGGACGCGTGACACGAAATCTGGCTGAGCGAGGAGGTCCGATACGATGAGGTCGGTTATGCCCTCCTGCTTGATGGACTCCAGGCAGCCGTCGATGTCGAGGAGTTCGAACATCGACAGCATGCTTACCGACGCCCCTACCATGTTGAGGGCGTAGAAGGC
Source organism: uncultured Coriobacteriaceae bacterium (assembly GCA_902780305.1). Lineage (GTDB taxonomy): Bacteria > Actinomycetota > Coriobacteriia > Coriobacteriales > Atopobiaceae > RUG440. Next base: position 9,840 of record CACZFB010000050.1, on the reverse strand, counting down.
GAAGGAGGGCTCTAAGGCCGTGGTGCCCAGAACTCCTACGCGCGAGTGCGCCGCCTCCCCGATGCCGAGCGCCGAGAAGACCTCGGCATAGCGCTCCCACTTGCGAAACATCTGCCGGTACGTGTAGGTTCTTCGGTTGTCGCGCAAGGCCACCGAGTCGAGCCGATCGTCCGTAACGGCGTTCAGTTCGTGGATAAACTGCCAGCTCTTCTGCTCGATGATCTGGTGGCTTTCCATGCGTTCTTCAATGCGGGCGAGTCGTTTTGCCTGCTCATCCGACACCGTGATGCGGTTGATTCGTGCGGTGGCCTGCTCCTCGAACCACGCAAGCATACGGTCGATGGCATCGAGGCTTTTGGGATGGGTCGGATCGATGCACATAAACGCATGGCCAAGATCGGCCTCACCGTAGTAGACCAGCTTCGTGGCCTTGCCTGCGTCCTTCAAGGACTTGTGGTACATGAGCGTGTAGTTGTTAAGGAAGTCGCCGCGGCTCGTGACCATGAACGTGGGCGGCAGGTTCCGAACAATCTCGTGGTGCTCAGGGTTCATGAGCTCGCGGAATTCCGGGCTAGCCCGCTTGCTGCCATAGAGCTGATCGGAAAGAAGGAATCCCATGGGGTCATTGAGGTTGGTGTAGAACATGCCAGAAGCGAAGCCAAGCGCGCGGAATTCCATGCGTGTCGGCTCGTAGCCGATGGCCTTCTGGAGGCGCTTGGAGTACTTCATGGCAGCCGTGTAGATGGCAAGGTAGGCGCCGGCACTTTCTGCCGTGAGGAACAGTCGGTCGTAATCCACCTCGAATTGGATCAGATGGGTGGCGATGGCGTCCATGCCGGCACATACGTCGTCGAGCTGCTCGCTCACATTGGCGCGGGGGGCCAGACGGTACTCAATGCTGAAGACGATGTAACCACGGGAGGCAAGCACACGGCAGTAGGCACGCGACATCTTGCGGTCGCCAATTACCAGACCGCCACCATGGATGTTTACGATGAGGGGCAACTCTTCCTTTCCGTGCGCCTTGGGTATGAAGACGTCCATGGCTAGAGGCACCTCGGCCTTGTTCATGTAGGGGCGATTCAGGTATTCGTCTACCTCGTACAGGGCACCCGGTATTTGGCTGGGCGTGTCGTCCAGTTCGTCCATCGCCCTTTCGATGCTTGCTCCCTGGACTCGCTCGAGCACCAGGCGAACCGCCTCGCGGCGGATGATTTCGTCGAGTCTGTTACCTTCGTATGGCATGGCGGCTAGTCCTCATAGAAGTAGTCGGTGTTTGAGGCGCCAAAGACGTTGCCAAGTATGTTCCCAAGGAAGTCGTTCCTGGGCAGCATCCCCGTCTCGTTCGCCTTTTGTTGCTCAAGCGTCTGAGGCATTGGTATCTGCTGACATCCAGGACCGGGCATGGGTGCGTTTGGGAGGAGTCCAGGACTGGGCATGGGTGCGTTTGGGAGGGGTCCAGGACCAGGTATAGGTGCGTTTGGAAGGGGGCCGGGGGTGTTCTGCTGGTCAGTATTGGTAGGCACGCCGAAATTGGCTGCACCTCGTGCCGCCTCGCTCTGGGCGAGCAGGTTGCGTAGGAGTTCAATGGTATTCTTGAGCGCCTGCTCGTGCAGCACGTAAGGCTGTGGGAAGGGAATGAATGGTGTCGGGAGTGGTAGGGAGGGCATGGACTGTTGCTGCGCGTTTGGGAACTGCGGGAACGCGAAGGAGGGTAATTGCGGCATGGGGAACTGCGGCATGGGGAACTGTGGCGTGGGAAATTGCGGTTGGGTCTGGCCATTGCCCCCGGCGAACGGCAGCTGCATCGTGGGAAAGGGTATGCCTTGCGGGGTAGGTGGTTGATTCATCTGTGGGGCAAACTGTGTCATGTGGATGGCTCCTTTCCTGGGGGGCATGCTCTTTGTCTGGGGTCGCCAACAGCCCACCATGCATGGTCACTCGGAATAGGCGAGATGGTAAGACTCAAAAGCTATTATTGCACTTACGCGATGCCACGATAAACAGAAACCAGTATGCGTCATTATTTGTTTTCATTATCGGTGCACGGATTGACCAGAATATGTACGCCCATCAACGGGGGTAAGCCCGTTGATGGGCTGCCAGCCCGTGAGAAGGAGGAGCAAAGCCAATGGCTAGAGTCTCCTGAACCAAGAGTCGAGCTCGCTGAGTACCTCCCTGCTCTGCGGGAGCTCGGGACGGAGTGAGGGGAAGGCATGCGTAAGTTCCTTGCCCTTCCTGTAGTAGATGAGCCGATGGTCGTGACCCGCCATCGCAAGCGCCTTGTTGTAGCGCAGCGTATAGGACTTGAGGAAGTCTGCCCCGCTTGTTACCTGTAGCACGGGAGGCAAGCTCGTCTCGACTCTTGGATCTTCGGGATTCATCAGGTCCTTAAAGCTTGCAGCGCGGAGGCGCTCGCCATACATGTCCCGGCGATATACGAGGCCAATTGGGTCGTTCCCAGTCGTATAGAGCATGCCGCCAAAGCTTGCGAGTCCGCGCATCGACACACGAGGAACCTCGATATCAAGCACCTGCTGAAGCAGCGGAGATCTGAGGAGCGCGGTTGCGTAGAGCGCCAGATACCCGCCGGCACTTTCGCCTATCATCAGGATGTGGGTAAGGTCTCCGCCGAAATCGGATGCGTGAGTGGCTAGATACGAGAGACCGGCACAGATGTCCGAAATCGCGCCGATGCCATCCGCCTGGTCGATGAGGCGATACTCGGGAACGAACACCACGTATCCTCGTTCGGCCAAAAGCTCGGCGAATTCACGGTTGGCCTTGCGGCTGCCCACGAAGAAGCCACCACCGTGTACGAATACCGCAATGGGAAATGGTTCCGCTGACGTTTCCTTGGGACGATAGACGTCGGCGGCGAGTGACGCGCCGTCCGGGCCCTGGTAGGCAAGGTCGGCAAGGAGTTCGAGGTCATCTGGCAAGGGGTGCTCGACCGTCTTCGTGGAGATAACCTCTGCCATCAAATCCTTGCCCTTGGTGCTGAACCACTGCAGTATGGGGTTCATGTGTTTGCTCCCTTCCTTGCACTACGAGTCTATGCCATGCATGGCGTTGCCATATTCGGCGGCAAGGCGAAACCGCTCCGCGTTGTCGTCGTCACCCTTAGCACGAAAGGTGTTGGCGATGGCGAGCAGGCCATTGCGCGCCTCGAGCCTAGGGTTTGCCGCCTCGGGGAAGACGCGCGAGACAAACACGGCCATTGAGGCGTAGAGCTGAGCAGGCGTCTTGCCGAACATGTCGTTGTGAGCGTAGTCGAACATACACTTGCCGCACAGCTTTCCAGCCTTGTCGTTTCCCCGAAGGTCCGCCTGATGAAACAGCCGTGCCGCCTCCACGAAGTCCTGTCGCACCCCGAGGCCCCGCGCGTAAAAGCTACCCAGGTTGTACAGGGCGACTACGTTCGGCTCGATTTCGAGCGCGCTTGCGTATGCCTCGGCCGCCGACTCGTAGTCGGCGGCATTTTGTGCGACCTGTGCCAGCACGAGCAGCGAGCGCACGGCATCTTGGGGACTCATTGGCTTGTCGTGATTATGAGACCCGTGCTCCAAGTGCATTGCTACCCTCCGCCCGTTCGGTTGCCGTTCGTCTGTTGCAATACTATAACTATAGGCGAAGTGACGCGCGAGGTCGTGCATTCCTTCCGCTGAACAAAGGGGACTGTCCCCTTTGTCCAGGTATAGCATCGACGTACGGGCCTTGTCGTATACTGTGCGTGATGTGAGGGACGCGCGCGAAAGGCAAAGGCATGGCGAGGCTCTTCTTCCGCTATGGGTCAATGGGAAGCTCGAAGACGGCCAACGCCCTTATGGTGGCGTACAACTACGAGGAGAAGGGCCAGCGGGCGTTGCTCGCGAAGCCGTCGCTTGACGACCGCGACGGAAACGGGGTCATGGCGTCACGCATTGGCATCTCTCGTCCATGCATCACCGTGGAGCGGCTTGTGGCGATGGGGGAGGACGAGCTGTCCGGCTTTGACTGCGTTATTGTGGACGAGGCACAGTTTTGCACCAAGGAGCAGGTTGCTCGGCTCACCGACATCGTGGACGACTACGACATTCCCGTTATTTGCTATGGCCTGAGGACCGATTTCCAACGCAACCTCTTCGAGGGCTCGCTCTGGCTCATGGCGTGGGCGGACGTTATAGAGGAAGTCAAGACGGTGTGTTGGTGCGGTCGCGCGGCCACCTGCGTGGCGCGGTTCGATGCCACCGGCAGAATGATAACCGAGGGGAGCCAGGTGCAGCTTGGTGGCAACGACTCGTATGTGAGCGTGTGTCGCAAGCACCACAAGCAGGGCATGCTGCAACGTCAGCCTGAGAAAAGGGGCCAGACCCCTCATCACATGTATGGGGCAAAGTGAGAAAAGGGGTTTGGCCCCTTTTCCCACGCGCAAGTGAGGTACGATACAAAACGCATTTGTACGAGTTGGTTCAAGAAAGGACGGCATCATATGGGACGTTTTACCAATCCGCGCGACCTGTACTTTGGTGAGGGAGCTCGCCACGAGGTGAAGAACTTTAAGGGCAGTCGTGCCATGATCGTGTCGGGTGGCTCCAGTATGCGTCGCGGCGGCTTTCTCGGCGAGCTCGAGGAGGACCTCAAGGCCGCGGGCATGGAGGTCGAGCTGTTTGAGGGCGTCGAGTCCGATCCCAGCGTGGAGACCGTAATGAAGGGTGCCGAGGCCATGGCCAAGTTCCAGCCCGACTGGATCGTCGCCATTGGTGGCGGCTCACCCATCGACGCGGCCAAGGCCATGTGGATCAAGTACGAGTATCCCGAGACCACCTTCGAGGACATGTGCGTCGTGTTTGGCCTGCCCAAGCTACGCACCAAGGCCAAGTTCTGCGCCATTAGCTCCACGAGTGGCACGGCTACCGAGGTCACGGCATTCTCGATCATCACGAACTACGAGCATGGCATCAAGTATCCCATCGCCGACTTCGAGATTACCCCCGACGTCGCCATCGTCGACCCCGAGATCACGTATACCATGCCTGCCAAGCTGTGCGCGCACACCGGCATGGATGCGCTGACCCATGCCATCGAAGCCTACGTCTCGACGGCTGCCAGTCCCTACACCGACGCCAACGCGCTGTATGCCATGCGCCAGATTGTCGAGTGGCTGCCCAAGAGCTATACCGGCGACAAGGAGGCCCGCAAGCACATGCACGACGCGCAGTGCATCGCCGGCATCGCCTTCTCCAGCGGCCTTCTGGGCATCGTGCACTCCATGGCCCACAAGACCGGTGCGGCCTTTAGCGGTGGGCACATCATCCATGGTTGTGCCAACGCCATGTACCTGGGCAAGGTCATCCAGTTCAACGCCAAGGACGATCGCGCTCGCAGCCGCTATGCCTACATTGCCAAGGAGGTCTTCCACCTGGAGGGTGCGACCGAGGAGGAGCTCGTCGAGGCGCTCGTGCAGATGATTCGCGACCTTAACGACAAGATCGACATTCCGCAGGGCATTAAGAACTACGGCCAGGGCGGCGTGAAGTCTGCAACCTCGATCATCGACGAGGAGGAGTTCTTCCAGAAGGCTCCGCAGGTCGCCGTCAACGCGATTGCCGATGCCTGCACTGGCTCCAACCCGCGCCAGCCGACGCCCGAGGAGATGGAGCGTCTGCTCGACTGCGTCTACAACGACAAGGTCGTGGACTTCTAAGCGGGACGCAATACCATACGTCTAGCCAAGAATCGTGATGCGGACCTCGTTGCGCCCATCGAAGCTACGGGCACAACGAGGTCCGTCTACCAATTTTCGATCAACGATCTTTTGAGTCATGACGCCCACGATGACGGGGAACGTTTATGCCTCCAATGCTCCGCTGGCCCACGAGGCGAGCTTGGCTCGCGAGGGGCGGCCATTGAGCACGCCACCCGAGAGCACCTTTGCGCCAGGCACGAGTGCCTGCATGCGCTGCGGGGCACGTCCCAATCCGCTGCCACCACTTGTAGCAAAGGGAACGACTGTCTTGCCTGCAAAGTCACAGGACTCCAGGAAGGTATCGATAATGTGCGGCTCGACGTACCACCATACGGGAAAGCCTACGAACACCGTCTGGTAACCGTCCATGTTTGGAGCTGCATTCGCGAGGTCTGGCCGGCATGTCTCGTCATTCATCTCGATCGACGAGCGACTTGCCTTGTTTTGCCAGTTGAGGTCCGCACTCGTGTAGGGCTGGGCGGGCTTGATGCAAAACAGGTCGGCCCCCGTGGCTGCGGCCAAATCCTGGGCAACCTGCTCCGTGGTTCCGCTGGCGCTAAAGTACGCCACCAAGGTCTTGCTCATGGCAACCTTCCTTTCTGGTTATGCTTGCTATGAAGAAGATTGTGAGACTTAAACCATGGTTTAAGTCAAGTGTTTGCGCGAGCGGCCGACCGACGGTCACGCCCGCCGATCAAAGGGGGTTACCCCCAATTGATTGCCGCAAGCGGCATATCAATGGGGGTAACCCCCTTTGATCGGCGGGCGCTCCAGGGTGCTTCGATGGGTTAGCGTGGTTGGCGGTACGGTATACTCTGTGCTCGACGGTCGAGAATAAGGATTGCGAGTGAGGCGGCATGGCAAAGCCGGGAGGCGGAAAGAGAATGAGCATAGCGCTTGCTGTTGTGGCGGTATTGGCCGTGTTGGTGTGCGTGGTATCGCTGTTGCTCGCACACTTCGTGATGAACGGAAAGCGTCCGACCTTGCAGGAGGCCTGGGAGTGGCAGTCGGATCGCTACGACACGAGCTTCTACGAGGGACTCGAAAAGAATGATTACCTAGTAAGCGGTTACGAGGGATACCAACTGCACACGGAGCTGCTCAAGAACCCGCAACCTACGGACCGCTACGTGATTCTTACACACGGGAACACGGACAACCACATTGGGTGTCTTAAGTACGTGCCGATGTACCTTGACCTCGGGTATAACTGCATCGTGTACGACATGCGCGGGCACGGCGAGGACGAGCCCACGCATACCACCTATGGCATCATCGAGGGCAAGGACCTCGTGGAGCTGATCAAGGACACGCGCACGCGCTATCCCAACATCAGCCAGCTGGGCCTCCATGGCGAGTCTCTGGGCGGCTCTACCACGATTGAGGCGCTGGCGCTGAGGCCGGAGGTCGACTTTGCCGTGTCGGACTGCGCGTTTACCGACGTGCGGAGCGTCTTGCGGCAAAAGCTCAAGACGATGCATCTGCCAGAATTCCTCGTTGACTTTGCCAACGTGGGCATTCGCGTGCTCTACGGCTATTCCATAGACGACATGCGCCCCATCGATCGCTTGGACGGCAACACCGTGCCGATTCTGTTCGTGCAGGGTGATGCCGACAACACGGTTCCACCCCAGAGCGCGCGGGAGCTCTACGACCGGGCTGCGGGAATGCGCGAGCTCCACTACGTTGCCGGCGCGGACCATGCAGAGTCCGTGTTGGTGGCGCCCGAAGAGTATCGCGCGACCGTATCCGCTTTTTTGGAGCGCGTTTAGGCTATGCACAAGACAAAGGCGAGCGGGGGAGGGTCCATGCAGGGAGAATACGACGTTATCGTAATCGGTGCGGGAGTCATTGGGGCAACGACGGCGCGTGAGCTCGCACGCTTCGATTTACGGGTGCTCGTGTTGGAGGCGGGGTTGGACTTGGCCTGCGGGGCGACCAGAGCAAACTCTGGGATTGTGCACGCGGGCTATGATCCGCTGCCGGGCACCCTCAAGGCAAAGTATAACGTTGCGGGATCGGTGCTCTTCGAGCAGTGGCAGCGTGAGCTTGGCTTTGGCTTCTACCGTAACGGGGCGCTCGTGCTTGCGTTTAATGAGGACGAGCTGGCGACGCTCGAGGCTCTCCTCGAGCGGGCGCAGGCTAATGGCGTCGCGGGAGTCTCGATTGTGGGGGCCGAAGAGCTGCGGCGTATGGAGCCAAATGTCTCTCCCAACGCCCTTGCTGCGCTCAATGTGCCGACCAGTGGCATATGCGATCCATACGGACTCACCTGGGCGTGCGCGCGGACGAGATAAACAACCTGGTGAGTGCACATGCGTTGGAAATCGCTCCCGTAAAAGGCGAATACCTGCTGTATCACAACGCGCTTGCCGGGACGTTTGGACACACCATGTTTCAGGCGCCCAGCGTCGCGGGTAAGGGTGTACTGGTCTCACCGGTAATCTTTGGCAACATCTTTGTGGGACCCAACGCGACGCCAGCGGATGACAAGGACGACCTCGCCACCTCTGCCGAGGGTTTGCACGAGGTGCTCGAGCGTGCACGTCGCACGTGGCCAGAGGTCTCGGATGAGCAGGTGATCGCCACGTATGCTGGCCTGCGGGCGACGAACGCGGCGGGGGAGGGCGACTTCATCGTGGGGGAGGCGCCCGACGTTCCGGGCTTCTTCAATGCCGCCTGCATCGACTCTCCGGGACTCGCGAGCGCCCCGGCCATTGCGACCGATCTGGCGCACCTGGTAGCAGATCGGCTTGGGGTGGCCAAGAACCCCGACTTCGATCCTGTGCGCGTTCCTGCACCCCTGCTCGTGATGATGGATGAGCGGAGCCAGGCGGAACTCATTGCGCAGAACCCGTTGTACGGCGTTCCTGTGTGTGCATGCTGTCACGTGAGCGAGGGCGAGATCGTGGATGTGCTGCACCGTGGGCTTCCCGTCAAGTCGCTCGACGCCATCAGGTGGCGCACGGGTGCCACCATGGGACCGTGCCACGGTGGGCGTTGCACGGCGCGCATTATGCAAATCGTGCAGCGTGAGCTCGGCGATCAGGCGTTTGACGAGCAAAGGCGTCTGCAGGGTTCCGGTTTGGCGGCGGGGCAGTCGCGCGATGTCCATGATGCCCTTGTCGCGCGGTGTGCGGAGCTTGCGCAAACGGCGCGTGCGGACCTCGACGCTCGTGGTATGCGAGAGATTGGCTCGGGCGCCCTTGGCATTGCGGGCACACGACCGGCTGGGGTTTGCTCAGCTCTGCAGGTGCTCGGACTTCTTGGCGTGACGGGCCGCTTGCCGGGCCGGAGAGCCGTGGTATGGGGGACGCACGACCTCGCGCTACGTGCGACGCTGGCCATGGCCGATGCCGGTGTTGTCGTTGAGATCGTGTTGGAGACGGACGCTACGCCCATGGGCTCGGACGAGCTGGTGGACGAGCTTGCGGCGCGGGGTATCGCTCTACAATGCTGCACACACGTAACAAGCGTTCGTGGCACGGCGCGTCTTGAGTCGGTGACGGTGGAACACGACGGCATCCGCGAGACACTGACCTGCGACCTGCTCGTCGCATCCCCGTGCATCGTCGCTGAAAGACAGTCGAGGTGATTGAATTGGCGACTAACCACATCGCGCTCTTGGCATGCGGGGCCTTCTATGCGCTGCTGTGCGTGTTCAGCATCGTTACGGGCGCGCTCTATCTTTTTGGCAAGAGACAGCTCAACCCCGTTGAGCTGTCGGATCGCTTGGTCGCAAGACTCACCGAGGAAGGCAGACTAGAGCGCTTTGCGCGAACCATGGGATTGGTCACCATGCTGGTGGGTGTGGCCCAGGGGGTGGCCGCCTGGTCGATTCTGTGCGCGATCAATACCCCGGCACGATATTACGCCGTGGGGTTCACGCTCTTCTCGCTGTTCTCGGTGGTATTTAAGCTGAGCAAGAAGGTAAGTGCGTTTCCCTTGGTAAAGCTGGTGGCCTACGTGGGTGTGCTCCTGGTGCTCGTTATCGGCTGATCGTGCGTGCAGGCCAATCAAAGACAATATGCCCATCGCAAGACGGAAAGGGAGGGAAGCCCCGCCTGCCGACACGCGCCTCGCCGGCGGTCGTGGGTTAGCATGGTGGCTTC
>CACZFB010000049.1 GCA_902780305.1 uncultured Coriobacteriaceae bacterium | reverse complement strand
TGAAGGACTATCTGCGCAAGCTCGGGTTTATCCTTCCCCTGGATGACATGGAGCCTTGGATCCGCTCGTGGGATGACTGGATGAGCGCGCGCGGGGAATTCTACGACTACCGCGACAAGGATGGTATGGGGCGCGTGTATGCGGTCCACCGTAGGAGCATTCACCCTGCGATGAGGGTCTGCAAGGAATGGGGCTCTCTTCTCCTCAACGAGGAAGTCAAGGTTGTCTGCGATAACCAGAAGGCCACCGACTGGATCAACACGTTCTTCTCTTCCACCAACTTCATGAACTCGGCGCAGGCAACTGTCGTACGTGCCTTCGGGCTCGGGACCGGTGCCTGGGCATTGTGGCTCGACCTGGACAAGAGGAAGGTCCGCATTCGCCATTACGACGCCCGCATGGTGATCCCGCTCTCATGGGACGAGGACGGGATCTCGGAATGCGCCTTCGTCACGCGGGCTTTCTACCGGGGCAAGGCCGTGGACCAGCTGCAGATGCACCTGCGCGGCGGCATGGGCTTCTCGGCGGACCTTTCACAATCCGCACCTTCCCGCGAGAACGAGGGTGCTCTTCTCGCCCATGAGAGCGAGGAGACGTACAGGATCGTCACCGTCTGCTTCGACCACGAGGGAAACGAGCTCGCGCCTGCGGGCATTCTCCCGGTCTACGACACTGGCTGTCCTTTCCCCACCTTCGGCATCGTGAAGCCGGCCGTCACCAACACGCGCGTGGACATGTCGCCCTATGGGCAGAGCGTCTTCGCGGACGCGGTGGATGCCGTCCAGGCGGTGGACCTCACCTTCGACGCTCTTATCAACGAGATCGACCTCTCGAAGATGAGGGTGTTCTTGTCCGATGTCCTTTTCGACCGCGAGCAGGACGGCAACAAGAACGTCACCATTCCCTTTGGCAAGCAGGACTGCACCGTATTCCGCAAGGTCATGAGCACGGAGGACACGATCCAGGAGTTCGCGCCGGCGCTGCGCACGAGCGGCCAGATCGAGGCGTTCCGCGTGGCCCTGCAGATGCTCGGTGACCTGACCGGGTTCGGCATCAGCTACTTCGACATGGACGAGTCCCGGGGGTACGTGAAGACGGCCACCGAGGTGAGCTCGGACAATTCCGCACTCATGCGCAACATACGCCGGCACGAGAACAGCCTGGAGGGCTCGATCGTCACGATAGCCAGGGCCGTCATGCACGTGTCGCGCGGCTTTGGCGAGTCAATCCCCAATGAGGGCATTACGACGATCCAGTTTGATGACAGCATCATCCAGGACACTGCGGCCGAGAAGGAGCAGGACATGAAGGAGGTCGGCGTCACCCTCTCCCCATGGGAATATCGCATGCGCTGGTACGGCGAGGAGGAAAGCGTCGCACGTGCCAGGGCGGCCGAGGTTGGCACCAAGGGCCGGTAGGGCTACTGCTCGGGCTCGGGCGTGGGCGCGAGCTCTAGCCGCTCCCCCTGGCCCTCCAGGACGACCTTGTAGCCGCACGCGTCGGCGATCTCGATGAGGGTGTCGATGCGCGGGTTGTTGCCGCGCGTGAGCATGTTGGAGAGGAAGGCGCGGGACCGTCCTATGGCCTTGGAGACCTCCGCGATCTTCTGTCCGGACGTGTCGCACATGTGCCTGATTGCCTCGAGCGTCTGCATGGGTGGCCTCCCGGTCTTGTCTGGTGTACGCGGTACATGGTACTCCATGGCTAAGCGCTTAGCAATATGTGGATTCTATGGGTATACGCTTAGCTATTGCAAAGCGCTTAGCAATACGATAGCATTAGGGGTGGAAGATATCAGCCCGACCGAGAAGGAGGACGCCATGACCACCGCCACCATCACCAAGGAAGCCGAAGCCTGGAAGCTCCCCGACCTGGACACGGTCTACCACTGCGAGGAACTTGGCCCCATGACCCTGGGCCAGATGCTCGACGGCGTGGACCCGGATCTCATCCCCTCCGACCAGACCATGTATGAGGACCTGCTGTGGGCCTTCGGCGCTTGGGACACGCTGGAAGAGATGAATGCGGCGATGGCCACGCGCGTGTACGTGGCGGCTCCTGACGGCACCGTGGGCTTCCGCGTGGTGAAGTAGCCACAAGCACGAGCACAACGGCATACGAGCTCTCCGGGGACGGCCTGCGGGCCGTCCCCTGCTGTCTGGGGCCGGGATCCGTCACAGCCGACCTGGGCACGGTGACCGCCGCAGCCGCCGTCTCTGCCGCCGGGCCGTGCGCACAAGCCACGCAAGCGCACGACCCCAAAGCGGTAGCGCCATGGGCAGGGGTGCCGTGGGGCGCGCGAGGGAGGGACTGCCATGCGGGCAGCGGGCGGCCCGATAACCTTGCAGGCGCTGGCACACAGGGGGCCGTGGGCGTGGGCGGCTGAGCCCGCAGCGCTGAACAGACCGGCGCAAGCCGGGCTGTGAGGCGCCGTGGCGAAGACGCACGCGCCCACGGCCCCCTGTGTGCCAGCGCAGGCCGGGAGCGTGGACGGCGGCCGTGGCTGAGCGCCGCCCGACGAACAGACCCGCGTCAGCGGGGCTGTGAGGCGGAAGCGCGAAGACACGGACGACGGCCACGCTCCCGGCCGTCCCCGGTTGACTTGCATGCCGCCCGCTGCCCGCATGGCAGGCCCGACCCGCGCCCCACGGCACCCCTGCCCATGGCGCGGCCCAACCCTCGATGAGCCTGCGCTTGCGTGGCTTGTGCGCACGGCCCGGCGGCAGACAAATTCGACGCCGTGACGGTCACGGCCTTGGTGACATTCGGCAACGGCACGGTCGCAGGTTCGTCGTTTGGCGGACGGTCGCGACTTCAACGTGTGTGCTCTTCTCGTCCGCCACGGTCTTCTCTCCATCTGCACGCTTTTCTTTCTTTCCGCATACAGTCTTCACGTAAACGATATCGTTCACATGCGATTCGTTCTGTTGCCTTCCGCTCCGTTCTTAGCTGGCAGCTAAACCTAATCAACGCATCCTCTGGTAGAATGTGTTACTAACGTTGTACTGCATTGCGCATGCGAGGAAAGGACGCGAGGTGAAGTATTCCGAGCTTGTCGAGAGTGGTGCCAGGGAGTCCGAGGTTCAGTCGTTTCTCGTTGACGGCGATACGGTACCCATGACCATCCGGATACCGAGCAACCTTCGTGAATCAGCCAAGGAGGCCGCCTCTCTGCGCGGCATGAGCCTGAGCGCCTTCGTACGCATGTGCATGATCGGCGAACTCTCCAAGCCACGGGAAAGGGCTTAGGTGGTACCCATGGCTGGTTCAGTCAACTACGCTTACGTGAAGTTCTACGAGAGCGACCTCGAAGAGATTGCCATGGACGTCCTATCGGGCGACGAGTTCGAGATGGGATACATCTATTGTCCCGGAAGCGAGCTTCACCGCGAGCAAGACGAGGTCCTCATCGTCGATGACTTCTACCTCTACCTCATCAAGCGCTATCCCGACCTTTCCGATACCGAGATTGCCAAGATCGAATCCCGCGTCCGGGCGACCGAGAACACGCTTTACGAAACCAACCGCGCCTTTCTGCGGCTCCTGGCAGACGGCTTCGATCTCAAACGCGACGACCCGAGCAAGAGCGACATCCACATCGAGCTTGCCGACTACGAGAACTTCGACAACAACACCTTCCGCGTGGTGAACCAGTTCGAGGTCAAGCAGCGGCAGCTGCGCATCCCCGACGCCGTCGTGTTCCTCAACGGCCTTCCCATCGTGGTGTTCGAGTTCAAGAACCCGACCAACCCTCATGTCGTACAACGCCTTCACCATCCTGAGTGATGGCGTCAACAGCAAGTACGGCTCCATCTTCGCGCCGTACAAGTTCTTCAACACGTGGCGGCAAGTGGAGGAAGGCGACGAGGAGACGCAGGGCGTCGAGGCGTTCTACACGCTCATCGAGGGGCTTCTGCGCAAGGAACGCCTGCTCGCCATGGTCAAGAACTTCATCTTCTTCCCCGACGCGCTGCAGCAGGACGACGAAACGAAGATCATCGCCCGGCCCCCGCAGTTCTTCGCCGCGACAAAGCTGCACCACAACATCAAGCTGCACATGAAGCCGCACGGCGATGGCAAGGGCGGCACCTACTTCGGCACTACGGGGTGCGGGAAAAGCTTCATCATGCTGTTTCTGACGCGGCTTATCATGCATGAACCGAGCCTTCATTCTCCGACTGTGCTGCTGATCACAGACCGTTCTGACCTGGACGACCAGCTTTCGGCGCAGTTCACCTCTGCCAAGGAGTTCATCGGCGACAGCGACGTGGTGCAGATCGAGACGCGCGACGACCTTCGCGAGCGGCTTTCTGGCAGGCAGAGCGGCGGCGTATACCTCACGACCATCCAGAAGTTCACGGAGGGCCTTTCGCTCCTGAGCGACCGCGCCAACATCATCTGCATATCCGACGAGGCTCACCGCTCCCAGACAAACCTGGACGAGCAGACCAAGGTCACCGACACGGGCGTCTACACGAAGTACGGCTTCGCGCGATACCTGCACGACTCGCTGCCGAACGCGACCTACGTTGGCTTCACCGGCACGCCCATCGACGACACACTTGCCGTGTTCGGCGAGATCGTTGACGCCTACACGATGGTCGAGTCGGTGCGCGACGGGTTCACCGTGAACCTGGTGTACGAGGGACGCGCCGCCAAGGTCAACCTCGACAGCTCACGCGTGCGCGAGATCGAGGACTACTACGTCGAGTGCGAGAAGCGCGGGGCCAACCTGCACCAGATCGAGGAGTCCAAGAAGGCATCGACCACGCTCGACGTCATACTCGGCGACGGCGACCGCCTGGACGCAGTGGCGGCAGACTTCGTGCGCCACTACGAGACGCGCGTGGCGGAGGGCGCGACCGTGCGCGGCAAGGCCATGTTCGTGTGCGCCAACCGCTTCATCGCCTACGACCTGTACACGCGCATCATCGCGCTGCGGCCCGAGTGGGGCGAGGTTGGAAAGGGCGACGTCGAGGGGCTGAGCGAGAAGGAGGCCGCAAAGGTCAAGCCCATCGAGCGCGTGAAGCTCATCATGACGCGCGGCAAGGACGACCCGAAGGCAATGTACGACATGCTGGGCACCGACGAGGACCGCAAGGAGCTCGCGCGGCAGTTCAAGGACGACCGGTCGAACTTCAAGATCGCCATCGTCGTGGACATGTGGCTCACCGGCTTCGACGTTCCGAGCCTGGACACCATCTACATCGACAAACCGATACAGAAGCACTCGCTCATCCAGGCCGTGTCACGCGTGAACCGCGTGTTCGAGGGCAAGGCGCGCGGGCTCATCGTCGACTACATCGGCATCAAAAAGTACCTGAACGAGGCGGTGAAGACCTACACCCGCTACAAGGGCGACGGGTTCGACGGCGTCGAACAGGCTGTGAAGCTGGTGCGCGACCGCTTGGAGATCATCAACGGCATCTTCAACAAATTCGACGCGAGCGACTTCTTCTGCGACGTGCCCAAGAAGCGACTCGACTGCCTGAACCGCGCCGCCGAGTACGTGCAGCGCAACAAAGAGGTCGAGGACCGCTTCATGCACCTTGCCCGCGACATGCGCCAGGCGTACGGGCTCTGCGCCGCATCCGAGCTGCTGACGCGCGAGGAGCACGCGCGCATCGACTTCTACATCGCCGTGCGCGCCGTGGTGTTCAAGCTGAACAAGGGGGATGCGCCTGACATCGCAGAGATGAACGAGCGCGTGCGCCAACTGCTGGAAGACGCCATTCAGTCCACCGGCGTCGAGGAGATATTCATAGAGGGTCAGGACGTCGGGACGGTCGAGGAGGACCTGTTCGACGAGGCATACCTGCGCCGCATAGAGGCGATGGAGCTGCCCAACCTCAAGATAAAGCTGCTGCAGCAGCTGTTGAGGCGCAGCATCGACGCATACAAGAAGGTGAACCGCATCAAGGCCGTGGACTTCTCGAAGCGCCTGAGGCAGATCGTCGAGGTGTACAACGACCGGCGCAAGGACGAGGGCGACCTGTCGGTCATCCTGGACGACGTGGCCAGCCAGCTCGTGGACCTGTTCAACGACCTGACCGACGAGAAGACGTCGTTCGAGGGCATGGGCATCGACTACGAGGAGAAGGCGTTCTACGACATCCTGGAAGCCTGCGCCGAGAAGTACGGCTTCGACTACCCGAAGGACAAGATGATCGAGCTCTCCCGCAAGGTGAAGGAGATCGTGGCCGACAACTCGCGCTACACCGACTGGGCCAAGCGCGACGACATCCGGGCCCAGATGAAGGTCGACCTTATAATCCTTCTGGACGAGAACGGATACCCGCCCGTCCCGCGCGACGACGTCTTCAAGGACGTATTCGAGCAGGCGGAGAACTTCAAGAAGTACGCAGCGTAAAGGAGGCGCGAGTTGGCGCGCAGAGCAACCAAGCAAGTCAAGGAACCAACTCTGGAAAGCAGGCTGTGGGCGGCGGCGGACGTGCTGCGCAACGCAGTCGAGGCCGCAGAGTACAAGCACATCGTGCTCAACCTCTTCTTCCTGCGCTTCGCGAGCGAGAAGTTCGAGGAACAACGGCGCAAGCTCATCGCAGAAGGCAAGGAGCGCTACGTCGAGATCAAGGAGTTTTACACCAAGGACAACGTCTTCTTCGTGCCGGACGGCGAGCCTTACTCGGCACGCTGGTCGAAGATCAAGGCCAACGCCAAGCAGTCCGACATCGCCATCCGCATCGACAAGGCGCTCGAGATGCTCGAGGCGGAGAACCCCGAGCTTGTCGGCGCCCTGCCGAGCGGCTACTTCGTGCGCCTGGAGCTGGAGACCAGCAAGCTGGGCAGCCTTGTCGACGAGATCGGCAACATCACGTTGCCCGACGACGAGCAGGACATCATCGGCCGCGTGTACGAGTACTACCTGACCCAGTTCGCCCTCAAGGAGGGCAAGGGCAAGGGAGAGTTCTACACGCCCAAGACCATCGTCAAGCTCATCGTGGAGATGATCGAGCCGTTCAGCGGCAAGGTGTACGACCCATGCTGCGGCTCGGGCGGCATGTTCGTGCAGTCGGTCGACTTCGTAAGCCACCACCAGGGCACGAGCAGGGACATCTCCATCTACGGTCAGGAGTACACGGCGACCACCTACCGCCTGGCCAAGATGAACCTCGCCATCCGCGGCATCAGCGCGAACCTCGGCGCTGCACCGCGCAACACGTTCTCCGCCGACCAGCACAAGGACCTCAAGGCCGACTTCATCATGGCGAACCCGCCCTTCAACCAGAAGAAGTGGCGCGCCGAGAACGAGCTCGTGGACGACCCGCGCTGGGACGGCTACGAAGTGCCGCCGACGAGCAACGCCAACTACGGCTGGATCCTGCACATCGCTTCGAAGCTCAGCCAGGACGGCGTCGCCGGCTTTCTGCTGGCGAACGGAGCCCTCTCCGAGTCTGGCACCGAGCAGCTGATCCGCAAGCAGCTCATCGAGAACGACCTTGTGGAAGCCATCGCCATCCTGCCGCGCAACTTGTTCTACACGACCGACATCAGCGTGACGCTTTGGATCCTGAACCGCAACAAGAAAGCCCGCTTCTACCGCACGCCGGGCGGCGAGATGCGCAGGCTGCGCGACCGCACGGGGCAGGTGCTCTTCCTCGACCTGCGCCAGAGGGGCGTGCCGTTCGAGAAGAAGTACGTAGAGCTGTCCGACGCAGAGCGTGCCGAGATCGTGGGCACCTACCACGCATGGCAGTCGCCCAACTGGGAGACCGAGTACGAGGACGTACCCGAGTACTGCTATTCGGCAAGCAAGGACGAGATCGCGTCCAAGGACTACACGCTGGTTCCGTCGCGCTATATCGAGTTCGCGAGCCAGGACGAGGCCGTTGACTACGACGAGCGCATGCGCGAGCTGCAGGGCGAGCTTGCTGACGTGCTCAAGCAGGAGGAAGAGACGCGAGCGCAGGTGCTCAAAGTGTTCGAGGAGCTGGGCTATGGCATCGAATTATAGAAAGCTCGGAGACGTCATCACCCTCGTCGATGAGCGCAACGCGGACGGAAGCGTGACGAACCTGCTTGGCGTTTCCATCGACAAACACTTCATGCCGTCTGTCGCCAATGTGATTGGTACCGACCTGACAAAATACAAGGTCGTGCGACGCAATCGCTTCGCTTGTAGTCTCATGCAGGTAAGCCGAGACCATAAGATGCCGATCTCCCGTTATGACGAGGACTTTCCATCTATCATTTCCCCTGCTTACGTCATGTTTGAGTTGACAAGCGGCGACGTGCTTCCCGAATACCTCGAGCTCTGGACCCAGCGTGCGGAATTTGACCGGGAGGCCGATTTCTACGCTGTCGGCGGCGTACGCGGCAACATGACGTGGGATGAGTTGCAAGGCATGAGCCTTGTCGTACCACCGATCGAGGAGCAGCGAGCAATTGTCGCCCGTCATCGGGCCATCGACAATCGCATAAATGCGCTACAGCAGCTAAATGATAAGTTAGCGGCCTAGTTCTGACAGCATGGTTCGCCTTGCCGTTGTCAGAGCCCTTATCTCCGCATGCCCTAACGAGACAAGGCTCAAAACTGACTTGCATGCGTTATTCACCTCGGCTAGCCGCTCCTCTGATGGTACGGGTATTTGCAAGCCACCTAATGCATCTATTGTTAAAGCAGACTGTGTCGAACCTATCGTTATGCCTACAAGGTCGTCGGCAAAAAGCCTCGTTTGCATGTATCCATATAGATAGAACACACATGTCGGCATTACATCTTTTAGCCAGATGACATTTCCATCCTTGAAATAGAACTCTTCGTCTTGGACGAGGTAGCTATTGCCAATAGTACCAACTGCTGTTAGAAGTATGTCATTTCGTTTCGGCGCACCAAAACGGCTGCGTATTTCTTCGAAGCGTGATCTTGAAATGTGGAGAACTCCGGATAAAGGCTGGCCTTTACTCAATGCAGTTATCTCGGAGCCTCGGAAGAATGGGACTCCGGCGACTTGGTACTCACTCGCGAAAATGCGCTTGCTTGAGCAAAGGGTGCAGAGTTCGCCAAGATCAATAGTCTGCTGTTTATCAGTCTGGGCATTCAGGATCAGGGCAGCGATAGAGTCCGCTAACTTATCATTTAGCAGCTTGAGCTGTGAGATTCTGCGGTCGATAGCGTCAAACCTGTCGACCGCAGCTTGCTGTTCAGGCAAGCTTGGAAGCTGAATCGGGATGTCGCACAACGCATCCCAGGAAAGGCCGCCCCTAACGCTTGCATCGGTAGCGAACCAACAGCGCCTATCAAACTCCGCCCTGTTGAACCAAAGCTCCAGATAGCGCGGCAGTACAGCTTTGCTCGAAGCCTCAAACGTAAAATACGCCGGTGAAACGATAGCGTCGCCCACGCCGTCATAGCGAGCAATAGGCATCTTTTCATCACGTCCAACATGCATGGGATTGCACGCAAATCGGTCTTTAGCGACGAGTTTGTACTTCGACAGATCTGTTCCGATAACATTTGCGACCGAAGGCATGAAATGCTTGTCGATGGCGACGCCCAGCAGATTTGTTACCGAACCGTCCGTGTTGCGCTCATCAACCTGTTCGAGCAAATCCCCGAGTTGCATCCTTCTCGCTTTCTCGTCAGCAGATAAACCTACGGTGCGACATTTTAACATTGGCCTCGTCAACCATAGCGTAGTGAAGCGTTGTATCGATGCGTTGGTGCCCCAAAAGGTGCTGAACCTGCTCAATTGGCATGCCTTTGCCAATCGCCTTTGTGGCAAGCGTCCGCCTGAACTTGTGCGGGTGCGCATGCTCGACACCGGCGCACTCGCCAATCTTGCGCACGGCCTTCTCAACGCCATCTTTTCCGAGGCGACGGCTATGGTCGTTTCGGCACATAAAGGCAGCATCGTTGTCATCGTCACGTGTGTCAAAATACGCGGTGAGGTGCATCTTTGTCCGATCGTCGAAGTAGACCGTGCGCTCCTTATTGCCCTTACCGAGCACAACGCACTCGCGCTTCTCGATGTCGAAGTCGTCCCTGTCGAGGCCGACGAGCTCACTCACGCGCATTCCGGTGGTCGTCAGAAGATCTATGATGGCGAGATCGCGCGAGCATGGAGCCGCTTCCCTCATGCGTTCGACCTGCTCAGAGGTGAATGTCGCCTTAACTTTGGTAGGAGTCTTGATTGCCTTGATACGGCGCATCGGACTCTTGAGAAGCACGCCTTCATCTTCCAGCCATGAGAAGAAGCTCGAAAGCACACGACGCATGTTGTTGATGGTAACGGCTGACGAGCCACGACTCACTTGGTAGTCCGATAGGTAAGCCCGCAGATCCTGCGTCGTCATCCTTAGAATTGGCTTGTCGATTGCAGCCAGCGCCTTCGAGATGGTCAGTTCGTAGTACGCGATAGTCTTCTTGCTGCATCCCTCGATACTCTTTGCAGCGAGGAAGGCTTCGAGCTGCTTGTCGTTGTCTTTTGGCGCCGGCTGCTGCTCAGGTTTCGTGAGTACCTTCACTAAGGTGGCGTGCAGCGCGCCGAGCTGTTCGTTGTCGAGCACCGCCGACATCATCGAGAGTATCGAGCTGATTTGTTCGTCCATATGTTCCTCCGTTCTCCGCGGAGTCCATCATGTGGACGGTGGCGACGAGGCAGCAACTAAATGATAAGTTAGCGGCCTAATCGCCTGTGTACTCGATGATGAAGTACGGACTCATGCTGTGTCGAGAGGCAAGCGAAAGCGTTTTGCCGGATGACCGAACAACGCACTCTGACATGACCGTCTTCTTTGCTGGTTCAATTCTCGTGACCTTGAACCAGCACCCAAAGTCCTTGGCTTGTTGCCGATAGTAAGCCGGTATGCCATCAATGTCAGGAGTTTCTCGTTGAACGTCCTTAATATGCAGCCAATACCTATCCGACCCTCCACTATGGATGAGTAACAATTTGGGGTCGTCAGACTCCATCAGTTCTTTTGCAGCCGTTGCAGAGATTGGGCTTCCAAGCTTTCCATACCAAACGAAGCCATGCTGCTCAATCATCTCTTGGTGTGCTCGAATGGTTCCGCCTTCCGGAGCAAAGGTTTCGCCAAACCTCAACGCAATCGTCTTCATGTCACCCCACGGCACCTGCGATTTCCGTCAACATACCCTGTTTCAATTCTTGCAACAAGGTAATCTCTGTACGTGTTTGGTCAATGAGATCAAACAGCGGCTTTACCTTCTCGTCAAATGTCGCCATTTCATCTGCTGACGCCAAAGGCACATTGTATCCCTTAACCATGGGGGCTGTAAGCTGCTGTTGGGTCGAACCCACGCCTTCAATATGAAGCGTACGCAGGTAAAGATACAGATAGTGCGAGGAGACACCCCTCTTTGGAGTGACAGATATGAGGCGTACGATAGGCACATAGTCGCATGTGCGCAGGCAGACGTAACCGATGGTGCCTCTGGCCGAGATAGTTGTGCTGCCGGCCTTCGCCTTTGCCCTGTTCGTGTAGCCGTATAGGCCATCATCTTCGATACCATTGGAATACACAGGGATGCAGCATTCAACCGTTGGCTCATCGACACACGGAGTTGGTTTGTCGCCACCTGCTCCGATTGTGGCATACTGCGTGATTGGTGCCATTTCACGCTCCGTACCGAGGAAAGCGTCAGCAAAGATAGCCTCTGCAGAGGACGCTAACTTATCATTTAGTCGACCAGCTCAAACGTTGTGCACGCTCTGGGATACCGCTGTTTAGCGCGGTAAAATATTGGCAAATGCAGCGTAACGCACGGCAGCGAGGACGGGATGAAGCAGCAGGAACTTATCGAAGCCTTTATCAGCGGAGAGACCACGGGAACGGCCAAGAGTCTTTCCATCGACGGTAAGCAACTCATTCACTACAACACCGTAATTGCAGAACGCACGGGCGAAAAAATCGTCCTGAATTACACCCGATACTCCCTTGCCACCGGCAAGGTCCAGAAGATGATTACCGACACTGTTGACCCGAGCAAGCTGGTATACGTCTCTAGCGTCCCTTCGGACACACGCAGCTCGCTAGTAGACTACCTTCCGCAAACAGACTTTGCGATCGAGCAGGAACCGGAAAGTTACCTCATGCGCATAGCGCATGAGAAGTTCGGCGTGGGATACGTCACTTCCATCGAGGCGGGCTCGATGACCTGTATATTTGGTCACCAGGAAAAGACTCTCATGTATCCGATGGTCATTGACTCAGGCATCGTCAAGATCGTCGAGGACAGGCGATGACCATCACGAAGCGGCAACATTACGTACCGAGGTTCTATCTGCGATATTTCACCAACTCAGATGGGAAGCTGCATGCCTATCGACGTGAGGACCAAGCGCGCTTTACCACCACACCGGAGAACGTCTGCGCCGAAAATTACTTGTATGAGGTTGACCTGAGAGGTTTGGATAACAATGAGGCCGCTCATGCCCTCTTAGACAATTACATTGAAGGGCAGCTTTCTGGTGCAGAAGGTAGGCTTGCCCCTTACTACAACAAGCTCTTGCAGTGCTGCAAAGAGAAATCATTCGACAATCGGAACTTCCTGGACGGCAGGCTGGCCGCTTGCATATTGGCCGCAAACATCATCGTGCGCCATCCCCTCATGCTTAGGGCGGACCGCGCAAATGCAAAGACGGTTCTCCGAGATGTCGAGGCTGCTGGCGGCATAACCGATCAGGAGCAGGCTGCCTTGGATCAACTCGGCCTAGGAGAAAGTCTGGAGACTGTGACTGACCTCGCCATTATGCAGACGTTGCTGTTCTCCGACCACCAAGACGTCCCATTCAACCGAATTTACAACGCGTTGGCAGACAAGAGGATGATTATTGTTGAAGCCCCCGCCCTCATGCGGTTCATCACGACTTCCATGCCAATATACTTCTTGGGAATCGACGAGGATAGCTACAGCTTCGACGTAGCTTACATGCCGCTTTCTTGCAGATATGCAGCCCTGTTCACTGACGACAAGAACGTGCGCCAATTCAGCAGGGCGACCGTAGAAGAAGTCGCTCGATTTAACGCCTCCCTGCTGGACGGCAATGACATATGGGACTTAGCCGTAGCAAGTGCCAGCGGTGCACTTGATGTAGCCCTGCGGAAAATGAAGACGCCAAATTAGAGCCACCTTGTGACACCCCAAGACAATGCCCGTACCGGTAAAGGTGCGGGCATTGTTCGTCTCTGCCCGCCTTACGAGACGAAAGGCAGGACAGAACATGGACGGTGAGACCAATGGCGGCCAGGAAGCCACGCAGGGTGCGCAGGACGCGTCGCAACAGCAGGGCCAGGAGCAGCAGGAAACGCAGCAGCAGGGCCAGTCGCAGGTAGAAACCCCAGACTACGAGAAGCAGATCGCCGAGCGCGACGAGAAGATCGCATCCCTGGAGGCCCAGGTGGCCGAGGCAGCCAAGAACGCCGAGACGGCCGAGCAGCTGCGAGGCGAGATCGCAGAGCTCAAGGCCCAGGGCGAGAGCGACCGCATCGACTTCAAGCTTCAGCTCGCGGGCGTGCGCAACGTCAAGGCGGCACGCGCACTGCTTGCAGACCACGACAACGACGTGGACAAGCTCAAGGAGGCCGAGCCCTGGCTCTTCGAGGCCAACGGCAAGCACGCCAAGGGCGGCGCCGGCGGCTCCGGCACGACCGGGCTGCCCAACGCGGGCGCGGCCAGCGACGAGGGCAAGACGCTCAAGCACTGGCGCGAGATCGCGGGACTCACCGACGACGACAAGAAGGAGTAAGACATGCCTAGCAACAACATCGCATTCGCACGCAACTACACCTCGGTCATCGACGAGGTGTACCAGAGGGCGTCCGTTTCGGGCGTGCTCAACTCCGGCCGCCGCATGGTCCGTGCCGGTCACAACGCCAAGGAGATCCTCATCCCGAAGATCTCCGTAACGGGTCTGGGCGACTACACCCGCAACGTGGGCTACAAGACCGGCGCCATCACCTACGAGTTCGAGACCAAGACCTTCAACTACGATCGCGGCATCCGCCTGTTCGCCGACGTCATGGACGTCGAGGAGGCGGGCGTGAACGACTGCTTCGTGGAGGCCGGCGCCGAGCTGCAGCGCACGCAGGTGGCGCCCGAGGCCGACGCCTTCACCTTCGCGCAGATCGCGGGGCACACGGGCGTGACCACGGTTTCCGAAAGCTACGCGAGCGCAGACGCCGAGGACATCCTGGAGGACCTGCGCACCGTGACCTCCGCCATGGACGAGAACCAGGTGACCCTGGGCAGCCGCATCCTGTTCATCACGCCCACGCTCAAGGGCGTCCTGGACGACTTCTCCTACGCGAACCCGAACCGCTCCAACCGCGTGCTCGAGCGCTTCTCGCGCATCGTGGAGGTGCCGCAGGTGCGCTTCTACACGGCCATCGACCTGCTCTCCGGCGACGACGACCAGTTCGGCTACCAGAAGCGCGCGGCTACCTACGAGCTGACCACGGACACCGAGGTCGACTCCGGCAAGACGTACTACACACGCTCGGGGTCCGGCACGTCGGCGAGCCCCTACGTGTACACCGAGGTCGCGAGCCCCGTGAAGGCCAACCTGGGCACCTACTACGAGATGACCACGACCCCCGGCCTGGACATCAACTTCATGGTCGTGGAGCGCAGCGCGGTCATCAAGTTCGACAAGCACGTGGCAAGCCGCGTGTTCAGCCCCGACGAGCTCGAGGCGCTGGACAGCTTCATGATGAAGTACAGGAAATACGGCATCGTGGAGCTCTTCGACAACAAGCTCGACGGCGTGTACGTGTCTGCGAGCACGTCCTAATGGCCTCCACGGTCACATACCAGTTCTACGCGGACAGCTATGGGGGCGGTCTCTCCGAGGCCGCCTTCTCGGCTAACCTGCCCCTGGCGGACAGCCACGTGAAGTGGCTATGCGAGGTGAAGGGCGCGAAGACCACCTGCAACGTTTTCAAGCGCGCGGTGTGCGCCGCCATAGACGCCTTCGCCGAGTACGGCGCGGGCGAGGTGGGCGGCTACTCCATCGGCGAGTTCTCCGTGAAGAACTACGCGTCGCAGCAGACGACCGGCGAGGAGCTGGCGACCGCAGCCGCCCTGCGCGAGCTTGGCATGAGCGGCATGGCGTTTTCGGGGGTCTGCTGATGAGGTCGATCCGCCCGATACCGAGATCGGCCTTGCCCGATGTGATGACCGTAAGGGTGCCGCTTCCCGACGGGACATTCGAGGAGCCGCAGATCATCGCCAACGTTCGCTTCGAGCGGACGCAGAAGGTCTCCGACGACGACCACCGGAGCGCGGACGCCGGCCAGGGAACCGTGTTCGTGGACGCCGTGAACTCCATCGGCGCCTTCGACGTGCCGGCGGGATCGCGCGTCGCCGTGAGCGGGCACTCGATGATGGTGGCCGAGTCGCACGCGTGCTGCGACCTGTTCGGGCGCGTGCACCACTGGGAACTGAAGGTGAGGTGAGCCGGCATGCAGCTTTCCTTCTTGGTGGCGAAGGCCCTGCTTGAGGGCGACTTCGCAAGCTACTTCGCAAGTCTTCCGTCGGCAGACGTGGACCCCGAGCCCGTCGTCCTGCGTGAGGGTAAATTCGAGCGCGTGAGCCGCATGGAGGCCGAGGAGCGCGGGACCGTGACGGTCGCCGTGATGGTCGTGCGCGAGGTAGCGGCCACTGCCGAGGCCGACGCGCAGGCGTGCGAGCGGTGGATTCGCGCCTACGGCTGGGAGCCGGTTGCGGAGAACGGCAGCTGGCGCATCGCGGGCCTGGACACCACGGCGCCGGCGTTCAAGGAAAGAGACGGGTCCGGGCGCTTCGTCTGGGCCTTCGACGTTGTGCTTACGGTGGTGAGGAGCCTATGAGCGACAAGGGCAAGCGCGTGAACGCGAGCGGGCACCAGGCCGAGGCGACGGTGAAGCGGGCGCGGCCGTTCGGCAAGGACGACAAGGCGGCCCGGGAGTCGCAGCGCCGGGCATCGGCCTACGGTCGGGCAAGGGGCAACGCATGAGGTCGATCGTCTACGCAGGGAACGACTTCTCCGAGATCTGCAGCGCAGAGGTCATCGAGCGGGCGGCAAACCCCATAATCGCCGAGGCGATGGCCGTGCCGGGGCGTGCGGGCGCCTTGCTGGTGTCGGGCTACATCCCGCCCGTGGACGTGCGGGTGCGCCTGTTCATGGACATGGGCTACAACCCGGGCTTTTCCGGCATGGCGCAGATGCGCGGCAAAGTGCGCCGGTGGCTCTCGTGGCCGGGCGGCGGGAGCCTGGTGCTGCCCGACGACCCCGAGGTGGAGTACCGCGACGCGATCCTCGTGGGCGCGTCCGACTGGTCCAACCTCTTCGAGGCCGGCGAGTGCGCGCTGACCTTCACCCTGTTCGACCCCATCGGCTGGGGCGCGGAGCGCGTGGAGCGCACGTCGCGCTTCGAGGTTGGCGGCGACTGGCCGACGCTGCCGGAGTTCCGCGTGGTGGCCTCTGCGGGATCCTATCTGCAGGTTTCCCTGCCCTCCGCCGGCAAAGGCATCCGCGTGGACTACGACTTCGTGGGCGGCGAGGCCGTGGTGATCGACTGCCAGGGCGAGACGGTGCTGATAGACGACGCCGACGCGCGGGACTGCGTGGCGCTGGCGAGCGACTTCTTCGCGCTGGAGCCGGGCGACTGCATCGTCTCGACCGTGGGCTGCACCTACGTGGAGACGCGCTTCTCCGAGAGGTGGGCCTAGCATGGCGGGCTCGGTGCCGACGCTCTACTGGTTCGACCGGTGGGACGAGCGGATCGGGCTGCTGCGCGTCGTGGGCGAGCTCGTGCATACGGAAGAATTGAACGGCGAGGACACCCTGGAGTTCCAGAGCTACGAGGTGCCCGCCAAGGGCGACCGGCTGCTGTGGCTGGACGGGACCACCTGGCGCGAGCACGTGGTTGTGAGGACCGACGAGCCCCTTGCGGGGCTCTGCAGCGTGTACGCGGAGTCGTCGCTCTGCGAGCTGCTGGATGACTTCATCGAGGAGGCGCAGCTGGTATCGCGCACGGCCTTGCAGGCGCTGACGGCGGTTCTGGCGCCGACCCGTTGGCAGATCGCCTATTGCGCAAGCCTCGGTACTGCCGGCGCCCTCATCTACCACCAGAACGCCTTGTGGGCCCTTCGGCGCGTTGCCGAGGTCTGGGGCGGCGAGGTTACGCCCATCATCACCGTTGCCAACGGCCGCGTCTCCTCGCGCTCGATCCGCCTGGAAGACGAGCGCGGCGACTGGCGCGGGCTGCGCTTCACCTACGGCAAGAACATGGCAGGCTGCACGAGAACGGTCCTGGAGCAGGACGTGTACACGGCGCTCTACGGCTTCGGGGCGGGCCTGCCCTTCACCGACGAGGAGGGCAACTACAAGGCGGGCTACCGTCGCAAGCTGACCTTCGGCGAGGTCAACGGCGGGCTGAACTACGTGGCCGACGAGAACGCAAAACTGATCTGGGGGCGATGGAACGCGGACCGCACTGCCAAGGTGCACAGCTTCGGGCAGGTGACTTTCTCTGAGGAGACGGACCCGGCGCGGCTGCTGGCGCTGACGCGCAAGGCGCTGGCCGAGGCCGTGAAGCCCAAGGTGAGCTACGAGGTGGACGTGGCGGCCCTGGACGGCGACGACGCGGACCTGGGTGACACCGTTGCCGTGATAGACACGAGCAGGTCACCCGAGTGGCGGCTGACCGCGCGGATCGTGCGGCGCGTGCGCACCTTCGGCGAAGGCGTGGTGGCGCGGGTGACCATCGGCACCGTGGAGCCCGTGGACTACGCGCAGGTGAGTGCCCTGGCGGCCGACGTGGCCACGCTGCGCGACGACGTGGTGGGCATCGACGGCAACCTGACCACGGCGGCGTCGGTGACCGTGGTGGAGAACACCGTGACCACCGCGATCGACGACCTGGACGAGCTCGGGGATCTGGACTTCTAATCTGTGACGCGGGCGGATGCTCTTCTCGGCAACTACGGCGAGAGGGGCATCATGCTCGACGGATACGGACTTCACACGATCATCTGGGACTCGGCGGACGAGCGGCTGGGAGACTTCCTGGTCGCCTCGCCTGCGGACGCCACGGGGCGCGGCCTGGAGCTGCACGTGAGGCAGGGCGGTCGCGCCGCCGACCTGACCGGCGCCGAGGTGTACTTCATCTGGCGGCACAAGATGACCGGCAGGCGCGGGTGCGAGCCCATGGAGGAGATCGACGAGTCGCTGGGCCAATACGTCGTGTACTACCCGGCGGCCATGCAGGAGGCCGAGGGCGTGGTCGAGGCCCAGTTCATGGTGAGCGGGGACGACAAGTCCATCAGCACGCGTGCGTTCACGATCCGCGTGGAGCCCGTCATCATCGGCGGCACCGAGAGCGAGGACGGCTTCACCCTGTTCGTGGAGACCATCAAGCGCTACGAGGGCGCGATCGAGATCACCACGGCTGCGGCCGACGCCGCCAACGAGGCGGCCGAGGCCGCCCAGGACGCGGCGGACAGCGCGAGCGCGGTGGCAACGGCGATCCAGCAGGCGGCGGCCAGGGGCGACTACGACGGCGCGGACGGTGCGGACGGGTATTCTCCCACGGCCACCGTCACGCAGACCGAGGGTGGCTGCACCATAACCATCACCGACAAGAACGGCACGACCACTGCTGACGTGGCCAAGGGCGTGAAGGGCGACAAGGGTGACACGGGCGAGACCGGACCGCAGGGACCGAAGGGTGACACGGGTGACCAGGGACCGCAGGGCATCCAGGGTTTGACCGGGCCGCAGGGGCCGAAGGGCGACACGGGAGACACGGGGCCGCAGGGTCCGCAGGGCATACAAGGAGAGACGGGCGCCACAGGCGCCACAGGCGCCACCGGCCCGCAGGGTCCCAAGGGCGACAAGGGCGACACGGGCGAGACCGGAGCCCAAGGCCAGAAGGGTGACACCGGTGACACGGGCCCGCAAGGTGCGACTGGTCCGGCCGGCGCTGACGGCACGCCCTGCACGCACTCATGGAACGGCTCGGTTCTGACCGTCACGAGCGCGTCGGGCACGAGCTCGGCCGACCTTCGCGGTCCGCAGGGCATCCAAGGTATCCAGGGTGAGACTGGCCCTCAGGGCGAGACGGGGCCGCAGGGCGAGACCGGCGCTACCGGAGCCACGGGACCGCAGGGGCCCAAGGGCGACACCGGCGATGACGGCGCGGATGCGACCATCACTGGCGCTTCCGCGACCGTCGACTCGTCCACCGGCACGCCGTCGGTGAACGTCACGCTGGGTGGGACTGCTTCTGCGAGGACGTTCGCCTTCGCCTTCCACAACCTCAAGGGCGAGACGGGAGCTACGGGGCCGACCGGGCCGCAGGGACCGGCTGGAACGACGCCCGACCTTTCGGCCTACGCCACCAAGCAGTACGTGGACGATGCAATCGCCGCCCTGGCGAACCTTGAGGAAGAGGAGTTCTAGTCATGGCAGTTGGAACCGTCTCGACATCGATACTCACCGACATAGCGAACGCTATCCGCTACAAGGCCGGCGTGGCCACGACCTACAAGCCGCGCGAGATGGCAGCTGCGGTGGCCGCCCTCGACGGCACCGACGCCGGCAACTACCAGGCGCAGCCGTACATGGTGCTGGAATCAGGCGTGCTTCCCGAGTCGGTCTTCTCGGACATCGCGGACGCCATACGCGGGCAGAACGGACTCTCGACGCTCTACCAGCCGGGCGACATGGCCGCCGCGATCCTCGCCCTGGAGTGGGACGTGGGCTACAAGATCCGGGCGCTGCTGCTGGACGACGGCACCCTGGAGATCAACTACTACGAGCGTCGCACGAGTGTGACCGGCGGGCGCATCGTGCAGGTGTTCGAGATCGACCCGGCGGGCTACTCAAGCGCGAGCGCGAGATCCTATGACTCCATCAAGCTGCTGGTGAAGAA
>CACZFB010000048.1 GCA_902780305.1 uncultured Coriobacteriaceae bacterium | reverse complement strand
AATTATCTGATCCTCTGTGACAAGAGCACCTTCACAGTCTGCGTATATAAGGGCAAGAAGGGCGCCTGGAAGCGCCAGTGGATTAGCGTGTGCGCCACGCCGAGCGGCAACCAGTTCGACGGCACCTTTACCGTAACCGGCAAGACCTACGAGAGTGGTACCGGCTACTCGTCCTGGTATGTTACCGAGGGCCTTGGCAGTGGATCCATCCACTCCGAGCTGTACACCGAGGGTTCCAAGACGAACCTGTGGTGGGGTGGCCAGCTGGGCAACAACGAGACGCACGGCTGCTATCGACTTCCCATCGACTTGGCCAAGTACATCTACGACCACGTGCCCATCGGCTCGACCATGGTCGTGTACAACGCCTAGCGGCGAATCATAGTTACCAATCAAGGGGTGACCCCCACTGAGAGGCCGTACGGGCCATCGGTGGGGGTCATCCCTTTTCTACCACCGCCGTCACATTGGGTTAAGGTACGGCAAAACGCCGGTCCCTTCGGGAAGCTGTCGCATGTTTTTTGCGCTACACTCTTTCCATTACTGTTTGTACTGCCTTGCGAGAAAGAGAACCAATGAGACAAACGCGCGCATTACTCAAGCTCCTTGCGGCCGTGGCCTGTTGTCTGGCCGTCTTTGCCCTCGTGACACCGATCGCACTCGCCAGTGAGGTGGGCGAGCCAAGCGGTCAGGATGGCGCACCAGCCGAGGTGGTCACCCCGCCTACGGAGGGCGTGGGGGACACGACTACGGAAGGCGACCCGGCAGGTGATGCTCAAGACCCAACACAGACGCAGCCCGCCAATGCGTCCGCCCCTGACGCAAGCGCATCCGAAGCACAGCCGGCAATCGAGACCGAGCCGGAGAGCGTTGTGGTGCAGGCCGAGGATCCGGTTGCCAACAGTGCGGTCGAGGTGGTCGCGGCGGACGAAAAGCCAGAAGACGCAAAAGGGCAGGACGCCAAGCTGACCGCAGCCGCTGACGCAACTTCCACGGGAAAGGCGACGATCTCGGGCCGAGCCTACGTGCAGCGCAAGGCATGGCTTCCGTGGCAGAACAACGTTGAGGCCGGCAACATCCTCACGCTCGGTACCACCGGAAAGTCGCTGCGCATGGAAGGCCTCTGCATCTCTCTTGCGGGCGACGGGATTACCGGTGGCGTTGCCTACCAGGCGCATGTGCAACGCAAGGGTTGGATGGACGTGGTCGAGAACGGTGCCTATGCGGGTACGAAAGGCAAGTCGCTGCGCGTGGAGGCACTGCGTCTCAAGCTCACTGGCGACGCGGCCAAGGTGTACGACGTCTGGTATCGCGTCCATGTGAGCGGCGTGGGTTGGCTGGCGTGGGCGAGCAACTGGGACGAGGCGGGTACCGCAGGGTTCTCCAAGCGCGTTGAAGCAATCCAAGTGATGCTCGTTGCCAAGGACGCCACAGGCCCCGACAACGACGGCCAGTGCGCGCTGCCATTCGTCGAGTATCGCTCCGGTGCCCTCACGTATGCGTCGCTGGTAAAGGGATCGTGGCAGGACTACGTGCTTCCCGGAAAGGTGTCGGGCACCACGGGCAAGTCCACCCCGGTGCGTGGCATTCGTGCAAAGTGGGATTTCTCGGATGGTTTGCCCGGGTCGCTTGAGTACCGCGCGCACGTGTCGCGCTTTGGCTGGACGTCCTGGGTAATACCCGACGAGGAGGCACGCTACAACAGCAACACGGTCGAGGCTGTGAGCTTCAGGCTTTCGGACGACCTGGCAAAGTTCTACGACGTGTGGTATCGGGCGCATGTCAGCAAGGCGGGATGGCTTGGCTGGGCAAAGAATGGCGCCCCGGCGGGATCGACTGGCGCCTCGAAGACCTTGGAGGCCTACCAGATTCGCATACTGCCCAAGGGCTACAAGGCCCCCGGTTCCACGGCCAACAGTTGCGTGGGCAAGTCGTACTTCGTGGATGGCATGACACGCAAGGCTCAGGGCTACGACAGCGACACTAACTACCTCATTATGGTTGACTTGGACGCGTGCCGCGTGGGTATATACCAGGGCTCGCAGGGCTCGTGGACCAGGATAAAGAACTGGGTCGCGTCTGTGGGTGCGTGGGACACCCCAACCGTTACGGGCGTCTTCAGCACCAGCGACAAGGGCTACGAGTTCGGTGACGGCTATTCGTGCTACTACTGGACGCGGTTCAGCGGTCCCTATCTCTTCCATACCGTCCTCTACGAGAAGGACTCGTTCCAGATAATGGACGGGACGCTGGGCGCCCATGTGTCCGCAGGCTGCGTGAGGCTTCCCATCGACCAGGCAAAATGGATCTACGATTGCATACCTTATGGTACGACAGTGGTGTCGTACTAGAGGCATCATAAAAGGAAGAACTTGGCGAAACGACGCCATTGGGGGTAATGATGAGAAACAAGACGACCTTGCAACAATTGAGCCGCGTGCTCGCCGCCTTCGCGGCGGCAGCCGCGCTCGTGCTCGTGCTGCCGTCGGGTGCACTTGCCGATGACGTCCAGGTTGTCGCAGAACAGCAGGAGACGGTAGTGACCGTGCCGAATGGCACGATTGACCCACAGCCTTCCAACGATGCAGACGGTATGGGCCAGGCGCAGCAGTCGGCTGAGCCAACGGGCTTGGACGAATCGGCGCCGGAGCCTATGGAGCCTGCGGTTGTCGCCCAAGGCGCCGACGGCGTTAGCGAGGTTGAGGTTACTGAAGACGGCTCAGGCACTAGCGAGTCTGGCGCCGATGCCGCAACCGCCCTTGCAACACAGGCGACCTCGCCCAACGTGGCCGAGGAGCTTCACGTCGCCTATACGGGCCATGTCCAGAAGAAGGGCTGGCAAGACTGGGTGCGTGATGGCATCACGGCTGGCACCTATGGCGAGTCGCTCCGCGTGGAGGCGATGCGCATTCGCCTTGAGGACGGATCCGGGAAGACCATCCCCGGCATCAGCTACCAGGCACATGTGCAGCGTGTCGGTTGGCAGGACTGGGTGAGCGACGGCGACCTGTGCGGCACATCGGGTCGGAAGCTTCGCGTAGAGG
Organism: uncultured Coriobacteriaceae bacterium; assembly: GCA_902780305.1. Lineage (GTDB taxonomy): Bacteria > Actinomycetota > Coriobacteriia > Coriobacteriales > Atopobiaceae > RUG440. The sequence goes on along the minus strand of CACZFB010000048.1, from coordinate 43,678 downwards.
CGCTGCGCCTCAAGCTCTCGGACGAGCTGGCCGCCAACTACTCCATCTGGTATCGACTTCATGTGCAGAGCTATGGCTGGCTTGACTGGGCCTGCAACGGGCAGACTGCCGGCACCTCCAGTCTGAGCAGGCGGGTGGAAGGCATCGAGATCCGCGTGCTTCCCAAGGGCCAATCCGCACCGGGCGCGACGGCGAGGCCGTTTGTGGACGGCACGCACCTGTCGATGCGCGGGCACGTGCAGCGTGTGGGCTGGCAGAACTCCAACGAGGCAGTGGGCACTGTGGGTCGCGGCCTGCGCATCGAGGCCTTCTCCGCCAAGCTGGTGAGCGGCGAGCATAGTGGTGGCGTGGTGTACAACGCCCATGTTCAGCGCATCGGATGGCAGGGGGAGCGTTCGGACGGCGCATATTCTGGCACAACCGGGAGGTCGCTGCGCATCGAGGCGTTTACCATGGCGCTCACCGGCGAGGCTGCCGATCATTACGACCTGTGGTATCGCGTGCACGTGCAGAAGTTTGGTTGGCTCGGATGGGCAAAGAACGGCGAGCAGGCGGGAACCGCCGGCATGGCTCTTCGCTGCGAGCGCATAGAGACGAAGATTCTGCCCAAGGGCTCCTCGGCGCCACAGGGGGAGACGGGTGACTTCTCTGTGCCGTTCGTCGCGGCAGCGGGTATTGCGTACAACACCAAGGACGTGGGAGGCTCATGGCAAGGCGAGCGCACGTCCGGCAAGACCGCAGGCACCACCAGCGACTCCACATCCATCGAGTTGTTTGCCGCGCGCATCGAGAGCGATGCGTCTACGCCAGCGGGTGGCGTGACCTACCGGGCGCGCTCGCTCAACGGAACCTGGACCGAGTCGAGCGACTCGGGCTCGGTTGGCGTGGCGGGCAAGGCAATCGACCAGATTGCCCTCAACCTCACCGGAGAGCTCGCTTCCGCCTACTCCGTGTACTATCGCGTGCACGTCGCGGGGGTGGGCTGGCTCGAATGGGCATCCAACAGCGAGATAACCGGCACCGATGGTCTGGGCAAGTCGATTGACGCCGTGCAGGCGAAGCTGGTGGTAAAGGGTACCGCCGCACCGTCTAACAGCGATGCCGACAAAGGCACCGTCCTGTATAACAAACCCTTTAGCCAGCTCAAGGGGCAGGAACTCGCTAAGGCAAACGCCCAGCAGCGACGCATCGTGAACGCGGCGCTCTCCACGCCGTCACCGGGCGGTGGATTGTGTGCGGCATGGGTCGAGGACGTGTACAGCAATGCGGGTTACGGGACGTTCTGGGGCAACGCGGATGACCTCTACTACGAATACTGCCATTCCAGCGACCTGGGCAACCTCAAGGTGGGCATGATCATTGCGGTGAGTACGCACACGCACACCTATTTGGGTGGCATCTACGGGCACGTGGGCGTCTATGTGGGCGACGGCTGGATTATGGACAACGTAGGCACCATCCGAAAGATATCGGTTACCGACTGGCTCGATTACTACGGGACCACCGTCACACCCAAATGGGGTTGGCTCGGTAACATCAACATCGCGTAAGGACGAGCCGATCCACTCGGCCGGACAAAGGGGACAGTCCCCCGGACACAGGGGACAGTCCCCTTTGTACCACCGCCGTGGCAAGGCCGCTGCCAGTCCGTGAAAGCGGCCTCATTTCATTCGTGCGTCCTACCACTAAGGTGTATGTTTTGTGTGTCACGTCCCTAGATGCTATACTTCCTCGGTCAGTACCTCGTACTTGGCGGCACGTTACACCTTGGCGGCCTGCCCAGTTCGAGGCGAATAGCAAACGAAAGGTGGTAGCAAGAATGGCAGTAAGCAAGGAGCGCAAGGCGGAGCTGATCCGCACCTACGGCAAGGACGAGCACGACTCCGGTTCTGCGGCAGTGCAGGTTGCCCTGCTCACCGAGCGCATTCGCGGCCTCACCGAGCACATGAAGTCCCACAAGAAGGACTTCCACACGCGTCGTGGTCTGCTCATGCTGGTCGGTAAGCGTCGTCGTCTTCTGTCGTACATCAAGAAGCAGGACATCGAGGCGTATCGAACGCTCATCAAGAGCCTTGGTATTCGCGATAACATCCAGTAAGTTCGTGGTTCGGGGCGCCTACGGGCGCCCTTTTAGTGCGTATGCGCATCGCGTATACGCGGCGGGAATTCCGCCAAGACGGCCCATCTGCAATGGGGCAGATGGAGATAGGGAAACAGATGACAAAAGTAACACATGAGTTCGACCTCTACGGAAAACACTACGCCCTGGAATCGGGCGAGCTTGCCAAGCAGGCGACGGGTGCCTGCCTGGTACGCTGCGGCGACGCCACCGTGCTGCTCACGACGGTGGTCTCGAAGGAGCGCAAGGACTACGACTTCTTCCCGCTTACGGTGGACTTCGTGGAGAAGATGTATGCGGTGGGCCGCATACCCGGCGGTTACCTCAAGCGCGAGTCGCGTCCTAGCGAGAAGGCCACGCTCACCGCACGTCTTATCGACCGCCCGCTGCGCCCGTCGTTCCCCGACGGCTTCCGCAATGAGGTGCAGGTCGTGGCAACACCGCTCGTCGCCGACCAGGTAAACTCGGTGGACACCATCTGCGTGATGGCCGCAAGTGCGGCGCTCACCGTGGGTGGGGTGCCGTTCGAGGGTCCGCTCGCCTGCGTTCGCATTGGCCGCGACGTCACCACGGGCGAGTTCCTGGTGAACCCCACGTACGAGGAGCGGGACAACTCCGACCTCGACCTGGAGCTTGCCGGCTCGGCCAGCTTTATCTCGATGCTCGAGGCTGGCGCGCAGGAGATCAGCGAGGAGGACATGCTGGCAGCCATGGCGTTTGGCCAGGAGGCCATTGCGGCGTTCTGCGAGGAACAGAAGGTCTTCTTCCAGAAGTACGAGGAGGCCAACGGACCCATCCAGCAGCGCGAGTACCTTCTGGATGAGCCGGTGCCCGAGGTACACGAGCGTGTGTTCGCACATTTCGACCAGATGAGCGCCGCGCTCAAGGATGCCGACAAGCAGATGCGCACGCAAAAGGTCGAGGAGCTCAAGGAGCAGATTCGCGCTGAGTTCAGCGAGGAGGAGCAGGCTGAGTGGTCTCGCTCGCTCAACGTGGAGCTCAAGTCCCTCGAGAAGCACGCCATGCGCCTTATGGTGGTCGAGACCGGCGAGCGCGTCGACGGCCGCGTTGCCGACGAAGTGCGTCCGCTTATGGTTAAGCCCAACTACCTGCCTCGCGTGCATGGCTCGGGCCTGTTCCAGAGAGGCCAGACCCAGGTGCTCTCCATTTGCACGCTGGGCATGCTCAACGAGTGGCAGCGGCTGGATACCATCGAGCCCGTTGACGGCAAGCGCTACCTCCATCACTACAACTTCCCGCCGTACTGCACGGGTGAGACGGGCCGCATGGGCGCGCCCAAGCGTCGCGAGCTGGGTCACGGCGCCCTCGCCGAGCGTGCGCTGCTCCCCGTGATTCCGTCCGAGGACGAATTCCCCTACGCCATTCGCGTGGTGTCCGAGGTTATGGAGTCCAACGGTTCGAGCTCGATGGCCTCAACCTGCGGCTCCACCCTGGCACTGATGGATGCCGGCGTCCCCCTCAAGCGTCCGGTCTCTGGCGTGGCCATGGGTCTCATCCAAGAGGAAGGCAAGACCGTGGTACTCACCGACATCCAGGGCGTCGAGGATTTCTTGGGCGACATGGACTTTAAGGTGTGCGGCACCACCCGCGGCATTACCGCCATGCAGATGGACAACAAGGCGACCGGTCTCACGCCCGAAATCCTGCGCAGCGCCCTCATGCAGGCGCACGAGGGACGTATGTTCATTCTGGACGCAATGCTCGAGGCAATCCCCGCTCCTCGCGAGGACACCAAGGACTGCGCACCCAAGATTCTGTCCCTCTCCATTCCCACCGACAAGATTCGTGACGTAATCGGCTCGGGCGGCAAGGTGATTCGTGGCATTCAGGACGATACGGGTGCCACCATCGACATCCAGGAGGATGGCATGGTGTTTATCGCTGGTGTGGCCGACGCGGCCAACGACGCGATGGAGCGCATCAAGGCCATCGTCAAGGTGCCCGAGCCGGGCGAGGAGTACACCGGTCGTATTGTGGGCATTCAGCCGTTTGGCGCATTCGTCGAGCTGCTTCCCGGCAAGGATGGCCTACTGCACATATCGCGCATGGCAAAGGGTCGCATCGACAAGGTGGAGGATGTGCTTTCGGTTGGTGACGAGGTACGGGTCCGCGTACTTGAGGTCGACGAGAAGGGCAAGGTAAGCCTCGATCGCATCGACAAGCCCGAGGCCCCTGCGTCGGCAGGTGGCAACGCTCCTTCGCAGAAGCCACGCCAGCGCACGCGCAGGCCGGGCGACAACGGTGGCAGCGAGCGCCGTCCGCGCCGTCGTCACGAGGGCAAGTAACCGTTTGCAAGCTGGGTCATAGCCTGTCAGTAGGGGTTACCCCCGTTGATTGCCGCTAGCGGCAATCAACGGGGGTAACCCCTACTGACAGGCCAGCACAATCCGGTAAGCCCGTAAAGGGCTACCCGCTTCCCAAACGGACACCCCACAGATTCAACGGTTCGTTGCCACACCCCGCGTTTTGCCGTAACATGGGATAACAGACGACGAAAGACAAGGAGTTTCCCATGTCGAGCTATTACGGCAACACATCCAACATAGAAATTCTCCGCGAGCGCATTGAAGAGCTTTCCCGAATTCGCCTGGGCTTTACCGCCCATCTTGGCTCAAGCCTGTACGAGGCTACCAAGGACAACGCAGAGCTGCGGTGGGGCAGGGAATCCTTGTATGACGGCATCGCCACGTGCGATGCAGAGCGCGAGCGCATCCTCAGGCGCATAGAGGAGCTTACGAGCGAAACAGGCTCCACGGCATCGGCAAACGTAGGGGAGTGCCCTGCGCCCAAGAGCGTCTCATCGCTCGAGAAGACCATCATAGTTGAGGAAGAGCCTGCCAGCATCACCGAGGAGCTTCCCAAGCTGGATGCCACCATCGTGATGCCCGCAATGGCCGTGGAGGACGAGGTGAACCAGCCTGTGCCCGAGCCCGAACCGCAGCCTGTGCCCGTACCCGAGCCCGAGCCGGAACCCGAGCCCGAACCCTAACCCGAACCGCAGCCTGTGCCCGAGCCCGAGCCAGAACCCGAGCCCGAGCCTGAGCTCGAGTCCGAACCGGCACCAGAGCCCGAACCCGAGGCCATGGTGACGCCGACGGCCATGCCCACGCCCACGACGACCGACCTCATCTGTCCGCGCTGTGGAAGTCCGGTCAATCCTGGTGACAAGTTCTGCATGGAGTGCGGGTCACCCCTTCAGGCGGCAGCTCCGCAAACATGCCCCACCTGCGGAAGCCCCGTCGATCCCTCTCACCAGTTCTGCATGATCTGCGGGCAAAAGCTCAAGTAGAAGAAGAGGCGACTCGCGGGAATCGGCCGTTACGGTTTGCGTATGTCCGAGCGACCACAGAGATGAGCGACTTCTCTGTGGTTGTTGGCATGCGCCGTCCACGGCGGCCAATAAAGCCTACAATGTTTCACTCGGACAATCACCTCGCTAGGCGAGGTATGCATATATGCACGTACGACGAAAGGAAGCAACAAGCATGGCAAAACGACAGACACCACTCAGAATCATTCCGCTTGGTGGTCTGGACGGCATAGGCAAGAACATGACGGTATTCGAGTACGAAAACGACATGGTACTCGTGGATGCCGGCCTCATGTTTCCCGATGACGAGCAGCTCGGCATAGACCTGGTCCTTCCGGACTACACCTATGTGCTCGAGAACGAGGACAAGCTGCGCGGTATCATCATCACCCACGGGCACGAGGACCATACTGGTGCGCTTCCGTACCTGCTCATGGACCTCAAGCCAAAGGTGCCCATCTACTCGAGCAAGCTCACGCTCGGCTTCATCGAGGGAAAGATCGCAGAGCACAGGATTAGCTCGCAAAAGCTGTGTGAGGTCGAGGACGGCCAATGCATCAAGCTCGGGGCATTCAACATCTGCTTCTTTGGGATGACCCACTCCATCCCTGCGGCACTTGGCGTCATCTTGCGCACGCCGGCGGGCACGGTACACCAACGCCACGATGCCAGGGTTCACCGCAAGCGAGGCGGCCGTCGGCCCATCCCTGCGGCACATCATAAAGAACGCGCCCGGTCGCGTGGTGGTCGCCTCCTTCGCGAGCCATATCCACAGGCTGCAGCAAATCTGCGACGCCAGTGTTGCCGTGGGCCGCAAGGTGGTGGTAACGGGCAGGTCGATGATCACCAATACGCGCGTCGCCCGCGAGCTCGGCTACCTGCACATAGACGACAAGGACATCATCGACGCCTTCGACGTTGACGAGCTGCCCGACAACAAGATCGTGGTGCTGTGCACGGGAAGCCAGGGCGAGCCGCTCTCCGCACTCTCGCGCATGGCAAACGGTGAGCACCGCTCACTCTCCATCTCGAAGAACGACACGGTCATCATCTCGGCAACACCAGTGCCGGGCAACGAGAAGAGCGTTGCCGGAATCGTCAACGCGCTTTCCAAGGTGGGCTGCGACATTTACGACAAGAGCCGGGCCCTCGTGCACGTGTCGGGTCACGGCAGTCAGGAGGAGCTCAAGCTCATGCTGGCCATGGTGCACCCCACCTACTTCATGCCCGTGCACGGCGAGGCCGTCCACCTGCGCGCGCATGCCCAGCTCGCGCGCGAGATGGGCATTCCGCAGCAAAACATATTCGTGGTGGACAACGGCGATGCGCTCGAGATGCGCAACGGCAAGGTACGCATTGGCCAGCCGGTGGACTCGGGCGTCGTATACGTGGACGGCCTCTCGGTTACCGACGCCGACCCGGTGGTGCTTCGCGACCGCCAGAAGCTCTCGCAGGACGGCATAGTCACCTGCGTGGTTACCGTATCGCATCGGTCGCACAAGGCGCGTGGCATCGAGATCTACAGCAGGGGCGTCTCGTTCGCAAACGACGAGGAGCTGTCGGCAGACGCCCAGGAAGTGGTTCGCAACCGCGTGGACAAGAGTTCCAATACCGACGTGGGCATCGATCAGCTGCGCAAGGGGGTTCGCAACAGTCTTTCCAACTTCCTGTGGAACCGCACGCACACCAGGCCCATGGTAATACCGGTCGTCATGGAGGTGTAGATGCCTCAAAAACGTAGACAAAACGCAGCAAAGGGCAAAACACAGGGTACGGCGCGCGGGTCCTCGGCCAGAGGGTCCGTGGGACGCGCCTCGGCGCAAAACGACATCATTGGCGTCGCCCTTGCAGTCCTTGCCATAGCCATGCTTGTCTCGTTGGTCGCGCCCTCGAGCGCGGTCGTGACGCATGCCGTGGCCGAGGTGCTCTTCGTGTGCTTTGGCGTGGGTGCCATCCTGTGTCCCGTCTCGCTGCTGTTCTTCGCAATTACCTTCTTTGTTGAGGGCGAGGAGCCTCTGGGAACCAGAGCGGCTCTGGGTCTTGGCCTCATCTCCATCGCCATACTCTCGCTCATATCGCTATTCGTGCCCGGCGCCGAAGCGGACCCCGGGCTCGTGCTCGATCCGGTCGTCCTGCGCGACGCCGGTGGATACGTAGGTGGCGGCATATCCTGGGCGCTGCTCAGCCTGCTGGGCAAGCCCGTGGGACTGGTGCTGCTGGTTGGTCTGGCGGTCCTGGGCATCATCGTGTGCGGATTCTCCATCTCGGGCTGCATAATACGGCTTCGTGCCGGAGCCATCCACATTGGTGAGCTTCGTGCGGAGGCGCGTGAGGAGCGCATGGCCTACGCGAGGTCCCAGCGCTCCATGGCAAGCGAGCCCGTTCAGGAGCAGCCGCGCACGACCACGGTGCTGCCCGCGGGACAGACCTCGTTTATAGGTGCCAGGCAGACGTCTGTGCTCACACGCAGGCCCAAGAGGCAAACTCGTCGTATGGAGCAACGAGACGACGAGCTCGCGCTGGACCTGCTCGACGAGGATGCGCCCGAGGACATGGGCGAGAACCAGCCCGTAAAGACCACCGTAATCAAGCAGGACAAGGGCCCCAAGGAATCCAAGGGAGCCAAGGCGGGCAAGGGGGCCGCGCGCAAGACGAGGCGACGCGCGAGCGACAAGGAGCGTCCCGCGCAACCCAAGGGGCAGGCTGCGTCCGAGGTGGCAATACCCGACTTCCTCAAGAACCCCAAGGCCTCATCGCGGCCAAAGCAGGGGTCCGGTCCCAAGTCTACGACGCGTCCTGGGGAGGGAACCGAAGGGTACGAGTTGCCACCCCTGTCCATGCTCACCTCGAACCCCGACTCGGCAGGTAGCGCCAGCAGCCGCGAGGAGCTGGACGAGACCATGGCGCGTCTGCAGGGAACGCTTCAGGAGTTCGGCCTCACCAGCCGTGTGGTGGATTACATATCTGGTCCCATCGTCACGACCTTCCGCGTGGAGATGGGCGAGGGCGAGCGCGTGAACCGCATCAAGAACCTTGAGGACGACATTGCCCTGACATTGGCGGCAGAGAAGGTGCGAATCTTCGCGCCCATACCCGGCACGTCGTACGTGGGCATCGAGATCCCCAACTCCACAAGGCAGGACGTGTTTTTGGGCGACGTGCTGCCCTTTGCCAGCGGAGGCCCGCTCGAGGTTGCCATCGGTCGAGACTCGAGCGGCAAGCCGGTGGTGGCCGACATCGCGAAGATGCCGCACATGCTGGTTGCCGGAACTACCGGTTCGGGCAAGTCGGTCATGATCAACTCGATGATCATGTCGCTGCTCATGCGCACCACCCCCAAGCAGGTGCGCCTCATCATGATCGACCCCAAGCGCGTGGAGTTCAGCTGCTACAACGGTCTGCCGCACCTCTACGTTCCCGTGGTCACCGAGCCTCGCCAGGCGGCGAGCGCGCTGCAATGGGCCGTCTCCGAGATGGAGCGCAGGCTCAAGGTGTTCGAGCGGGCCGGAGCTCGCGAGATTAAGGTGTACAACCGCATGTGCGTCTCGGGCAAGCTTGCCGAGATGGAAAACCCTCCAGAGCCCATGCCCTATTTGGTCGTGGTTATAGACGAGCTCTCGGACCTCATGATGGTGGCCGGCAAAGATGTGGAGGCGTCCATCGTGCGCATCGCACAGCTTGCCCGTGCCGCTGGCATCCACCTGCTCATCGCCACGCAACGCCCCTCGGCCAACGTGGTTACGGGTCTCATTAAATCCAACATCGACAACCGCGTTGCGCTCAAGGTCTCGTCTGGCATCGACTCGCGCGTGATCCTGGACGAGGTGGGCGCTGAGCGATTGTTGGGCAATGGCGACATGCTCTTTAAGTATCGTGGACTCAACATGCAGCGTGTGCTGGGCTGCTACACTTCCGACAACGAGATTAACAGTGTCGTGGACTTCATTCGCGAACAGGCTGAGCCCGACTATCACGAGGAAATCCTTTCGGCTGTCGTTCCCGGGCAGGCACCTGGTGGTGCCACTGGTGGCGGTGTGGCCGAGGATGACGATCCTCTGGTGTGGGAGGCGGCCCAAATCGTGGTGGAGTCCCGCCTTGGCTCCACGTCTGGCCTGCAGCGCAGACTCAAGGTTGGCTATGCCCGTGCCGGCAGGATCATGGACATGCTCGAGGCCAAGGGTGTGGTTGGCCCACCCGACGGCTCGAAGCCCCGCGAGGTGCTTCTGGACGAGGACGGTCTGGAGGAGCTTCGCGTGCAAGACGCAAAGTACAGGGAGGTCGTGTAGTATGGATCGCCCGCAGTTTAGCGAGATGCTCTCCGAGCGCAGAAGAGAGCTGGGTTACTCAATAGGACAGGCCTCGCGCGTTCTGAGGTTGCGCGAGGACGTACTCGTAGCGTTCGAGGAGGGCAACTTCAACGAGATGCCCAAGAGCGGCTATGCGCAGGGCATGCTCTCGTCGTATGCGCGCTACCTTGGCCTGGACGCAGGCGTCGTGGTTGATGCCTACCTCGACGAGCTTGATGCCCGCAAGCACCGGCCCTCTCGCCGTGGTGGCAGGGCGGATGCCCGCAGCATGGATGCGCAGGGAGACTCGGAGAGAGGTGCCGACGTTCCACGCGTGCCGTCACGGGGCCTGCTGCCCACATCCGGCGGATATGCGGGCGACCTCGGGTCGTTTGCAACCACACGCGTTACGACCCGTGCCAGCGATGTGACCGAAGACGGCGAGGCGTACCCGCAGGGAAGGCCGTATACCGGAAAGGCTCCAGCATACAGCTCTCGTGGTGAGCGAAGAGGAGCCGGAAACGACATAAGCACGCTCTCGCTCGATTACTCACAATACGACGACGACCTGCTGATGGGAAGGGACGCCATGCCCTATGAGGCTGCGTCGTCTAGCCAGGGACGCAGGCGAATGCCACGCGATGCCCGTGCGGGCAGGCCGCAGGTGAGCAGGCGCTCCACCCAGCAGCCGCATCGGCAGCGGCGTCGCAACGAACAAAAGGACACCAGGGGCAGGGGCGGCAGCGGCAGGCGGCAGGGGAGCGCCAACAATCGTCCGCTCATCATTATCGGCGTGGTCGTGCTCGTCTTCGTCGTGGTAATGGTGCTGTCCATACACTCCTGCGTGAGCCAGACGGCCAACCCCACACGTACGGTTCCCATAACCACCGCGCAGCAGAGCGACGCCAACAAAAATGCGACTGCCAAGTCCCAGGAGGTGAGCAAGGAGAACAGTGGTTCCACCTCGAGTGCACAGACCACGAACTCGAGTAAGCTGGGTACCGGCTCCGCAGCCGGTACGACGTCTGCCGGAGCGTCGGGTACCGACCAGTCCGGCACGTCGGCATCCGACGTAAGCGTCTCGGTGGCGGTGGCCGATGGTGCCGTGGCATGGTTGGAGATTAGCTGCGACGGAAAGAGCGAAGTAGCCGAGACGGTAACGGGGCCTTGGCAGAAATCCTTCCACGTGCGCGACGCCATCACCATACAGTCGGGTGATACCGGAGCGGTAACCGTGCTGCAGGATGGCAAGCAGGTTCAGTTCGACTCGATGGCATCCGGCATCGGCACGATTCGCATACAGGGGCCGGGACGACAAGTGGGAAGCACCACGAGTACAAAGACGGATGCCCAAGATGGCTCCACATCCATCGAGGACGGCATGTCTTCCCAGACGGACTCCGCAAAGATGGGTAACGGTAGCTCAGAGTCCGGTCTCTCCAGCGAGACCGGACTCAACGAGAGTGGCCAATCGCAGTACGGGGACGATTCTTTGGGCTCGGAATACTATGGAACCTATACCGAGAGCGGGTACTAACATGACCTACGCCACGTTTTACTGCATAACGCTTGGCTGCGCGAAGAACGAGGTCGACACCGACCGGATGCGCGCGAGGCTGCTTGACGCTGGCTTCGTCGAGGGCGAATCGATTGAGGATGCGCAGGTGGTGCTCATAAACACCTGCTCCTTCCTGGCATCTGCCACGTCGGAGTCCATCGAGACGATTCTTGGCATTGCCGCGGCGAGTGAGGACCTCGACGCGTCCGTGCCCCTTATCATGTGCGGATGCGTCCCCTCGCGCTATGGGGAGGAGCTGGCCAAGGAACTCCCCGAGGTTGCCGCATTCGTAACGGTGGAAGAGGAGGAGCGAATCGTCGAGGTCGTGTGCGACGTGCTGGGTCTCGACGATGGGCTTATGGAGTCGCAGGAATCGGCGCTCAGGACGGTTGAGGGTACGTCTGCATACGTAAAGATTTCGGATGGGTGTGACCGGTTCTGCACCTTTTGCGCCATCCCGTTTATTCGGGGGCGGTATGCCTCGCGTCCGCCTCGTGAGATTTGCGACGAGGTGCAGGCGCTCATGGAGGGCGGTGTGCGCGAGATTGTGCTCATAGGCCAGGACACGGGCGTTTGGGGGTGTGACCTTGAGGGCGAGAAGGACCTTGCCTGGCTGCTCAACGAGGTCGCGCGGGTCGTGCGTCCCTTTGATGGATGGGTTCGCGTGCTGTACCTGCAGCCCGAGGGCATGACGCAGCGCCTTGTTGCCGCGCTCAGGGACATACCCGAGGTGCTGCCATACATCGACATACCCATACAGCATTGCTGTGCCTCAGTCCTCCGCAAGATGGGAAGGTCGGGGAGCCGGGAGGAGCTCCAGGCATTGTTCGCTCGCCTTCGGGAGGAGATACCCAACCTGGTGCTGCGCACGACTGGTCTCGTTGGCTTTCCCAGCGAGACCGAAGAGGATTTCTGTCAGCTGATCGATTTCGTGGAGGAGCAGGAGTTCGACTACACCTCCGTGTTTGCGTACTCGGCCGAGGAAGGTACGGCGGCAGCCCTCATGGATGGACAGGTGGACGAGGAGACGAAGCTCGACCGAGCACAGCGCCTTATGGACGTGGCGGAGCAGCTGGGCTTTGCCTCCACGGCATCGCATGTGGGCGAGACGGTTGACGTCATAGTCGACGGGGTGGAACAGACCGACGACGGGTTTGAATTCGTTGGACATGCATGGTTCCAGGCTCCCGACTGTGACGGCGCCGTCCATATAGCGGAGGGCGAGGCGAGCGTGGGAGACATCGTTCGCTGCAGACTGGTGGACTCGTTCTGTTACGAGCTCATTGGCGTGCCCGTGAGCATTGACCAAGAGGACGGAGTTGAGCGATGAGGACGTCCGGCAGCATATGGACCCCCGCAAATGTGGTAACGATGATTCGCGTTGCCCTCGTGCCCGTGTGGCTTTTGGTCGCGGAGCTGTGCGTACCCTCACCCACGGAGGTGTCCTTGCCCTGTTTGGGAGTCGCCATCCTGTACATGCTTATATCGCTTACCGACAAGCTGGACGGATACCTGGCCAGGAGCCGCAACGAGGTCACCGCATTCGGCAAGTTCCTCGACCCCATCGCCGACAAGCTCGCCGTGGTGGTTGCCCTCTGCTTCCTGCTGGAAGTCGGGGACGTGAGCGCCTGGGTGTTGCTCGTCATCGTGTCGAGGGAGTTCTTGGTAAGCGGGCTGCGCATGGTGGTGGCAAGTGATGGCGTAGTCGTCGCCGCCTCAAACCTCGGCAAATGGAAGACCGCGGTAACCATGGTCGCCATCTGTGGCCTGCTCGTCGTGCGTGCCCTACCGCCAACCTTTGCGGTCGCATCGGTTGCCCACACGGTGTTCCACATACTGCTGTGGATTGCCGTAGCGCTTACCGCCTGGTCGGGCGTCGACTACTTTGTGTCCTGCTGGCCACACGTAAGCGGGTCCAATGTGGAATAAGCTGTGATAGCCGACCGAAGGAGGTGACCCCCATCAATTGTCGCAAGAGCGGCATATCAATGGGGGTCACCTCCTTCGGTCGGCACGCGGTCTCTGGCCAAAATTCTCGTTTGGAATGCTGCACGACGTGTTCGTTAGAACAATTTGCCAACGTGGCAGGTAGCGGTCGCAATGTGGTGCATGGTTGCAAAAGGCCTGCGCAATTGCTGTTCTTTTACTGCGAAATTGCAAAAAATGCGCCTGCTAGAATCACCGCATGATGGGTTGCAACGAACGCGTGTTCGTTGTAATATGCAAGGCGCACAAGAGAAGGGACGTACCTATGGCACGCAGCAAGAACGTAAGCAGGGAGATTCGCCCACGCACCTATGGTGAGGAGCGCGAGAAGGTAATCGACAGCACCACCAAGGAGATCGAGAAGCGCTTTGGCAAGGGCGCAATCATGAAGTTCGGCGACGGAGGTCCAGAGCTCGAGGTGGAGGCCATACCCACTGGCTCCATTGCGCTAGACGCAGCCCTTGGCATTGGCGGCGTGCCACGCGGTCGCATTGTAGAGATCTATGGCCCTGAGTCATCGGGCAAAACCACGCTCTCGCTGGAAATACTTGCCGAGGCACAGGCTCTGGGAGGTGTCGTGGCCTTCATCGACGCCGAGCACGCCCTTGATCCGGGCTATGCGGCGCGTATTGGCGTGGACATCGACGAGGTGCTCATATCGCAGCCCGACACGGGCGAGCAGGCGCTCGAAATCTGCGATATGCTCGTGCGTTCCGGCGCCATCGACGTGGTGGTAATCGACTCCGTGGCCGCATTGGTTCCTCGCGCCGAGATAGAGGGCGAGATTGGCGACACGAGCGTTGGCCTGCAGGCTCGCCTCATGAGTCAGGCATTGCGCAAGCTGGCAGGATCGCTCTCCAAGTCCAACACGACGTGCATCTTTATCAACCAACTGCGCGAGAAGATTGGTGTGATGTTTGGCAACCCCGAGACGACGCCGGGCGGTCGCGCGCTCAAGTTCTTCTCCACGGTGCGCATGGACATACGTCGCATAGACAGCATAAAGCGCGACGGCGAGATACTGGGGATGCGCGCTCGCGTGAAGGTGGTAAAGAACAAGGTCGCACCACCCTTTAAGCAGGCGGAGTTCGACATCATGTATGGGACGGGTATATCCAAGGAAGGCTCGATCCTGGACCTCGCGGTCGAATACGACATCGTGGACAAGTCGGGCACGTGGTTCTCGTATGGCGACGATCGCCTGGGACAGGGCAGGGAGGCGGCAAAGCTGTTCCTTGCCGAGCATCCAGACCTGCGAGACAAGATTGACCACGAGGTTCGTGTGGCCTGTGGCCTGGAGCTCGGAGACGAGCGTGTGGGCGAACCCGACATGGACTTCACTGAGTTCGAGCAGGCGAGCGAGGGGCAGTGACACGCGATTCGGGTGCGCTAACCTGGCAGGTGCTCAAAGACGATGCGGCCCGTTCCCAATGGGGCGGGCCTCGCCCAAAGGATACGCTCGTAATTGAGCGGATGGGGGAGTACGAATACCTTCGCGTGCCTCGTCAGGTCGCCAATGCCATTCAGAGGGACCCATCGCTGAGGAACGCACGTTTCAACAGTCGGGGCAACCTTTTTGAGCAACTCGATTGCACCAGTCGGTCGGTCGCAAAGTCATATTGCCTGCAGCTGCTGCAAAAGCGAGAATACGCCAGGCAAGAGTTGCTCAGCAAGCTTGCCGATTCCGGGTATTCCAAAGACGTGCGTAACGATGTGGTGACCGAGCTTGAGCGCGCGAACCTCGTGAGTGACATGCGGTTTGCCGAGGTCTTCGTGCGCTCCAAGATTTTTGCCGGTTGGGGCCTCAGGCGCATAGAGCGCGAGCTGGTGCGGCGGGGGGTGAGCCTGGATGAGCTTGAGGGGTGGCCTCATGCGTTCGTGGACGAGGACGGGGAGCTGGAGCGGGCAGTTGACGTTGCGCGACGAAAGCACGTGCGTCCCCCCAACGAGTATGCCAAGCTGGTTCGCTTCCTCGTCGGGCGGGGCTTCGCGCAGCGTGTGGCCATGGATGCGGCGCGGACCGTTCTAGGCGACGCGTGAAAGTAACGCTTTTTTTCTAGATTCGTGCGACAAGCGCCACTCTTTGTTTGACATGCATGAATGTCAAACATATTATCTGTTATGTCATTTGAGATACCTTGTCCGCTGCTTACCGCAACGGATTATTGTTTGCGTTATTTACAACATTATTCTTGTTCGGCACGGTGGCCAGTACTACCTCGGATGGCGGGTGCCGCACGGTGGGTTTCGTGCGGCCGCTTACATATGCAAATTACTTGCCTACTAGAGGAGCCGCCATGCTAGAAATCATCATTGGGGTGTTAATCGGCATCGTGGTGGGAGGCTTAGCCGCCTATTACGTTGCGTCAAGCAGGAACAGCGCACGCGTTTTGGAAGCAGAGCGCAAGGTGCAGCAGGCCAACGAGGAGGCCGCGCAGATTACGGCCACGGCCCAAAGTGCTGCCGAGACCGCCAGGAACAGCGCCATCCTGGAGGCCAAGGAGGAGATCCTCAAGGAACGGCGCGAGAACGAGGCCGAGGACAAGCGTCGCAAGCGTGAGCTCGAGCGCATGGAAAACCGCATTATGCAGCGCGAAGAGTCTCTCGACAAGCGCAACGAGGTGCTCGACAAGCGCGAGGGCCAGCTGTCCAACATGCAAAGCTCTCTCGACAAGCGCCGAAACGAGGTGGATCGGCTCTATGCCACGCAGGAGGCCGAGCTCGAGCGAATCTCGGCTCTTACCAAAGAGGATGCGCACAAGGAGATTCTGGACCGGGTCCGCGAGGAGACTGTTCGTGACGAGGCACAGATTCTGCGTGAGTCGGAGCAGCGCGTGCGCGCACAGGCCGACAAGACGGCGCGCGAGATCGTATCTACCGCCATTCAGCGCTGTGCCGCCGACCAAGCGGGCGAGATTACGGTGACATCCGTGCACATTCCGTCCGACGACCTCAAGGGTCGCATCATCGGTCGAGAGGGGCGCAACATTCGCACCTTCGAACAGGTGACGGGTGTGACGCTGGTTATAGACGACACCCCCGAGACCGTTATCTTGTCCAGCTTTAGTCCCGTGCGCCGCGAAACGGCTCGGGTGACGCTGGAGAACCTCATTGCCGACGGGCGCATCCACCCCGCGCGCATCGAGGAGATGTACAAGAAGGCCGAAAAACTCGTCAATGAGCGCATTCAGGAGGCGGGCGAGCAGGCTGCCTTCGATGCGGGCATTCACGACCTGCACCCCGAACTCATCAAGACCCTTGGCTCCCTGCGCTATCGCACCTCTTTTGGCCAGAACGTGCTGCAGCACTCGGTGCAGGTTTCGGCGCTCTGTGGGACGATGGCCTCCGAGCTGGGACTCGACTCGGCACCCGCAAAGCGTGCCGGCCTCCTGCATGACCTCGGCAAAGCCATTGACCACGAGGTGGAAGGCCCGCATGCCATAATTGGCGCCGACCTCGCTCGCCGCTACGGGGAGCGACCCGCCATCGTTCATGCCATCGAGGCGCATCACGCAGACGTTGATCCCGATACGGTGCTCGACGTGCTGGTCCAGGCAGCAGACGCCATCTCAGCCGCCCGACCCGGCGCACGTCGCGAGTCCGCCGAGGCCTACATAAAGCGCCTGGAGAAGCTCGAGCAGATCTCCAACGCACACGATGGCGTGGAGCGTACCTATGCCATGCAGGCTGGCAGGGAGCTGCACGTTATGGTCGAGCCGAGCAAGATATCCGACGCTCAGGCCACCGTGCTCGCCCACGACATCGCCAAGCAGATCGAGGACGAGATGGAGTATCCCGGACAGGTTCGCGTTGTCGTCATCCGTGAGTCGCGCGCAATCGGCATTGCGAAGTAGCGTTGAGCCAGGAAGAGCAAACACAACCGCACGATTTGCTGGGATTCGTCACCGCCCTGTCGGGCGGTGACGGTTTGCGTGTGGAGGAGCGCCTTGGCGACGGCTTTGTGAGGCTGCGGGTCTCGGAGGCTGAGCGCCGGCAGGCGAAGCACGACATACAATGCGTGGAAGACGCCACCATAGAGCTGTTGCGCAATGCCCGCGATGCCGGCGCCACCAGCATCTACCTTGCCTCATCGCGCGAGGGAAGCTGTCGAACCCTCACCATGGTCGACAACGGATCGGGCATTCCCCAGCATATGACCGAGCGCATCTTCGACGCGCGCGTTACGTCCAAGCTCGATTCCATGCTCATGGACAAATGGGGCGTACACGGCAGGGGCATGGCGTTGTTCTCCATACGCGAGAACGCGCAGGAGGCACGCGTGGTGCTCTCTGGTCCTGGGCGGGGTAGCGTCATCCAGGTCCGTTTTGACGTGGACAGGATAAAGGAGCGCGCCGACCAGTCCACATGGCCCACGGTGGGCTCGAACAAGCGGGAAGACGACGTGGTACGTGGTCCAAAGAACATCGTCCGAGCCTGTGTCGAGTTCGCTTTGGAGTCCAAGGCGGCCTGTAACGTATATTGTGGTCTCCCATCCGAGATTCTCTCCACCATGAGGAAGCATGCCTTGGGCACCTATGGCTCGCTTGGCACGAAGGCCGATGCGGATGACGACACAGTTCCGCTCGTGGCGATGCCAGCCCAAGCGTGCGACGCGCGCGAGCTTGCCGCGGTGGCCGCAAAGATGGGGATGGACATGTCGGAACGCACCGCTCACCGCATCGTGCGCAACGAGATAGCCCCCTTGAGGAACGTCTTGGCGCAGGTGCAGCCGCGAGCTGGTGGACAGAGGCCGCAACCACTCATGCCAACGCGAAGGAGCCTGCCCCTGAGCGACGAGGAGCGCGATCTTCTTGCCAACGCCTGCGCTACTGCCTTCGAGCGCGTCGCAGGTCGATACTATGTTGTGCCGGTAGGTGAGGCGACGGTACGGTGCTCGGACGGGCGGCTCACGGTGAGCATACCGTATGCGGAGGACGAGTAGCCTGGTCAACCCGTGCACTAACAACTTTTTCTATCATATTGGTATATTGAGAAATATAGCCTTTTCTTTTTTTGTAATTGTATGTAGAATTGAAACATTGTTTGACCACTGAACCAAAAACGTACGATAGGTGCATTCGTGCCTAGGAGTAACAACATGGATTTTCTAAAAGTATCCAGCAAGTCCTCGCCAGCCTCGGTCGCCGGAGCGATTGCGGGCATGGTCAAGGATGGCGTGCCCGTAAACATCCAGTGCGTGGGTGCCGGTGCGGTGAACCAGGCCATAAAGGCCATCGCAATTGCGCGTGGGTTCCTCATTCCCACAGGCGTGGACATCTCCTGCGCACCCACGTTTAGCGACATAGAAATCGGTGGTGAGAGCCGCACCGCTATTCGCATTGCCATCTATGTGCACGACATATCCCGGCAGTCTGGCGGCTCGTCCGTTGGTTCGACGAGCGGTATTGTGGAGCCTGTTCGATAAATGGCCGAGTTTCCTCTGCTCGTTGGAAAAACCTATGTGGTCCGCACCTTTGGCTGCCAGATGAACCTGCACGACTCGGAGCGGGTTCGTGGGTTGCTCGAGTCGTGTGGCTGCATCGAGGCACACGGCGCAAACGACGCAGACATCGTGGTGTTCATGACGTGCTGCGTGCGCGAGCATGCCGACACGAAACTGTACGGTCAGGCCACCTCGCTTATCAGTGCGCCAAAGCCACCCTGTGGCAGACGTGTCGTGGCCATTGGCGGATGCATCGCCCAGCGTGACGGCGCTTCCATCCGTTCGCACATTCCCAACGCAGACGTCGTGTTCGGTACCTCTGCCATATCCACTTTGCCGGGGTTGCTGCAGGATGCCTTCACGACAACGAAGCATGGCGTGTTCGCCAACACTCGCGAGGACCTCGAGGGATTCTCTACTGACCTGCCCACGAAGCGGGACCAGTCGTTCCGTGCTTGGGTACCCATAATGACGGGATGCAACAACTTTTGCACGTATTGCATCGTTCCGCACGTTCGGGGGCGCGAAGTCAGCCGTCCCATGGAAGCAATCGTACGCGAGTGCGAGCGCCTTGTTGGCGAGGGAACGCGCGAGATAACGCTTCTGGGTCAAAACGTGAACTCCTATGGTCGGGACCTCTATGGAGACCCCCGGTTTGCCGAACTGCTCGACCAGGTGAGTCAAACGGGGATCGAGCGCTTGCGGTTTACCTCGTCGAATCCCAAGGACCTTAACGAGGAGGTTGTGCAGGCTATGGCGCGAAACCGTGCCGTGATGCCGCACCTGCACCTTGCCGTACAGAGTGGTTCAACGAGGATACTCAAGGCCATGAACCGCAAGTATACGCGTGAGCAGTATTTGGAACTCGCCAGGACCCTGCAGCAGGCCATACCGGGACTTGCACTCACCACTGACGTCATTGTGGGCTTCCCCGGTGAGGAGGAGGCAGACTTCTTGGACACCCTCACGCTTATGAGCGAGGTTGGGTTCTCCTCCGCATACACCTTTATATACTCCAAGCGTCCCGGTACACCCGCCGCAAAGATGGAGGGTCATACGCCACGCGAGGTCATTCAGCGAAGGTTCGACTGTCTGGCATCCCTGGTTATGCGCCTCTCGTACGACGCGAACCAACTCGACCTGCACAATACGGTCGAGGTGCTGGTAGAGGGAACGTCAAAGCGCTCGGACACCATTCTGGTCGGGCACAGTCAGAAGAACCAGACCGTGCACTTTGCCCTGCCAGAGGGCGCGTCGGCGCAGTCCTTTGTGGGAAAGCTGGTGGACGTATACGTTGACCAGGCGCGGACTTGGTACCTTTCTGGTACGCCAACGGGTAATCCCCGATGAGCGACGGGCGCGTACTGTGCATCGTAGGTCCCACGGGATCGGGAAAGAGCCAGCTTGCCGAGTGCGTTGCCCTCGAGTTGGGTGGCGAGGTCGTGTCCATAGACGCCATGCAGGTGTATAGGGGAATGGACATCGGCACGGCAAAGGTTCCCCAGGCGATGCGACGCTGCCCCCTACACATGGTGGACGTCGTGGATATTGGCACGCCCTATTCGGTGTCTCTCTTTCAGGCAGATGCGCGCGCATGCATAGACGGGCTGCTGTCCAAGGATGTGGTCCCCGTGTTGTGTGGCGGCACTGGCTTATACCTCGATGCGGTAATCGACGAAATGTCCTTTCCTAAGGGAGAGGTTCTGGGTGAGGGCCGCAAGCGCTACGAGACGTATGCCCGAGAGCATGGTGCTGAGGAGTTGCATGCCCTACTTAAAAGGCGTGACCCGCAGAGTGCGGCCCTCATACATCCCAACAACCAGCGTCGCGTCGTGCGGGCGTTGGAGATGCTGGACGAGGGAACCTCGTATGCGACGCACCACGAGGGACTCAAGAGCCGTAAGGAGCACTATGCGGCGCGCATATGGGGCATTGGGCACTCGCGGGAGTGGCTGTATGCGCGCATCGATGCGCGTGTGGACGAGATGTTTGCCAATGGCCTGGTGCAAGAGGTAACAGACCTCATCGACGGTGGGCTCTTGGACTGTGCGACGGCCTCACAGGCGATCGGGTACAAGGAAGTGGTGCTCGCGGTTTCGGGTACCATCGGTTTGGACGAGGCACGCACCTTGGTAAAGCGCAATACCAGACGCTATGCCAAACGGCAGCTTTCGTGGCTCAAGCGAGACGGGCGCGTTACCTGGCTTGCGGCGGACGAGCTTGCGCCTGGGCAGATGGTGCAGCTCATTTGTGATGATTGGAGAACCCCATAGCCTTTGTCAACGTTTTGGAAGAGTCGCAAAAGCGCGAGAAGGCCGTGCTGGTTGGGGTGGACCGACCAGGCCTGGAATGGCCCATTGAGGAGTCGTTGGCCGAGCTCGCGCGACTGGTGCAGACCGATGGGGCACAGGTCGTCGCAACCTGCACCCAACGGTTGAGCAAGCCTGTGGCGAAGACCTATGTGGGGACTGGAAAGGCCGCACAGATCGCAGAGCAGGCACATGCGCTCGAGGCGGGCGTTATCGTGTTCGATGAGGAGCTTACGCCCTCGCAACAGGCGAACCTGGAAAAGATCGTTGGCCCTGACGTCAAGGTAATCGATCGGACCGCCCTCATTTTGGACATCTTTGCCAGTCACGCCAAGACTAAGGAGGGAAGGCTGCAGGTCCGTCTGGCGCAAAACCAGTACCTCCTGCCGCGTCTGCGCGGCATGTGGAGCCACTTGGTTAAGGAGCAGACGCGAGGTGGCATTGGAAGCCGTTTCGGCCAGGGAGAGAGCCAGCTGGAAGTAGACCGAAGGCTGGTTCGCAAGCGCATCGCTACCCTGCAAAACGAGCTGAGGGTGCTGGAGCGCCGGAGGGAGACGCAGTCGAAGTCGAGGCATGAGGCGGGCGTGTATCGCGTCTCTCTGGTGGGCTATACCAACGCCGGAAAGTCAACCCTGCTTAATGCACTCACCAACGCGTCCGTCTACGTTCGGGACGAGCTCTTTGCCACGCTTGACCCCACAACACGCTCGTTGGAGCTGCCCGAGGGCAAGAAGGTGACGCTCACCGACACCGTTGGGTTCGTGCAAAAGCTTCCCACCATGCTCGTGGAGGCGTTTAAGTCGACGCTTGCAGAGGCAAAGCAGGCAAATCTGCTGCTTTTGGTCGTGGATGCGTCTGACCAGAATGCCCCGAGGCATATTAAGGCGGTCGAGGACATCCTGGGGGAGCTTGGAGCGCAGGAGCTGCCGCGGGTGCTCGTGTTCAACAAATGCGACTTGCTCACGCGAGAGCAGCGTGAACACGTGCGTCGGGACCATCCTAAGGCCGTGTGCATATCGGCATCAACGGGCATGGGGATCGACGCGCTGACCTATCGGATTGCAAAAGAGGCAACGCGACTGGACACGACCATAACCGTATGCGTTCCCTACGATCGGGGGAAGATGGTCCAGATGATTCATGAGCGATGCAGGATAATCCATGAGGAGTATGGTGCGGATGGCTATGTTGCCACCGTTTTTCCACCGACGACCAGAGCTCAAGCTAGCTGGGGAAGAGCAGCTGCACAAGACCGAGTAGCACAGGTTGATGGATGGCATACACCAGCAGGGAGTGTCTGCCTATTAATTCCAGAGGTGGGCAGCCATATGTCCAGAAGAGCTTGGGAAAACCCCTTTCGTGCCACCAGCATCCCATGGAGCTACCGCACAGGTAAAGAAGTGAGAAGGGGAGTGGGGGGTAGTAGTCGCTCGAGATGAACTCTGGACCCGGAAACCCGAGGCAGGAAAGCAGGTTCGATTCGTAGAGTGACCGAGGCAGCGGCATGCTCACTGGTGCGAACCCAACAAAGCCACGAGGAACGTTGTACGCCAGCAGGAACAGTGCGAAGAACGTGATTGCCGCGATTGGTCCTCTTGGGGGAATGCCAAGCGTTTGCAACAACCAAAACAGGAACGTAGAGAAGGCCATGCAGTAAATAATGCCAAAGCTGATGGGCGCGTCGACCGAGGCGATGCTCGTAACGACAAATATGGACACCGCAAACGCGGCGTACTTTCCCGCCCGCTTAAGGTTGTTCCTCGACATGCTGCACATGACGCCGGCGAGCAGCAGGAAGGTCCAGGATATGCTTGAGCGCCATATGTCCTGCAACGGAGGCCTGAACCACGCAAGGTCCACGCCGCAGAGGTACACGAGGTCGTAGCATAGGTGGAAGCCAATCATCGAAACGAGGGAAAAACCACGCAGGGCGTCAAGCAGCCTGAGTCGGCCGTTGACACCTTGTGCCTGTGTCGATTCCTCGGCAATAGGCGATGAGGCGGCGTGCTGTGGCATGGCTAGAACGAGCGGATGAGCGTGGTGACGCGACCAAGAATGATGGGATTGCGCACGTATATGGGCTCCATCGAGTCGTTCTCGGGTTGGAGTCGCACGATGTCGCGCTCGCGATAAAACGTTTTTACGGTAGCAGACTCGTCAATGAGGGCAACGATAATCTCGCCATCTCGGGCGTCATGCTGCTCCTTGACCACGATGAGATCGCCATCGAAGATGCCGGCGTTAATCATGGACACGCCGCGCACGCGCAAGAGGAACGAACTGGCGTCCCCAACGATGCTCGTGGGAAGCGTAATCATTTCCTCGATGTTCTGCTCGGCCAGAATGGGTGTTCCCGCCGCGACCCTACCGACGAGCGGCAGCGATATGGTTCCGTTGGTGAGGTCCTGTTGTATGGGCGCATTGCCCATGGGGCGCTTGGGAGCCGTGGTGGGGGATTCGTCCATAACCTCTATGGTGCGGGGCTTCTTCGAATCGCGGTGGATGTATCCCTTGTCCTCGAGCGACTTGAGGTGCATATGCACGGTGGAGGGCGATGCCAAGCCCACGGCGCCGCCGATCTCGCGTACCGATGGCGGATACCCATGGCTCTTGCTGTACTGGCATATGAAGTCGAAGATGGCCTGCTGTCGCTTGCTGATTTTTGGGCGCTCCACGGCACTATCCTTTCCAACAAAACAATTGTTCGGTTTTACTTGACACGAACCTTTGTACTGGCATAATAGTAACACATGTTCGGAAACAAGTGTACTCTTCTATTTTAGTCCACTTCGTACGATATAACAGCCATACACGCCGTATGGAAGGAAGCGAAATACATGGACAACAAATGCCAGACGTTCGGGTCGCTCGCTTTGAGTGCCGCTACCAGGAACCTTGTCGTAATCGAGGGTGGTGCTCGCAGGAAGCCCAACACGCATGCATCGGCGCCTCGGCGCAGGCCCGCACGTCGAGGTGCCAGCGGGCTCCTTGCCCTCTTTGTGGCGTCTGTTCTGGTCGTTTGCTTTCTTGCGCAGTCGGTGGTGGACGCGACGCACGCCTCGCATGTGGCACAGCTGCTCGATGATGTACCCAAGGAAGAGGTGTCGGTTGTGACGGGAGACACCATGTGGCAGATAGCGGAGCGGCACAGCATAGAGGGCGTGAGCACCGCCGAACTCGTACGCTGGATGCGTCAGGCAAACAATGTGGACACTGCATGCCTCTACCCGGGACAAACGCTCGTGGTGCCACAGACCTCGTAGCAACCGCGGGAGTACTCACATAGGTAGCCAGATGATAAACAAAGGCAGCGGTGTGGCGCGTTCTGCCTCGACTATGTGCTATCTTCTTTCTATTCAATCGGAGGGAGGGTTATGCGCTGTCCATCATGCGGCTACGAAGAGTCTAAGGTCGTTGATTCCAGGCCGTCCGAAAACCACGAGGCCATACGACGTCGACGAGAATGCATGCGGTGTGGCAAACGCTTTACCACATACGAGCGCCGCGAGGAGACGCCGCTCATCGTTATTAAGAAGGACGGAGCACGCGAGACTTTTGATCGCCAAAAGGTCATGCGCGGGCTATTGCGCGCAACGGTTAAGCGTAATATCCCGCTCACGCGCCTGGAGGCACTGCTCGATGACGTTGCCACGGAGCTCAGGGACAATGGCATCAACGAGATAACCTCCGAGGAGATTGGAAACATGGTGCTCATGCGCCTTATGACCCTCGACAAGGTTGCCTACATCAGGTTCGCGTCCGTATATCGCGATTTTAAGGACGTGGACGAGTTCTCCAACGAATTGAGGAGTCTAAACCGATGAGCAACGTAGACTTGGTGGTGCCCATTCGCAGGCTTGACGAGTCCGTAGAAATGCCCACCTACGCGTATGAGGGCGATGCGGGACTAGACCTAAGGGCCAACGAGGATGCGACGCTTGGGCCGTTGGAGCGCAAGCTCATATCCACTGGTCTTGCCATTGCCATTCCCGAGGGATATGCCGGATTCCTGCAGCCACGAAGTGGCATGGCGCTCAAGACGGGTCTCTCGCTTGCCAACACTCCCGGACTCATCGACTCGCATTACCGTGGCGAGCTCAAGGTGGCGGCCATCAACCTCAACCGGGAAGACAGCATCCGCGTAACAAAGGGGGAGCGCATAGCGCAACTCGTAATTCAGCGGGTTCCCACGGTACGGTTGCAAGAGGTGGATAGTCTGGACGAGACGGACCGTGGCGCTGGAGGGTTTGGCTCGAGTGGCGTCGACTGATTGATGTGCAGACCTGTCAAAGGGGGTAACCCCCATTGATTGCCGCAAGCGGCATATCAATGGGGGTTACCCCCTTTGACAGGTTTCAGCCAAGTTCCTGTTGTGGTATAATATATCGCGCACGATGTAAATATCCTTTGAGAAGGGGAGCGAAATGAGCGAAGAGCAGACCTTGGATCTGGTAATTGTGGGAGCTGGACCCGCCGGGCTTTCGGCGGCAATCTATGCCCAACGAGCCATGCTCAATGCCGTAGTCTTAGAACATGAGGCCGTTGGTGGCCAGATGGTGCTTACCAGCGACATCGACAACTATCCAGGCGTTCCGCATACTGATGGCTATTCGCTGGTTGAGGCCATGCGGCAGCAGGCCGAGGATCTTGGCGCAAACATTGTTGTTTCCAACGTGTCGAGCATCCAGCGCATGGAGGATGGGCTGTTCCTCGTGCAAACCGACGAGAGCAACTACGTGGCAAAGGCGGTTATCCTTGCTGGTGGCGCCACGCCAAGGCATGCGGGCTTCGACGGCGAGGAGCTCTTTGTTGGCAAGGGGGTTTCGTACTGCGCTACCTGCGACGGCATGTTCTTTAGGGGCCGCGAGGTGTTCGTGGTCGGCGGTGGCAATTCGGCCGCCGAGGAGGCGCTGTTCCTTACCAGATTCGCCGCGCACGTAACCATGGTGGTGCGCAAGGACCACCTGAGGGCTCAGGCCATGGTTGCCCGCCAGGTTGAGGAAAACGAGAAGGTGTCGGTGCGCTACCTTACGAGCATCACCGCCATTGGCGGCACCAACGCGATTACCAGCGTCACCTTTAGGGACAACAAGACGGGCGATTTACATACCGAGGAGTTTGATAACGGCGTGGGCGTGTTCGTGTTCGTTGGTCGCGTGCCTGCGTCACAGTTGGTAAGCGAACTGGTGGACGTGGCCGAGGTTGGCTACGTCGTGGCAAACGACCGCCTGGAAACGCGGACGCCCGGACTCTTCGTGGCCGGTGACGTGCGGAAGAAGTCGCTCAGGCAAATCGTGACGGCTGCCAGCGATGGCGCTGTTGCTGCGACCAGCGTGGCAGCATATCTGGGACAGCCAGTTGAGGGCTAGTTACTCGTTTTTCTGATAATCGTTGTTATGTAAAGTAGAGAGGAACAGACCACTCCCTCACCACCGTACTTTTGTTCAGTCTTACGTGGCGGATGGCGCCTCAGGCTCGTCCGCCACGGCTGGTGCACAGAGCTCCCTCAAGGCTGTGTGCGTTTGGTCCTCTCGGGCAACGTCGAACACCACCGTAAGCTCGTCGAGCGCCGCCATAACACAGTCGCCCTTGGCTACCAGTTCGGTGCCCCCACGCCTAATCGTAACGACCAGTACGTTTTGCGGCCACCTGATGTCCCGTATTGCTCTGCCCTCCATGCAAGACCCTGGGCTCAGCACATAGGTCCGCACGAGCTTCTCGCCGCCTGCATGGCGCTGTGGCAAATCCTGTGACTCCTGTGACTGCCTGCCGATGAGTCTCCCGTAAAGATGCTCGTAGAATGGCTCACCGTCGACCAAGCCAGACACTACGTACGCCATAATGGAGACCAGTGATGTTGCCAAGAGCGCCTCGAGGCTTCCCGTGAGTTCGAACACCAGCACGACTCCGGTTACCGGAGCTTGGATGACCGACGAGAACATACCCGCTATACCCAATACGATGAAGCTGTTTACATAGGCCTCGGGCACCTGTGCTATCCGCATGGCGCATATTCCGTAGATGGCGCCCACGAGTGACCCCATTACAACCAAGGGAAGCAGCGTTCCGCCAGGGGCGCCAGACCCAAAGCAGATGGCTGTGAACACGTATTTGCCCACGAGGAGCATGGCAAGCATGCCCAAGGTTTGTGCAGGGACGTCCAGGACGCGCTCGACGATCGCGTCGCCTCCGCACATGAGGTCGGGAAACGCGAAGGCGGCCACGCCGGCCAAGAAGAACGGTATGGCAAGGCGCACATAGATGGGGTAACGTTCCAATGGCCCAAATATGTGATCCTGCACCCAAAACATGCCCTTGTTGTGTGCGGCACCCAAGAGACCGCAAACCAGTCCCATGAGCAGGACCCATGGGTACAGCTGGTGCGGGACCATGGAGTAAGTCATAAAATGTATGAGCGGCTCGATGCCCAGAATGTTGGATGAAACGTAGTCGGCCG
Organism: uncultured Coriobacteriaceae bacterium; assembly: GCA_902780305.1. GTDB lineage: Bacteria > Actinomycetota > Coriobacteriia > Coriobacteriales > Atopobiaceae > RUG440. Next base: position 16,189 of record CACZFB010000048.1, on the reverse strand, counting down.
CCACCGAGGAAGTCATGGCAGAGATTACCAGCGGGGCCGAGAATTCCTTGTGGATTTCCTCTACGGCAAAGAGCACCCCGGTAAGAGGTGCGTGGAATGCGGCCGACATGCCAGCGGCCGCACCACAGGTAACCAGATAGCGCTCATGGCCACGCCGCTCGCCGAAGACGCGAGAGACTCCCTTGCCAAGCATGCCTCCCAACAAAACGGAGGGACCCTCGCGGCCGAGCGAGAGACCGGCGAAGGCGCAAAGCACGCCCTCGACCATCTTAATGGGCACAACCCGAGCCCACGGCATGTCAATGCGTCCCGCAACCTCGGCGTCGAGCTGTGGGATGCCCGAACCCTGCGTAAAGGGTTCCAGCAAGAGGAGTCGCCCGACCAAAAGGCACAGTATGGCCAGCATGCCAAACCACAGGAGCACCGCCGGTCCCCATTGCACGAGGAGTTGCGTCACGAACCGCAGCAGCTCCTCGGCATGCGAGAGTGCGAATCGATACAGCGCTATAGCCAAGCCAACGACAATACCCACGATCAACCCCTCGCCCACCAGCGCGAGCCGCTTGGTTTTGCTCAAACGGAGTTCGATAGGCTTGGCTATGCGCTTGCGATGCCTGGACAGGGGCCGTGGAGCGCCCGCGTGCACTACCCCACCTGAACGAGCGTATAGATCTCTTGGTCGAAGAATTCGCCGATGACGTCACGCGGGTTGAGGAAGGAGAGCTCCATAAGAAATGCGAAGCCCACGAGCTCTGCGCCACATTTCTCGATGAGCTTTGCCGAGGCGACGGCAGTGCCGGCGGTCGCGACCAAGTCGTCGGCAATGAGCACACGATCCCCCGGGCACAGAGCGTCCTTGTGAATCTCGAGCGCGTCGTTACCGTACTCGAGGGAGTATTGCTCCGAGTACACTTCGCGCGGCAGCTTGCCCGGCTTGCGTGCGGGGACGAAACCCGCCCCAAGCTTGTAAGCGACGGGAGCGCCAATGAGGAACCCACGCGCCTCGGCACCCACAACCTTGGTGATGCCGGCCTTCATAAAGTGGTTGGCGATGTCGTCAATCGCCGCGGTAAAGGCTTGGTTGTCCGCCAACAGGGGCGTGATGTCCTTAAAGATGACGCCAGGCTCCGGATAGTCGGGAATGTCTGCTACGAGCCTCTCGTAATCCATAATCGCCATGCTGTGCCCCTCTCTGGCTCAATGCCGTGCTAGTCTTCCATGTCCTTGAACGTGTCGCGAAGATTGCGGCGAATTAACGTCTCGCGCACGTTGTTGGTGAGTGTGACCATGCGTGTGAGTGCCTGCTGGTAGCGGGCCTTCTGCTCTGGTGTTGGCTGTGATCCCGATCCGTGACGTCCGTATACCGTTAGGGCTTGCTCGAGCATGCCGCCCTCGCGATTCGCGGCCTGCACGTACTGCCGGAGGTTGCGAGGGCCGATACCAAATTGGCGAAGCTCCTCGCACGTGCGAATAAGCGGGAAGTCGTGCCCGTCGACCAAGTCCCTGCCATGGGGCGAGGTCCGCATCTTAATTACGCCGGCCACCGAGAGCTCGCGGACGAACCCCACCGAAACTCCCAGGATCTCGGGCATGCGGCTGAGCGGATGGTACTTCTCCAAGTCCTCCTGGCTGTCTGTGGCCATGGTGGCATCGGGTCCAGATGCGGAGGCGCTCGCAAGGCCGCTCTCCCCCGTCTGGTTGAGTAGCTGGGCGAGCGAGAACTCACCCTTCGCCAGCTCCTCCTTGATTACCTGCAGGGGCATAAAGCGGTTCTTTTGCAAATAGAGTATGGTTTCCAAACGCCGGATGTCGTGTTGGGAGTACAGCCGGTAGCCACCTGGGGTGCGCGAGGGATTAAGCAACCCCTCGTCCTCGAGGTAGCGAACCTTGGACACCGACAAGTCGGGATACTGCGGCTGCAGCTTCTTTACCACCTTGCCTATGGTGAGATACCCAGCGTCTGGCATGTGCCTATCCCGTCTTTACCCTCGTGATGCGTCGATTGGTGTGGAACACCATGCGGAAGGTACCGATCTGTATGGTCGATCCGTCCTTGAGGACGGCCTTGCTCACGATGGCCCCGTCCACCCATGTGCCATTGAGTGAGCCCATGTCCTCGATCGTGGCGTAGCCAGAGGCCAGCCCCGTAAGGTCGATGTGGGCATGCCTGCGGGACACCGTCATGTCGTTGAGAAAGACGGAGTTCTTGGGATCTCTTCCCAGTGTGATGTCCTGGTCCTCGAGCTCGAAGGTCTCGCCCGACATGGGACCCTTAACAATCGTGATGGTGCATTTGGTAGATCCAGCGTCGCCGAGCAGATCCGGAATGGTGGAGTCTGCCGATGGCATCCTAAATATCTCGGTTGCACCCATGTTGGAATGCGTGGGTTGCATTTTCTCTCCCCTCATAGCTGTCTTCCACCCCATAATACTCCTTGGCAGCAAAAAACGTCACGACACACGGCCTTATCGGCACGCAACGCAGTCCATCTCCACGAGGGCGCCGAGCGGAAGCGCCGAGACGGCCACGACGGCGCGCGCGGGCGCCGGCGGCACGAAGCGTCGCGCATACACCTCGTTCATCGGCCCCATGTCGTCGATGCTCGTAAGGTAAACGGTCGTTTGGGCCACGTCGGAGAGCGTGCATCCCACCGTGTCCAGCATGGCTTCGATTATGTCAATGATGCGCTCCGTCTGCTCGGCGACGCCTCCCTCCATGAGCCTCGAGTCGTCCTCGGGGTCGTATGCGATCTGGCCCGAGGCAAACACAAGCCTGCCGGCAGTCGTTCCCTGAGAGTACGGACCGTGCGCCTCGGGTATGCCAAGGCCGTTAATCGCGTATTTCACCGTGCACTCCCCTCTTCTGCGGCCGTAAGGCCACGCGCGCCAACATAGTCGGCCGAGTGACGAACCAGGCCATGGTTGGCAAGCTCCTTCGCGTCGATGCGCAGACGTCCCACCTCACTCAGGTGCCTGCTCCAGGAAAGCATGCGATGCATGCGGTCACGCATGGCGTCGAGTCCCACGGGCACGACCTCAGCAAAGGAAAGCAGACTGCGCCACAATGCCCTGCCCTTATGTGGGGGCACGAGCAGTACGTATGCGGGAACCTCCACGCCATCTAGGCGCATGACGATGCAAGGAATACGATCGAGCATGCACGAGCGCACGTGCCCTGCCGGTGGTAGGTTGCTTGGGTTGGTATAGTCCGCCAACACGTCGGCCGCCTTCGCGCCAGCAAGGCCAAGCACCACATGGGATTGCGACACGTCCTCGCACTGCAGGCCATCGAAGGGTGCGACCCCATCCTGTTCTATGCCCGCGAGAAACGAAAGCCATCCCTCCAGGACTTCCGAGCGTGCAGACGAATCGACGAGTACGTACTCGTTGTCGCCAGTGCGTGCCAAAAGCGGTATGGATGCGACGCAACCATCGCCGGTGAGCACCGCTCCAAAGCCACAGCGTCCCACACCCAGGGCGGGTCTGGCACAGGCTGTGGTCGCATAGGACGTGGCACAGGCCCCACCGAGTAAGAGCATCTTGGCCGTCGAGGCATCGCACAAAAGGGCGCCCTCCCGCATGCTCTCGCGCGCAAGAGTCTCCTCGCCGTCCACGTAGCGTAATGGCTCACGCGAGGGGCCAAACGATGCCCCCAGAACCATATGCTCCTCGTAGAGCACGCCAAGCCCCCTCTGATCTTGCCTACTTCCCATCGGCAACCCCCTCCCGCAGGTCTGGACCATCAAAGAGTGGCGACGCGAACAGGGGCCAGGCAGACTGCCTTACCGGTCGTGCATGCGTGCCGTATAGGGCACCGCCCATCCTTCGTCCCTTCTGATTCCAGTCACACCAACCACAGATGTCGTTGGTGCCAACCAAGGCATTGGGGCGAACGAGTACGCTCTTGTACGAGACGTCCTTTATGGCGGGCCAGAGCGAGCACGTTACGTTTTGCAAAGACCCAAGCGGAACCTTGTAGCCAAAGTCGTAGGCGTACGGCTGCAACCTGGTGATCCATGAGGCATTGGAGATGGTGTACTCCCCAAAGTTCTCATAACCCCACTCCATAAGGGTGGCGGTGTCGTTAAAGCGGCCCATGGCCGTCTTGCAGCCAATCACGCCAGAGTAGAGCTGGATGTCGCCACGGCCGGAGGCGCCAACGAAGGAATAACCGTCGGCGACGGCGCCGGACTTGACGCCGCGGATGCCGTCGAACTTGCCCAACAGCTGGTCGGTGGCCTTGAGTACCGTTGGATAGCCGCGAACGGTAGTCTCTGCCTCCTCCATGACGACCGTCTGGCAGATAAAGGGATAGTGCTGCATCGCGTACCTGCCCATGATGGCCAGGTCCTTGGCACACGAATAGTGGTCGTCCACATCCATGCCATGGGAGTTGACGAAGTGCGTGTTTTGCATGCCAATCTCTTTAGCCTTGGCGTTCATCAGCTTTGCAAAGGCCTCCTCGCTGCCGGCTATGTGACAGGCCGTGTTGTAGGCCGCATCGTTGCCCGAGTAGACCAGCATCACCTGCATGAGCTCGCCGAGGGGCACCTGGTCGCCGTCGCCGTAGTCGGCAAGCTGACCGCCCTCGCCGAGGTCGTCCTCCCGAATCGTCACCATCTCGTCGAGGTTGCGTCCCGAGTCGAGGGCTACCATGGCGGTCATTACCTTGGTGGTCGATGCGGGAGGAAAGCGTGCCTCCTCGTTGTACGCATACAGCACATTGCCACCGGTGTCCAAGAGCGCGGCCCCCTCCGCCTCCTCGAGTTCGGGCTGGGAATCAATCTGAGCCGCGATGGCGGTGTTTGGCGCGAATGCACACACATGGGCGAGCATGACCGCGCAGATCGACCAGGCAATCCGCACAAGGAGTCGTCCATGATTCTTTGACATCATCAAGACTCCCCCTCCATGCGCTCGGCGATAGATACCCAGTGCGGCAGGGACCGCGTTGAGGCCAGGAAGCCATGCAACATCAACCAGACCGAGCGCGGGCAGGATCGGCTGCCCGATGAGCAGGTCAACGAAGCCCGACATGAGGAGCGCCGTGGCGACCTTGCCCACATATATGACGTCTACTGGCCGCCGCCGGTATCGTTGCAGTATGAGGGCGCATATTCCGAGGTACAGATCGCGTGCGACCACGAAGACGGCCACCCAAACGGGAAGCTCGCCCACCGCCATCAGACCGAGCACGCCGGTAAAGAGCAGCACGCGATCCATGAGGGGGTCCATGATCTTTCCCAGCCAGCTTACCGTTTGGGTACGGCGAGCGACCTGACCGTCCAGGAAATCGGTGCATGCGGCCACGGCATAGCAAACGAGGGCAATTACGCGCGTCTGCTCTTCGTGCCGCACGAACAAGACCAAGAAGACCATAGTAAGTACAAAGCGGAGTGCCGTTATGAGGTTTGCGACCGTAAGAATTTGGTTCGACGGGTTCTCCGAGGACCCCAAGGGAGCCGTTGTGGCGCCCTCCGCCTGCGACTTGGCGATTTCGGGGGCGACCATCCCTTTGATGGAGAAGTCTGAATGCTCGGGATTCACGTTCACGTAGTGTCCGTTCATAGAGGTATGTGAGTCTTGCGGCCTGCTTGCAAGTCTCATATTGTAGCGCATTCCTCGCGCGGAGTCTTATCTCGGGCCGACAGCGGCCTTGTCACTGGCGGCCGTACACGGGGGACTGTCCCTTCTGCTTGACTGCAAGGCCTACTGGTCCTTTACGAGGCCCTCCACGATGGTGCGCAAGACCGGCTCGGACGAGGGGGCGTATGTGCAAAACGGGTTACCCATGCGATCGGTGGCGGGAACGATGCCAATTTCCCTGCCCGACGCGGTTGGCCTCCATCCCGAGTGACCAGAGGAGTCAGCAAAGCGCTTTATGAGGCCAACGCGCGAGAGTGCCAGGTTGACTTCGCGCGTGGAAGGCATCTGCGGCAACTCGTCGCTCAGTGACATGCGGTGCAGCAGGCGGGTGAGCGACATTGGCTTGGATCGCAGGTCATCCTCAGCCCGAGGTTGAAGCTCGCTTGGCAAAGCCTCATTCTCGACTTGAGCGTTAGCGTCTGCCGACGAGCTATTTCGGCGCTCGACTGAGAAGAGCTTTCCCATGAGTCGTGCATGCCGACGCAGCAACGTGGCGCTGCGCGCGGAGCTTTCCACCCACGACCTGCCACAAAAAACAACGAGTGCATCCGTCGATGCGGCTGTGGCATCACAAAGGGCGGTGCCGGCATCGTCACCCACCAGTTTTCCATAGCTCTGGGGTCCGCACGTGGTGCTACAGAGCGTGAGTGGCCAGCTCACATCGCCTATCTCCCCCAGGGGATGTGCCTCGACATAGGCGGCGAGGTCTCCCCCATGCTTTGCCAACAATGAGCGCACAAGCTCAACCTGGGCAGAGAATGCCGATGTCACCAAGACGAAGGGTGCCTGCGGGCAATCGTATAACGCGGCGATTCGCGTGATGCGCGCACTTAGCCATCGCACGATCGCCAATGCCTCCGAGACGTTTTGCCTGCTCCCACCGACTTGCTCCCAGGAGGAGTCCGGCACCAGCACGTACGAGAGCGAGGGGACGATCCGCGCGAGCGGGTAGGAAGGGTCATCGGCAAAGCTGGACGGAATCCGCGTGGTGTGCACGCGTTCGTCCTGGGCAAGGTCGCCCCTCAGTTCAATGAGCTCTGCGTACACATCCTCTACGGCATCGAGGCGGCGAACGCATGCGTCAGGAGTCTGCAATGCCGCAGACAGCAGCGAAGCGTCTCCCGAGGCAATCAGGTTCCGCTTGGCGATGCTACCCCATAGGTCCCCCTGTATGGTCTTGGTGGCAAACAGCTCGTCCGAGATGGGGCCGAATAGCCTGTGCGGGCGTATGGTCGTGCGTGCACCCATCACAACGGCTCGCTTGGCCTGCGAGAGCAGGGCCAGGCCACTGGGCACGTCCACGTCCTGGGCGTCCAGGACCACCAGGAGGTCGACCTGTGGTGCTCCGTCTTGGGATTGGAACATCTCGAGGGCAAGCGAGGGTGCCATCTGGTCGTCCACCAGATGTATGGGGCATAGGTTGGCGAGCGCACGCATGGAAGGCGAGTGACTGGCATCGTGTGCCGAATCGTTCTGCACGGAGCACGATTCGATCCAGCGTGCCTCGCACACATGAACAGAGAGCCAAAACTCCGCGGGACGCACGGTCACGTCCAGTATTTCGTCGAGCCAGCGAACGGTTCCGTCGCGACCATCTATTACCGACTCCAGCAGTGCGGTCTGCTCGACAGTGAGCCCGCATCGCGAGGCAAGCCTCTCGATCGTCTGCGAACATTGCTGGCCATCGGTCGAGGCCTCGTGCACCAAACGCGCGAGGCGGGCAGAGGTGCCCTTAAGCCGGTCTATGTCGCTCTCTATGCGATCGACCTCATCCTGATACGCCTGACGAACAGCATCCACGGTGTCCTTTCCTTGCGCCAGGATCTCCCCTTCGTGTGCGTGGCGTGCGATGACCTCCTCTTGGGTGGGATTGGCACGAGCCACGATGTTCTTGCGTTCCGGATAACGTTTTGCGAGGCGCTCCCACGCAGAGAGACGCTTGCGCATTACGGCGTGCTCGCGCCGAAGCCTGCCCATTTGAGCGACCACATCCTCGCGTTGGTGCATGCGGAGGGAGGCCTTGCACACTCGCTCATAGGCCAGTATGAGTTCGTTGCGATCCTGGTCGATGAGCCTCAGACGCTCCAAGAGCCTGGCAGAGGCATCGTGCACGTCTCGCATGCGGGTACCCAGAAATCCGGAGGCACAGTCGAGGAAGTACGTGGATGCCTTGGGCACGTACCACGGATCCGAGAATGTGCTGCCAACACCCTCGTAAGGATGACCGATGGGTTGGATGAGCCTCTTTCCCCCGTCGTACGGACCGGCGTCGCCTGAGGTGTGGCGCGCGAGCACCGACACAATGGGCCCAAGCGTCCTTCTGCCGCTGGCGTCGCCAGTCCTTTGGTCGTGTTTTCCATACGAGATGCGCGGCAGCCAGCGGGAGGACAGGGAGGTCTGTCCCGCTATGGGCCGCTCGTCAAGGAGCTTGGCCAAGGCGTTGAGTACGTTGTGGGGGGCGCTGCACACCACCAGCGGCGTGTCGTCTCCGCGTAGCATGCCGTTGGTGAGCGTCTGGCCAATGAGCGAGAGAGCCGCCCGAAGACTGCTGGTACCCTTTGGCGTACGCAAGACCATAAGCCTGTTGGATTCGTCTCGCTCGAAGGCGATCGAGGCGTCTCGTTCGGCAGGGCTCATCGACCCCATGTCCCCGGGCATGCCCGACACGAAGAGCCTGCCAGACAGCGTCTTGTCGTCATGCAGTTCTTCGACGGGCCGCTCTTCCTCATCCTCCCGTGTGCCGTTGCCGGCCGAATCGCCCAAGCTTAGCATATGGGCTGCGACACTCTGGGGCAGTGCCTCACCGTCCTCACCTGCTGCCGCGAGCAGCTCGCGCAGCACGATTCCCGAGGTAGCAACGGGCTCGCGGTACTCGCAAATGCTCAGCAAACACTCGGTGGTCTCGATTCTGCAATGCGTCTTGGCGAGTTGCGTGTCGTCTGGTGCGCATACGGCACCAAACAGGTCCATGGCGCGCTGAGTCGCATTGGTCCACGTCCCGTCGTTGGGCAGCCGGCCCATGGCCGTTTGGTGCGCGCGATATGCGTCTATGTCGCAAACGGTGATGGTACGGTCGGCAATGCCGCCACGTGCCAAGCGCTCCAGAGGTATCCAGGCGGGCTCCCCGTCGCGGGGCACGATCGTTCCGTCGGCCCGCAGCAGGCCGGGGACCAGCAAAAGTGGTTCACCGGGATCGGAAGGCCGCTGTATGTCCACCAGGCGGGCGAGACAGGCGATCACGGGCACCTCTCGCTCGCCGAAGCCCACGCCTTCGTGCAGCGTGCTGTAGCACTCCAGCATGTCTTGTGTGATGTCCAAGGTAAGGGCACCCATGCACAGTTCCGAGAATCCGATACGCCAGGCATGCTCCCATAACATGTTTGGCGGAAGCTCTCCGCCGCCCAAGCTGGCGACGTCGGCGAGGTATGCAAGGACCCGAGTGCTCTTGGTCATATCGCTCCCTTTGTACGAATGCGGTGTGTGCGGGTAAGCCTCTCTATCCTACCAAGTCTGCAGACAGTTGGGTGCGTGAGTTTTTTCGCCACAACCGGACATCGCAGTCGGTCTCAAATGCCGCAAGAGCACTCTCGGCCCCCAAAGAGCCACCGTTTGCGGAAATGGAATAGCGTCTGGTCGGGTTGTATGCAATTATGGTCGAGCGACTCGTGGCCCCCAACGTCTGGGGGCCGTCTATTTTATACGCACGGTTTTTTTCGCGGCTCATGTCCAAAGGGTATCCAACCACCAATCAATAGCATCCGCTGGCAATACTCCTTGCTGCAACCCGACCGATTTGGCTTAAGCTGGAATCGTTCTCAGGTGCAACGTCACCTCATCCACAAGAGAAAGGCACGCCCATGACAATGCTGGTTAAGCTCGACCAAAGCCATAACTGGCGTCTGCGCTATCACCTGCAGATGCCCAGCGGCAACATTACCGACCCCAACGGACTGAGCCATTTTAAGGGTGTGTACCACATATTCCACCAGTACGAGCCTCGCTGGCCCCGCGAGAATGGCCATGGCTGGGGTCACTGGTCAAGCCCCGACCTGCTCACCTGGTACTGGCACGGCGGAGCCATCATGCCCAGCGTGCAGACCGACAAGAACGGCTCGTACTCCGGGTCCGGCATCGTAAACGGCGACGAGCTCTGGCTCTACTACACCGGCAACGAGCTCATGCCTGGCGGCAGGAAGGCCGGATACGACTACGACTTCAAGGGGCGCAAGGCCAACGAGACGCTGGTCGTCTGTACTGACGACGGCGACAAGTGCCACATCACCCTCGGCGAGAAGCGCCCCGTGCTGTGCAACGACCAGTATCCCGCCTACGCCTCAAACCACGTGCGCGATCCCAAGGTATGGAAGGAAGACGGCAAGTGGTGGATGCTGCTGGGTTGCCGTACCATGGAGAGCCACGGCTGTGCGCTGCTGTACTCCTCCGACGATGGCATCAAGTGGGAGATGGCGGGATCGGCCACCAATGTCGGCGATGGTCCGTTTGGCTACATGTGGGAGTGCCCGAGCGTCGCGCAGTTCGACGACAAGGAGTTCCTGTTCGTGTGTCCGCAGGGCGTGCCCAAGCAGCAGTACCGTTTCCAGACCATCCACAACTCGGGCTACTTCCCCGTGGAGGGCAAGGTCATCGACATCCTGAGCCAGGATCCCGGAAAACAGGACGCCGACGGTCCGTATGCCTGCATGAACATGGATGACTTCATTGAGCTGGACTTCGGATTCGACTTCTACGCCTGTCAGGTGTTTGAGGACGAGAAGGGCCGCAAGATCCTGATGGCATGGGCCGGCGTCGCCGACATGGAGTTCGAGTACGACGTTCCCACTACGCCCGAGTGGGCCCACACCCTCACCATGCCGCGCGAGCTGACGCTCAACGACGCGGGTCGCATTTGCCAGTGGCCCGTCGCCGAGATGGACACCCTGCGTGAGGACGAGGTCGAGTGGAGTGCCGAAGCGGCCGACGGTGCCACGGGCTACATGGGCTCCTCCACGTACGACAAGTTCTCTATGGTCGGTGCCATTGGCGCACGTCTGGAAGGCATCGGCGACATAACGATTGACGACATCGAGGGCAAGGGCCATGTCATGCTCAACGGTGACCTCGAGTTCGTGATTAACGACAACGACGCCGAGCTTGTATTCCACAGTCACGCCGGCCGATTCCGCTCCGTGCGTCGCCTGCCCTTTACGGCGCTTTCCGCCGGCAAGGTCGAGTCTCTGCGCATCATGGTGGACACCTCGTGCGTGGAAATCTTTGTAAACGGCGGTGAGGTCACCATGACCACCCGTTGGTTCCCGCTTGACATCAAGAAGCTTGCGGTTACCTCCACGCTCTCTGGCGAGCATCACGCTTGGAAACAGCATGGTTGGACGTTCGAGAACATCGCGTAGCTAAAGGCAGATAGTTGTGCGAGACCGCCGTGTGGGAACGATTCCCATGCGGCGGTTACGCTTCTTCGCCCAAAGATGCCTGAAGTACGATTGCGGCGAGCTCCTGCGGGTCGATTTCCAGCGCTGCGGCATATGCGGGCAACTCCCGCACCCGCAAGGACCTGCCTCCGGCCTCAACCTTGCTCACCATGGATTGAGACGTGCGTAGGAGTCGTGCCAGCTCTAGCTGGCGCAAGCCACGCTCAGCCCTGAGTTGAGCCAATAGGGTCCCAATACGTTTGTCGGTTTCTCGGCTTTCTGCGCTCTTTGCCAACGTAATCCCTCCTCGAGCATCACGTGCGGCTCGATGATAGCAAGGTCTAATGCGTTGGGAACGAACGGAGAACCAGTTTTAACCGCTCCGTCATGGTTGCGTTCACCAGGACAAAGAAGCGCAGTACGGGCAGGGCTGGCCTACTTGTGCTTTTTCGCAGCCCTGCGGTCCTCTCGGTTGGGGTGCTCCAAGTCCCAGTCGGTGAACTCCGGTACTTCCGGCATGTCCTTAAGTCGACGTTTGACTTGGCGCATGTCGCGCTTGTAGGGGTTGAGCATACCCGTAAAGTACACGACGGCGACAAGCAGGAAGGAGCCGAGCGAGAGGAATATGAGGGGGACGTTCGCCCCACCAGAAAAGCCGCCCTGAGCGAGCGAAAGAGAGTTCCACAGCAGCAGGACGCCAATTACCAGCATGGCACGACTGGAGGTGTCGCTCCGGTCACGCGTCTGCTCAGGCACGTTGTCCAGGTCCTGTTTGAGCAAAAGCAGGTACATGTGCTCGTCCGAGATGCCGCATTCCTTCTTGTAGCGGTTGAGCTGGCGACGCCTTTCGGGGCTTGCCTCGTGATACGTGTTGGTGTCCTGGTAGTTCTCCGCGGAGTCAAAGCGAGAATCGGCCATCGTTTCCCCTCGTTGCGAATGGCGCCGTCTGGGCGCGATGATTCTTGGCGCAAGTATTATAAACGATTTGTGGTGACTCGTGCCGAGCGGTCTGGGTGCTGCGCTTTTGTCTAAGGCGACCTATCACCCCCTTTGATGGGCCAGCAACATGGTAACGGTCTGGGGATGGGGTAGAATAGGGCAAACGATAAGGAGGAAACGCCATGGATAAGAAGGACAAGCCCCCAGTAATGGAAACGGCGAGCGCCACGTCGTCTTCCGAGGAGAATAAGTCGGGTCCATTCGCCTACATTCTGTTCGCAAGGGAACGTCTTCGCAAGACCTGCCCTACGACGACATTGAGGATTTGGATGACCTTGAGGAATGGCTCAGGCGCTATGGCGGGGACTATGACGGTGGAGAAAGCGGGACGACCGGCGGGACGGTCAGCAAGACCGGGACCTGCACCGTTGCCGAGGCGCTGGAGTTCGACCTTGCGCCATACAGTGCGTCGCTGAGCAATGAGGTGAGTGCGTCGTCGTATGCCAACACCCCCGCCGAGGTTCGCGACTTCGTACGCAATGTGGTAAGCGTCGATGGTGACTATGCCACAAAGGTCTCACGGTGCCTTAACGATGCCGCTCGGAACGAGGGCAAGCAGCAGGAAAAGATTGGCGAGGCCATCGCGCTGTGTGACGAGGCGCAGAAGGCCGTGGACGCCATCTCCGTCCCGTCGGTAAGCACCGACAAGGACGGAATGCTTAAGGATGACCTGGGAAGCGCGAAGTCAGATGCGGCAAAGCGGTGGGAGAAGACCAAGAAGGAGCTCGAGCTCCTCAAGGATGCCACTACTGTGAGCAAGCGCGAGCTGTGGGATCTGGACGAGGACACCCTGGAATTCATTGAGGAAGCGGGGCAGGCGCTTGAGGATGTCATGGCGTCGTCAGTTGCCAGCAAGACCACAAAGTAGCACGCACGGCACGCGAGTGCGTATATGTGGGCGTGACGAGACGTAAGGAAGGCGATTTGCGTGAGCAAGGCCGATGACCTGTTTGTTGCGATGTGCGACGACATACTCAACAACGGAACCACCACCAAGGGCCAGAAGGTTCGTCCCCACTGGCCCGATGGTGCCACGGCATACACCATCAAGCGATTTGGCGTCTGCAACCGCTATGATTTGCGCGAGGAGTTTCCCGCCATAACGTTGCGGCGTACGGCACTGAAGAGCGCCATGGACGAGATTCTGTGGATTTACCAGCGCAAGAGCAGCAACATTGCTGATCTCAACTCGCACATATGGGATGAGTGGGCTGACGAGCAGGGCTCCATCGGGCGAGCGTACGGATATCAGGTTGGCAAGAAGAGCACGTATGCGGATGGCGAGTACGACCAGATGGACCGCGTGCTTACCGACCTTCGCAACGAGCCCTTTTCCAGACGCATCATTACCAACCTGTACTGCATTGAGGACCTGCACCTCATGCGGCTGTATCCATGTGCCTACAGCTGCACGTACAACGTTACCGACGACGAACGGCCCGACGGTCGCCTGACGCTCAACATGGTGCTTAACCAGCGCAGCCAGGACGTACTCACCGCCAACAACTGGAACGTGAGCCAGTATGCCATACTGCTCATGATGGTTGCCCAGTGTTGCAACATGGTGGCTGGTGAGCTCGTGCACATGATTGCCGATGCCCACATCTACGATCGACACGTTCCCATCGTGGAAGAGCTCATAGCGAGACCACGCTACGATGCGCCACGAGTAACGCTTAACCCCGAAGTCCGTGACTTCTATGCCTTCACGCCGGATGACCTGGTAGTTGAGGACTACCAATGTGGCCCGCAGGTAAAGAACATCCCCGTTGCCATCTAGGGAGGCGCAATGAACGCGATCGTCTCGGTAACCGACGACTGGGGCATTGGATGCCAGGGGCACCTCTTGGTAAGAAACCCCGCCGACATGCAGTTCTTTAGACGGACCACCATGGGCGGTGTGGTACTGTGCGGGAGAAAGACGTTTGAGAGCTTTCCCGGAGGGGCGCTGGAGGGTCGCAGGAACATCGTGATAACGCGCAACGAAGCATTCCGCCCCACGGACGCCGAAGTGGCTCACTCCGTGCAGGAGGCGTTGGCGCTTGTTTCACATGAGGATCCCAATCGCGTTTGGCTCATTGGCGGCGCAGCGGTCTACGAGCAGCTCCTCCCCCACTGTGCGTACGCCCTCGTCACCCGCCACAGAGTCGTACTTGAGGCCGACTCGTTCTTTCCCGACCTCGATGCAAGCGACCAGTGGGAGCTGGTGCGCTCGTCCGACGTGGAAACCACGCCGTCCGGCATCCCCTTCGCGTTTACCGAGTATCGTAGGACATAAGCCGTGTGGGCCTATCAATGGGGGTTACCCCTTTGATAGGCCCATGGGCGAACCGAGAACCGTGCTACCAGGTTTGGAAGAGCTGGCTGGCAAGCGTCGCAAGACAGGTATCGTCGGCGACAAGCATACCGTCATAGTTTTGCACTGCCACGTCTACGGGAATGGTTACACGAGACTGTTCCTTGTCCAGCGCCTGCAGGAGTTGTGCCTGTAGCAGCTGGGCCATGGCACGGTTGTCGTTGTTGCGGTATGCGTCGCCAATCGACGTGAGGTTGTCGCCACTCGCAACCGCATCCTGTGTCGCCTGTAACACGTGTGATAGGTCCACCACGCTTACCTGTGCCTTGGCGACACCACCGCTCTTGGTGACTACGACGTCCTCAATCGTGTACGTACAGGATTTCATGGCATGTGCAAGAAGCTCGCTTGGGTCGATGCCCCAATCCACGAGCGTCTGGGCGTTGGCGTTTGCCGTCGCATCCATGTTGCTCGCAAGGCGCTTGACTTCGTCCGCGGACATCGAACTCATCCGGTCGAGCTCATTGCTGGCCGATTGGGCTATTAGCTCCTTGCTCTCCTGTTCGTTTGCAGCAGTCTGCGAAAAGTCGCAGGCGGCAAGCATCCCTGCCACGAGGCAGAGGACGCATGCCGCCAGCAACCAACGACTGCGGATGGCAGTCCTGAGTCCCATTACAGGTTCTCGAATACGGCCTCGACTTGGCTCATGAGGAACTTCTCCCGTTGCTTGCGACCACGAGCGAGCTCGGCGGCGGCGACAACCGGTACCCAGTACTTGATTACCTGCTTGGCCATGTCGGCCTTCTTGGAATACGCGTTGATGTAGCGCCTTGCGAGATCGGGGTCCTCCATCTTAAGCAGGAGGAAGGTCTGTGCGGCGTCTACCTCGGGAATGCCGGCGGTAACATGTGCCCAGTCGCATACGTAGGGCTCGCTGCCGTCGTCGGGGATGATCACGTTGGAGGGAACGAAGTCACCATGGCACACCTTGGTTCCGCCCTTGATGCCGTCCAGGCGCATTTGCAGGTCGTAGCGCACGGACGGGTCAATTGACTTCACGTTGTTGATCATGCGGCGCAGCTTGTCTTTCTGACGATTGAGCAGCGGTGCGTCGGCGGTCTGTATCTCCAGCTGCAACTCTACGAACTCGTCGATGTAGGCGTCGGTTCCCTCGGTCTTCGAGGTCAAGATCGTGTCGAGGGAGCGACCCGGAATAAAGCTGAGGGCAATGGCCCAGCTGCCTTCCCACTCGCCGTCCTTTACCTGGCTTACCTCGAGAACGCGCGGAATACGTCCGCCCGCCTCCGAGACGCGCGCGTCGTTGAGCGCCTCGTTGAACACGTCGGAACCCGGCTTGCGGTCGTTGTACACCTTAACCAGCCGATTGCCGTCCTGATACACCACCTTGTTGTGGCGACGAACGATTTCTACCTTGCTATCCGAAAGAATCATGGTCTCTCCTCGATTCCATACATCCTATGCGGTCGGGCGCCGTGCCCGACCGCCATTTTGCCAACTAGTCCTCGTACGAGCTGGGCTCGCGGTCGTAGTACGCGTCCAGATACAGCTCGCGAATCTCGGAGACGAGCGGGTAGCGCGGGTTGGCACCCGTGCACTGGTCGTTGAAGGCCTGCTCGCTCATCTCGTCGAGCGTGTCGAGGAAGTACTGCTCGTCCACGCCGAAGTCCTTGATGGTCGGCTTGACGCCCACGTGGGCCTTGAGCTCCTCGATGCCGGCGACAAAGTTCTCGAACACCTCGTCGTCGTTGGCGCCGGTAAAGCCACAGGCACGACCGAACTCCGCGTAGCGTTCCTTTGCGTG
>CACZFB010000047.1 GCA_902780305.1 uncultured Coriobacteriaceae bacterium | reverse complement strand
ACCCGGCGCGCGACGGGCCGGAGGCGGGCACGCGCGTCCCGCCGCCGGACGCCCCACCTTGCGCGTCGCCATGCGTCATCTTAACTTAATGGCGGTGGGACTGTCCCCTGTGTCCGGGGGACTGTCCCCTTTGTCCAACCTGGTAATTGTTACGAGGGTTGCCCCGCTCTGTTAACAACGGGGAACTCGCCGTTTGGTCGCGCTATCCTTACTCAGGCATAACACCCTTACGTAAGGAGGAAAACATGCGAGTTGCAATAGCGGGTTACGGCAATCTGGGCCGTGGCGTCGAGGCGGCGGTTACCAACGCGCCAGACATGGAGCCCGTGGGCATCTTCACCCGCCGAGACCCCAAGAGCGTGACCGTGGCAACCGACACGCCCGTCTTCGCCTGGGACACCATGGCGCAGAAGCAGGATGACATCGACGTGATGGTAATCTGCGGCGGCAGCGCCACCGACCTTCCCCAGCAGACGCCGGAGCTGGCCAAGCTCTTTTGCGTGGTGGACAGCTTCGACACGCACGCCAACATCCCGCAGCACTTTGCCAACGTGGACGCGGCCGCACGCGAGGCCGGCACGGTGGGCGTTATCTCGTGCGGCTGGGATCCCGGCCTCTTCTCTTTGGCGCGCCTGTACGCGAGTGCGGCGCTGCCCAACGGTGCCGACTACACGTTTTGGGGCCGCGGCGTGAGCCAGGGCCACTCCGACGCCATCCGCCGCATTCCCGGCGTTGCCGACGCCCGGCAGTACACCGTGCCGGTGCCCGAGGCCGTCGAGGCCGCGCGCTCGGGCAGCAACCCGCAGCTTACCACTCGGCAAAAGCACACCCGCGAGTGCTTTGTGGTCGCCGAGGAGGGCGCCGACCTCGCCGCCATCGAGCAGGCCATCGTGACCATGCCCAACTACTTTGCTGACTACGACACCACCGTAACGTTTATCTCGCAGGAGGAGCTCGACGCCAATCACGCCGGCCTGCCCCACGGCGGAACGGTAATCCGCAGCGGCAAGACGGGGCTGAACAACGAGTTTGGCGATACCGTGGAGTTCTCGCTGACCCTGGATTCCAACCCGTACTTCACTGGTAGCGTTCTTGCCAGCGTGGCGCGTGCCGCCCATCGCATGAGCAAGGATGGCAAGGTGGGCGCCTACACCATGTTCGACATCCCGCCCGCGCTGCTTTCGCCGCTGAGCGCCGAGGAGCTGCGCGCGCACCTCATGTAAGGAGTCTCCATGCTCTACCACAACCTCTCCGTCAACGCCGCGGGGCACCTTGCCATTGCCGGCATCGATGCCTGCGAGCTTGCCGAGCAGTTTGGTACGCCCCTCTATGTGCTGGACGAGGACCAGGTGCGTGCCAATTGCCAGACCTACGTCAAGGCCATGCGCGAGCACCTGCCGCAAGGCTCCATGCCCCTGTATGCCAGCAAGGCGCTGTGCTTTAAGGGCATCTATCCCGTAATCGACAGCGAGCACATGGGCGCCGACGTGGTGTCGCCCGGCGAGATCGCCACGGCGCTCGCGGCGGGCTTCTCGGCAAGCAAGCTCTACTTCCACGGTACCAACAAGACCGATGCCGACATCGCGTACGGCGTCGAGCAGGGCGTGGGCTGCTTTGTGGTGGACAACGTCAACGAGCTGACTGCACTGGGGGCCGAAGCGTGCGCGCGCGGCGTGACCCAGCGGGTACTGCTCCGCATAACGGTGGGCCTGGACCCCCACACCCTCGCGGCCATCAACACCGGCAAGGTGGACTCCCAGTTTGGCGTCCCCATCGAGACGGGCCAGGCGATGCGCTTCGTCGCCGAGGCGCTTAAGACGGACGGCGTCGAGGTGGTGGGCTTCCACAGCCACATTGGCAGCCAGATCTTTGAGGCCACGTCGTTTTGCGATCAGGTGGACCGCCTGCTGGCGTTCGCGTGCGCAGTGCGCGACGAGCTGGGCTTCGTCGCCGGCACCTTCAACCTGGGCGGCGGCTTTGGGGTGCGCTACGTGGAGAGTGACCCCGAGGTGGACATTGCCGCAAACATCGCAGCAATAGCCCGGCACCTGGAGGCTGGCTGCGAGGCGGCGGGCTATCCCGTGCCGCGCGTGCTGCTCGAGCCGGGCAGGTCGATCGTGGCAAACGCGGGCGTGACGCTCTACGCCACCGGCGGCATAAAGACCGTTGAGGGGTACCGCGACTACGTTACGGTGGACGGCGGCATGACCGACAACCCGCGCTACGCGCTGTACCAGAGTGCCTACACCGTGCTCAACGCGAGCCGTGCGAACGAGCCCGCCAACCTGGAGTGCACCATCGCCGGCCGCTGTTGCGAGAGTGGCGATCGCATTGCCGAGGGAATCCGGATTGCGCGGCCGGAGCGTGGCGACATCATTGCCGTGCTCACCACCGGCGCGTACAACTTTGCCATGTCCAGTAACTACAACCGCGTGCTGCGTCCCGCGCTCGTTATGCTGCACGACGGCGAGGCCCGACTTGCCGTGCGCCGACAGACTGTGGACGATTTGCTATCTTTAGAGTTGTAACTGTGTTGCATATGTAACAATGGCTCAGGGGGACATTCCCCTGGGCCATTTTTGTATTGAATATTGAGGAGGTGCGCCATGAAAGACGGCTTAAAGATTTGCACCATCGGCGGTGGGAGCAGCTATACCCCAGAGCTCATGAATGGATTTATCAAGCGGTTCGACCGACTGCCCGTGCGCGAGATCTGGCTCGTGGACGTCGAGCGCGGCCAGGAAAAGCTGCAGGTCGTGGGTGCCTTGGCGCAGCGCATGTGGGACGCGGCTGGCCACGACGTAACGGTTCACCTCACTCTGGACCGCAGGGAGGCCTTGCGCGACGCCGACTTCGTAACCACGCAATTTCGCGTGGGTCTGCTCGAGGCGCGCATCAAGGATGAGCGCATCCCCTTCTCGTACGGGATGCTGGGCCAGGAGACCAACGGCGCGGGCGGCATGTTTAAGGCCCTGCGCACCATTCCGGTGATCTTGGACATCGTGGACGAGATGCGCGAGCTGTGCCCCGACGCCTGGCTTGTAAACTTTACCAATCCCAGCGGCATGGTTACCGAGTCCGTGATTCGCCACGGCGGCTGGAAGCGTTGCGTTGGCCTGTGCAACGTGCCCATTGGCGCGATGCTGGAGGAGCCCAAGCTCATAGACAAGGAGCCCGACGAGCTCGTGTTCCGCTTTGCGGGCATCGACCACTTCCACTGGCACCGCGTCTTTAGCGCGGCCACCGGCGAGGAGGTAACCAACCAGGTTATCGAGGGCATGCTCGACCCCAGCAAGGACGACGGCACGCCGGCAAACATCCACAACATCCCCTTTGCCCGCGAGCAGCTTGAGCATCTGGGCATCATCCCGTGCGGCTATCACCGCTACTACTACCTGCAGCGCGACATGCTTGCCGACGGGATGCGCGAGTACGAGGGCGACGAGGGCACGCGGGCCCAGCAGGTTAAGGAGGTCGAGGACCAGCTCTTCGAGCTGTACCGCGACCCCAAGCTCACGCAGATGCCCGAGCTGTTGTCCAAGCGCGGTGGCGCCCACTACTCCGACGTCGCCACCGAGACCATCGCGGCCATCTACAACAATGCCAACACCCACATCGTGTGCTCCACCACAAACAACGGTGCCATACCCGATTTGCCCGCCGATGCGGTGGTGCAGGTGTCGAGCTATGTGGGCGGCGCCGGGGCGCAACCGGTGGCATTTGGTCCGCTGCCCACGTCAGCGCGGGGTTACCTGCAGCTTATGTGGAACATGCAGCGCCTGGTGGAGGAGGCCGCGGTTGCCGGCAGCTATGGCGCGTTGCTCGAGGCTGTGGCGCTCAACCCGCAAACGCCCTCCGGCGCCGACGCCAAGCGAGTGATTGACGAGCTGCTTCTTGCGCACAAGGCGTATCTGCCGCAGTTCGCCAACAAGATTGCCCAGCTGGAGGCCGAGGGCGTGCACATAAAGGACGAGGTGGTCCGCGACCTGTGCGCGCGGGGCCTGTAGGTGGCGTTTGTCGCAAAAACGTCGTGGCGAGAGGAGACGAACATGCGCAAGATCGCGTTTGCCAGCGACTTCGACGGTACGCTGTGCGAGAGCGACTGGAACCTGGGCACCGAGCGGTTCGACCCGGCAGACCTCGAGGCCGTGCGCGCGTATCGGGCGGCAGGTGGCCTCTTTGGCATTTGTACGGGCAGGCCGTTGCAGTCCGTAATCGACTCGCTGCGCGGGAAGGTCGAGCTGGACTTCTACATCGTGGTCACGGGCGCGCAGGTTTTTGACGGCCACCTGAACCCCATTGTTATGCGCGAGATCGACATCGACCTGGTGGCGGAGCTCCAAGAGCGGTTTGCGCGCGAAGACATGTCCTTTGTGGTGGTCACCCAAACCCAGTTCGCCAGCATCGGCGGTCCGGCGGGCCCGGAAATCGAGCCGATCGCGTCGCTCGCGGAGCTCGAGCCACCCATCCTGGACGTCTCGCTCGATTACCTGGACGACGAGGAGGCCGCGCGAAGGGTGTGTGCGCAAATCAACGAGCGGCTTGGCGACTCGTTGTGCGCGTTTCAAAACCGGGGGAGCGTGGACGTCGTGCCCGCGGGCTGCTCCAAGGGAAGTGGCGTGCGTGCCGTGCGCGAGGCGCTGGGTGTGGAGCGCATTGCCGGCATCGGCGACTCGTACAACGACCTGCCGCTGCTCGAGGCGTCCGACGTGGCGTATACGTTTAATCGGGCACCCGAGCAGGTGCGTTCGGCGGCCGACCATGTGGTGGACAGCGTTGCCGAGGCGCTGACGCACTTCGTAGCGCTGGAGTAGGGAGGGGATAGCCCATGGAAATGGTGCTCATACTCATTCAGCAGATCGTGGTGATGGTTGCCATGATGGCGATTGGCGTCGCCTTGGTTAAGGCCAAGATGGTGGATGAGAAGGGCGTGGGCCAGCTCTCCAACATTGCGATGTACGTGGCGACCCCTGCCGTAATCATCCAGGCGTTCGCGGTCGACTACAACGCCGAGCAGCTGCGCAACGGCCTGTGGGTGGCACTGTTCTTCGTACTGGCATTGCTGCTCTCGGCGGTCGTTGCGTATGCGGTGTGCGGGCGGGCCGATCGCGTGGGCCAGTACGCGGTGATCTTCTCGAACACGGGCTTCGTGGGCATCCCCATAATCCAGAGCCTGCTGGGACCCGAGTACGTGTTCTATGTGACCATGACCATGGCGGTGGGGACGTTTGCGCTGTGGACATACGGTATCTACCTGATGAGCGGGGACACCTCGCAGATCTCCTTCAAGAAGATCGCAACCAACCCTGCCGTCATCGCGCTCGCCGTTGGCCTCGTGCTGTTCTTCGCACCGGTGCACCTGCCCAAGATTGCCGACCAGGTGCTGGAGGGCATGGGCAACCTCAACACGGGCCTTGCCATGCTGGTGCTGGGGGCAAATCTGGGCCAGTCCAACATTGGCCTTATGGTCTCGGACGTGCGCCTGTACAAGGCCAGCGCGCTGCGCCTTCTTGTGGTGCCGGCGCTGGTGCTGGGCACGTTGTTCTTTATGCCCGTCTCGTACGAGATCAAGATGGTTATGCTTATTGCGGAGGCCACGCCGTGCGGGGCGGCCACCTCGATGCTTGCCCAGATGTTTGGCGCGGACTACCAGTACGGCACCGGCTTGGTTATTATGACCACGTTGTTGTCGATGATTACCATGCCCATTGTGCTTACCCTGGCGATTCAGGTGCTCTAGAGGAGGACGACAATGAAACTGCAGCTTGCCATAGACCATGGCCTGCGACACCAGATCCTTGCGGTTGCGCAGGGCGTTGGCCCGCAGGTGGACATCGTGGAGATCGGCTTTCCCATGATAGTGACCTTTGGGCTCGGGCTCGTCGAGGAGATCAGGGAGCTTTTGCCCAACACGACGCTGTGCGTGGACGTCAAGGTGTATCACGGCGGCACTGGCGTGACCACGCGCTGCTTCGACGCCGGCGCAAACATCGTCTCGGTGCTCTCGTGCGCGCCCGACCCCGTGATTCGCAAGATGGTGGAGAAGTCGCGCGTCCACGGTGGGCAGATTATGTGCGACATGGTGGCGCCGCCGCGCAAGGTCGCGCAGAGGACCGCCGAGGTCGACGACCTGGGCGTGGACTACGTGATGGTCTCCACGGGCTTCGAGCCGGAATACGACTACGACATCGACACGCGTCGTCGTTGGACGTTTGCGCCCAGGGTAAGGCCGCTTGATCTGGCCCAGGCGGTAAAGCGCAACCTGCGCCATGCCAAGCTCGCGCTGAACACGGGCATCAACGAGTCCAACATCCGCGAGGTGTTGGCGCTCGAACCCGAGATCGTGAGCATAGGGCGCGCGATCCTGGACACGGACGACCGTCCCGCCGCGGCCGCACGCTTCGCGCGCTACCTCCCCTTCGAGGGATAGCGCCTTACGACGGGGAAGTGACGTTCGCCTATCGAAGGGGGTTACCCCCATTGATAGGCTACCGTTGGCCGTGCCGCGTCACCGCCACTTTTCGCGCGCTGCGCTACACTAGAGCAAAGCGGTTCTGCGATTCGAGGAGTTTGTCATGTCTGTTCACGCGCTTGATTTTGGTCCCACCCACACCGGGCAACCCTCGCATCTGTATCGCATGCGCAACGCCAACGGCATGGAGGTCGACGTCACGGACCTGGGTGCCTCCATCGTGAGCGTGCGCGTTCCCAATCGTGACGGCGAGCTTGTGGACGTTGCCCTCGGCTTCGACGAGGTGGACGGCTACGAGCACAACGACGCGGCGGTGGGCGGCATCGTGGGCCGCTGCGCCAACCGCATCGAGGGTGCGCAGTTCTCGCTTGGCGGCAAGACCTACCAGCTCACCGCCAACGAGGGTCCCAACATGCTGCACGGCGGTCGCGACATGTGGTTCGAGCGCCTGTGGGAGGGCGCGCTCATCGGTCGCAAGGGGGAGCGTCGCCGGGGGGCAAGTGCCGACACCGTAATCTTTGGGTTGTTCTCGCCCGACGGCGACCAGGGTTTTCCGGGAGCCGTCGACGTGCGCGTTACCTACAAGCTCACCGACGCCAACGAGCTCAAGATCACCTTCGACGCGCAGCCCGACTTAGAGACGGTCATCAACCTCACCAGCCATGCATACTGGAACCTCAACGGCCACAACAGCGGCGACATCCTGGGGCATTCGCTTCACGTAGCTGCGGAGCGCTACACGCCCACGGGTGCGGGCAAGCTACCAGACGGGCGCAAGGTGAGCGTGGGCGGCACGCCGTTCGACTTCAGGCTGCCCAAGGCCATTGGCCGCGACCTCACCGAGCGGTTTAACAACTACGACCACAACTTCCTGCTGGGCGGCAACGGGCACATGCAGTACGCGGCCACCCTGGTGGGCGACAAGACGGGCATTTCCATGGACGTCGCCACCGACCTGCCCGCCATGCTGGTGTATACCGGGCTGGAGCTCGATGTTGCGGACGGCAAGGACGGTGCCCATTACGGTCCGTATGCGGGCGTTGCGCTCGAGACCCACTACACGCCGAACGCCGTTCACCACAAGGAGTATCGCCAGCCGATCTTCTCGCCGGAGCATCCGTATCAGAGCCGTACGACCTTTACGTTTGGTACGGTGTAGTTCGCCGGCTCGGCGTCTGCCGGCAACGCTGTCGCGCCGGCTAGCGCTGGCCAATCTCGTCGTGTACGGCGTCGAGGGCGCGCGTAAGGTCGTGCAGCTCGTAGAAGTTGGCGGGCACGTTGCTCATTATGGCGAGCACGTAGGGGCCGTTCTCGGCATAGACGATGCCGCCGTCATTGGTAACGTTCCAGTAGGCGTATTCGTGCTCGATCCAGCCGCCCTTGGACTGGGTGCGGTAGCGGTCTCCCAAGACGTAGTGGATGGTTGAGTACTCCGGTTCCTCGCTCCAGCTGCAAAACTTCTCGCCGTTGGGGGAGCGCAGGGACCATTGGTAGATGCGTACCCACATCTTGGCGAAGTCCCGCGCCGTGTAGCCGGCCCAGGGTCGCTCCGTGACGAAGCTCAAAAAGTCGGACTCCAGCTTGAGCTCCTTGTGCCACGCAAAGATGGGCTCGACCCCGTAGGCGGCCACCACCTCCTTGTAGGTGTGGTCCCACGAGTAGACGAGCGTGTCTTTTATCTGCTTCTCGTATTTTCGGATTGCCTCGGGATGCTGCTCGATGGCGGCGGCGAGGTAGGGCGCCTTGATGGAACTGGCACCATAGAAGACGGTCCCGCAGTTGTAGGCCACGCCTTGGTGCGTGGTGAGGTCCATCATCACGAACCCCACATCGAACTTCTGGTCGGTAAGGCCCTTGATGGCCGCGTTGAGGTCCTTGAGCGCCTCGTCGCTGGGGGTGAACTTGTTAAGGGGAACGACCGTGCGCTGGTTGCGAATGTGCCCGATCTCGCTGTAGAAGGAATTGTCCACCAGCGGCTTGCCGTCACCTTGGGGTGCCTTCTCCCAGGCGCGTTGCAGGCGGGTCTGTATGTCGGTGATGGGCAACGACATCCCCATGGTGCCCGCGCTCTGGCCGTCCACGGCCCAGCCGGACCAGTCGCCGTCATCTATTCTTACGCGGTACCACAGGCGGTAGTCCTTGGCAAGCAGACCGCGCAGGCGCATTTGGATGGCCTCAACGCGCCGCTCGCCGTCCTTCTGCCCCGCTTGGGCGCCGTTTTGCTTCCAGTCCTGCCAGCCCGTGCGCTGCATGTAGGCCCGGCAGTCGACGTCGCACACGATGGGCTCCACGTTCGTGCTCGCCGCAAAGGCGTCCACCATGCCGTTTTGGGCGGTGTGGGTGTCGCACGTTACCTCCAACTCGGTAAGGCGCATGGTGGCGACGGGGGTGAGCGCCTGTGCTGGCGTGGCCACCACCAGGCATGTGACAAGGCAGACGAGTGCCCGAATTCCGCGCATGACGCCTCCCTCCCGTGTTGCGTGCGTGCCATACCGACCCATTCTCGCACAAATCGTCAAAGGAACTCCGGTGAGAAAAGGGGCCAAACCCCTTTTCTCACTTTACGGAACAAATGAGAAAAGGGGTTTAGCCCCTTTTCTCATCCAGCCCCCTTCGTTCGCCGCTCCCCGATACGTGAGGTAATACACCCTTGTGCACGTGTATGGTGGACTCTATGCGTGAAATCCTAACAAGGAGGCTCATATGGCTGCAAAGGAACAGGTAATTAAGAACGTGGTTCTGGTGGGCCAAGGTGGCGTGGGCAAGACCATGCTGGCCGAGGCAATGCTGCACCTTACGGGCAAGACGACCCGCTTGGGTGGACACGCCGGCACCAAGCCCACGCTGGACTACGACGCTCAGGAAAGCGCCCGTGGATTCTCCATCTCCACGACCATGGCGCCCGTGCAGTGGGAGGGCGCGCGCATCAACGTGCTCGACGCCCCGTGCTATCCCGACTTCGTTGGTGACGCCTATGCGGCCATGAGCGCGGCAGAGACCGCCCTGTTCGTGGTGGACGCCATCGACGGCCCGCAGACCACCACCACCCGCCTGTGGTTTGCCGCCGAGGACCTCTCGCTGTCGCGTGCCGTATTCGTCAACCGCCTCGACAAGCCCGAGGCCGACTTCGACGCCGCGCTCGACCTGTGCCGCGAGCGCTTTGGCAACAACTTGGGTGCCGTAACCATCCCCATGGGCACGGGCGCTTCGTTTGCCGGCGTCATCGACGTCGTGCACCAGACGGCCCGTCACCTGGAGAACGGCAAAGTCGTCGAGGAGGACATCCCCGCCGAGTACGCGGATGCCGCCGCCGAGGCGCGCGAGGCGCTCGTGGACCTCGTTGCCGAGGCTGACGACGAGATCATGATGGCCTACCTCGAGGGCGAGGAGGTCACCCAGGAGCAGCTCGAGTCCTGCCTGTCCACCGCCATTCGCGAGCGCATCTTCGTGCCCGTGTTCGCCGGCGCCTGCGTCAAGGAGGAGGGCGTCATCTCGTTTATGAACGCGGTTGTCTCGTGGTTCCCCTCCATGGCGGACTTCGGTCGCATCCCGCTGGTTAACGGCGAGCAGCTCGACATCGACGCGGACGACGACCGTCCCGTTGCCTTCGTGTTTAAGAGCCTCAACGATCCGCAAAACGGTCGCCTGTCCTTTATTAAGGTGCTGTGCGGTACCATTACGCCGGGCATGGAGCTCTCCAATGCGCGCACGCGCAAGTCCGAGCGCCTGGGGCATCTGTACCTCATGACCGGTCGCGAGACCACCGACGTCAAGTCCGCCGCCGCCGGCGACATCGTGGTGGTTCCCAAGCTCGACGCCGCTACCGGAGACACCCTCTCGGTTACCGGCAAGGTAGAGGCCGCTGCGTTCCGCTTCCCCAACAGCCTGTATCGCATTGCCATCGAGCCCGACAAGCGCGGCACCGAGGGCAAGCTCTATGCCTTCCTGGAGAAGAGCGCCGACGCCGATCCCACCCTGCGCGTGGAGCGCGACGAGGAAACCGGCCAGACTGTGATCTCGGCCATCGGCGAGGCGCAGGTAAGCGTGCTGCTCGAGCGTCTTGAGGACCGCACGGGCGTTACGGCGCACACCGTCAAGCTGCGCATTCCGTACCGCGAGACGATTCGCCGCACGGCCACGGGACATGGCCGCCACAAGAAGCAGACCGGCGGCTCGGGCCAGTTCGCCGACTGCCGTCTGCGCATCGAGCCCAACCCCGATGCGGGCTACGAGTTCCTGGACGAGGTCGTGGGCGGCGCGATTCCGCGCGGCTTTATTCCGGCCATCGACAAGGGCGTGCAGGAGACCATGAAGGGTGGCGTGCTTGCCGGCTATCCCGTGATCGACGTTAAGGTTGCCGTGTACGACGGACAGTTCCATCCCGTCGACTCCAATGAGATGGCCTTCAAGACGGCGGCACGCCTGGGCTTCCAGGACGCCGTGAGCCAGGCCGAGGCCGTGCTGCTCGAGCCCATGGCGCACCTCAAGATTACCGTGCCCGAGAGCTACGCCGGCTCCGTTATGGGCGACATCTCGGCGAGCCGCGGCCGCGTTGAGGGCATGCAGGCCGCTGGCGCTGGCGAGACCACCGTTGAGGCCACGGTGCCCTATGCCGAGGTTACCGACTACGCCACGCGCCTGCGCTCGCTCACCCGTGGCACGGGCGAGTTCGAGCTCGAGGTAAGCGGCTACGAACAGGTGCCGCACGACGTGCAGCAGCGCCTGGCGCAGGAGTACCAGGACCGTCGCGCCGCTGGCGAGCGCTAAACACCGTTCCAGCTTACCAAAGGGGTGGCCCCCATTGAGTGCCGTAAGGCACGTCAATGGGGGCCACCCCTTTGAGCTCCCCGTTGGTGGGCAAAGATCGCTCGTCTGTGTGGATGCGGGCCTGTGGGAGCTGGTCGGGGGAGGGCGTCTGCTGGGAATCGAAGCCGTGGCACGGGCGCGGGGCGCGTCTGCTGAAATTCAAGGTGGTGGCACGAAATCTGCCGGAAAACGAAGCCGTGGCACGAAATCTGCTGAGATGCAATATCGTGGCGCCACGACTCCAAAAGCCAGCAGATTTCGTGCCACGACTCGCAATTTCAGCAGATATACCCATCCTGTCCGCCTACCGGTGCTCGGAGATGTCGTCCAAGGTCAGGCGCATGCATGCGTAGCGGGGAACGTCCAGGCGCCTGCGCAGGTTCTTGCGGGCGGCGAGCCAGCGCTTGTCGTTGGGATCGGGCACGGCCACTCCCAGCTTGTGCGCGACCTTGCGCGCGATCTTGTCAAAGCGCTCCGGGTCCTCCGCATCCTCGTCGGTAACGCAGATGGTTTGCATGCCGCACGTGTTGAGCGCCTCCATGGCCCGCGCCGTCGGCTTGCCCGAGCCCGTGTACTGCACGGCCACTCGGCTGTCTGGCCAGCAGAGATCGTATGCAAGATACGGACCGCTGGAGGAGGGCATCAGTTGTGTACCCTCCTCGAAGGCGCCCGACAACACGGCGTGCGAGATGCCATAACCGCCGTGGGAGCGGGGGAGGCACAGGAGCAGGTACAGATAGTTGCCCATGGGCGAGCTGCATTCGTCAACCACGTGCCGCAGCACGCGCTTGGCGCGCTTGCATTCCTTGGACCCGCGTGCGCCGCGCAAATACTTGCGTATGCGCGTCGTGCTGGTTCGGGGCTTGGTCAAGAAGTTGTACCCATCCTCAAGGCTGTATTGCGTGCAGGACGTGCGGAACTTGCCGCACAGCTCGTTGCCCATGCTTACGGCATCCACAAACGAGAGCTGGTTGGATTTGCGCAGGAAGAAGAACTCGGGTGTGCTCATGCGCATGGTGGGGCCGATGGGCAGATACGAGCCCTCGGGTGCCGGGCCGTCCCATATGCTGACGTTGCGCACATGACGTCCCTCTTGCTCGGCAAAGGCCCGCATGTGCTCGCCGGTCTTCTCGTCGGTGGCCAGTATCTCCACGTCGTCGATTACGTCCTCGCGGGGCATGTCGCTGTCAATCTCGCTCTCGCGCACCCACGAGCCCTCGACCAGCCCTTCCTCCAGGTCCCAGTTAAAAAGCACGTCATGTAGCTCTCGGTTGCCCTCTTCCCATCCGGGCATGGAGGGCACCTCCCTGCCAAGCAGTTCGCACAGGTGCGTCATCACCTTGCGAAACGAGTCGTAGTCCTGAAGATCCGCGCAGGTCACGCGGAGTACGGTGTAGCTTTCGTCACCCTCGAACGGGCGTCGGCGCGGATCGTCCACGATGTCGAGTGCAACGCGTTGCTCGGGCCAGTACAGTGCCATGTCTCCTCCTTCGATTGCAAGCGGGGCGACAACGATACGCATCGACTTTCTCAGCAAGTTCGCACGCAGCGCACGCATAACTCGCAGCGTGCGTGCAAACGTCGCGCGTAGCTGCGGCTCTGTGCGCAACACCTCCTGCACGAGGGGGTCTAAGAATGGCCATGGCGCCGGCGAACGGTCGCTTCGCAACGACGGACGGCCGTCGACCGCCGTCGACCGCCGTCGGACGCAAATCGTATGCACCGTCGTGCCGATTTTTGCTCAGCCGTGCTCGGTGGTACGCGGGGGACAGTCCCCCGGACAAAAGGGACAGTCCCCCGGACACAGGGGACTGTCCCTTTTGTCCGGTCGGGCGTCAGGTGCGCAGACGGCGCCGGCCGTGGTATGCTTCTTGCGGGAAAACCGCAAGAGGAGGAGACACCATGGGACTTAAGGATCTGTTTGCCGCACACGCGGGCGACGAGCCGGCGGCAAGGCATAGCGTTAGTGTGGTCGGCATGCACTGCAACGCGTGCGAGAAGCTCGTGTGCACGGCGCTGGAGGATCGCGGGGCGACAAACGTGACCGCCGATCATACGACGGGCGTCGTGGAGTACGAGGGCGAGCTGGAGTCCGCCCTTCTTGCCGAGGCAATCTCGGAGGCTGGCTTCGAGCTGGCATAGCATGGTGCCCACGCCTTTGGTACACTAGTTCACATACAGCCGCTCGGTCTAGGAGGTCGCGCCACAGCGCATGGATATAGCTATATCGATTGCCGTAACTGTACTTCTCACCATAATCAACGGCTATTTTTCCATGTCGGAGATGGCCCTTTCCACTGCAAAGAAGGTCGTGCTCGACCATGAGGCCGAAGAGGGCGACCAGAAGGCCAAGACGGCGGCGGAGGTAATAGACAACCCCGGGGACTTCCTGGCAGCCATCCAGGTAGCCATTACGCTGGTGGGCTTTGCCAGCTCGGCGTTTGCGGCCACGAGCCTCTCGGAGCCCTTGGGCGAGCTCATCGACGACATGGGCATCCCCATGTCGCGCGGTCTGGCAACCGTGCTCATCACGCTGGTTCTTTCGTACTTCTCCATCGTGGTGGGCGAGCTCGTGCCCAAGCGCATTGCCATGTCGGATGCCGAGGGCGTGAGCAAGCGCGTGGCGGGTCCGCTGCGGGCCTTCTCGGCAGTGGCCAAGCCCCTGGTGTGGCTTACCGCCGCAAGCGCGAACGGCTTGGCTGCACTCCTGCACATTAAGGGCACGGAAGACCGGCAAAACGTGAGCGAGGACGAGATCCGCTACATGGTAACCGACGCCGATGAGCTCACCGACCAAGAGAAGTCCATGATTCACGACGTAATAGACCTCGGCGACTCCGTGGCCCGCGAAGTGATGGTTCCGCGTGTGGACATGGAGGCGGCGGAGGACACGACGCCGTGCGGGGACGTGCTTGCCACCATGCGGCGCACGGGTTTTAGCCGGATTCCGGTGTATCACGAGGATGTAGACCGTATCGTGGGCATCGCGCACATAAAGGATCTTATTACGCCCGTGCTCGACGAGGGTGCGGCAAACGCGCGCGTGAGCCGTTACATGCGCAAGGCCGTGTTCGTGCCCGAGACCAAGGACATCTTCCCCCTGCTCTCCGAGATGCAGTCGAACCGCGAGCAGATGGCCATCGTGGTGGACGAGTACGGCGGTACGGCCGGCCTCATTACCATAGAGGACATCGTGGAGGAGGTCGTGGGCGAGATCGAGGACGAGTTCGATCCCGACAACCGCTACATTAGCCAGGTGGGCGAGCGCGAATGGCTCGTGGACGGCACCTTCTCCATAGACGACGCCATCGAGCTGGGCTGGCCCATCGAGGACAACGACGAGTACGAGACCATCGCCGGGTTCGTGCTGGAGCTGGCCGACAAGCTGCCGCATCCCGGTGACGAGTTCGAGAAGGACGGCTATCGGTTCTACGTGCAGTCCATGCGCGGAAGGCGGCTGTCCATGCTGCGCGTGACGGCGCCCGAGCTCAAGGAGGAACCGAAGGAAGAGGAGACGCGCGGCCTGCTGGGTTCTCGCGGTATACTATCGTCTAAGTCATCGTAGAGAGGGGCATGCCATGGCGCAGCTCATCGACATCATTCGAGTGGTGGTTGGCACGGAGTACCTTACCGCCACGGTGCACATATCGCACGACGCTCCGCTCATGACGAGCGAGGACCTGGAGGGCACCACGCGGGTGTACAACCTGTTGCCCACCATTATTGACCACGCCTGCGCCGGCGATCACGGCTCGACGTTTAAGGACTGCATGGGCGACACGGAGCTGGCGCACCTGCTGGAGCACGTAACCGTGGAGCTCCTGGCCCGCACCAACCTGGTGGACGAGGTGGTGGCCGGCCGCACCTGGCGCGAGCTGGCTTACGACAGGACCTACAGCATTCAGCTCGCGTGTGTGGACGACGTGCTGGTTGCCGCGGCGCTCTCCAGTGCCGTCTGGCTCATGGACTGGGCCTTCTCGGGCGGGGTCGGTCCCGTTCCCGATGTGGAGGCAACGGTGGCAGGCCTCGTGGGGCTGGTCTCGTCCCTGCCTGCCGAGGGCGAGTCCTTCCAGGATGCGCCGGTAGACGACACGCGTCAGGACTACGTGGACGCGGACTACGACTTCGCCGACGAGCAGGACGACGAGGAGGATTTGGGCCGCGGTCCACGCATGTCTCGCAAAATAATCTAGCGCCAAGCATACGGATGCCGCAGGTAACCGGGCAAGTGCAATGACGTTGCAGCTGTAGTTCTTGTTTTTTTGAGCAAAACGTGTGGTAGCGTCCATAGTCGTATGGGCGTTGTATACTCATATAGTTAGTTTTGGCATGTGGGGCGCATTGCCCTTCTGTTAGACGTACACGAGGTCAGGAGGACCACATGAATCTGGTAAAGATTGCGGTTGGTGCTGTTGCGGGTGCCGCTGCTGGTTTTGCGGCTGGTATTATGCTTGCCCCTCGCTCTGGTGCCGAGAGTCGTGCCATGGCGTCCGACGCCGTAAACGACGCGTGGGATTCTGCAATCGACACATACGAGCGTGGCCAGCAGGCTGTTAACGAGAAGATCAGTGGCCTTCGTCCCGACGCGGATGCCGCAAGCGACGAGCTGCGCACCAAGGTCGACCTGGCCCGCGAGCGCATGGACCAGCTGCGCGACTCGCTGACGAACGCCGTTGATGAGGCTGCTCAGGCCGAGCAGGAGCTTGCCGACGAAGCCGAGGCTGCCGACGACGAGGCCGAGGCCGTCGAGGCTCCCGAGGTCGAGGTCGAATTCGCTGAGGCTGAGGCCGAGGAGGCCGACGAGGACTAGTCCTTGTGGCACAGCAAGATTCCCGGCATACCGTATCGTGCTGCGCGCAGATGCGATATGCCGGTTTTTTGTTTCGCGAACGAACGAAAGGTGACGAGGGTCATGCTCAAGGTTTCGCAACTCATGCGCGTCAACGTGTATCGGGACGAACGAGAATCGTCTCCGGTTGGTCAGATCCGCCAGGTGGTCTTCTCTCCGCAAGGTGACTGCGTAGAGGGATTCCTTATTCGGCGACCCGATGTGGCGGGCATGGTGCGGCGAGAGGATGCCTTCTTGGCGCGGGACTCGTTTGTTGTGGGGGATGCTGGCCTGGTGGCAACGCGCGGCAAGGAGAGCTTCGACGATGCCGCCCGAGAGCGCCTGAGCCTGGACTGGGACGCGTGCATCCTTTGGACGGGCATGGATGCCAAGACGACCGATGGCAAGCAGCTGGGGTGGGTGTCGGACGTCTCGTTTTATCCCAAGAGCGGTCGCGTTCACTCGTTCTATGTGGGAGACGGAAGTGTCGCCACGTCGCTGGTGGGCAACGTGGTAATACCTGCTCAGATGCTGCGTGGATATAAGGATGGCTACGTGCTCGTCGACCCCGAGGCGGCGCATCTTGCCCTGGATGGCGGCCTGGCCGCAACGGCGGGTGAGACCTACGCGCGTGCGAAGATCGGGGGCAAGAAGGCCGTCGCTCGCGCGGGCAAGGCCGCCGAGAAGGCCACGACGAAGGGCGCCAAGAGTCTGGGCAGGCAGCTCGGACGCACCAAGGGCATGTTCGGTGCCTTTGTCAAGGAGTACAAGAAGGCCAGCAAATAGCGCCTAACCCACCTCCGAGGTACGTGGGGGACGGCCCCTGGACAAAAGGGACAGTCCCCTGGACACAGGGGACTGTCCCTTTTGTCCAGGGGGCTGCCCTCCGCGCACAGCGGAGCCAAAAAACGCCCCCGTTGCGGG
>CACZFB010000046.1 GCA_902780305.1 uncultured Coriobacteriaceae bacterium | reverse complement strand
GTACGAGCGCAACATTAAGTGCGAAGATTCTCCGCGCACCCGCGGAGCCCTTACAAGGCGCACGGCCCGTCTACCTGCGTAAATGCGATTGGTATCAATATATGTACTTTTCCGATCTTCGCACTTAATGTGGCGTACGGTGTCGGGGCGAGCGAGAAAAGGGGCCAAACCCCTTTTCTCACTACGGAATCACCATGGCGAGGTACTGCTCGGAGCCCACAAAGATGCCGGGCCATGCAAAGTGCCACATGAGGTAGGCGAACGTGGCCACGCAGATTGCTGCGTACAGGATGGCGAGCAGGACCGGGGCGACGACACTCCGGGCAAAGATGCGCCGTATGCCCAGCGTGGCAAGCACGCACCAGGGCATCAGGATTCCAATGATGTAGCGTCCCTGTGCCTGGTAGTCGGCATTGAGCGTGCGCCATACGTGCAGCGCCACCGTAATAGCCGCGCCAACCAGCAACGAAACCACGAGCACGCGCCAGGCGGGCGAGCCGCATGCGCGTCGGAGCCTGGAGGAGCCCACGAACGACCCGGTCCCCAACAGCAGTACGAGCCAATAGAAGCAGCGCACCGCGTCGGGCAGCGTCACGAACATGTACCCGAACGTCCCCACAAACGACTGCAGCGTGGACGAGACAAACGGGTCGAGCAGGACGAGCGACCAGAAACTCTCGCCATACGGGCGCATAAGCGGCTCGTTGCCCTGCGCGACCCAGGCGAGATGCTGCTCCTCGAACACGCGCGAACCAATAACATCGCCGTAGCGCACGAGGTTTACACCAAAGAACGGAAACGTGCACGCCGCGCAGGCCAGCGCCGCGAGTCCTATGGGACGAGCGGCGGCGCGCCAGTCGCCCTCGTGCTGCGCCACGCAGGTCCACACGAACGTGACGATTGCGGCCAGGATAAAGCCATAGGTGTTAAGGTACCCCAACGCGCACACCACGATGCCCACGGCGAGCAGGGCGCACGGCCTCGTGTTCCAGCCGTTGCGAATGCCCAGCACCAGCGCGCACACCAGCATGGCCACGCCGGCCGTGCCCACCACGTCGTTGTTCACGTAGGAGCTCAAAAACGCGTACTGGGGCCAGAAGCCAACCAGCAGGGACGCGACGGCGCCATACAGGTAGCCGTCGCGCGCGTCTCCAAGGCACTCCCGCACGGTCCTTCCCACAAAGTACGCACCCACCACGCCCCACAGCGCGCTGGACAGACGGGCGGCGACGAGCTGCCACACCGGAGGCGCGCCGAACACGCGCGCGACAAACATGAACGCAGCCGTAACATAGGCGCCCAGGAGCTGGGGATAGAACGCATACGAGTAGTTGCCCGAGTAGGGGTACTCGGGCCAGTTCATCACCGTAACCGGGTTATAGCCAGAGGGCAGCAGGTCACCAAGAAGCATGGCCTTGGGCACCAGCAGGCGCGCCGTCTCGTCGGGCCCGCCGTCTGCCACCCCCACGCCGATGCGCGTGGCCAAGAACGCATAGAACACGGCCAACAGCGCAAGGGGCGCGCAGGTGAGCAGCCGCTGCCTCATGCGTGCGCTCAAGCCACGCCCTCCCGCAGGCCCTCGGCCTCGAGATATGCTGCCAGCGCCTCTTTCCAGGGACGCATGCCGTTACCGATGGTCTTTGCAAGACGGTGGTTCTCCAAAGACGAGAACGCGGGCCTATCGGCACTCTCGGGATGTGCCTGCTTCCACTCCGCCGACGTGCAACGGACCACCTGCGTCTGGCGGCCGGCAAGCGCAAAGGTCTCCTGCGCCAAGTCCGCCCACGAGCAGGTGCCCTCGTTGGTGCAATGCCACACGCCATAGTCCTTCGTTGCGGCAATGCGCACGAGCTCGCCAGCCAGGTCCACCGCATAGGT
Organism: uncultured Coriobacteriaceae bacterium; assembly: GCA_902780305.1. Lineage (GTDB taxonomy): Bacteria > Actinomycetota > Coriobacteriia > Coriobacteriales > Atopobiaceae > RUG440. Next base: position 29,673 of record CACZFB010000046.1, on the reverse strand, counting down.
GGGGTTGCCCAGCTGATCGTCCACGACGGTTATCTGGTCGAAGCGGTCCGCGAGCGAGAGCATGGTGCGAACGAAGTTGCGTCCGTCCCCATACAGCCACGCCGTGCGCACCACGTGCGTGCGGGGGTTGTTGGCGAGCGCCAGGCCCTCCCCCGCCAGCTTGGAGCGACCGTAGGCCGAGATGGGCGCCGCGACGTCGTCCTCGGTGCGCGCCCCGGGCTCGGTGCCCGGAAACACGTAGTCGGTGGACACGTGCACCAGCGTGGCGCCGATCTTCGCGCAGGCGATCGAGAGGTTCATGGGGCCAAGCGCGTTGGCGGCAAACGCCGCGGCAAAGTCCTGCTCGCAGCCGTCCACGTTGGTGAAGGCCGCACAGTTGTACACCACGTCGTACGGCTCGTGGCCGGCTAACCACGCCTCCACCGAAGCCATGCTGGAAATGTCGAGATCGGGAAGGTCTGCGGTGTCCACTTGCGCGTGGGCGCGCGCGAGCACGTCGGCCAACGCACGCCCCAGCTGACCGTTCGCGCCGGTAATGAGTGCGCGCATGCTAGCCCCTCTTCTCGTTTGGCACGAGCTTGCCACTCGCGACCCCACGCAGATGCGCGCCGTAGTCGCTCTTGCCATAGCGCTCGGCACACTCCAACAGGCGGTCACGGTCGATCCAGCCATTCTCGTAGGCAATCTCCTCGGGCACGCTCACGGGCAGGCCCTGGGCGCGCTCCACGGTACGCACGAACACCGATGCCTCGAACAGGCTCTCCATGGTGCCGGTGTCCAGCCACGCAAACCCGCGTCCCAGCGTCGTCACGTTGAGCAGGCCGTCGTCGAGGTAGGTGCGATTGAGGTCGGTGATCTCGTACTCGCCACGAGGTGAGGGCTCGATGTGCGCCGCACGCTCACATACGTCGGACGGATAGAAGTACAGGCCGGTGACGGCATAGCTGCTCTTGGGGTGCGCGGGCTTCTCCTCGATGGACACCGCATTGAAGTCCTCGTCGAACTCCACCACGCCAAAGCGCTCGGGATCGTCCACGTGGTAGCCAAACACGGTGGCACGCCCCTCGACCGCAGCGGCCGTGGCCGCACGCAGGCGCTTGGCGAGCCCGTTGCCATAGAAGATGTTGTCGCCCAGGACCAGTGCCGCGGGCTCGCCACCACAAAACTCGCGCCCGATGACAAACGCCTGCGCGAGTCCGTCGGGGCTGGGCTGCTCGGCGTAGGAAAGCGTCACGCCAAAGTCGCTGCCATCGCCCAGCAGCGACTTGAATCCGGGAAGGTCGCGCGGCGTGGAAATAACCAGGATGTCGCGGATGCCAGCCAGCATGAGCGTGGCGAGCGGATAGTAGATCATGGGCTTGTCGTAGATCGGCAGCAGCTGCTTGCTGGTTACCGTGGTAATCGGATACAGGCGCGTGCCGCTACCGCCCGCAAGAATAATGCCCTTCATGTATGCCTCCTCGTTCATTCAACAAGAGCGTAAGCGTTTCCATTATGACACGCCCCGAGCCTCGTTGCCCGTGGCGACGGGAGCCTTTACTGTGGTCGCAAGCCACTTATCAATGGTGGTTGCCCCCTTTGATAGGCCTTCCCACAACAATCACAACCGCCAGTGCAGCCGCACTCACGACACAACCCACCACGAACCCACGGGGCATGAAGCTCATCTGTATGCGGTTCGTACCCTTGCGCACGGGAATCGCGGTAAAGGCACCACCAAAGGCGTCGGACACCGCAACGTCAGTCCCGTTCACGCTCACGTGCCAGCCCGGGTCGGTGGGGAAGGTCGCCAGAAGCCACCCGTCCTCGGCCGCCTCGTAGGTGCCTTGCACCTGGCCGTCCACAAAGGTCTCGATGTCCATCTCGTGAGCCCTGAGCTCGCCGAGCGCCTCATCGAGTGCCTGCACGTCGAGCCCATAGAACAAGCACGATGCCGACGGATCGAGTACGAGGTCCTCCGTGGCAGCCGCGTCGGTGCCGAGCGCAGCCTCGGGCGTCGACGCCAGACGCACCGTCCGCTCGTTGTCGGCATCCTGAACCTTGCCGAGCTCGACCACATGATAGTTAAAGCGGTTGCCCTGGGCCGAGAGGGCGCGCCCCCCAATGCCCAGCCAACCGATCTCGTTTTGCCCAGGCATGCGGTTGCCCGTCACATACGCGCAACCCAGTGTGTGGGCGGGAACGTTAACCACCCATTCCACGGTCCTGTCGTCTTGGGAGACCTGCCGGACCGACAGCGGCTGGTACAGACGCACCTCTCGCCCGAGCATCGCGCTTATCAGCTGGTTTTGCGCCTCAAACGGATTGCCTTGCTCCAGCCGAGCATCCAGCACATCCCGCGAGACGCCATAGCACAGCGCCAAAGACCGGGGGTTTTGGTACACGCGCGCTCCGCCCGACGTTGGCGCAGTGGGCGTGTCCTCGAGCAACGCGGGGCGGCCAACCTCCGATCCCACGAACCGCACGCCCAAGAGCGAGTCGCTTGGCTCGATGGGACCGCCATAGCGCATGGAGAACTCCCCGGGCTTGCAATAGCCCAGGTTGCACAGGAGGTCAACCGAGCGCATGTCCATGGTGGAGGTGTACGACGAGAGGGCAAAGTAGCCACGGGCAAGCCCCTCGTTGAGGGCGGCCATAAGCGCGCGCGTATAGGTCTTGTCGGCACGCCAGACGCCGTCGTCCAAGGCACGCATCGCGTCGGACTGCGCCATCGAGTCCTGAATATAGCTCGTCTGGTCCTTTTGAGAGACCCCCACGTACAGCTGCGTCCACATTACGTGCGCACTCCGCACGAGCTCGAAGCACACCAACATTCCGAGCGCGACCAGGGAGGCCACGGCGGCAGTGCGTGCTTGCCGTGCGGGCGGACGCATGAGCAGTGCCAGAATCGCCCCCGTGGCGAACAGCGCAACAAGAGACGCCGCGACGTTTATGGCATGCGCGAACTGGCCACGCAGGTGGCATACGACCACGATGGCCGCCCACACCGCAACCACCGCCGCAAGACGGCGGAGGTCGCCACCCTGCCGCCGCACCATGTCGAGCTCGACGGCCGCTCCCCACAACAGCGCCACGGGAATAAGAAAGGCCGTTCTGCTGTAGAACGCGTTGGGCACCCTAAAGCCACACCACACGAACTCCGCAAGCGCCAACATCACGCTCGCGCACCCCACTGTCAGCAGCACAAGCACGGCAACGCGCAATCGCCTGTCCACGCGCTTGTCGGCGAGGAACAGGCCGAACAAGACCAGAGGCAACGTTGCCACGAACACCTGCGGGGTCTTCTCCGTGCGAAACGTTCCCACGAAGAAGGAGGCCAAGAGGTCGAAGACGTCGCAACGCAGCTTAAACGGGTCGAGGGCCCACGCACGCCCCGACCCCATCATAGCGAGGACGGTAGGTAAGAACGACCAGGCCGAGAGCGCGAGCGCCCCCACCATGGTCGCCGCAAAGACGAGCGCGCGGCGAGCGAAATGCCGAAGCCCCAAGGTGGCGTCTTCCACGTGGGCGACAGAGGCCTCGAACAGCACGTAGCACACGGCAAACAGGCAGGTCATGTAGCCCATGTACCAGCAGAACACGACGGAGCACGTGACGGCGGCCAAAAGCAGGCGCCAACGGCCGTCGCGCACCAGGGCATGGCACCCCAGCATTACGGGCGGCAACAGGTACATGGTGTCCAACCAGAGCGGGTTCATGAGGTTGGTTGCCGCCCAGCCACACCACGCGAACGAAAGCGCCAGCACAAACGCATCCCACCTGCCCAACGAAAAACGCCTGCGCAGGAAGACGCCCCACGAAAGCTGCGTGAGCGAGAGCTTGGCCGCGCAGATGAGCACCACCGCGTCCGTGAGCCGCGCAGGCTCGAACAGGGCGACCAGCAGGTTGAGGGGACTGCCCAAATAGTAGCTGTACTGACCCCACGTGTTTACGCCCAACGTCTGCGAGAACGAGTAGAACAGCGAGGCGTCACCCGTCAGAACGCGACGAAACCACGAGAAGAAGTCGATGTACTGGTAGAGCAGGTCGTCGTCCAAAAAGGACTCGTCGCCAAAGGGATACACGCCACCCCACGCGCACACCGCGCACAGCAGGATCACGGGCACGCACAAAGACGCCAGCGCCCACAAGGCCTCGCGACCCCATGCGACGCTGCGCGTCTCCTTGTGCCGAACTATGAGACTATCTGACGCCAAGGCCTTAGAACACCGCGGGCTGAACGCGCTGAACGCCCGGCACGTGCTCGCGCAGAATGCGCTCGATGCCCTCGCTCATGTCGAAGGACGACAGCGGGCAGCCAGCGCAGGCACCCTGCATCTCGAGCGTTACCGTGCCGGACTCGTCATCCACGTCCACCAGCGCCACGTCGCCGCCGTCAGCCTGCAGGCTCTGGCGAATCACGTCGAGCGTCGCCTCGAGCAGCTCGTGGTTGATGGTCTGCTTCTCTTCCTCTGCCATACGTATCACCTCATTCGCGTTGCTGCATAGCTTTGTTATGCTACCGCACCGGCCTCGGTTTAATACCCGCACATCCCATATTCACGCCTTACCCAGAGCTTGCCAAACGGCCACCGAAAGCAGCGCTCAGCCTATGGGGGCGTGGAGGTGACCGCAGGTCGTGCCATCCGCCGGTGCGATGGTCTCGCCCGCCACGGCACGCACGATGCGGCGCACCTGCGTCGCCACCTGCGTCGCGTCCATGAGCGTCCCGTCCACCATCAGCCGGGTAACCCCCGCATCCACGAGCGACCCAATGTGGGCAACAAGGTCGAGCGGGCTCGCGGCATACACCCGCGACCGGCCATGCGCGTCCGTCCTCACCGGAAGGCAGTCACCCGCGTCGTTGCGCAGGAACGCGGACCGTTGGCGCAAGGTACACCGCGCACAGTCTTCGCAGCAGGCATCCGCCACCTGCAGCACGCAGTGCTCGCACGTCATCGCCCGCACGCGCCCAGCGACCACCACGCCAACCGGCACCGAGGCACGAGGCGCGAGCACGCGCATCTCTTCGAGCGAGAGCTCCGCAGAGAGCCACACCGCACGGGCACCTGCCGCCTCGAGCGCCACAAGGCATGACTCGTTGTGCACCGGGATGCAGGGACGAACCTCGGCGAGCGCCCCGCGCTCGTGCGCGAGCGCAAGCTCGGAGACGTTGCCCACGGCCACCGCCCGGCCCGGCTCGACCCAACGGTCAAGATGCGCGTGGTCGGCCTCGCGACACACCTCGTCCAGCACGGGCACGACCGAAGAGGGCCACGTGCCACGCTCGAGCGCATCGGACGGCGCATACACCAAGGCGGCGCCGACCTCGTATGCGACACGCGCCGCATCGGGTGTCGTGACCAGGGCGGCAACCTGCACGCCGGGCGCGTCCGCTTTGCTGGGATCCGGAATGCCTGCCGCAGCCCGAACCTTACGCAACGACCCGTGCAACGCGCCGCGTGACGGGGCGGGCGTCAGCTCACGACCCTCGTACAACGCGGTAATCGCCTGCTCAAGCTCCTCGCATGCCCGAGCCCGCACCTCATGCACTGCCGAGAAGCCCATACCGCAGCCATCGTCGAGCTCGACCTCAATGTCCACGGGATCAAACCACGTCGACCCCATCCGGCCAACGTGGGCAACAAGGTCCTCCCGCGACACTGCCCTTGTGCGCGCGGACTCCACCACGAAGCCCCGCGCGACGGCCCGTGCGCTGCCGTCGACCGTCTCCATGGCCACCTCAAACGCCTCGCCCATGCGGGCACGCACCCAAACGCGAACCGGGCGACGGCGAGCAACGTCCGCCTGCGCCGCCCGTGCGCCGGCATCCATGGCTTGCTGGCTGCGAATGACGCGCACCAGCGCGCCCTCTTCCATCATGCGCGAGGTTTTGCAGGTGAGCAGCGAGCCCGACGGGGCATCCGCAGGGGCATGGGCGGTCACGAACTGGCTCGGGTCGCGCACCGGGCGCAGTTCGAGCAGGTCTCCCTTCCCCACCCCAACGTCTAGGCGCACGTCGACCTCCACGACGTCGGAGGTGCGCAGTCGCGCGCGACCGCCACGGTCGCCGCCCCGTCGCGTCTTGACACGCCCCAGGTGGCGCGACGCCACCACGCGTCCCACCAGCTCGCCGCGGTTGTTCGAGCGCTCGTAGCTCATAAGCTCATTGCCCGACTTCCCCCGCAGGTACGCATCGGTAAAGTCACGGTTGAACGCGCGCTTGAGCCGACGGTGACGGGACGCGTCACCGTCGGGCGCCACAACGCCAGCGGCAAGGTCGTCCAGCTGCTCGCGATAGCAGCCCACCACGGCGTGCACATAGTCCGAACCCTTAAGGCGGCCCTCGATCTTGAGGGACGCCACCCCCGCATCGACGAGCTCGAGCAGCGTGTCGAAGGCATAGTAGTCGCGCGGGCACAGCGGGCGACCCCAATCGGGTCTGGAGAGCACGCGTCCGCGGTCGTCCACCAGCTCGTAGGGCAGACGGCACGGCTGCGCGCACATGCCACGGTTCGCGGAGCGGTCTCCCGCCGATGAGCTCATCTGGCACACGCCGGAATAGCAGATGCAGATGGCCCCATGGCAAAAGCACTCGATGGCCACGCCGGTATCGGCCAACTGCCTGAGCTCGCCCACCGACAGCTCGCGCGACGTGGTGACCCGCTCCACGCCCTGGTCCTGGCTCCACCGCACGCCCCGAACGTCGTGGACGTTTGCCTGCGTGGACAGGTGGCACGCAATCTCCGGCCAACGTCTGTGCAACTCCGCCAGCAAACCCCAGTCCTGCACGATAAAGGCGTCGGCTCCCAACAGCCAAGCATGCCGCACGAGCGCCAGCACCGTGGGCATCTCGTCATCCCGTATGGCGACGTTCACCGTCACATAGACGGACGCCCCGACAAGGTGTGCCCTGCGGCAGGCCTCGCCGAACGTCGCAGACGAGAAGCTCTCGGCTCCACGACGCGCGTTGAAGGTCGTGCCGTATCCGCAATAGATCGCATCAGCCCCGGCAGCAAGCGCCGCATTGAACTCCGCCGGACCACCGGCGGGGGCCAGCAGTTCCGGAATGCGCACAGGCATCTTTGCGCCCCTCTCACAAGCTCCGCCGAGCAAAGGCAACGGGCGCCTTTGCTCGAAGACGCACTACACCAGGCGCACGAACTTGCGCTTGCCGTGCTGCACGACGGTACCGGCGGCAAGCAGCGCGGGGTCCACGTTGTACGCCTTGGGGGCAACGGCCTCGCCGTTGATCTTTACCCCACCGCCGTCAATAAAGCGGCGCGCCTCGCCAACCGAAGCGGCCAGCTTGACGTCGGCCATGAGCTTGGCCAGGTACACCTTGCCCTGGTCGTTGAGCGCGATGTTGGACACCGGATACTCGGGGATGTCGTCGGGAATCTCGGCCCGCTTAAACTGCGCGTCGAAGGCCGCCTCGGCCGCAGTGCCGGCACCGTTGCCGTGATACAGGTCCACGATGTTGCGGGCAAGCGCGCGCTTTTGCACGTAGGGATCGGCCGTGCCGTCCTTGAAGGCGGCCTCGATGGCGTCGATCTCCTCGATGGAAAGCGTGGAGCACAGGCGGAAGTACATGGGCACGATCTCGTCGGCAATGGACATGAGCTTTCCGTACATCTCGTTGGGCGCGTCGGTAAGGCCCACGTAGTTGCCGTACGACTTGCTCATCTTCTTGTGGCCGTCCAGGCCCACCAGAAGCGGCATGGTAAGCGCGACCTGCGGCTCCATACCCTCGGCACGCATGAGGTCGCGGCCGGCAAGCAGGTTGAAGATCTGGTCGTTGCCGCCCATCTCCAGGTCGGCGTCGATGACCACCGAGTCGTATGCCTGCAGCACGGGGTAGATAAACTCGTGCAGGGCGATGGACTGCTGGCCCACGTAGCGGTTGTGGAAGTCCTCGCGCTCCAGGATGCGCGCCACGTTGAACTGCGCCATAAGGTGCAGCATCTTTTGCAGGTCGAGCGGCTTGAGCCAGTCGCCGTTGTGCACGATGGTGGTCTTGTCCATGTCCAGAACCTTGGCAGCCTGCTCGACGTAGGTCTTGGCATTTGCCTCCACCTGCTCCTCGGTGAGCGGGGGGCGGGTGCTGTCGCGTCCGGACGGATCGCCGATGAGGGCCGTGCCGTTACCAATGATGAGCGTGACGCGATGCCCCAGGTCCTGGAACTGGCGCATCTTGCGCAGCGGAACCGCGTGGCCCAGATGCAGGTCGGGGCTCGTGGGGTCCACACCCAGCTTGATGTTGAGCGGGACGCCCTTGCTGAGCTTCTTCTTCAACTCGTCGAGCGGGACAATCTGCATGGTCCCCGACGTAATGACCTTAAGCTGTTCATCAACTGGCAGCAACGCTCTGCCCTCCACTTGGTAGACAATCTTCGTAGCGTCCTAGCATAGCGCAAAAACGCCCGCGCGTGCGGGGCGAATCGTATTCCGTCGACCTATCGAAGGGGTGACCACGGCCGCTGTGGGTTTTGTCCCAAGCCGAACATCCGAATGAGCGAAGGCGGACGAGCCATGTATAATGTAGTGCAGTTGTCTACAAGGAGGCATTATGGGCGTTCGCAATCGTAGGGCACACAAGCACGCGCGCACCCACATCGTGGGCTTCGGATTCGCTGGAGTCTTGGGCTTTTTGGCACTGCTCACCATAGCGCTTGCCGTCTCGGCCGGGGCTCTTGTCAACTCGTGGCTTATCGAGCTTCCCGACTACCAGTCGGCCGACGCGTACCTGGTGGCCGAGCCCACCAAGGTGTACGACGCCGACGACAACGTGATTGCAACGTACTACCTGCAAAACCGCCGCATCGTCACCAAGGACCAGGTCTCTCCCTACGTGCTGTGGGGCACGGTGGACACCGAGGACATTCGCTTCTATCAGCACAACGGCATCGACCCGCAGGGCATCGCCCGCGCCGTGCTCGTGCAGTTTACCGGCGGCTCCGAGGGCGCGTCCACCATTACGCAGCAGCTGGTGCGCAACACTGTCCTCTCGGGCGAGCAGTTCGAGCAGACGCTTAAGCGCAAGGTGCGCGAGGCCTACATCGCCATCCAGATGGAGAAGAAGTACTCCAAGGACCAGATCCTCATGATGTACATCAACACCATCTACTACGGGCACGCGGCATACGGCATCGAGGCGGCCGCCATCACGTTCTTCAACAAGAACGCCAAGAACCTCACGCTCGCCGAGGCGGCGCTGCTCGTGGGTCTCCCGCAGTCCCCCTCCTACTACGACCCCTTCGAGAACCCCGAGTCGGCCATCGCCCGTCGCAACACGGTTCTGGACCGCATGCTCACCGCTGGCGACATCACGCAGGAGGAGCACGACGAGGCCCAGGCCGAGCCGCTCACCCTCAACGAGGGCCAGGTAATGGAGGAGCAGGGCGACTACCCGTACTTCACTGACTACGTAAAGCAGCTGTTGCTGCAGGACTTCGACCAGAACACCGTGTTCCAGGGCGGTCTGCAGGTGTACACCACGCTCGACCCCGCGGTGCAGGCCAAGGCGGACGAGGCGGTAAACAGCCGTCTTGATGAGTTTGGCAACGACGAGCTCGAGGCGGCCCTCGTTGCCATCGATCCCTCAACGGGCTACGTAAAGGCCATGGTGGGCGGACGCGACTACAACACGGACCAGTTCAACCTGGCGACCATGGCCCGTAGGCAACCGGGTTCGAGCTTCAAGACGTTTACGCTGGCCACGGCCATGTCGGAGGGCATGAACCCCAGCATCTACGTAAACTGCAACTCTCCCATCCAGTTTACGCCCACCTGGCAGGTGCAGAACTTCGACAACTACAGCTACGGCAACATAACCCTGGCCGAGGCGACGGCACGCTCCTCCAACACCGGTTACGTGCAGGTTGCCGAGACGGTCGATCCCGAGAACATCGTTGACTACGCCAAGCGTATGGGCATCGACGAGGAACTGCCCGCATACGCATCCATCACGCTGGGCACGGTGGGCATCCCGCCCGTTCAGATGGCCGAGGCATACGCCACGCTGGCAACCGGCGGACTGCATCGCGACTCCGTCGTCGTCACCCGCATCGAGGATCGCAACGGCAACGTTATCTACCAGCACGAGGACACACCCGAGCAGGCGCTCGAGCCCGAGATCGCTCAGGCCGAGACCGAGGTGCTCGAGGGCGTCATCAACCAGGGCTACGGCACCGCGCACGACATGCAGGGCATGATTCACGTCGATCAGCCCGTGGCTGGCAAGACGGGCACATCGGAGAACTACCGCGACCTTTGGTTCTGTGGCTTCACGCCCCAGATTTCGGTGGCGGTGTGGTGCGGGTATCGTACCGAGTCCACCGTGTATTTGGGCCGCAACATCGCCCATCCCAGCGACACCGCCTGCCCCATCTGGGCCAGCTTCGTTAACAGCTACCTGGACGGCATGGACCGCGTGGAGTTCCCCTCCACCGACAAACAGGCCGAGTACAAGCCCAACTCCGACTGGGAGTTCTCCAACACCGACAAGTCCGTGAGCTCGAGCGAGGGCGGTTGGTACGACTACAACTCCAATAGCAACTACGACTACTACAACAACTACGACTACACGGGCAACAACGGCTACGGCACCACAGACGGCACGGGCACCGACTACTCCGGGACAGGCACCGGCAACTACGGCACGGACTATACCGGCACCGGTACGGGCAACTACGGTACCGACTACACCGGGACGGGGACGGGCACCGGCAACTACGGCACGGACTATACCGGCACTGGGACGGGCAACTACGGTGGAGGCGGCACTGGAGGATACTAGCGCCCGATTCATTCGACCGATCGCGGAGGGGCCGTCCCCCAATGGCACATTTCCATTGGGGGACGGCCCCTCCGCGATTACCCACTATTGTCGACTGGGCAAGTTGGAAGCTACACGCTGCGCTTTACCGCCCGAAGCTTGTTCATCAGCTCGCACGTCATGGCCGCGCTTCCGTTGCTGCGGCTGATGGCGAGCACCGTGTCGTTGCCAGCGATCGACCCCATCACCTCGGTAAAGTCTGCGGCATCCACGGCAGCGGCAACACCAGGAGCTGTGCCGGGCTGTGTCCTTATTACCACCAGGTTGTTTGCGCACTCAACGCTCGTCACGAACTCCGCCACCATACGCTGCAGGTGCAGGTCCTCCGCCAACACGTATATGCCCTCTGGCAACTTTCTAAGACCCATATCGGCAATATCCCTGCTCGCCGTAGCCTGCGTGCAGCTGTAGCCTTCAGCCTGAAGCTCATTCACCAAATCCCGCTGCGTGCGAATGGACTTGTTGCGAACAATCCACCTTATGGCTTCCTGACGACTATTGCGCATCTTGGCCATACGTAACCCCCACCCACATCATCTAGAATCATCGTTTTGTCTGCATAAAAGTATCAGAACACCAAAACAAGTCAATATCCCACGCATCAACTCGTTCGCAAACGGCGCAATAAGGTTGCTTTTTACGGCCTGGCCGCAACCATTCCCCGAGCGGGTGGACGCGGGGGACAGTCCCCTGTGTTCAGGGGACTGTCCCCTTTGTCCGGGGGACAGTCCCCTTTGTCCGGGGGACTGTCCCTTTTGTCCGGGGGACTGTCCCCTTTGTCCAGGGGACTGTCCCCTTTGTCCAGGGCCACACGACGGTATCAGCCGTTTGCTAGAAACGTCGAAGATGTAGTAAAGAAGTCATCGACCGAGTTTATGCGCCATGCAGCCTGCCAACGCTGGTACCATAACAAGCTGTTTTGTATTATCTAGGGAGCAATGCAGCATTGCAGGCAACGACCTGTGATTGGAAGGACATAAGATGGCTCGCGATTTGCAGGGTGGCCAACGAAGCGCATCAAGGACTAGCAACGGATCTGCGCGCACGCGCAGTCGCACGAACGCCTCGAGGAACTCCCGATCTTCCAGGGGGTCATCGTCCTCGCGGCAGCAAAGCCGTAGGGGCACCCTCACGCAACCGGACACGGGATACCGTCTGCACTCGCGGCGCGTCTCGTACCCCAAGGGCAACGGGAGCCCGCTCTCGCTCTTGCTACGTCCACGGGTCCTGCTGCTCATCGGCATCCTCGTTCTGGTTGTCGTGGTGCTCGTGGTGGGCGTCTCGAGCTGCGTGCGGGGCAACAAGGAGCGTGCCACGCAGGCAGCCGAGGAGGCAAAGCCGGTAAACGAGCAGGATGCACGCGTCGCCGCGGGTGTCTCGGCAGCAACGACCTCCAAGTTTACCGAGGTGCTCGATCAAAACGACCTGCTCGCCAAGATCGCTCAGACCGCCAACGAGTACGACGACGAGCGTCTGTTGGACCTTGCCCTGCGCGAGCCATCCTCCAGGCAGTTCGTTGCCGACTATCCCTCGTCCGACAAGTCGAGCAGGCCTTACACCGACACGGTTAAGCAGGGCGAAGTTCCCCAGCTCTTTAACTGGGACGCGCGTTGGGGCGCCGTCACCTACGGAAACGGACCACTGGCCATTACGGGGTCGGGCCCCACGACCTTGGCCATGGCATACATGGGCCTTACCGGCAAGACCGACTTCTCCCCCACCGAAATCGCGCAACAGGCGAGCAAGAGCAACTACACCAACGACGAGTCGGGCAGCAAGGGCGAACTGTTCGCCAAGCTCACCACCTCCATGGGGCTCAAGGCCGAGCAGCACGAGCCCGCTGCCGAGACGATTCTGTATGCGCTGGGCAACAACACCGTCTTTGCCGCGGAACTCAAACCCAACACGCTTACCGACGAGGCACACTGGGTTCTGCTGGTGAATCTCGACCAGAACGGCATGCTCACGGTGTTCGATCCAACCTCAACGGAAGTCTCTGGCAGAACGTGGGGATTGGACACCATCGCCGGCTCAAGCAACACGCTCTACTCGATCACCCTCTCGGAAGAGGCACTCGCGGCGCTGGAGAAGAGCGCCAACGGCACCTCGGCGGGTGGCACGGGGACCTCGGACACCTCGACGGACGCCACGGGCACCACGTCGACTGACGAGACCGGCACTGGCACCACGTCCATGGGCACCGAAACGGGCACCGGGACCGGAACGGGAACCTCGACGGGCACCGGGACCTCGACGGGCACCGGGACCGGAACCTCGACGGGCACCGGAACGGGCACGGGCACCGGAACGGGCACGGGCACCGGAACCAGCACCGGGACCGGCACGGGCACGGGCACGGGCACTACGACGAACTCGACGTACGGTTCCACCGACTCCGAGAGCACCACCTACGGGTACTAGCCAACCAACCACAAACGACGCCACCTGTTGTTGGTATTTCGGGGACAGTCCCCGGTATAGAGGGGACAGTCCCCTGCATACCGGGGACTGTCCCTTTTGTACCACCGGGGCGCATTCGGCAAGAAGAAAGGGGCCCGCGTGCGCGAGCCCCTCCTATGGGTATGTGGTGCCTACCTACGAGAGGACCTTCTCGGCAGCTGCCTGCAGCTTGTCGCGAACGGCCTCGGACTCGGCACGCGTGGCGCCCTTGGAGAACAGGTACGCCTTGACCTTGGGCTCGGTGCCCGAAGGACGGAAGATAATCTTGTTGTCGTCCTCAAGACGGAACTCGATAACGTTGGTGGCGGGAAGCACCTGCGCGGCCTCCTTCTGCAGGCCACCCACGCGCGGCATCTCGACGCCCTGGCCGTAATCGGTTACGCCAGTAACCTTGTAGCCGGCGAGCTCGGTGGGCGGGTTGTCGCGCAGGCCCTGCATGATGTTGGCCATCTTCTCCGCGCCGGAAGCGCCGGGGAAGCTAGCGTTAACGGTGCCGTTGAGGTAGTAGCCGTACTTCTTGTACAGCTCCTCCATGGCCTCGTAGAGGTCCATGCCGCGGGCGGCGTAGTCGGAAGCCATCTCGACGGCCAGCATGGTGGCGACGATGGCGTCCTTGTCGCGAGCGTGGATACCCGCCAGGTAGCCATAGGACTCCTCGAAGCCCATGAGGTAGCGGTCAGCCTCGCCGGCGTCCTTGAGCTGGTCGATCTGGTCGCCAATAAACTTGAAGCCGGTGAGGACGCGACGAACCTCGAAGCCCCAGTCCTTGGCGAGCGCGTCGGGCATGGAGGACGACACGATGGTGGTGACGCCAACCTTGGTCTTTACGTCCTCGCCGTTCTTCTGGGCCTGCTGGGCCAGCCAGTCCATAAGCAGAACGCCCATCTCGTTGCCGGAGATCAGCACGTAGTCGCCGTCATGCGGAATGGCGGTGCCCATGCGGTCGGCATCGGGGTCGGTTGCCACAAGCAGGTTGGGCTTGACCTCGTCGGCCAGCTTGAGGGCGAGCTCGAGGGCCTCGCGGAACTCGGGGTTGGGATACTGGCAGGTGGGGAAGTTGCCGTCAGGATCCTTCTGCTCCTCCACCACGGACACGTCGGTAACGCCGATCTCCTTGAGGATCTTGGTTACGCACTCCATGCCGGTGCCGTTGAGCGGGGTGTACACAACCTTGTAGCCGTCGGCGGCCTTGAAGCCGGGCACGGAGACCTTCTTGACGTTTTGGATAAAGGCGTCGATAACCTCGTCGGGCGTCCATACCACGAGGCCCTTCTCCAGCGCCTCGTCGAAGTCCATGACCTCGACGTCAAACGGGTTGACCTTGGCGATGGTGGCGCTGATCTCGTCGGCAGCCTCGTTGGCGATCTGTCCGCCGTTGTCGTTGTAAACCTTGTAGCCGTTGTAAGGCGCAGGATTGTGAGAGGCGGTGAGCACGATGCCGGCCGAAGTCTTGAGGTAACGAACCGCGAACGACAGCGTGGGGACGGGCTCGATGCGCGGGTACACATACACCTTGATGCCGTTGGCGGCAAGTACGCCGGCGGCCACCTTCTGGAACTCCTCGCCCTTGAGGCGCGAGTCACGCGCGAGCGCGAGCGTGGGGTTCTCGTAATGTGCGTTGAGGTAGTCCGCGACGCCCTTGGTCGCCTGAGCCACCACGTACTCGTTCATGCGGTTGGTGCCCACGCCCAGCGTGCCGCGCAGGCCAGCCGTGCCAAACTCGAGGCTGCGATAGAACGCGTCGAACAGCTTGTCCTCGTCGTTTGCGGCGATGAGCTCGTCCAGCTCCTGCTTGAGGTCGGGGATGGTTACCTTCTCTTGCCACTCGTCAATCCTGGCCTGAACTTCTGCGTCCATAGCTGCAGCCCTCCAAACTCGTTTCTCGGCGGTGCCGTCGGCATCCGCACGACTTCCCATACCTAGGTTGATTCTAGCCAGTTTGGGTTGCTCCAAGGATGAGGCAATGGTGTGCGGTTGCTGTTGACAGGGGGGCGGTTCTTTTGTCAACCTTGGTGGAGCCAATTCTCCCCGATGGCGGGTCGACGCAAAGAGGTGCAGCGATGGAATTCTATGCAACATGTCCCACGGGATTCGAGCGCCTGCTCGCAGACGAGCTTATAAGCATGGGCACGCCCCGCGTACGTCCTTCGAGGGGGAGCTGCGGGATGCGTACGGCGTATGTCTGCGCTCGCACCTCGCCTCGCGCGTCGTCGCCGTAATCGCCAGGATTGCGGCAGGCAACGCCGACGAGCTCTACGAGGGCGCGAGCGACATCGCATGGGAACGCCACATTCCCAGCAACGCGACGTTTGCCGTCTTTGCATCGGGTACCAACGCCCAGCTCAAGAACACTCAGTTCGTGGCAATGAGAACCAAGGACGCGATCGCCGACGGCATGCGGACGCGCATGGGCGCCAGGCCCGTGGTTAACGCAAAGTCTCCCGACGTGCGCGTCGTGGCGCACATCGCCAAGAACCGGGCAACGCTGGGCATCGACCTGGTGGGCGACCCCCTGTTCGTGCGCGGATACCAGCGGTCGAGCAACGCCAGTGGCCTGCGCCCCGACTACGCCGCAGCACTCCTTCTGGCGGCTGGCTGGCCGCAGGATCATGGCGCTGAGGGAGAGGCCACGCTGTTGGACGCCTCCCCCACCCCCTCGACCATCCTCGTGGAGGGTGGCCTGCTCCTTGCGCGCCGTGCGCCAGGGTTGCTGCGACTGCGCTGGGGATTCTTGCGCTGGGGCTTGCACGATGCGACGGCCTGGGATGCGGCAATCGAGCAGGCGCGCTCCCTGGAGCAAGAGGACGTGAGCGCCCGGCTGCTTGTGCGAGAGGGCAAGGGAACCTATGCCTCACGCACGCGCAGCGCGCTGCGCGCCGCCGGATTGCAGATGGACGTGCGCACGCTGGGAGAGACGCTCACGACCGAGACCCAAGGCGGTTTGGCTACTTGTGACCTCTCCCGCATGGAAGACGCCGACCTAGCTCAGGAGGCAAGCGCGCTCGCCACCCTGCTGGACCTTGCCGAATCCATGGGAATCCAGCACGTTGCCACGGCTTCCGCAAGCGCCCTGCCCACCGCCTATTTTCGAGACGAACCACGCCTTACGGTGCGCACCAAGCTGGGACAACGAGAGCTCCTGCTCAGCTCCTATGGCCATGCATGCGACGAGGAGCGCCCGCATGTGAGCGTGTCACCCACGCAAACCATCCCCGTGCTCGTTCCCACGAGCGACCAGTTTGCCGCACGTCTCAAGAAGGCTGCGAGGCTACGGGCAAAGTGGGCGCGGCGCGAGGACGTCAGCTGCTACCGCGTGTACGACAACGACCTTCCCGACTATGCCGTGGCCATCGACCTCTATGCGGGCACCGACCCGCAAACGGGCATGCCCGACGGCAAGCGATGGCTGCTGGTCTCGGAGTATGCCGCACCCAAGGACATCGACCCGGTCCTGGCGCAGAGCCGCCTCGTGGACGTGCTGTCCATAGCCCCCCTGGTGCTCGACGTAAGTCCTCGAAACGTGTTTTTGCGCGTTCGGCGCAAGGCGCGAGGCGGTTCTCAATACGCGCAGGAGGGGCGGCAGGCGCCGCGCCAGCAGCGGGAGGGAGAGCGCCCCAGCGTGCGGGGCGTGGCGCCGGGCGGCCATCTCATCGACGAGGGCGGCCTCGCCTTCGAAGTCAACTTCTCGTCGTACCTGGACTGTGGCATCTTTTTGGACCATCGCATAACGCGATCCATGATTCGAGAGATGGCCAAGCAAACCAAGGGGTCCAAGCGCTTTCTTAACCTCTTTGCCTACACCGGGACGGCAACCTGCTATGCCGCCGACGGCGGGGCGAAGCACACCACCACCGTGGACCTCTCCCGCACCTATTTGGACTGGGCGCGCCGCAACATGACGCGCAACGGCTTTGGAGGTCGCGAGCACGAGTTCGTCCAGGCAGACGTCGTGCGCTGGGTAAACGAGCAGCGCCACACCAAGAACCGTTGGGACCTGGTGTTTTGCGACGTTCCAACCTTCTCCAACTCCAGCCGCATGGGCAAACGCTCCTTCGACGTGCAGCGCGACCATGCGGAGCTGCTCATCGACATCTCCAGACTGCTCACCCGCGATGGCGTATGCGTGTTTTCGTGCAACCTGCGCACCTTCGCCCCCGACACGCACAAGCTCGAGCGCGCGGGCGTGCAGGTGGAAGACATTACCGCCCAAACCATCCCCGAGGACTTCTCGCGCAACGCCCGCATTCACCATACCTACCTGGTGCGCCGCAGCTCCGCGCCTGCCCAGCGCTAGCCCGCCTCGTTGTACGCGGGGGACTGTCCCCTGTGTCCAGGGGACTGTCCCCTTTGTCCAGGGGACTGTCCCCTGTGTCCAGGGGACTGTCCCCAAAATACTACGGGGCGGGGTGAACAGGACGGCCGGCACCCGCGACAAATATAGGAATGATATGCATCCGCCCTCCTTATGTTAGGCTTATGGACGTGACTGATGTTCAAACGTAGGAGGTGCCGTATGGCAGGGAAGCTCAAACGCATGGTAACGATCGCGTTGACGGCGGTGCTATGCGCAAACAGCGTGCCCGCGATCAGCCTGGCAGAGGCGACGGAAGAGACGGGCGGGCAAGTCGCGACAACGATTGCGCAGCAAGCCCCCAAGGCGCTCTACCGCCTGCACGTTAAGGGTACCGAGGAACTGACCGCGGCAGACGACAAGAACGTGCAGGAGCAGGAAAGCACCTGGCGCTCGTACGAGCCCAAGACCGAGGCCGCACAACAGGAAGCGACCCAGGAAAAGGACGCGAGCGAGGACAAGGAGAAGGAGGAGGCCGTCCCCTTCGACACCCTCGAGCTCAAGCTCGACAACGAGCTCACCGGCATTGAGTACCGCGTACGCGACAACACGACCACATGGAGCGAAGAGAAGGCCGAGCCGGTCGCGCAGGACAGCGAACCCAAGGCCGAAGCCGAAGAGCCCAACGTCCAGGACAAGTGGCTCAAGGACGGCGAGGTGGCCAGCGCCGAGAACGGCATTGCCGTCTTCCAGGTGCGCCTGTCCGACGAGCTCGCCGAGCAATACGACGTGTGGTATCGCGTGCGGACGCAAGACGACGGATGGCTCGCGTGGACCAAGAACGGCAAGAACGCCGGCTCGGAGGTCTCGACCGTCGAGGAGCTCGAGGTGACGCTGCTCGACAAGGGCGAGGATGCGCCCACGGCAACGACCAAGGACACGCAAGAGACCGAGGGCCAAACGGGCGAGAGCGCCACTGGCTCCACCGAGCAGGAACAGGGCGACGCGCAGGCCGCAGAACCGGTCGCATACGTGGCCGCCCCCGAGACCCAGACGACCGATCCTGCCCAGACCGCCGAGAAGACCGAGGCCGAGCAGACGACCGGCGACCAGGCGGCGCAAGCCCCTGCTGACGGCGAGGTCACCGTAACCGCGCAGAGCGACGCGACCGCAGCCCCCACCGCCCAAGAGGGCCTGGGCGACGGGAGCGCCGCGCTCACAACGCAGGCCGATAGCGGCATCACCTACCAGGCACACGTCCAAAGGAAGGGCTGGATGGACTGGGTGAACGACGGCGAGAGTGGCGGCACCAGCGGCCAGTCTTTGCGTGTCGAGGGCATCAAGATCAAGCTCAACGGCATCGACGGCGGCATCCGCTACAAGACCCACGTGCAGCGCGTTGGCTGGCAGGATTGGGTGGCCAACGGCAACGTCTCGGGCACCACGGGCAGGCGCCTGCGCCTCGAGGCAATCGTCATCGAGCTCACCGGCGCCGCCGCCGAGAAATACGACGTGTACTATCGCGCCCACGTGCAGCGCCTTGGTTGGCTCGGCTGGGCCAAGAACGGTGAGGAGGCCGGATCTGCCGACCTCGCCTACCGCATGGAGGCAATTCAGGTGAAGCTCGTCGCCAAGGGCGGCAACGCTCCCTCCAACGCCGACGCAAACGTGGACATCCCGTTTGTGGGCAACATGTCGGTGGGGTATGCGGTCAACCTCAAGAACAGCGGCTGGCAGGACACCGTGTACAACGGCAGCACCGCCGGCAAGACCGGCGTAAGCGCCCGCGCGCAGCAAATCAAGACGGTTGCCGCGCTCCCCTCCATCGGCAGCATTCGCTACTCCGTGTGCACCGAGGGCGGCAGCTGGCAGAACTGGACGTACAACGGCAACACGGCAGGCATCAACGGCAAGAACCTCTCGGCCGTCCGCTTTGAGCTCACCGACACGCTCGCGCAGCACTACAACGTGTGGTACCGCACGCACGTCTCGAGGGTCGGTTGGATGGGCTGGGCCAAGAACGGCGCCGAGTCGGGAAGCGACTCCGGCTCGAACCTCATCGAGGCCATCCAAATCAAGGTCCTTCCCAAGCGCTACGCTGCCCCTGGCAGCACCAACAACCCGTATCACATCTCGGTTTCCGGCACGTCCAACAACTCCTCCATACTCCATGGCGTGGACGTCTCGGGCTGGCAGCCGGGCATCAACACCTCCAAGCTCAGCGCCGACTTCGTGATCATCAAGGCCACCGAGGGCTACGACGGCACCGTTTGGAATCCCGAGTACACCAAGATGGCCGACAACGCGCTTAAGAGCGGCAAGCTCATCGGCTTCTACCACTATGCCAACGGTCTCGACGCCAAGAAGGAGGCGCAGTCGTTCTACAACGCCATCAAGGCCTACAAGGGACGCGCCATCGCCTGCCTGGACTGGGAGGATCAGGGCAACAAGAAGTTCCTCACCGGCGTGGACGTACAGTGGTGCAAGACCTTCCTCGACGAGCTTCGGCGCCTGTTTGGCGGCACGCCGTTTATCTACACCAGCAAGAGCGTGACCAACGACTACAACTGGTCGTCCGTTGCCAAGACCTACCCGCTCTGGGGAGCCGAGTACGCCTATGCCGACGTCACCTATCAGGGATACCTGAGCAACCCGTGGCAGTCGTCCAGGGGCTGGGGCGCCTGGGGGTCCATGGCCAAGATTCACCAGTACGGCTTCGTTAACCCCAAGCCCAACAACGGCGGCTACGACTCGCTGGACGCCGACATCTTCTACGGCACGGTTAACCAGTGGAAGAACTACCAGCAGTAACCTGTCCCGAGGTACACCAAAGGCGGGTTTAACCGCAAAGGGACTGCCCCCAATGGCGAATACGCCATTGGGGGCAGTCCCTTTGCGGTTAGGCAATAAGGTAGCGGGCAACGCCAGCGTCGTTGCAGTCGCCGGCAACGTGATTCGCCACCGCAAGCACCTGTGGGTGCGCGTTTGCCATGGCAACGCCGTCACCGGCCGCCAGCAGCATGCTGACGTCGTTGGGAGCGTCGCCAAACGCAACCGCGTGTGCGACATCGATTCCCAAATGCGCGCAAAGCCATGTCAGCGCGCTGCCCTTGCAAACGCCAGCGGCCTGCAGCTCGAAGTTCTTGGGATGTCCGCTCGACCTGGACAGCAGGGGCTCTTGGTCTATGACCTCAATCAGACGCTCGCGGTCCTCTTGGGTGCGCCAGAAGCAGGTAATCTTCTCTACCACGCCAACGCGTTGCACGATTTGCGGCACGCTGAGGTCAACGGGCTGACGTACGCGTCGCAACATTTCCAGGCACGGCACATCGATGCCGTAGGTGCCCATGGCATCGTAGCGAACTCGCTCCGAGAACACCTCGCCATCGGCAAACACGTCGAACGTCGTGTGTATGCCACCCACGCGATCGTAGAGCGACAGGACCGCCTGCTTGCTGATGCCCCTCACGCACAGGCGCCGATCGCTGCGCACATCGTGTACCACGGCACCGTTTGCGCCAATGGCAAACTGCGTGGCCGGATGGTCAAGCACCTCGTTGGGTACCGCACTCACTGGCCTGCCGGTACACGGCACAAAGGGGACGCCTCGCGCATGCAAAACGTCGAGCAGCGCCCTGTTGGCGGGTGGCACGTGCTTGTCGTGACCCAAAAACGTGTCGTCCATATCGCAAAACACGATGCGCGGCCACGACGAACCCACGGCTACCGCCTATCGTCCAGCGGAAGGTACTCTCGATTGGTGAGGCAGCTGTTGTAGGCAGGACGGATGATACGCCCAGCCGCATAGAGCTCCTCCATGCGATGCGCTGCCCAACCAGCCATACGCGCGATGGCAAAGATGGGCGTGTACATGCTTTGGGGCACGCCCAGCATGGAGTACACGAACCCCGTGTACATGTCGATGTTCGCGCATATCGCCTTGCGTATGCCCCGAACGTCGCGCATTACCTCTGGCGCCAGCCGCTCAACGCGCTCGATGAGGTCAAGCTCGTCCGCAATGCCGCGCTCCTCGGCAAGGGCACGGGCGTAGTGCTTGACAAGCTGAGCCCTGGGGTCGCTCATGGTGTACACGGCGTGTCCCATGCCATAGATGAGCCCCGCGCCGTCAAACGCCTCGCGACGCAGGATGCGGGCCAAATAGCTTGCCACCTCGTCGTCGTTCTCCCAGTCGGCCACGTTGTGCTCGATGTCGGCGAACATCTCGCCCACCTTGTAGTTGGCCCCGCCATGCTTGGGGCCCTTGAGCGAGCCGATGGCAGCCGAGTACGCGGAGTAGGCATCGGTGCCCGAGGATGACAGCACACGGCAGGCAAACGTGGAGTTGTTGCCACCGCCATGCTCTGCGTGCAGCATGAGCATGACGTCGAGCAGCAAGGCCTCCTCCTCGGTAAAGCCCACGTTGCCACGCAGTACGTCGAGCACTGTCTCGGCGGTGGAGTATCCCTCGCATGCGGGCGGAACCACAAGCTGTTCCCCGTGCATGGCCGCCGTCTGGGCGGCCTGCGCCAGCGCGGCAATGCGCGGAAGCCGGCTGAGCAGCGTTATGGCCACGTCGATCTCGTGCTGGGAGGACGTGTCGTCGGGTTCGCTGTCGAAGGAGTACATAAGCAGCGTGGCGCGCTGCAGGATGTTCATTATTGAGTGCGAGGCGGTCGTGCGGGGAAAGACGTGCAGGAAGCCTTCGGGAAACAGGCGACGCGCATCGATGCGCTTGTTGAAGTCCGCAAGTTGCTCGGCGTTGGGAAGAGAGCCAGAGAGCAGCAGGTAGGCCACCTCCTCGTAGCCAAACCTGCCCGCATCCCGCGCCCCGCGCACCAGGGTGTCCATATCGTAGCCACGCAGGTTGAGCCTGCCCTCGTCGGGCAAGGCCTTCCCGTCCACCTTCTGATATCCATGCACGTTCGAGATGGTCGTAAGGCCAACGAGCACGCCCGACCCGTCGGAATTGCGCAGGCCACGCTTTACGTGCAGCTGTCCATAGAGCTCGGGTGGAACCTTGTCCACGCTGTCGAACCCCTCGTAGAGCGTGTCCGAGACGGCATCCCGGCCCACCGCAACGCTCGGCATGGGACGCGCGTCGCGCAGCATCTCCAGTGCCGAGGTCTCGTTGCTGGTTAGGATGGGTCCCTTGTTGCTATGATGCTGACGTTGCGACATGCAACCCCCTTGTTTGCCAACTCGCCTTACAGGCGGTACATGAACCTGAACACCTCTTCACGCTGCATGGTTATTTGCACGCCCAGAGATGTGGACAGCTCTCCCAGCCGCCCCTGAAGCTCCAAAAACGACACGTCGGAATCACCGAGGTCAACCAGCATCGTCATGGTAAAGATTCCCTGCAGGATGGTTTGGGAGATGTCCAGAATGTTTGCCTCGTGATCGGCAAGCACGCCGGTGACCGCGGCAACGATGCCAGACCGGTCGCTTCCCAGTACCGTGATGATCGCGCGACCCTTCGCGTCTTGCGCGCCAGCTTCCATGCAAAGACCTCCCCGATGCGCCTACAGTGAACGATATTGTATCCCAGTAGGGCATCTCTAAATAATAGCTACAAAGATTGGCCACGCAACAGCTTGCCTAGTTCTGCGACGACTCCTCGTCATCGAAGCGCTCGAACAGCATGCGCACGTCGTCTGTGGACATCTCAAGGGCCACGGCCAGCTCGTCCAGCGACCGCTGGCTTGCCTGCTTAAGAATGCGCTCGTACACCACAGGAGGCTTCTTGTTGCGCGCGCGCGTCTGCGCGATGCGTTGCCTAAACGTCTTTACGATGCGCACCGAGTCGCGGCATGTGCCGTACCGAATTTCCTCCTTGAAGTGCTCCTCCTCCAAGGCGTTGCTTCTTCCCACAAAGCCATCTACCGACATGGTGGGGTACTGCTCAATGATCTCTAGGGCCTCGTCGTGGCTGAGCACGGGACGAAGCTTGTCCTCCATGGTTACGGGAAGACTGATGCGCATGGGGTTGCGCTGTCCAATGGGAAGAAGCTGATACACCTCTTGGGGGGACTGCACTATGCCTTCAACCTTGCATACGCCCTGACCAGGATGAACGACGTATTCACCAACGCTGTACATGCACGCTCCTTCCGATTGCCGGAGATATTATACCATATACCGAGCGTTTTATGTATTTTTCTTAAGCTAGGTTGTGTAAGCTAACGCAAGGACTTATTTTGTATCGTTTTTATCGCGGTCAGCACACTCGGCCATTGGGGAACAGCCCCCGGACGGCGAATACACCGCCCGGGGGCTGTCCAATAGTTGCGCTTAAGCCCTTGGGCTCAGATTCGGTTTGCTACTCCTTGCAGCACTCCAAAATCCACGCGATGAGGTTGTCCTCCGACGAGCCGTTCTTCTCGCACAGCTCGTGTCCCCTCCCCCAAACGAGGTTGAGCACCACGTCCTTTACGCCCTCGTAGTGTTTGAGCGCAAGTGCAAGGTTGAGCTCGGTGCACAGCGAGGTGTCGGTTTGGAACGCGCCGGAGTTAATGCGCCAGTGCGGGGCGACCGCTGCCAGGCCATATCCCTGATAGGCCCCACTCACAAAGTACAGCGGATTAAACATGTTCACGCGCGTATCCATGCTGGTCTTGAGGGCGTCAACCTCCTTGAGGTCGCCCGACCAGTCCTTTACCAGCGTGTTCGACCAGCCATCGAGCTTGGCGTACTTCTCGCGCCCCGAGGCGATGAGGTCACCCACCATCTTGCTAAAGTGCAAGGAGCCAGCGTCGTCCACACCAAAGAGCTGATTCTCCACCGTGGAGCGATCCGGGGAGTCGAACGCGCACACATCCTTTGCCGCGCCCTTAAGACGGCCTACGAAGTCCCCAATGCTGGTTATGCGAACCGTCTCTCTGCTCTCGTTGAACGTGAGCCAGTTCTTGTCGTCGTTGAGGGAATTCACGTAGTCGGACTGCGAGTCGTAGACTTCCGATTCCACACGTGCGGTTCCGTCGCTCGCCTTGTCGCCCTCCTTCGACCCGCTTGCCGCTTGCGCGGAGGCGTCTCCGGTAATGGCCTCGACGTCGGACGCACCCGCTGCATCGCTCTGCAGGTTCGGGTCGCCGGGGAAGCTGGCGTTGACCACGTGGTGAGGCGTGTAGGTGTAGGGGAACTGCGTGTGCGCAAGGAACTCGGCCGCAGAGTCCTGCAGGCAGGAGAGCAGGTATGCGTAGTAGCTGCCATCGGCATAGATCTCGCCCGACGTCTCGTCCAGCGTCAGCGGCTGGTCGTCGTCATC
This sequence comes from uncultured Coriobacteriaceae bacterium, assembly GCA_902780305.1. Lineage (GTDB taxonomy): Bacteria > Actinomycetota > Coriobacteriia > Coriobacteriales > Atopobiaceae > RUG440. Next base: position 4,842 of record CACZFB010000046.1, on the reverse strand, counting down.
CCTAAAGTCCATCTCGTTTACGTACGCCGCATAGGAACGCGACAGGTCTCCCGAGAGCTCCCGAGTCCAGGCACCCTCGGCACGGGTTCCGTCGCTTTGGTACTGGCCCATCATCCACTCGTACGAGGCGTCGGCCGAGTCGAACGACGTGACGGGGCACCACGAGGCGGAGCCAAATACCGCATCGGATATGTTCTCGCCTTCGGCATCATGGGTGGCGGCACCGATGTGCTCCAAATAGGGAGCATAGAGTTCGGAGTCTCCCGTGGTACCCATAAGCGTGCTCACGCCGCCGCCCATGCTAAAGCCAAAGGTAAAGATGCGCGAGGCGTCAAAGGGCAGTACGGCCGCGTTGTAACGCAAAAAGCGGACTGCCGCCTTGAGGTCGACCACCGGCCAGGGCGCACCACCCGAGAAGGCGCCCGCCTTGCCCTCGCCACCCTCGTAGCCCGAGCTCCTGCCTCTAAAGCCGGCGTACACGTACACGCAGCCCGACTCAAGGTAGTTTTTGAGCCCCGAGTAGCCGTAGGTGGTGGGACACGCCTGCGGGCTGAGCGTGCCAGAGTTGATGGGCATGGCCACCGGCGCTGTCTTGGCCGTAAACGACCCCACCTTGCCCTTTTCGTTTATCTCGCACGCAAAGGTCTTACCATGCTCCTTCGCCGTAAAGTACGCACCGGGCACGAATATGGCCAGCGACTCGTAACTCTCCGATCCGGGCGAAAGGCAGTAGGGAACGCCAAGCTGATAATAGACGTCGTTCTCCTTGTCGTACTGCCAGGCGTCCGTTTTGAGCGCGAGCTTCTCGAACTCCTTGAGGTCCACCTTCTCCTCTTCCTGCTTCGCAGGCTCCTCGGGAGCGGGTGGCTGCTCCTCAACGACTTGTGGCTCCGCACTTTGAGCGCATGCGGAAAGGCCCAGCAACGCAGCGGCAGACGCCAACGAGACGAAGCCCCTTCTTGTGCAGCCCATGTATCCTCCTCAGTGGCAAGACGACGTCATCACTATTGTACGCGTAGGCAGCCCGTCTTGCGTCTCGACCACACGAAAAGCGAGGATGTGAGAGTATGAAGGCATCATCTGTCGCGGCCACGCAGTCGGCGGGTGCCACACATGCGCACAGGAGGCGATCATGGACCACAGAACACCGTTTGCCAGCAATGCCTTGCGACGCCTTGCCGTTCGCTTTGAGGGAGAGGTTCAGGGCGTGGGGTTTCGCTGGACCTCCAAGCGCCTTGCAAACGATATTGGGCTTACAGGGTGGGTGCGCAACGAGTGGGATGGCAGCGTGAGCATGGAACTGCAGGGCACCAACGACCAAATTGCCACCTTTTTCGGACGACTCAATGGTGCGTGGGGTCGCTATCCTATTGAATTCGTTATTGCCGAGAAGGAAGACATCGACATAGTGGAGCACGAGGCTGCCTTTGGGGTGCGGTTTTAGGCTTGGAAGCCCACCCACGTCAATCTGGTTGAACTCGTCGGGGTTGCTCACGAAATAGCCTCTGCAAGTGCGCAGGTTTTTTTCGTTCTTGGGTGGTTTTTTGGTCTCGGGAATTACGGGGTTCCATATGCGGTGCCATCTACCTGCGACTTTGCGAGGCCGTTTGTCGCCCCTAGGGAAAAATCACACACGATAACAACCTAAAATCGAAAAAAACCTGCGCATTCGCGAGGGCTCACCCGTTAGCAAAATGAGAAAAGGGGCCAAACCCCTTTTCTCAGTTCGCCAGACCGGGACCGCCTTCCACAAAGCCCACAAATGCAAAAAATCCCGTTGACACAAGCGCACGGTCTGCTATATTTAACTAGCTAACAGAGCGGCTGGGTAGCTCAGTTGGTAGAGCAGGGGACTGAAAATCCCTGTGTCAGGGGTTCGACTCCCTTCCCAGCCACCAGTTAAAACACAAGGTCAACCATGGTATTTGGTTGACCTTTTTTGTTAGCTCCGATATTTGTTCACCCGCACGTTCACCCGTTGTTCACCCGAAACCCGCAACAAACCGATTTCGGCCTCGAAATCCGCTGTCAGGATATGGAGAAAAGAACACAATTCCAGCCAACGGGTAAGCATTCCTCATGAGGTGCAAAAGGCCTGATAAATGAGCTGCTGAGACGCTTTCTAACGGCTTTTCTCGTCAAGAACGACTAAATACCCGCAAAAGAAAAACCCGCCCATGTGCGTGCACCACATAGGCGGGTTGGTTGTGCCAACGTCAGGGCGAACGAGTTGGAAGTCCCTGCGTGGCTTTCGGATGGTCAGTTAGTCGAGACGCATAACGTCGCTGAGGTCTGCGTCGTTTCCAGCAATAGCCTTGGCAAAGTCCGCCACGTTATCCCCTCGGACGTCCGCAACTATCGCGGCTCCTATGGGCGTTCTCTGCGATTCGGGTACGTGTGCGCTGTGCTCTTGGCTTCGTCTGAGCATGAGGTCGAACCGTGAGCCACCACGCCATTGCAAACGCATTCCAGCCGCCTCACTGAATGAACGCAGATGATCTAAAGCCTTGGCGTGTGTGGACTTGCCGTGTGTGGAGACGCGAACGCCACCACGCCCGTTGCACAGGTCTTGCAGCGCGTCGAGCGCGACGTCGCAACCCTCCATAAGCTTTGCGGCTGATTCCGCCTCGCGTGCCGTGATGCTGGTCTTCATTTCAAGAGCTTTGAGCGCGTTAATCATGCCCTCGGTCGGCGCGACCATTACCTCGTCCACCTTCTCCGCCTTTTCCTTCATGGCTTTGAGTGTGGCATTGAATCGCGTACGTGCCTTTGTCTGAGCCTTCCCAATGGCCTCGTCAAACTCGGCTTGTATCTGCTTTCGCTCTTCGTCGGCTCTCTGGCCTTGGTAGCCGTCGAGCTTTTCGAGTCTTGCGTCACGCTTTGTCACGGCTTCGTTTACTTCGTTGCCGTATCCGTTCCACGTATTCATGTAGTCGGTTATATTCATGCCGTTAACTCCAATCGTCCTCGTCGTGTTCGTCTTCGTCGTGCTCGGTGAGATAGCCCAGCTCTACTTCGTCGCTGCCCTCTTCCCACTCTTCGCGGCTCCATGCGTCCGTTGTGTAGTCGTATCCCATGCTATTCGCCGCCCTTGGCGGTGTCTGCACCAATCACAGCGCATTCGATAGCGATTAGGGCGTCCGCGAGGTCTCCCAGCTTTTCCAGCTCGGGAATGTCCATGTCTGGACTTGCCGCGATTTTCTCGGCATGTGTCTTGCATGCGTCTATCACTGCTTGTGTCTGCATGTCGGTTAGCTTGATATCGATAACTCCGCTCATGTCTTGGCCTCCTTAGTGCCAGAGTTGTTTAACCATGTCATCGAGCGCGACGTCCAGCTCGATCCGCCGCGGTGCCGCGCGCCTGGCACGGAGATCCTTTGCGTCGAAAAGGCAAATCCGCAGGCAGTACTGACGCCCCGGAACGAGTCCTTTTACCGTCTGTGCGACCGAGGCGGTTTCGCCGGGCTTTTTCACGAGATACGCATAAGTGTCGCCCTGGCCGACGGCGTGGGAGCGGCGCCCTTCCACGGGATACGCGAGATCTCCCGCCTTGCCCGTGCGGACCTCCCCGGTCGCCGTCCAGCCCGCGAGCCCGTCCACGAAGTCATTGTTCGCAACGTGCCCGGGCAGGTAGCGGAAACCGAACTTCTCCGACAGCATGGCCTTGTGGCCCTCCACGCAGTAGTGCCTGAGGAGCGCCATCGTCCAGCGGTGGATCTCGCGGTCGGCGTAGTAGCTGCCCCAGACGCCGGTTATCGGCATGTCCCGGAATATCGGGTCGTTGGCGATGAGGTTGAACTGGAGATCGAGGAAGTACTTGTAGTCAACTTCAGGGTGGTGCCAGACGGAGATTATCGGAATCTGGGTGTAGTTGCCGAGGATGATTCCGGTGGACTTGAATGCGTCGGGGTAGAGCGCCGCGACCTTGCGCATCGTGCCAGCGATGTGGTCGGCGAAAGACGCCTTGGCCTCGGCCTCGGTCGCCTTCGTCATGCAGTACGTCTCGCAGAGGATCCGGCCGCGGCCGCACGAGGCGTTTGCGCAGGCGGAGAGAAACGCCTGGTCAACGCCGGGTGAGGAGGGTTTGGCGGTGACCCATGTGTACACGAGCTTGTCGCCCTGGTACGCGGCGTTGAACGCCTTAAGCCCGGCCGTGTAATCCGCCAGTTTGCCGGGCTTGTCGAAGAACTCCTCGTCGCATGTGAGCCCGTCGAATTGCTCGCTGCGCAAGATCGACGTGCCGCGCAGGCGACGGAGGACGTCGGCCGCATTGGTGGACGACGACACGCCGATGCTCGCGAACCATCGCCCGCCGCCGCGGCGGTAAACCGACGCCTCGTCCGCCTTGATCTCGCCTCCGTTCTGAGTGGTCGTCGCGGAGAAGACGTATTTCTCGCAGAACGGCCAGCCGTAGGGGCCGTTCTCAGCGACGAAACTGTTCACGAACGACGTGTAATTGAATATCTCCGCGATTTTCCTGACGAGGATCCTTCCGCCCTTCCCGCCGCGCGCGCGCAAAACGTGGCGTCCCTCCGGAACACGGCGGAAAGTCTCGCCTCGGGGCGAACGGGAACCGATGATTTCCTCGCCGTCGATTTCAACCGCCGATCCCGCCTTTTGCAGCGCAACGAACACCCATGATTCGTCGACAAGGATGAATTCGAACGATGCGTCGTCGGATGGAACGTCCTCGGCGACGAGTTCGACAACCAGATTGTTGAGCCGCCGCCCGACGGTATGCGTCGCCGGAGGCGCGTCCACTACGGAGAAACGGTATTCGTCCTTCAGTATCTCCTTGTTGTCGGTACGCCGCACCAACCGCACTTCCATCCTCCCGCTTTC
>CACZFB010000045.1 GCA_902780305.1 uncultured Coriobacteriaceae bacterium | reverse complement strand
ATTTGGCGAACGGTGGCAAATGGCCCGCGGGCGGCTGTGGCATCCGCGGGCCGTTCTTTCAGGCATCTTATCTTAATGGCGGTGGGGTTACCCCCTTTGGTAGGCTGGCATCACAGGCAGGGGCGCCCCAACCTGTACAGGCAAGGGGGACCTAAACTGCAGATTCGCGAGGGCGTGCCGTCTACCTGCGCCTTTGCAATGCCGCCGCAGGCAGGGGCGCCCCAGCCTGTACAGTTAGCCCCACCCTTTCCTGCAAGGCCTTCGGGGCGCGCCCCTGGGAAAAGGGGTTTGGCCCCTTTTCTCAGTTCCTCGCCCTACTCCGTGATGCAGGCGTGCGAGCGGGGCCGGACTGGCTCCTACTGGCCGCAGACGGAGAGCGTCGAGAGCCTGCGCCGCTACATAGACATGAACTTCGAGGGGCTGCAGGGCGACGTTTTGCGCGCCATCGGCGGCGAGGAGCTGCGGCTCGACCCGGACAAGTTCCAGAACGACATGACCTCGGCAACATCCCTGTTGATGGTTGACCGTGCGACACTGTCGAGATCTCGCGCGGAGACAGATGCCTAAAGCCTAGAACGCGATGAACCGCTACTTGGTACTATAAATATGGTGCAAAAGGAATGGGGCAATACGACCGAAAGGAGGCAAGGATGGACTACGAAAACATGAGTACGGAGCAGAGGGAAAAGATGCTCGCATGTAGCACACCGGAAGAGATGCTCGAGCTCGCCAAGGCAGAGGGCTACGAGCTCACCGACGAGGAGCTCGAGCAGGTATCCGGCGGCGGCATATGGACGGACGGCAAAAAGTGCCCCAGGTGCGGTGGCGACACATGGAGAAGGCCCAGTGATCGCATGCTGATTTGTTTGAAATGCGAGGCAAGTGTGCCAGATTGATGGCGTCAGCCCTGGTTTGGGCGCAGGGGATAAGCCCTTGCGCCCATTAAGCGTTATTCTCGGTCCACATTCTTGCCACGTGCGAGGGAGATCTCCACGGGGTAGGTGGCGTAGACGGCGTGGTCGAGCTGAAGACCACGTCTTGTCATGGTATGCAAGAAGCATATAATAACATATATTTAGCTGCATATTTGTGCCAGCCACAATGGAGGCGTCGCATATGAAGTCCAACAGCCCCCACCGAGCCACACGCCGTCTTCTGACGTGTCTGCATGCACTCGCCCTGATCGCGGGAATCGTCACGATGCTCATAGCACTGCCCGCGCGCCAAGCCCTTGCTCAAACGGTCACGTACAAGGACACGGACAACAAGAAGGAGCTCGACAACCCGAGCAACACCTATGTCATCCAAGGCGACGGCAAGCTGCACAAGGACGACAATCACTTTACGATACCGAGCGACAGCAGCTCCGAAGGGCACCCCATCCGCATCACGCTCAAGAACGTCAACGTCAGCCAGGACGGAGAGGACCCGAGCTACGCGTTCATTACCATCGAGGAGGGCAACTACGTCATCATCTCCCTCGAGGGGACCAATACGATCACGGGCGGCGAGAACGAGCAGGTTGGCGACAACAACGGCATGGCGGCCATCAACGTGGACGAGGGCTCCACGCTCAAAGTCACCTCATCGTCGGGCGACGGCTCCACCAACGGCAAGCTGGTGGCCAAGGGCGGCGGAAGCAAGTACGGCGGCGCGGGCATCGGCTCCAACTACTACTATCCCATGGGCAACCTCATCATCGCCGGCGGCACCATCGAGGCGACGGGCGCTCATTGCGCCGCGGGCATTGGCGGCGGGCGCGACAGCGAAGTCGGCAACATCACCATCACCGGCGGCAAAATCACCGCCCGTGGCGGTGAGTACGGTGCCGGCATCGGAGCGGGCGACAACTACGGCGCTGGCGACGGCGGTGACCTTTTTGGCCTTACCATATCGGGCGGCGAAATCACGGCAAAAGGTGGCAAAGACGGCGCAGGCATCGGCGGCGGCGAGGGCAGCAACATCCGTGGCAACATGCTTATTAGCGGTGGCACCATAACGGCCACGGGAGGCGAGGACGGTGCTGGTATCGGCGCAGGCCAGCATGGCACCTTCATGCGCGACGCAAGCAACAGGGACTGCACCCTCAAGATCACGGGCGGCACCATCAAAGCCACGGGCGGCGAGAACGGCGCGGGCCTCGGCGGCGGTGACGGCACAAGCGACCCGCGCGTCGTCATCAGCCAGGCAAACGCCAACACAACCCTCAACATCAACGCGAAGGGCGGCCCCAACGGTGCAGGCATCGGTGCGGGCAACGGCACGGCGGACTACGTTGACATCACGCTGCACGGAGGCACCATCGTGGCGACCGGAGGCAACCGAGCCAAGGCCGGCAAGTGCAGCGGTGCGGGCATCGGCGGCGGTGGCAATGTCGGCCGGATCGACATCAAGGGCAGCGGTACCATCGAAGCCTACGGCGGCTTGGACGCAGCGGGCATCGGCGGCGGCGAGAGCGGCAGCGTAACCGAACACCTTACCATCGACGGCGACACCAATGGGCGCCACGGCACGCGTGGGGCAGCGGTCGATGGCGGACGCGGCCTCAACATCACCGCCATCGCAAGCAAGAGCGACGTGGACAACAAGCGCTACGATGACAACGAGGCGGCAGCCATCGGCGGCGGCAAGGCCAGCGGAGGCAACATCACCGTAAAGAACGCCATCATCAAGAGCTGCGCGCATCACGAGGGAGCCGACATCGGCGGCGGCGGATACCACGGCATCTGGGGAGGCACGATTGACACCATCCAGATCGACAACTGCGACATCCAGTCGAGCAGCTTCCACAAGGTAACTTCCGCCATCGGCAGCGGCTACGGCGGCAGCATCAACCACATAAAGATTGCCAACACCACCTTCAACGGCGGCGGCATCGGCGCATCCCTCATCGACGTGAACTACCTCGGCCTCAGCTCCATCAAGTCCATCACGATTGACAACAGCGACATTCACGCCTACTGGGACGAGACCCATCCGGGCGTGGCAAGCGGCAACGTGGACGTGACGTCCAACTTCTGCGACCACGGCGCCGCCGGCATCGGTTCGGGCCAGTACGGCAGCATGGACGAGATCACCATCACGAACTCCAAGATCTACGCCCACGGCTTCGGCAGCGGCGCCGGCATCGGTGGCGGAGGTCAGGGCGGTCATACGGCATGGGCTGGGTTCGACAAGGTCGACATCGGCGACGTGGGTACCATCACCATCTCGGGCAGCGACGTTGAGGCCGTGAGCGGCTACGGCGACTTCACCGAAAAGTCGAGCATCAAGATCGGCGAGTATGACGAGTACGAGATCCCCCTCGCCGACCTCGGCAGCGGCGCGGGCATCGGCTCGGGCGGTGGCTCGGGCGTGGACGTAATCAACATACACGACTGCGGGACCGTCAACTGCTACGCCTTTACCGGCGCGGGCATCGGCGGCGGTTGCGGCAGCTCCTACTTTGTGGGCGGCTGGGTGAATCACATCTACCTGGACAACTGCAAGGACGTGGACGCCAGGGGTGGCGGCACGTGCGCGGGCATTGGCACGGGCGGCGGCGACGGCCTGCGCACCTCGGCCAGCTGCACGCTGCAGGAGATCTACATCAACAACTGTCCCGACGTCTACGCACACGGAGGCACGTACTCGGCAGGCATCGGCTGCGCCATGTCCTCGCCCTTTGACGCAAAGGCCACGACCAAGATGGGCGCCGGCATCGCCATCCACAACAGCAACGTGGAGGCGCATGGCGGCCAGTGCGGTGCCGGCATCGGCGGCGGTTCCGAGCAGGCGAAGACCGGCCTCGGCGGTGATAGCCCATCCATCCTGATCAAGGGTGGCTGCCGCGTGGATGCCTACGGCGGAGGCGTCTTGCAGTACGGAACGAACGTATACTACCCCGGCGGCGCAGGCATCGGCGGTGGCGCAGACGGCGGCTCCACGAGCCCCATCACCATCGACGTGACCGAGGACGAGACCACGGCCAAGGGCACGCTCGAGGACCCCACGGGCTCGAAGTACTACGTCCACGCCGTGGGCAAGGACGGCGGTGCCGGCATCGGCAGCGGTGGCAGCACGTACTTTGAGGACTCGATGGGCAAGAGCGACAACGACTTCGACAACACCATCACCATCAAGAGTGGCGCCGTCTTCGCGAAGGGCGGAAGGTCCTACGCCATTACGTCCACGCACGACAAATACAACTGGATGTATATGGGCGCTGGCGCCGGCATCGGCGGCGGCTCTGCTGGAGGCACCATCGACAGCGTGACCATCAACGGTGGCTTCATCCGGGCCCAGGCCGGAGACCACCACGCGACATCGGACTACGCAGACGACATTGGCAGTGGCGGCGACTGGAGCATCGAAGACGTGGAGGACCGCGACGAGCCCGACGATCAGCTTCTTATTACGGGCGGCACGGTCCTGTGCGACACCATCGGTAACTTCGAGGACCGCAATGTTATTATCGGCGGCAGCGTGCGGGGCAATACCTGCGCATACTCGAGCGGCGGGAATGACGGCGTCCATGTGTACCGGCACCCGACAAAGCTCGCCGACAACCCCTTAACCAAGGTTAGCGTTAAGACGTGGCACGACTACGGAACGAACTCTATCTACACCGACGAGAACAACAAGGTCTATCTGTACCTGCAACCAAAGGGCACAAAGGACGACAAGTCCCAGTGGGCCGACATCACGGTGGGCGGCGAGAAGCGCCACTACTACGGCTACACAAGCTACAACATGGGATATGACACCTCGACGAGCAACACCGACAAGAGCGTGCTCAAGATGGACGGCGGGGTGGTGAGCTTCAAGGAGCCGAAGGATGCGCGCTATGGCTCGGATTTCACGCTCGAGCTCGATGACGGGGCGGAATCGCTCAAGGGTGCCACATGGGAGTTCACCGCAAAGGGCGCCGCGAGCTTGGTGGGTGACGGGAAGGCCACCTCGCCGGGCGCAAAACTCACGCTCCACGGAAACGCGGTGGGAGCCTTTGCCGTGGAGGGAACGAGTAGCGCCTCGGCCGACCCCGAAATCTACTGGAACAGCAAGGCGAGCTACACGGGGACGATCCAGCGCGGCATCCCCACGGTCGCGATTATCGAGGACCCCGGCAAAGAGTACGACGGTACGCCTGTGACGAACCCCGCCGTGCAGACGAACAGCGCCGGCGCGGTGTCATATACGTACTGCAAGGACGGCACCGAACTGGACGGCTCCCCGACAGACGCCGGCACCTACACAGTCGTTGCCACCGTCGCAGAGACGAACCTTTACGAGCAGTGGAGCTCCGAGCCATACGAGTTCACGATTTCGCCGCGCTCAACGGCATGCACGCTGGAGATGGCGCTCGATCCTAGCGACAACGCCACAGTCGTGCTTACGGCCACGGTCCACAGGCTGCTTGAGGCAGATGGCACGGTGGAGTTCAACTACAGCTATGGAAACCATCAAAAGCTGTCCCTAACCAGCGGAAAAAAGGAGGTTACCAAGCTTGCTGACGGGGTATACGGTGTGAAGTTCAAGGCCACCAACCTCCCTGCCTCCACCTACGTGGTCCAGGCGACCTATCGCCCGCGGGAGCCGGGCAACTACCAAGAGTCGAAGAGTGATGAGCAGCAAGCTTATAAGGGATACTCAGACCGGAACATCTTGGACGAGGACCACCAATTCCAATACACCGCGACCTACGGTGATGAGCCCATCGCCTTTACCCTTTCGACTGATCATCCTCTAGACGGGAAGGACGAATGGGACTGGAGCAGCGTGATTTCCGATACGCATGACACCCAATTTGGCACTCAGCATACGGTGACCCTCTCCGACGAAAAGACATATAACGCCATGCCCACTGCCGCGATTAACCATGTGGGCGAAGAGGTGCTGGACGTCACCCTCAGCAATGCCCGGGATACCCATGAGGGACTGTCCGTCTACGTCTACAAGACGGTGTACCACAAAGTGAACATCTCCGTTTTGCCCGCAGCCCTAACTATTACGACCCCGTCAAAGACGAAGGTCTACGACGGAACGGCACTTACCGCGGAGGGCACGTGCGAGGGCCTGGTCAATGATGAGACGTTGGACTTCAGGACGACCGGCTCGCAGATAAACGTGGGGCAGAGCGACAACACGTACGAGGTTGACTGGAGCTCGAGCAAAACGACGGCGCAGCAGCCCAACTATAACGTGGTCGCGTCGGTGGGCAAGCTTACGGTAACGCCGAGGCCCACCACGCTGAACCTCGAGCTCAAGGAGGAGGGCACTAGTGCCACCGCTACGGCAACGGTGGACAACTTCCTTTCGCCCGAAGCAGCTCCACAAGATGAACGTGGAGCTGTGGTGGCTGGACAGGTAACGTTTACCTACACAGATGTCAACGGCAACCCAGTCACAGATACCCACGACATAACGTATGCCGATCCGGTGGCGGAGATTAATTGGGAAGTCGTCCCCACTGGTGATTACCCAGTAACGGTGACATTTGTGCCGAGTAAGAGCAACTATCAGCCATCCACGAGCAGGGTTACCGGGCACAAGGATCTTGCGACGCGGACGATTACCGGCGACCGTCTTATCAAAAAGACGTACGGCGATGCGTCATTCCCGCTTGGGCTATCGCTACCGATGAGCCAAGCCACGAACGGAGACAATTGGAGCTACGAGATCGAGGAAACCGATCCTGCTGTGACTATCGCCCCCGATGGCGAAGTCACCATCAACCACGCCGGCCAAACGGTTGTGCATGCCACGGTCCAAGACACCAATGAGGATAAGGTATACGAAGATACCCATGCCTACGTTGTGATCGTCGTCCTGCCCGCACCTCTTACGGTAACCACCGATTCGGCTACGAGGGTCTACGACGGCACGGCGCTCACCAAATCAGACGGCGCTACGTACGAAGGACTCGTCCCCGGCGAGACGCTCGATTTCGAAGTGACCGGCTCGCAGACGGATGTGGGAACGAGCGACAACACGTACTCGATTACCTGGGGCAAAGGCGACGGGCAGGCGAAGCAGGGCAACTACCACGTGGTCGAGTCGCTGGGCACGCTCACGGTAACGCCTAGACCCACCTCCATTGACCTCGCGCTTTCCCAGAGCGGGTCGTCTGCCACAACCACGGCTGAGGTCGGCGGGTTTGTCGACGGGGAGGTACCCGACGGCACGGTGCAGTTCTACATTAACGGCGCAACGGCCGGAGACCCAATCAGCGTTGCGAAAGGCGCGGACGACGTCTATGCGGCGGTCAAGCCGTTCGATACCGTCCCTGCCGACGACTACACGGTAACGGCAACCTTCACGCCGACCAGCACCAACTACCTGCCGTCCACGGCAACGGCCACCGGACACAAGGACCCCGCGCAGCGCACGATCGTCGGCACGCGGCTCTACCAGAAGACCTACGGCGACGCGGGATTCTCTCTCGATTTGAGCGTGTCGGAGGATCCACAGGGTACGGACGAGTGGCGCTACGACATCATCTACGACTCGCGCAACATCGACGCGCTTGGGCTCGGTCCCTCGATCGCCCTCTCCAACACGAATGGCGGTTCGGCCAACGTGACGATCAACCACGCGGGCAAGGTGGTCGTACGCGTTACGGTGGCGGACGGCCGGACGGGCGATAAGGTGTGGAAGGACGCGACCGCCTACGTTGTGATCGACGTTGCCCCCGCCCAGCTCACCGTGACGTCATTTGCGTACAAGTACAACAAGGATGACGAAAACAACAAGACCCCCGTCACCAGCGTGCAATACGGCCAGGTGGATACGCTCAGATACGACCTGCAGTACGATGGCTTGCTGCCGGGCGACAAAGCGGACACGTTCACGACCGTCAACGGCATAAGCCACGGCACACTTGCGGCCGTGCCACTTGTTCCCACCATCGGAGCCTCGGATACGAAGTACCAGGTCGACATCACTCGCATCGCTCCTGAGGGTGCGGACGCCGGCCCGTTCTTCTCGTGCAACTATGACATCACCTATGACACGGAGACCTATGCGGTTGAGATCACGAAGGTGCCCCTGGCCATCCAGGCGCTCGATACCGCTGGCACCTACGGCGGCGACGAGCCCGAGTACAAGTGGGATCTTGCGAGCAACCAGAGTCAATACACGTGGGAGGGACAGACATGTGCGGGCCTCGCGCCGTGGGACACTGCGGAAAGCGTCTTCGTTGAGCAGCCGACCGTCGCGCTCGACAAGAGCAAGACGAGCAACAAGACATTCAGCGAGCTCGACGCTGGCACCTATAACAACGCACTTGCCCTGAGCGGTGGCGTATCGGAAAACTACAACATCGTTGGCGTGCCGGGCAGTCTCGTCGTGAATCCGGCCGACCTCGGCGACACGACACGCTTCGCCGCCAGCGTGGAGAACGCCACGTACAACGCGGAAGCGCAAACTGCGCAGGTCACGGTTGTGGACAAGGCCTTTGACCCGGCGCGTACGCTCGAGCAGGACGCGCAGTACAAGGTCTCGTACCTCAACAACCACACCGATGCCGGCACCGCGCTCATCGCGGTGACTGGCATGGGCGGAAACTATACCGGCCGCCAAATCCTTGGTTTCGAAATAAACAAGGCAACAGGGAACATCGTCACTCCGAGCGCGGCCAAGGTCTACGACGGAACGGCGCTCAAGGAGGATGGAGCTATCTCGGGCATATTGGGCGCCGACCAATACGAGTTCAAGACGACGGGCGAACAGACTGACCCCGGCGTCAGCCGCAACACCTACGAGCTCACGTTCCAAAACCCGGCCAAGGCAAACAACTATGCCATCGAGGAGCATCTGGGGCGTCTTGCGGTGGTGTCGAACGATGCAAAGAACTTCTTCGTGTCGGACGTGGTGGACTACACCTACGACGGTACCGAGCACAAACAGGCGGTGACGGTGAGAAACCACCTGCTCCAGGAGCTTGTTGAAGGCAAGGACTACACGCTCACCTACGAGGGCGATCTCGTGAATGCGGGAACGGTGACCATCACGATTGCTGGCACGGGCGCGTACACGGGAAGCGTCACGCGCACGTATCAGATCAAGCCGGCCCAGCTGATGGTGCACACGTTTGACGCCGCCAAGACCTACGACGGGACGCCTCTAGTGGGCGAAGGCGAGGTGTGGCGTCTTGTCGGCAACGAGACCGTGACGCTCACCGTTACCGGCACGCAGACGGAGATCGGCTCGAGTCCCAACACCTACACCCTCACATGGGACGGCACGGCAAAGGAGGGCAACTACGAGGTGGACGAAAACGTCGGCACGCTCACGGTAAACGCCCCCGATACCATGTACTACTGCGAGTCCGGTGCCGATGGAACGTGGACAAAGGGCAGCAGCAAGACGCTGGGGTTCGTGTACAAGCGGACCCGGGACGACGAGATGACCTTTGACCACTTTAAGGGCCTCTCGGTCGATGGCAAGGCGGTAAGCGCAGAGGGCTACGAGGCGCGCCGCGGTAGCGTGGTGGTCGACCTACTGCCCTCGTATCTGGAGACGCTCGCTACGGGCAGCCATAAGCTCACGACCGAGTTCGATGATGGCGAGGCCGTGACCGTAGCGTTCACCGTGAAGGAGGCTTCTTCGTCCGAGGGTGGAGGGAGCTCGACCGCGCCGACCGGAAACGGTAACGCAGGCGAATCGATGGGTGGGTCGGCCGGCAGGACGACCACTCCTCAAACGGGCGACTACACGACCCCGGCGCTGTTCGTCGCCCTCGTGCTCGGCATAATCGGCGCGGCGTTGTGCGTCCTCTCCAGGCGCTTTACGTAGGGAGTGTCTCTTGGTTTGGAATTCAGCCCTGCGCAAGCCAGACCATACGGCCTATCAATGGGGGTAACCCCCATTGATAGGCCACCGCCGGTCGTCGATTTACGTGGCTTGTGGCCAGCCCGTGAACAGTAACGCCGTAAGGCCATGGCATAGTGCCGCCACCACGGACATTGCATAAACACGTTCTTATCATACGGCCATTAAATATAGGGCATGGTCGCATCGTATGCCCTGTATAATCAATTGATATGTCGACGACGGGACCGTCGGCTCGTAACCCATCTACAGGTCTGTCCCAAAGAAGGGAGCTTCCATGCAGATTACGCGTTTTTGCCCGAGCATCATCAGCCCAAAGGCAGCCGACGTCATCGAGGTCCTCGAGGCACTTGGTTTTGAGCGCCGCCACCAAAAGGGAGGCATCAACGACAAGAACGTTACGTCCACCACCATGAAGAACGCCGATGGCTTTAGCGTAATAGTCGTGCAGTCCGACCAGCTTCCGCAGGACATGACCAGCATCCAGATGAACGTGCGTGACTTCGACGAGGCCTACGAGCTCCTTGAGTCCAAGGGCTTCAAGAACGTCCAGGGCGACAAGATAACGGAGACCAGCTCCTCCAAGTCCACCATGATGGCCTCGCCCTCTGGGTTCACCATCACCGTAACCGAGCACATCCGCAAGTAA
The DNA here is from genome assembly GCA_902780305.1 of uncultured Coriobacteriaceae bacterium. Lineage (GTDB taxonomy): Bacteria > Actinomycetota > Coriobacteriia > Coriobacteriales > Atopobiaceae > RUG440. Next base: position 7,854 of record CACZFB010000045.1, on the reverse strand, counting down.
GGCACGCCCTGAGCACAAGTGAGTCTGATGAGCCGCCCCCTTCGTTCGCCTTGTAAAAGAGACGGGTGGAGGGGGAGGTTCTGTTTGCGCCACGTCTCGATGTAGATGGACTGGTAGTCCTGCAGCTCGCGATCGGTCATGATGTCGTCCGAATCGAACTGGTCCCAAGCCGTGAGACAAGCGAAAAGGCCGTGCGTATTATACTGTGAGAAGAGAAAGGCCGCGCGTCGTCGAGAGGCGCGGAAAACCCGCCGGCTGGCAACACCGTCGGAAGCGGGTCGATATAGTCAAGGCGCATCCGATGGCTGGAAGGAGAGGGAATGAACACCAACGACTTGTCTCCCGAGCTGCGGGAGAAGGCGCGTGCGTGCGGCTCAACCGAGGAGCTGTTCGAGCTCGCCAAGGAGGAGGGCATGGAGATTCCCGACGAGTCCCTCGAAGGCATCGCCGGCGGTTGGTGCTCAGAGCACGAATGGGGTTGCCCTGCCGACAAATGTGGCGTCTACGGCATCGGACGGTAAACCCGCTAGGCACCAGCGCTCAACTCATCTTGGCGACGCCAATGAACCGAGCTTGCCGCACGCGTTGCTCGCGGTGCGCCAAGGACCGTTCCCACGGCGTCCCGTAAAAAAGCCTGGGACACGAATGCGTGTCGTCGCAGCGCAGCGTGTTCCTAGGGTGTAGTCTTGCAACTTACAGAGCTGGGCGAAGTCTCAATCGTCTGGCTCGGTTGCCATAGCTGTGACGGGGACATCAGCCCCCTTGCGGCAAAGGCTCTGGATTGCCCCATGAAGCGCTGGCCCCAGCTTCGACCCATGGTGAGGGTGGGAGGTGCCGGCCCATCCCTGCGCAACGCCCGTGGCCATCCGTAAGGGCACGCTGGACAAAAAGGTTGTGAAAGCTGGGACAGAGCGCCCTGATGATGCATATATTATTACCAGAAGCATCGAAGCCGGGGTAGGCGAGCCCCTGGTCGATTTGGCGCGCGCGGGGGCGGCTCACGTCTCCAGAACGGGCGATAACGCATGTGCATAGTCCCAGCTCACGGGAGTCCGCCCCCCGCGCGTTTTGTAGATGTGAACTCCCGGGCGGCGGCGAGAGTTCACATCTACAAAACGCGGCGCGGGAATTCGGGGAAATGCCTGATAACAGGCACGAAGGTTGATGCGTCGCTGTAGATGTGAACTCGCGAGGCGCCGGACCGAGTTCACGTCTACAACTGGGCTCGGGGAGGCGTGGCAGTGCGGTGTGTAGGGCAGGCTCCGTCCCGCCGCTCGCCCCCTGATTCCGACCGCTCGCGACCGTCGGGAGTCCTCTGGTATGACAGTACGGAATACCCGCGCATTCGCAAGCCGGGGCGGCACCGGGCTCACGGCGCGCCAGAAGAACGGGATGCGGCGCGACGTTCCATAGGCCCAAGGATCCTACGCAAAAAGATCGTCGGCGGCAATCTGGCTCTGAACGTTTCCCGCGTAGGAGTTTTGCGCCAAGCCGTATGGAGTGACGAAGGTGACGTGGATGGCGCTTTTAGTGCCGGTCACGGAGCGGAAGTCGTTAACCTTGTGCCTCATGTTTGCGTCGACCTCCTTCGTGATGCTGTACTCCTGCGTGGAGTATTTCATCTCGCAGAGGTTGATGACCTGGCCCCTCCTATCGATGAGCAGGTCGATTTGGGATCCGTTGATTCCCCGCTCGGGATCTGCGGCGCATCTCCACGTTGAGACATCTGTAAGCACGCCCGAGATGCCAAGCGTCTTCTTCATTTCCCCAATATGCTGAAGGCAGACCCGCTCGAAGGCAATGCCGCACCACGCATTGCGCGCGGGCGTGTTCTCCTGGTTGGACCAGTAACGCTCGTCCGTTGGGCGCTTCTCCAGGAACTTGTAGTGAAAGAGCGTAAAAATCTTCTGGGATACTGACCCGACACCATGGTACAGCATCAGCGTCAGTACTTTAACGACCCCCATAGTTTCCAACGGTCAAGACTGTGTGAACCTTGATTACCAATAGGGCATTACATCAGACATCACCTGCGATTATACGCGATTGATCAGCGCGGGGCCTTTTTGCGTTCAAGAAGGCGGTCGTATCACAGCGTAGGTGTTATAATGCACATAGATTATAACGAAGCTGTTGAGGAGGCTGTATGCACTCTGTTGGACTCGGAACATCGGCACCCGTCGAGGACGTCCTTCGGACTCGCTTCGAGCAGAATCCGAATCGCCATGGGGACGTGGACTGGGAGGAGCTCGAGGCGGCCTTTGGCAGGTATCCCGACCTCCTCGATTCGATTGCGGCCATGGAGGAAACGGGCGGTGAGCCAGACGTTATAGGTAGGGACGCGACAACAGGTTGCATCCTTGTATGCGACTGCTCGCGCGAGGCGCCCGCCGGAAGGCGCAGCCTCTGCTATGACGACGAGGCCCTGCGCAAGCGCAAGAGAAACCCGCCAAAGGGGAGTGCGCTCGCGCAGGCAACCCAGATGGGCGTCGCGCTGCTAAGCGAGGACGAGTATCGCCTGCTGCAGATCCGCGGGGAGTTTGACCTCAAGACCTCGTGCTGGATTGCTGCCCCGCCTGACGTACGCCAGCTTGGCGGCGCGCTGTTCTGCGAGCGCAGGTACGGGAGGGTCTTCGTCTTCCACAACGGAGCCGAATCCTATTACGCATCGCGAGGCTGGCGCGGCATGTTGCGCATACCCTCCTCGTCTTCGGAAGGTACGTAGAAGGCGTAACATGGCTCATAGCTCTTAAGGTCGCACGTTCATCTAGTCGAACATGCTGTCAATGCGCATGGCACAGAAATCGTTGGTTCCCAGCTATGCACGTGAGAGAGCACCAATGCAAGCCGGAGTTTGCGTTATTGGCCCCGAGGCTAAATGACGAAATCAGCCGAGACTTCCTGGATACTGTCGCACTCCTTAAGTATCCTGATTAGCCTATCATCCAGATCGGGATGATTGTCCCTGTAGTCGACCTCTCCCAGCTCACTTCGTACCGGAAAAGCTAGCATCTCCTCATCGAGGCTGAATTCCGCATGGACGTTCTCCTTGTTGCCCCTTGCGTCGAGCCGGATCCATCTATCCAGTTCCACGAAACGCTAATAAAGTGCCCTACCTGCGGACACTGGATTCCCGTTGGCACATGGCCAAAACTCTTTAGGAGGATTCTGAAAGAGGATCAATAGGCGCCTCTTTCATGCAGGCACATGACCAAAGCGGGCCGTTGCCGTGCAGCGGCCCGCTTCTTGTTTTCGGCAGCCACAGCCCGTTCCATCTGTCCGTTAATAACGACGAAATCGCACCATTCCGTTGTATTTAGGAGGGCGCTCAACTCGTAGATGGCGGGATCGTCCGACACCTCACCTTGCCAGATGCGGGGGTTTGCCTCGGAGAGGAAATAGCGTGCCTTCTCGGGAATATCGACACCCGGCGGGAAGCGGGTCTCGAGAACGTCGACCATGGCGCAGTATGTATCCCATGGACCAAACTCCTTCATATGAGTCCGCCACTCCTTCCATAAACGCGTTACGTGGTGGCCAGCTACAACAACAAAGAGGGGTACTCCCTCTTGATAGGTTAGAGCCAGCAGGCATCTGCCGGCAACGCCACCGTAAAGAGCTTGCCAAGGTTGCTGCGGTCACGGGCTTGGTGGTACTTGAACAGCATGCTCGCTGCCGAGCCCTCGTCAGCGGCGTCGTCCATGCAGCCCAGTATCTCGATCTTGCCCGTCTCGTGCGACATCATAAATCGGAAGCCCTTTGCCTGCGCTCCTCGGCCCTTGAGGCCCCGCTGGGGCCTCAAGCCCTTTCGGGTTCGAATCCCTGTTACGTTAACGAACAAAAAAAGCTCCCCGTGGTGGGGAGCCCTCATATTCTGGTGCGCCGTGAGGGATTCGAACCCCCGACCTCATGATTCGTAGTCATGCGCTCTATCCAGCTGAGCTAACAGCGCGTGCGGTTAGTAACTATGCCACGTTTACTGCCTTGCGTCAAGAGACAACCGTTTCTCCACATTTGACGCTGCTTGGGGCGCCCCACAGAGGGGCGCCCCACAGAGGGGCGCCCCAGCTGGATGCTAAGCGGAGATGGCGGGGTCGAGGGCGGCGTCCTCGCGGCGTGCGGTCGCCTGCTCCCAGTCGCGGGTGCCCACAAACACGTCCTGCTTGTAGGGGTTGACGCCGAGCTTCTTTGCGCGGAAGATGATGTAGCCGATGGCGGCCACATTAACGACCAGCGCTGCGATGGCCACGGCATTCGTGACCGTGGGATTTTGCAGCGACACCGTGCGGAACATCGACTCCTCCTGGAACCAGGGGAAGACCTGCGCAAACATGCACCAGGTGGCAAGCGTGTTGGCGCGGTTCTGGATCCAGCCGCCCTTGTTCCAGAAGGCGTTGGCCACGGTGGGGGCCAGCAGCAGCGCAAAGCCACAGAAGAACGAGTGGGTGGGCAGGCAGTTGTAGGTGTAGCAGAAGTTCCAGATGTCGTAGGCGACGATGTAGACCCAGGTCATGTCGGGCCACAGCATGTCTTCCTCGTTCTTGCCGGCGTAGACGCTCCACCAGGCGGTCATGCAGAAGATGTTGATGAGGCCGGCGATGCCGTTAAAGAGGTTGTTGATGCCACAGAGCTGCCACACGCCCTCGCTGGTAAGCCACACCGGCGCGCCCACAGCCGCATACTGCGTGAGCTCGCTGCCAGCCTCGACCACGGTGAAGTCGCCGGTCACGAAGTGCGCGTAGCTCTCGAAGTCCGAGACGACGGCAATCAGGATGTTGATGGCCACGATAATGAACGGAAACGCGCGGAACCAGTGGGCCTTGCCCAGCTTACCCCACTTGTACTTGATGGCCATGAAGCCGATGCAGCCTGTGAGGGCGGCATAGACCTTGGCGTAGTGGAACCAGCCGTTCTGGTAGATGTGGGTGGGGTTGGTGAGCGCCCACTCGGCGCCGTTTGCCACGCCGATGCCGATGGCGACGCAGTAGATGGTCATCAGGATGGGCAGGCCAACAAAGAAGATGAGTCCGCCAATCTTTGAGCGCCGCTCGATTTCGTTGGTGATGATGAGGCCCAGGAACACCAGGGCCCATCCCACCCATTGGATGGGGGTGGTCGCGTTAAAGAGCAACATGTTCGTTCCTTCCTAAACGAAGCCAAAGAGCTGCTTTCATCATAATGCTTGATTCGAATAGCATCAAATGGCCGGTCTTCGGGGGTTGAGCATAGCTATGAGTTACCTGAGGTAAACATTAGTGGCAAAAAACCGACGACCAAGTGTGAGCCAACTGGGCAAACGCAAGACCAGGCCTCAAGTTTTGCCAATGCATAAAAAATGCAGTGGCAAAACTTGAGGCTGATTTTTGCAAAACCGCAGGAAAGCTCAAAAAAGCGCGAGACTTTTTGCCACTAATGGAACGCCGCCATCATGGTGCGTTGTCGTGATTGTCGCCGGCGGCTGCCCGACGCAACAAAAAACGCCCCCATCGCTGGGGGCGTCTGCATGATCTGGCGGAGAGCTGGGGATTCGAACCCCAGATGGCATCACTGCCATACTCGCTTAGCAGGCGAGCACCTTCGGCCTCTCGGTCAGCTCTCCAAAACGCAGAAGCAAGTATAACGCAAACTCCGAAAAACAACAAGAGCGCTGAGAAAAGGGGCCTAACCCCTTTTCTCAAAACAACCTCAAAAACGCACCTCTTGCTACATGCGTACACCGCTGCGGCCATGCTACCAGTTGGTGGTTACACGTTTTGGGTCAAAAAGAGCCAAGAAATCGACGATATGTGTCGTTTTTGAGTCTCGAACGCCCACCGTAGCCAAAGCAGCCCGCCATCGCCGCAGGTAGGAGGCTCAAAAATGCGGCCCCGTATTTCGCGAAACTCAAAAACGACACATATCGCCAAAAAAGTGGCTCTTTTCGACCCAAAACGTGTAACCACCTGGCCGGATCGTCGAGGCGCCACCTCCATGACACTTTTCTTGCAATTTGTTGGCTGTTTGACGAGGGATTCGACGACCCCTCCCACGATACTCTGCCAGTAGAAAGCACGCCCCCACAAAGGGCGCCAGGAAAAGGAGCAATCATGAACCGCAACACGAAACCCACCCCCAACGATCGCCGCCCGCAGGCAACAACGTACAAGACGGTGCTGAGCTTTCGCCTCGCCGTGGCTCTGGTCGCGCTCGCCGTCGTTGCCGTGGCAACGGGCATCCTGACCTTTGGCCGTACGGTGAGTACGCAGTACGCGGGCCCCCAGCGCGCCAAGGCCGCGGCAAACGGTACCGTGCAGGAGGCAAAGCCCGCCACCGTGCTCGTGTACATGAACGGATCCGACCTCGAGTCCGCGGCCGGCGAGGCCTCGTCCGACATTTCCGAGATGCTCAAGTCGGGCATCGGCAACAACGCCAACGTAATCATTCAGACCATGGGCACCCAGCAGTGGCAGGACCACAACATCGCCTCCGACCACACGCAGCGCTTTGCCGTAAAGAATGGCGAGCTCAGCCTTGTGGACGACACCCTGGGACAGCTCGACACCACCGACCCCAAGACGCTCTCGGACTTCATCCGCTGGAGCGTAGAAAACTACCCCGCCGAACGATACATGCTCGTGCTGTGGAACCACGGCGCCGGCCCGGTGTACGGCTTTGGCTACGACGAGTGGCAGGGCGACTACGCAGCCCTTACCCTCAACGAAATGCAGCAGGCCCTCAAGGAAAACAGCGACGTGCACTTCGACTTTATTGGCATGGACTGCTGCATCATGTCGAGCCTGGAAACCTACCACGTGCTGCAGCCGTTCTGCGACTACGCGATTCTCTCGGAGGACTTTGAGCCGGGCGTGGGCTGGAGCTACGCCAACTGGATGCGCATGCTGGAGAACGACCCCACCACCGATACGGTCACCCTTGGCAAGACGGTCGTAGACGACATGATTGCCGCGGTCAAGGAGGACCCCGAGAACGGCGACGCAACCCTCGCGCTGGTGGACGAGTCCGCCATCCCCGCCCTGTACAACGCGTGGATCGACTTTGCCTACGAGAACAAGGACGCCCTGCTGGGCACCAACTACAGCCAGGAGATTTCGCAGCGCGGCCGCTTTGTGCGCTACAAGCCCAACGGACACGGCGAAGCTTATAACGGCAACGGGTTTGGACAATATCCCGACGGTTACGCGCAGCCCTACGCCGATAACGGCTATGGCCAGTACCCCGGCGACAACTACGGTCAGCCCAGTCAGCCCAACCAGGACGCCTACGGCTGGTACGGCACCGACGAGTGGTACGACATGTGGGACTCCGACATGAGCTACGTTACCCTGTCCGACTACTACGTAACCGACATCATGTCGGTGGCCAACTCCATCAACTCCACCAAGGCGGCCGCACTCAAATCCGCCATGGAAAAGGCCGTCGTGTACTTTGGCAAGACCTCCGGCGAGACGAACATGGCAGGCATCAGCGTGACGCTGCCCTACGGCGACTCAGAGTTCTATCAGCAGCTGGTTGAGGTCTTTAAGGCCTGCGGGATTGACAGCAACTACGTCGACTGGCTGGGTCAGTTCGTCGAGGCCGCGGGTGCGGACGACTACTACAGCTACGATGCCCAGCCCAGTGGCTACGACATGCAGCTTGGCTACCAGTTTGCCGCATAGGCGACCGAGCACAAGTCACGTAAACCGATGGTCGGTGATGATTTATCAAAGGGGGTAACCCCCATTGATATGCCGCTTGCGGCAATCAATGGGGGTTACCCCACCGCCATTAAGATAAGATGCCTGAAAGAACGGCCCGCGGATGCCACAGCCGCCCGCGGGCCGTTTGCCACCGTTCGCCAAATTGTCACCCAAA
>CACZFB010000044.1 GCA_902780305.1 uncultured Coriobacteriaceae bacterium | reverse complement strand
ACACAGTGGGAAATCGAAGCATTCCGTTTTGACATAACCGCAGGATTGGCCGTTTTGACGCGCAAATTGTTCCCACTATTGCTTGTGTGAGACCCGTCACCGTCGAGCTTCGCGCTCACGGATCAAAAAGTCCCTAAAGCCTGGGATGTCGAAGCCCAAGACATTGCTTCTTCCACGCTCTCCGATTACCCCCTGTGCGAGCAGGCGAGACTTATACTTGGTTGCATAGTTGCTTTTTACTCCCATGCGACTCGAAATATGGGCCAGACGGCTTTCGTGAGGGTCGTCGAGCATCGCTTCCAAGAAGGCGATGTCCATGTCGGAGAGTTCGCGGTACGTCGCCCGAAATATGTGCTCCTCCATATCGCGGTGTGCAAGCTGTATCCCGCGTTTTGCGTCCTCGCTGAGGACCGAGGAACCACGCGCCTCGTTCCACGTGTGATAGCCAACCAGCTGCAGCATGTAGGCAAAGCCTTCGGTGGCTGTAGTGCACAGGTCGAGTGCGCCCTCATCGATGGGTTTGCCCGCCTGATCGAAGGTGATGCCTAAGGCGTGTCGAACGTCCGTGGCCGAAATACGCCCCAACTGGTGTTGCATGGACCTGCGCAGGAACGACACCGACTCGTCGTTGAGGAGTTGGTGAACATGATAGGGAAGCCCCGCCATAACCAGCGACACGCGTCGACGCTCAACAACAAAGAGTTGAAACACCGAGGCAAGTTCCACCATCTCGGGCACCGAAGCACGTACCTCGTCAACGGTAATGAGTAGGCCGACATCGCGATCGGCCAACGCATCCAACACGTCGCTCATGCGTGAGCGCCAATTACCTTCGCGGTGCTCGGGAGCGGCCCAAGCGGCAGATACGGGTCCTATACTCACCGAAGTCACCTGTGCTGCGTTCGGCTGCAGGAAGCCTTTGGATACACGTACCGTTTGCTCGTAGATGTCCTCGAGCATGCCAGTTTTTGCGGACGTGCGCACGGTAAGCCATCCGGATTCCAATGCCTCGTCGCCAATGCACGACATGCATACTGTTTTGCCTGTGCCGCGCGCGCCAATAAGGATTGTCGAGAGGTTGGGGTTTCCTGGCCCATCGCTAAAGGCCGTGCGCATGTTGCGCAGCAGGTCTTCCCGTCCGGCAAGCACGAAGGGGACCGTGCCAAAGGCAGGGGTAAAGGGGTTTCTCATAGTAACTCCTTTCGCATCTTTCGCACATTTTCGCATCTTTCGCACATTTTCGCAATCTTCGCCGATTGGAGGAGAGCGTCCTCTTTGATGAGCTGCCTGCGCAGGCTGTCCGTGGTCAATTAGTGGGCGGAACTTCGGGGAGATTTGGTCGCCAACTGGGCATATACCAAAACGGAATCCTTCGATTTCCCACTAGATAAAATACACAGTGGGAAATCGAAGCATTCCGTTTTGACATAACCGCAGGATTGGCCGTTTTATCGCGCAAATTGTGCCCACTGTTTCGTTCGCATGCCACGCAGCAGGTCTTCCCGTCCGGCAAGCACGAAGGGGATAGTGCCAAAGGTGGGGGCAAAGGGGCCTCTCATGGCAACTCCATTCGCATCTTTCGCGGATTGAAGGGAGTCCCCAACAGGCGCCAGGGCCACCGCCCACGCCAGCCCTTGAACGCGAAGAGTTTGTGGAGACGCCCGGGGCGGTGTACACTACAAAAGCTGCTGAAATTGGGGAGTGCTGTCTCCAACCAGGCGGCGACGTAGGATGTGGTCCGCTGGGGAGAGGTGCAGGGTGCACCTAGAGTTGCCGTCCCATGACCACCGAGGGTAAGGACTATAGGTATGGTCAGCACGATTCTTGGCCGCAAGATCGGGATGACGCAGGTTTGGGATGACGACGACAACGTCGTGCCCGTAACCGTCATTCAGGCAGGCCCCTGCACGGTGTCGCAGGTAAAGACCAAAGAGACTGACGGCTACGATGCCGTTCAGATCGGCTTTGGCGACATCAAGGCGAAGAAGGTCAACAAGCCCATGGCAGGCCACTTCGCAAAGGCTGGCGTCGAGCCCATGCGGTATCTCCGCGAGGTTCGCGTTGAGGACGGCTCCGAGTACAAGCCTGGCGATCAGGTGACGGTAGCCGACTTTGCCGAGGTAAAGTCCGTTGACGTTACGGGCACCTCCAAGGGCAAGGGCTTCCAGGGCACCATCAAGCGCTGGAACTTCTCGCGTGGTCCCATGACCCACGGCTCCCGCAACCAGCGCAAGCCCGGCTCCATTGGTCAGTGCGCCTATCCCGCGCGCGTCCGCAAGGGTTTGCACATGGCCGGTCACATGGGCGACGAGCGCGTAACGGTTAAGAACCTCAAGCTCGTGCGCGTGGACACCGACCAGAACCTCCTGCTCGTAAAGGGCGCGGTGCCTGGTTGCAAGAACGCACTCGTCCAGGTCCGTATGGCCTAAGGGAGGTTAGCATGTCCAACATCGAAGTAAAGAACATCCAGGGCGAGGCCGTATCGCAGGCTGAGCTCTCCTCCCAGGTGTTTGGCATCGAGCCAAACGTTCCCGTTATGCATCAGGTCGTCGTCGCGTACGAGGCCAGCATGCGTCAGGGTACCCATTCCGTTAAGAACCGCCACGCGGTTTCCGGCGGCGGCCGCAAGCCGTATCGCCAGAAGGGCACCGGTCGCGCCCGCCAGGGCTCCATCCGTGCCGCGCAGTGGACGGGCGGCGGTGTCGTGTTTGGCCCCGTTCCCCGCAGCCACGCCAAGAAGGCCAACAACAAGGTAAAGAAGCTCGCCATGCGCTCGGCGCTCTCCGCCAAGCTCGCAGACAACGAGCTCGTTATGCTCGACGCGCTCAAGTTCGACGAGCCTTCCACCAAGCAGGCCGTGGCCGTCCTCAAGGCCCTCGACCTCTATGGCAAGCGCGTCACCCTCGTGGTAGACGACGAGGCCGTGGTGGAGTACCTCTCGTTCCGCAACATCCCCAAGGTTGAGGTAATTGCGGTCTCCGAGGCTAACACCCGCAACCTGCTCGACAACGCCGTGCTGGTTATGACCTGCGACGTTGCCAAGACCCTTGAGGAGGCGCTCGCATAATGAACTCTCCGTACGAAGTAATCATTCGCCCGGTCGTCACCGAGCGCTCCTTCGATCTCATGGAGCAGGGCAAGTACACCTTCGAGGTTGCTCGCACCGCCCCCAAGGAGGAGATCCGCATGGCCGTCGAGAAGCTCTTCGACGTGCATGTGGTTAAGGTCAACACGATTAACGTCAAGCCCAAGAACCGCCGCGTGCGCTATGTCGCGGGCAAGACGCGTCGCTGGAAGAAGGCCATCGTAACCCTCGCCCCCGGCGAGACGATCGAGATCTTCGCGAACGACGGCGTGGCCGAGTAAGTAAGGCGTGCGTCCGCAAGGATGCACGCAATCTTGCCGCGCACATAGATACGCGCGGTACCGTGGTACATCCGGCGTCATCCCGCCAAGGCGCAAGCCTTATCCCTTAAGCGGGGTGGCCAACGGAAAGAAAGGGAAACGTAATGGCAGTTAAGCACCTCAAGCCTACGAGCGCAGGGCGTCGCTTCCAAACGATTTCGGACTTCGCCGAGATCACGACGGACAAGCCCGAGAAGTCGCTTCTCGAGCCCCTGCCCAAGAAGGCTGGTCGTAACAACAACGGCCGCATCACCACGCGCCACCAGGGCGGCGGCCACAAGCGTCGTTATCGTCGCATCGACTTCAAGCGCGTGCACGACGACGTGCCCGCCAAGGTCGCAAGCATCGAGTACGACCCCAACCGCTCGGCACGCATCGCACTGCTGCACTACCTCGACGGCCACAAGGCCTACATCCTGGCCCCGCAGGGCCTCAACGTGGGCGACACCGTGGTCTCGGGCACCAAGGACGTAGACATCAAGCCCGGCAACGCCATGCCGCTCTCCGAGATTCCCGTGGGCACGCTCGTGCACGCCGTGGAGTTCCAGCCCGGAAAGGGCGCGGCCATGGCCCGCTCGGCCGGCACCTCGGTCCAGCTCATGGGCAAGGACAACGGCTACGCCGTACTGCGCATGCCCTCCTCCGAGCTTCGCCGCGTGCTGCTCACCTGCCGCGCGACCATTGGCGTCGTGGGCAACGCCGACCACGCCAACATCGTGGTGGGCAAGGCTGGCCGCAAGCGTTGGATGGGCGTACGTCCCACCGTTCGCGGTACGGTAATGAACCCCGTCGACCACCCGCACGGCGGTGGCGAGGGCAAGAACCACACCTCTGGTCGTCCCTCCGTCACACCCTGGGGCAAGCCCACCAAGGGTTACAAGACGCGTGACCCCAAGAAGGGCAGCAACCGCCTCATTATCCGTCGTCGCAAGAGCAAGTAGTCGGCACACGAGAAGTAGGAGATAGCAAGTATGAGCAGAAGTCTCAAGAAGGGCCCGTTTGTGGAGACTCGCCTCCTCATGCGTGTTGCCGCGCAAAACGAGGCTGGTACCAAGGACGTCATCAAGACGTGGTCGCGTGCTTCCACCATCTTCCCCGAGATGGTTGGTCACACGATCGCCGTGCACGACGGCCGTAAGCACGTCCCCGTGTACATTACGGAGTCGATGGTCGGTCATAAGTTGGGCGAGTTCGCCCCCACGCGCACGTTCCGTGGCCACAAGGTCAAATAGGGGGTAGGAGCTACATGGCAGAGAACACCAACACCAACGAGGCACGCGCCTGCGCCAAGTTCGTGCGCGTCGCCCCCCGCAAGGCCCGCCTGGTGGTGGACCAGATTCGTAACCAGCCCGTGGACAAGGCGCTCGAGCTGCTGCAGTTCAACAACCGTGCTGCAGCCGTGCCCGTGGCCAAGGTCCTGCGCTCCGCAGTGGCCAACGCGCAGAACAACCACGGCATCCGTGGCGACCTGTACGTTAAGCTCGCCTACGTGGACGAGGGTCCCACCATCAAGCGCTTCCGTCCTCGCGCCAAGGGCTCGGCGTCGCGCATCAACAAGCGTACGAGCCACATCACCGTTGTCGTCGCTCCTCGAAAGGAGGCGTAAGGGGAATGGGTCAGAAGGTACACCCCACAGGCTTCCGTCTGGGAACCACCGAGTCGTGGCGTTCCCGCTGGTATGCCGATAAGGACTACGCCAAGACGCTTGGCAACGACCTTGCCATCCGCAAGTTCCTCTCCAAGCGCCTCGCTCGCGCCGCGCTCTCTCGCGTGGACATCGAGCGCGCTGGCGACAAGGTACAAATCACCATCTACACCGCTCGTCCCGGCATCGTAATCGGCAAGAAGGGCGCCGAGATCGACAACCTGCGCAAGGACCTGGAGAAGGTCGCCGGCGTTTCTCAGGGCATGGTCAAGGTGGACGTCATCGAGATCAAGCGTCCCGAGCTCGACGCCAACCTGGTTGCTCAGTCCATCGCCGAGCAGCTCGAGGGCCGCGTGGCCTTCCGTCGCGCCATGCGCAAGGCCGTTCAGTCCGCCCGCAAGGCTGGTGCCAAGGGCATTCGTATTCAGTGCTCGGGCCGTCTTAACGGCGCCGAGATGGGCCGTCGCGAGTGGTACCGCGAGGGTCGCGTGCCGCTGCACACCCTGCGTGCCGTAATCGGCTACGGTGAGGCTACCGCCCACACCACCATGGGTGCCTGCGGCGTTAAGGTTTGGATCTACCTCGGCGAGAAGATGAAGGGCCAGCCCGCGCCCAACCCGGCGCTTGAGGGCACCAGCAACCGTGGTCCTCGCCGTCGCAACGATAGGAGGGGACGCTAATGCTCGCACCTAAGCGTGTGCTGCACCGCAAGGTACAGCGTGGCTCCATGAAGGGAAAGGCCAAGGGCAACACCACGCTGCACTTTGGCTCCTGGGGCATCCAGGCTCAGGAGGCCCATTGGATTACCAATCGTCAAATCGAGGCTGCCCGTGTTGCCATCACGCGTCGCATGAGGCGTGGCGGTAGGGTGTGGATCACCATCTTCCCCGACAAGCCCATCACCAAGAAGCCTGCCGAGACGCGCATGGGTTCTGGTAAGGGTAACCCCGAGGAGTGGGTAGCCGTAGTGAAGCCCGGCCGCATCATGTTCGAGATCGACGGCGTTCCCGAGGATGTGGCCAAGGAAGCCCTGCGTCTCGCACAGCACAAGTTGCCGATCAAGACCAAGATCGTCAGCCGTGCCGACCAGGCACAGGAGGTGTAGGCACGTATGAAGTACAAGGAAATTCAGGCACTCAGCGACGCTGAGCTCGCAGCCAAGCTCGAGGAGGGTCGCGCCGAACTCTTTAATCTGCGCTTCCAGATGGCCACCAGCCAGCTCGACAACACGGCACGCGTGAAGCTCGTTAAGCGCGACATTGCCCGCGTACAAACCGAGATTCGCGCCCGCGAGATCGCGGCCGACGCCAAGAACTAGACGGCAGGGGAGATACCAAATGGCAGAAACCGCAATCAGGAATGCGCGTAAGGTCCGCACGGGCGTTGTGGTCTCGCTTTCCGGCGACAAGACCATCACCGTAAAGATCAACTACCGCAAGCACCACCCCAAGTACGGCAAGATGATGACCATCTCCAAGAAGCTCCACGTTCACGACGAGAAGAACGAGTGTGGCCTGGGCGACACCGTTCGCGTTATGGAGACGCGTCCGCTCTCCAAGACGAAGCGTTGGCGCTTGGTAGAGATCGTCGAGCGCGCCAAGTAGCGACAGGAGGTAGAGCGAATGATTCAGATGGAGACCATGCTCAACGTCGCTGACAACAGTGGCGCGAGGCGCGTGAAGTGCATCAAGGTCATTGGTGGCTCCAAGCGGCGCTACGCTGGCATTGGTGACGTAATCATTTGCGCTGTGCAGGAGGCCACTCCCAACAGCGCGGTAAAGAAGGGTGACATCGTGCGCTGCGTCATCGTGCGTACGAAGAAGGAGACCCGACGCAAGGACGGCAGCTACATCCGCTTCGACCAGAACGCCTGCGTCGTCGTGGACAAAGAGGGCGAGCCTCGCGGCACCCGTATTTTTGGGCCCGTGGCACGCGAGCTGCGCGACCGCAAGTACATGAAGATCGTCTCGCTTGCACCCGAGACGCTGTAAAGGAGGTGACCTTAGCATGCCTAAGATGAACGTAAAGAAGGGCGACAAGGTCCAGGTCCTCTCCGGCAAGGATAGGGGTGCTCAGGGCGAGGTCCTGCGTGCCTTCCCCCGCGAGGGCAAGGTAATCGTGGAGGGTGTTGCCATCGTAAAGAAGGCCCAGCGCCCCACCCAGGAGAACCAGAACGGTGGCTTTAAGGAGCAGGAGGCCAAGATTGACGTGTCCAACGTCATGCTCATTTGCCCCACCTGCGGCAAGCCCACCCGCGTTGGCCACGCCAAGAACGACGAGGGCAAGAAGGTCCGCGTTTGCAAGAAGTGCGGCGCCCAGTTCTAGCTCGTTAGGGCAATCAGAAGGGGTGGCCCCCATTGGTAGGTCGCAAGTAACCTATCAATGGGGGCCATCCCTTTTTGGCGGCACGCTACCGTATCCACCTATACTTTGTGCCGCGCCCGCCGCCAATCTTCTGGATCTTGCCAGCCCGCTGCAATGCGGCAAGGGTACGTTCTACGGTTATTTCCGAGATGTCAGGGCATTGGGTAAGAATGTCCCTTTTGCTCAAGTCTCTGATTGAGCGTTCTAGTGCGGCCTCCACGCGTTTGGGCTTAGGCATTTTGTCCGTTACGAGACCGCTCACGCGCTCTTCAAAAACATCGCAGGTATGCGCAACCACCCAAAGGAAGTAGCTTACAAAGGGGAGATAGTCGTTTTCGGATTCGGACCAGCCAGTAGAGCTTGCCTGCAGAGCTTCGTAGTACGTTTCTTTGGACTTCTCTATTTCATGCTCGATTGACACATATTTGCCTACAAGATACCCGTTCTGGTACAAAAGCAATAGGGTAAGAAGTCTGCTCATGCGTCCATTGCCGTCATTGAACGGGTGAATGCAAACAAAGTCAAACACAAACAGAGCTATGAGTAGCAGCGGATCTATGTCGCCCGCAGAGAGCGCCTGCTTATATGCGTTGCATAGCTGTTCCATTGCGTCTGGCGTCACAATGGCAGGCAGTGGCCTAAAACGCTCCCGTCTGTTGCCGTTAGCATCAATCTCGATGATGGCGTTGTCTGAGTCTTTCCATTTCCCGCCAAAGGACATCTTTCCCTGTGCGTATAAGATTTTGTGCAGCTGAAGTATGTAGTTTGGGGTTACGGGAATTGCGTCATAGCTCTCGTGGATAATCGAGAGGACGTCGCGATACCCTGCAAGCTCCTCCTCCGCTCTATTGCGTGGTGCAACCTTCTCCTGCATAATCTCAGAGAGTCTCTTGTTGCTCGTAACGATTCCTTCAATACGGTTCGATGCGTCCGTACTTTGGATTTTGGCTATGTCGCACAGGAGCGAAAGCTCGTTTGGCCTCTGGTTAATATAGAGGTCCTGCCGCCCTTTGTGCTCGTGGATCTTTGAGACCATGTTCATTATGGATGTGGTGTAGAGCTCCTTAGGTAGCTCTGAGTAGTCGAACGTGCGCATGCTGCTCCTTTCTGCATCATTGACGTAAATTAGCATCATATGACCACAGTATGATGCAAATATATGAGGTTCTCAAGAGTGGATTCGAAGACGTCAGCTTGTTGGCACCACTGACCGACAATTAGTGGTACAAAGATTTGGCATCCAAGAGGGCTATCAGGCATTATTCCGCATCGACTTCAAACGATTTCCCACTAGCTAAAATAGCTAGTGGGAAATCGAAACGTCGACGCCAGCAAAAGCCCAGTTGGCCCGGCGATGTGCGCAAAGTTCTTCCCACTATTTGGCCAATGGCCGCCTGGCCAAACCGCTCCTCCTGCCAAAAAAGTGTCATGCGCACGCCCCGTTCGCGATGGGGCGTGCCATAATCATCTTCAAGAAGCTAATACGCAACAGACCAACGCACAAAAGGACACCCACCATGGATCTGCATGTCGCCATCGTTGATGATATGGATGCTGACCGGTCCCGACTACTCGAGGACGTGCGTACTTTGCTAGCGCAAAAGCAGTGCGCCTGCAACGTCGTTGCATACACGAGTGCGGAGGAGTTCCTGGAGGACTCAGCGCGTGGCAAGGTGGACATTGCCTTCTTGGATGTGCGTATGGGCGGTATGAACGGCATCCAGCTGGCCACCCGCTTGCGTGAGTTCGACACCTCGCTCGTTATTGTGTTCGTTACGAGTTCGCGTGAATATGCGCTCGACGCCTTTCCCGTCCATCCGTTCGACTACCTCGTAAAACCCTATACAAAGGAGCGCCTGTCCACCGTGCTCTCAGACATTCTTGCGGCGCTGAGCATGAGGGATGCACGCAAGACCATTCGGGTAGACATTCCCTATGGCAGTATGGAAGTGCTTCTAGATCGCGTAATCGTAATTGAGGCGCGAAGTCACAGCTCGGTTCTTACCCTCGAAGGTGGGAAAGAAATACGCTCCACCTTGAGTTTTGCTCAAATCAATGCCTTGATATCGGGCGAGCCGCAGTTCTTGGTGATCAACCGTGGCGTGGTCATCAACATGGATCGAGTGGTAAATGTTAAGGGCGCCACCGCGGTAATGGAAGGCGGATTGCGGATGCCCTTGCGCAAGCGTGATCGCAGCGAGTTGGCGCGCACCATTACCCAACACATGATTTCGCGCACCGGGAGGAGGTAGCGTGGATACGGTTGCCATCAATATATCCTATGCGCTCGAACTCTGCATGGCCATCCCTGCCTTTATAATGGCGCTGGCACCCGTAAACCGGTCGCTTTCCATAGGGAAAAAAGAGGCGTACGCATCGGCGGTTGCATATTTGGCCCTGCTTATTGGGTCGGGCGCAATCGTATGCAGGCGATTGTATTTGCCTACTGTTGTGGTTATGGTACCGGGATCGCTCCTGCTCTTTTTGCCATACGCAAAGACCGTCAATCTGTCGTTGCCCAAAAAGATCTTTTGCTTTGCCAACGCCATGATGCTGTGCTCGTTTTCAACGATGTATGCCACCGTAATAATGTCGGCGTGGGAGGCAAACAATACCGCGAAGGTGCATCTGCCACAAACGGGACTCTTGGCGCTCATCATAGCTGCAGTCTTGTGCCTGCTGTTCTACAAAACCTTGGTGGAGAAGCTTCCCGCACTCCTCTTTCACGACGAATTAAACGATCTATGGAGCCGACTCGTACTCATTCCCGTGACCCTTGCAGCCCTTATGCGGTGGATGATACCGCGCGATCCGGCGCTCATTATGCTGGGACGTACGGGTGCCATTATGCTGATCACAACCGCATTAATCCCCTTTGTGGCATGGCTTCTATATGCCATTGCGTGGAACGTCACGTCACGCGTGTGGGACGAGGCCAACCTCAAGCAGGAAGTCACGCTTTTGCGGGCCGAGGAGCGACGGTTCAACGAGCTCAACGCCTATATGAGTGAATCCCGGGCACTGCGTCACGACTTTCGCCACCACTTGCTCGCCATGCGCGGAATGCTTGAGGCAAACAAGATTTCCGAGCTCTCGGCGTATCTTGAGCAGCTCTCCAGCATGGAGGCCGAGGGTCAGCGGCCACAGCTGTGCAAAAACATGGCCGTGGATTCGATTGCAGCCTACTACGATGCGCTCGCCCAGGAGAAGCACGTAAACATTACCTGGTTCCTCGACCTGCCCGAGCAGCTTCCCGTCGCCGAGATCGACTTTTGTTCGATCCTCGGCAATCTGGTGGAAAACGCCATCATTGCGTCGTCGGAGCTGGAGGAGCCCAAGCGCTGGGTGGAGGTTGTGGCACAGGAAGTAACCGACCATGCGTTGGGCATAAATGTGAGAAACTCGTTTGCGGGAGAGGTGCCCTTTGGCCGCGATGGCCTGCCCAAAAAGCGCAAGCGCGGCCACGGAATCGGACTTCCGTCGGTGGTTACCACGATTCAGCGCTACAACGGCGGGTTCGACGCCCATGCGCAGGATGGCGAGTTTTTCTTCGGCGCCATGCTGTATCACGAGTAAGGTGCCTATTCCCAGGCGGACGCTTCAAAAGTGGAGTCCCAGGCAAAAGCTACCTTAAAAGTGCTTGTTTTGCGGTGAGACGTACATTCCGTATAAGAAATGTTGGGAGTGGTAAAATTGGAAAAAGCTATGTAGAAGGGACGGATAACCGTGTTAGCCATTCGTGACATGCGTCTTGGCGGAGCAAAGGCCAAGGGACAGAACAAGGACTTACAACGGCTGAGTCGTCAGGACCTCCTAGAGCTGTTGGTAGGTCAGATGCACGAGGGGGACGAACTTCGTTCCGCCATCGAGCTAAACGAGCGCGAAATCGCAGACCTTAACGCTCTGGCCGATCGCCTAAAAGAGAAACTCGACCTCAAAGACCAACAAATAGAGAACCTTAAAGAGAAGCTTGACATTAAGGATGCGCAAATAGACCACCTTAAAAAGCGGCTCGATCAAAAGGACAACACCATAGCCACGCTTAAGAGGCGCCTCAATCGCAAGGATGTCCTCATCGCGCGGCTGAGTGAGTCGAGCAGCATGACCGCGGATGACTTGGAGATTCTTGACGCACTCGAGCATGCTCAGGAATTTGCTGAGGCCGAGGCGAAGGCCGAGACGAAGTCCGAGGCCGAGGAAAAAGTTGATGCAGAGGCAAAGGCTCAAGTTGAGGTAGAGTATCAAGCCGAGGTCCAGGACGGAGAGTCGCTGGATGAGTGAAACCATGGATGAGGACATACCCAAAAAGACGAACGGAGACGCCCCAAGCCTAGAGGTGCTTGAGGCCGAGCTTGGTCGCGAACGCCACAAGCGCAACTATCTTAAGGCTCTGCGGAGCACCGTCTTTAGCCTGGTGATAGTGGCCGCGGCGGCGGTTCTCGTGGCCATGCTGGTGTTGCCGGTGCTGCAGATTACCGGTGCGTCTATGACCAACACCCTGCAGGATCGCGACATCGTGGTCGCGCTGCGTGGCTCGGAGTTCAAGACGGGTGACGTGGTCGCGTTCTACTACAACAACAATATATTAGTAAAGCGCGTCATCGCGAACGAAGGTCAGTGGGTAAACATCACCGAGGACGGCACGGTGTACGTGGACAATGTTGCCCTCGACGAGCCCTACGTTAACGACAAGGCACTGGGCGAGTGCAATATCAAACTCCCGTATCAGGTGCCTGAGGGCAAGGTATTCGTCATGGGCGATCATCGCCGAACGAGCGTGGACAGCCGAAGCACGACCCTGGGCTGCGTGAGCAAAGAGCTGTTCCTGGGCCGTATTCTGTTCCGCGTCTGGCCCCTCAATGCCCTCGGTCCCATAGGGTAGCATCGCCAATCAAAGGGGCCAGACCCTGCTCCTAAACATTGGCAACATGCGTAGGAGATGAGACTCGGGGGACATACCTCACCGTGCTCGTAACAGTGGCGGGCACGATTCGCGAGGTGTGTCCCCCGAGTCTCATCTTGACTATGTTTAAGGTCAGGGGCCAGATCCCTTTTCCCGCTCGCGGTGGCATACTCGCCGACAAATGGTTGAGAAGCGTCCCCAGTGGGTAAGATATCCATACGGCTGACGGTTGGCCTCGTCAGTGCTAGGCAACGCCTTCGCTGTTATAGGAAGGAGATGTTGCCATGGAGGTTCTGCTCGCTGCACTGCAGCTGCTCGCCGCGCTCCTAGGGGCGCTTAAGGCATACTTCGAGCTCAAGGGCTCGACGAAGAGGGATGACCAAACAGACGCACGTGATGAAGAGAGGCCGAAGCACCTGAGGGGTTGAGACAAAAGAATAGGGCCGGCGTTGCAGCGCCATTGGCCCTAGTCTAAACCCGAACGGCGTTGCCTAGCTAACGGTTTCAGCGACTAGGCTGCCGTCAGTCGTATTGTACCCGATGGGGCCGGTTCCAATCACAGGGACGGCGCACTTTTTTGGAGGAGCAGATGGCTTAGCCCGCGAGAAGCAACGCAAGTTCCCAACAATTGTTCCGTGATGAAACGCAGCTAACGAGAGAGGCGGGGTGGTGCCTGTGGATGCGACAATCGACGTTGGCGGGAAGCGGCTGCGGGAGGACCTGGAGCGGCTGGAGCGGTTCAGGCTGCTGGACGACACGTTCATGCGGCAGGTGTTCCGGGGCCAGTTGGGACTCGCTCAGCACGTGTTGAGGATACTCACGGGACTGGATGGCCTTACGCTCGTGAAGGAGGAGACGCAGCACGACCTCAAGCGGGCGACCGGGTCCAAGTCGCCGGTACTCGACGTGTGGGGGACCGACGAGACGGGTACCCAGTACGACATGGAGGTGCAGGCGGGGTCGGACCTGGACCCGCTGCGCTTTCGCTACTACGGCTCGGCCATGGACGTTGACGCCTTGCCCGCCGGCGAGGACTTCGACGCTTTGCCGCAGCGCTGGGTCGTCGTGGTGCTCGAGCGCGACCCGGACGGGCCGCAGAGGCGCTGCCGCCACTACCGCGCGCGCGAGGAGGACGGGTCGACGCTGGATGACGGGGCGCACCTGCTCTACGTCAACGCGGCATGGCGCGGCGACGACGAGCTGGGGCGGCTGATGGCCGACTTCTGCGAGAGGGACCCGGACAAGGTGGGCGATGCGATGCTCAGGAATAGGGTAAGATATCTCAAGAGGGACCCGGAGGGGGTGCGCGAGATGTGCAGGATCAGCGAGGAGATCTTCAACGAGGGCGTCGAGCAGGGCATCGAGCAGGGTGCCAGGGACAAGCTGCTGGAGAACGTGCGTAGCATGGTGAGGAACCTCCAGATCACGGCCCAGCAGGCGCTGGACGCCCTGGACGTGCCCGAGTCCGAGCGGGCGGAGATCATCGCGATGCTGTAGGTGAGAAAAGGGGCCTGACCCCTTTTCTCAGTCGAGCCGGCCCAAATTACGGACATCACCGGCGCCAGGCACTTGATGCCTTTGACGCCATATGCAACACGAACGCTAAATCGTGGGTTTTCTCCTCATTCAAGCCAACAGGAGCCATTTCTTTTCCCGTTCGGGTAAAACTATTGCGATTCAGGAAGAACCTATTGAATCCGCCTGTCGGACGTAATAGGTTAGCTTCAGAGGATTGTGTCAAGAAGAAGATAAATGCTGGGATCGATAAGGAGAGGAGGCAGCACGATGGCAGAAAACACCAATAATCGTCTTACCGGAATGCTGCTGTCCAAAAGCCGTCGCGCTCAGTACCTCAAGGTATTTGCGGTACTGGCGGCTTGCGTGGTGGTTGCGGTGGCGATTGTGCTTCACCAAAACGGCGTTGCCATGACGCACAAGGAGCAGGTGCTCACCTGTCCTGTTACGGGCGCGGTGGCGCACACGCATGACGAGAGCTGCTACGACAAGGACGGCAACCTGGTCTGCACGCTGCCCGAGCGCGAGTTGCACACGCATACCGATGCGTGCTACACCGAGACGCGCGAGCTCACGTGTGGCTTGGAGGAGTCGGACGGTCATAAGCACACCGAGGCGTGCTACGACGCGAACACCGGCGAACTCATTTGCGGGCTGGAGGAGTCCGAGGGGCATCATCACACCGATGCGTGCTACACCGTAACGCGCGAGCTCACCTGTGGTCTGGAAGAGATTACTGAGACGCACGTCCATGGTCCTGGCTGCTTCACGACGGTCGAGGTGGAAGACACAGCTGACAACGCGGATGCCGACAAGAATTCTGAGGTTGTAACGAGTCAGTCTCAGCCTATGCCCGCTCAGCAATTCGATGAGGACATTCTGGACGACAAGGGCAACCTGTGGGTGCACGTAAGCGTCAAGGCTCCCGAGGGCGCGTTCCCCGAAGGCACCACCATGCGTGTTGCGCCACTGGATGCAGAGTCGGTGCGTACCAAGGTAGAGGATGCCCTCAAGAAGAATGACGCCCTGGTGTCTGGTGCCAAGCAGATGAAGGCCGTGGATATTACCTTCTTCAACAAGGAGGGCAAGGAGATTGAACCTGCGGTGGACGTTGAGGTCAAGCTCACCTCCGATACGGTACGCAGTATCAAGGATCCCGTGCTGGTACACGTGGACAAGGATGAGGCCAAGGAAGCTGAGGTCCTCAAGAAGGTCGACGTCGTCAATAAGAACGAGGAAGACAAGACCGAGGAAACCAAGGATACCCTCAAGTTCGAGTCGAATGCTTTTAGCCCATACGTCATCGTGGAGCCTAAGGTAATCTCCGCAAAGGTGATTACCGCCAGTGGCGATACATACAACATCACCGTTTCCTACGGCGAAGAAGCGAAGATTCCTTCGGACGCCACGCTCTCTGTAAAAGAGATTACTGAGGGTAAGGAAGGCTACGAGGAGCTTGCGAACCAGACGGTTGAAGCCGTAAATACAGACGCTGATTCCGTTGAGACCCTGCGCATGTTCGACATCACCATATTGGGTGCCGACGGCAACGTGCTTGAGCCTTTGGCTCCAGTCGAGGTAAAGATTGAGCTCGAGGGTAACCAGATTACTGAGGATTCTGAGCTCAAGGTTGTGCACTTCGCCAACAACGGTACCAAGGTAATCGATCCGGCTACCGAGACCAAGGATGACACTACCGATACGCTTACGTTCACCACGGATTCGTTTTCGGTCTATTCGGTCCTTAGCTGGAAAGAGAAGCTAACGGGTATTCGTGAAGATGGTGAATACGCCATCGTATCCGCTGGCAATAACGGTAATGATTTCACTGGTTACGCCATGCGAGCGAAGGCTGCGGAAAAGAAGAACAACAACAAGTATGAGGAATACGATGGCAAGCTAGCAGCTGAACAAGTTACTATTACCAACAATGAAGGCAAAAGGACAATCACGACAAGTGGCGATAACAGCCTCATGACGTGGACCTTCGAAAAGGTGCCATACACCAGTAATCAATACTACATCAGTGCAGGCAATAACAGCTACTTGAATATCTCCGATGATGGGAAGCTGTCTGTGTCTAATAGAAAACAGGCGCTGACCTTATCGCAGGACAATAATAGGACTATTAAAATCAAATATAACACTAAATGTATAAAGTACAGTAGTGATATTGGTAATAATATAAAAGGATTTGAGACGGATAACACAGGAGCCAATCTCATTCTCGTGGAGGTTGAGGAGAAGTTGCCAGACCACACAGGTGGCCCCACTGAGGTTCCCACAGTCTCAGACGATAACATCACGATTCACATGTTTGACTATCCGGGAACGGGCACGGGTGCCAACCCTCACTCTGAGCTCGATCAGTACCTGAAAGAGGACCCTTGGAATAGTAGTAACACCAGACTTCCAACGCAAGATTTGGCAAGCACTGTTTTGCAACCCAATGGCTATCCGACGTTTGATTCCCCAAGCGGTGGCCAAAGTGATGGGGCATTGATTTTCGATCCAGCAACCACAAGTGTTTCTGGTTATTATAGAGGTTCAGCCAGCAACCTGTTCCTCCAGAGCGTATACAATCAACCAGGTCACTATTTTGAGTACGACTCGGCGAACAATTTTGCATATTTCGACCAGAAAGAACAAAGGTTCAGGGTCTATAAGCAGCTTGGTTCCTGGAACATGGAAGACAATGCTCCGTACAACAACAATGGGGAGTTCTATCCGTTCTTTGATCTAGATATGACACGTTCAAAAATCAGGGAAGGCAATAAGAGGGTATACGGGCTGAAAGACAGTGCCGGCAATAAGGTGGATCAGGCCGATGCTTGCTACTTCGGCATGTCGATGGAATTTTCGTTCTTAATGCCAGAAGCAGGCAAAATCGATGATCAACCAATGAAATATGAGTTTTCTGGCGACGACGACGTGTGGGTCTATATCGATGACGTCCTGATACTAGACATCGGTGGTCGTCACGAATCGTCAGAAGGCTCCATTGATTTCAGCACAGGTATAGTTAAGGTCAAAGCAGTTGCTGACACAACCATCTTCCAACGGTTTAAGGATGCGCGCAAACTTCCTGACGGCAAAGATTGGCCAGCGAATGATGACTCGACGATCCTAGATAAGTATTTCATAAAGGTCAATGGCAATTATGCAACGCTTAAGCCATCCTTTATGCCGCATGAGTTCAAGATGTTCTACCTCGAGCATTATGCAACTGCTTCCAACCTAAAGGTGCGCTTTAACATGGCGCCAATTCCTTCGGGCAATGTGGTAATTCAAAAGAAGCTTGACGACAATACGCAAGAAGCATATGCGAATAAGGAGTTTACGTTCCAGCTTGATGAGAGCAGCGATAATGGTCAAACCTGGACACCGGTACAGGTGGACGGTCAGGATACATTTACCCTCAAGGCTGGTGATGCACAAAAAATCATAGACGGAATTGATTTGGTCAATAAGATTTATAGGATCAAGGAACTCAACATCGACGGAAGAGATTATTCAAGCGTGCAGGTCGATCATGGGACACTTGTACATGCCCAAGACGGATCTTATATTTGGAGGCCAACCGAAGACCATCAGAAAATCAACGTTACTTTTAAGAACATAAGTTCCGATCAGAACACTAATAACCTACTCATCACTAAGAAGATCGCCGACGACAAGCAGACTGAAGACAAGTTCAAGTTCAAGATTCAGCTAGAGAACAAGAACGGGGAACTTGTCCCTTATAAGGGTGGAACCTACTACATCACCAAAGACAACACGTACTACAAGGTCAATAATGGTGCGCTGCAACCAAGCCAGAAGGATCAGGCAAAGCTGACTGCGGATTCCGAGGGAATAACCGAGGCAATTCCACAAGACTTCACCATCGTGGTCGAAGGCCTCATTGCGGGCACCGACTTCAAGGTCGAAGAGGTAGGGTTGAATTCGAACGATTGGAAAGAACCCAATAAGGCTGTCGAAAATGCCGAGAATGGTGATATCGAAGGCACTGATGGAAAGATAAAGTATGGTGTCGATGCGCAGGTTATCGTGACGAACAGGCAGAACATCGTCGAGACCGAAGTGTCCCTGAAGAAGGTTAATGATAACAATACGCTTCTGGGTGAAGCCACCTTCAAGTTACTTGACGCGAATAGGGGAAGCCTGAAAGAGAACATTTCGCCTGGCAGCACGGTTGCATCGAATCCGCTTTCACTTGGAAAGCTGCAGCCTGGCACATACTATTTGGTTGAAGTCACCGCGCCTAACGGCTATAACATCCTCGTAAAGGAAGTGCAATTCAAAGTAAATGAGGATGGTAGTGTAGAGCTTGTTGGAAATTATGGCCAGCAAGTGACGAAGGACGGTAGCGTCACAAACGGCTTTGTCATCACGATTAAGAATACGCCTGGTACTGAACTGCCCAAAACCGGTGGCATAGGGACTACGGCAATCTACGCAACGGGAGCCGCACTCGTAGGCATCGCAGCATACGGGCTGGTTTCCAAGAAGTTGAGGAACGATCTGTAAGCGTTAGGTGGGGGAGTCCCTCCCACAGAGAGACTCCCCCTACAATCAAGGCGGTTGCAGGTTCCTAATAGTCGGTATCGGGTGCGAAGGAGGTGTGAGTCACGACAGAAGAAAAGATGGAGGACGGCCCATTTGATTCACCAACAGCTTAGGGGTGTTGAAAGGCAATTCGAATACCTTTGAAATTTTTATCTGTAAAGAAAAAGACCAA
>CACZFB010000043.1 GCA_902780305.1 uncultured Coriobacteriaceae bacterium | reverse complement strand
GCAACGCCTATGGCGTTATCCTCACGCTGCTCATTGGTGCCGGCACCTTGGGATCCAGCTATTTTCTTAACGGCGCGCTTTCCATTTACGACGCGGTCGTGTGCGTGCTCACCCTGCTGGTGGTCCTTGTGTGGCCGACGCGCCGGTTTGACGTGACGCGCGCGGCCATTAAGGAGCAGCGAAAGCGCGTATCCCGCGCCTTCGGGCCCAAACCCGCATCGTTAGAGACGGACAAGACCTTCGAGGAGCAGCCGCAGAACGCCTACGCGGAGGAGCGTAAGGAGGAGGCCCCGCACCTGCAGCCAACCAAGCGCAAGCGGGAGCGTACGAGGTTGTTTGGCGGGCGTCGGGACGAGGTGAACGAAGACCGACGCGACGAGCGGCCACCCCGAACCTCAAGGCGTCGCAAGCCGTCGCGTGCGCACGAGGACCAGCCGCGCGACAACGCGCGCGACAACGCCCCGACCTCGCGCCCGAACGCGCCGCTCGGTACCGCGCAATCCGCCCGATCCAGCTTCCGCTCTCGCCGCTGGAACTGAGAAAAGGGGCCAAACCCCTTTTCTCAAAACCCCTCTTTAGGCGTGCGCCGTGCGGCCAAGGTGGTTTATGCCGTCGATCGCCGCGGTGAGCCACGCCACGTCACCCTCGGCAAACCGTCGCGAGAAGAGCGGCCACGACAGAAGCGCGTCGTGGAACAGGTCGGCGATGCTGGCCGTTGAGACGGCGCCGGTGTTGGGATCGCGCCAGGCCGCATGCTCGAGGTTGGCCGACGCGCACTCGTCGCTGCGGGTAACGCGGTGCGACTGCGCCATGAGCCTGGAATGGGGCCGCACGAGCCTCTCGACCGTGCCGAGCACGCGTGGAACATGCGTGGCGGGTGGGTCGATAAGGTGGTAGAACAGCTGGTAGTCGCTTACGGCATGCCCGTACTCCAAGGTACCGACCTCGATGCCGTATACCTTCCAGCCCACCTGCGTTAAGAGCGCGCCGGCAATGCGGTTAATGCGCTCGGTGGTGACGAGCGCGGCGGAGGTGGGGCAGTCCAGCACGGTCTTGTGCCGCTTTTGCCAAAGCATCCAGCTGTCTATGTCCGACTCGATGAGTGCATGAACCTCGTTGTCCGCACCGGCCAGCTCGTCGCTGGCCGCCACAAGCTCGAGCTGCTGGGCGTATACGAGCGGATGGGCAAAGCTGTCGAGCAGGTAGTGCGCCGCGAGGCCCATCGAGAAGGCCCGGGCAATGCCCTTGTCGTCCTCGCGCATGTGCGCGGTTGCCTCCCGCGCGGCAAGAAACGACTCCACCGTCTTGCAGGCGTGCATGGCATCGGCCAGCTGATGACACGCGCTCGCCCGCCATGGCAGCGTGCGAAAGCGCGCCCACAAGGGGTCGGGCCCCTGGTTGCCCAGCAAGAACGCCAAAAGCTCCTCCTCGCCGGTGAGCAGCCCGTCGGGGAGCAGGCGAGACGCGTCTTCTCCAAAGATATGGTGGGTTATAACCGCTGGCATCTCGTCTCCTTGGTGCGAATACCTGACAGATGCTGTCGTTTGCCGACGACGTTAGAACAGATTACCGCATTTTTTGTGCCCAAAGCTCAAAATAGGGGAGTGGTATTCGTTTTCGCGGCAGACGCGAAGGGGGAGACAATGAACGACAAGCTCAAACGCACCAAGCCAGCCGTGCTCATTACCGGTCTGGTGATGACCATACTGGGGATTGTGATCTTCGTGCATCCCATTGCGGCCATGGAGATGCTCATTCGCATAATCGGCATCGTGCTGATTGCCTACGGGGCCTTCAACATCGTCACGGCGTTCGTAAGGGGGGACCCGCTCAAGAACTCGCCCGCCAGCCTGGCGCTCGGCGCTCTCACGCTACTCCCAGGCCTCTTCTTCGCCGTCAATCCATCGGGGTTCATCACGCTCGCTTGGACCTTTGTGGGCATCGTGATCCTTGCCACCGGCGTCCTCGACATCATGGAGGCGGGGGACTTCAGACGCGTGGGCAGCCCGCTTGCCATGCCCGCGACGGCCTCGGGCGTGATTACGGCCATCCTTGGCCTGGTGGTGATCTTCGCGCCCATGGCGTCGGCGACCCTGGGCATGCTGGCCGCCGCCATCGCCCTGCTCATAGACGGCATCACCGAGATAATCTTCGGTCTGGGCATGTAACAAAACGCGCCGCGGAGCGGCGCACCATCTTTTAAAGATAGCCCTACCGTGTGGTTGCGTGGTCGGCGCTCCCCTGTGCCCTTTGCGCATCTGAGCGAAGCGAAGCTAAGCAAAAGGGCACAGGGGAGCGCCGCGGAACCGCGCAAACCCCCTACACGTAGAACAGCATGTCGTTGTACGACGGCACGGGCCAGCAGTCCTTGGAGCAGATGCTCTCCATGTCGTCCACGGCGGCGCGCAGGACGCCCATGGCCGGAATCACCACGTCGCAGTACGCACGGTCGCGCTCCGTCGGATCCTCCAGCTCGCGCGCCTCGGCGTTCTTCTGCTCCAACTCTCCTGCCAGCGCATAGATGGCGTTCGTGCCTTCGGTAAGCCGGCGCACCAGGTCCCGTTCGGCCACGGCGTCGATGCCCAGCTCGGCCTTGGTGGCAACCGTGGTGGCGACGTCGCCGGAATACGAGACGATGGCGGGCATGTACTGATGGCGTGCCATGTGCACCATAACGTTAGCCTCGATGTTGAGCAGCTTGGCGTACTGCTCGGCCTTGGACACATAGCGCGCGTGGAGCTCGGACTCCGAGAGTACCCCGTAACGCTCGAACAGTGCGACCGTCTTGGGGTCGATTATCGCCGGCAGCGCATCGGGCGTCGTCTTGAGGTTGGGCAGCCCGCGGCGCTCGGCCTCGGCTTCCCACTCCGCCGCATAGCCGTTGCCGTCGAAGATGATGCGGCGATGGTCTCGGAAGGTGTGCCGCACGAAGCGCATGGCCACCACGAGGAAGTCCTCGTCACTGCGGGCGGCCACGTAGTCGCAAAAGCGCTCGCACTGCTCGGCGACGGCGGTGTTGAGCACCACGTTGGGGTCCGAGACGTTCTGCTGGCTGCCGCACATGCGGAACTCGAACTTGTTGCCGGTAAAGGCGAACGGGCTCGTGCGGTTGCGGTCGGTGTTGTCGCGCAGGATGTCGGGCAGCGCCGGGACTCCCAGGTCCATGATCTCGTCCTCGTGCGCCTCCGCGTGCTCCTTCTTTATGAGCGCCTCCACGATGGGCGTGATGGCGTCTCCCAAAAACACCGAGACGATCGCCGGCGGCGCCTCGTTGGCCCCCAGGCGGTGGTCGTTGCCCGCCGAGGCGACGCTGGCGCGCATGAGGCCGGCGTGCTCGTCCACGGCCGCGACGAGGCAGGCCAAGAACACCAGGAACTGCAGGTTGTCCTCGGGATGCGGACCCGGCTCGAGCAGGTTGCGCCCGTCGGCCGAGATGGACCAGTTGTCGTGCTTGCCCGAGCCGTTTACGTACTCGAAGGGACGCTCGTGCTCCAGACAGGCCAGCCCATAGTTGGTGGCGAGCAGCTTGAGCTTCTCCATGGTAAGCAGGTTGTTGTCGACGGCGAGCGAGCCCTGCTCGAAGATGGGCGCGAGCTCGTGCTGACACGGAGCCACCTCGTTGTGCTTGGTCTTTGCGGGTATGGCCAGCTTCCACAGCTCGTCGTCGAGCTCCTTCATAAAGGCGTTCACCGAGGGCCGAATCGCGCCGAAGTAGTGCTCCTCAAGCTCCTGGCCCTTGCTGGGCTCGGCGCCAAACAGCGTGCGCCCAGTGAGGCGCAGGTCGGTGCGTGCCTCGAAGTCCGTCTCCTTGATGAGGAAGTACTCCTGCTCGAGGCCCACGGTGGTGGTCACGCGCTTGGGCTCGCGGCCAAACAGGGCGAGTACGCGCTTGGCCTGCTTCTCCAGCGCCACCTCGCTGCGCAGCAGCGGCGTCTTCTTGTCGAGTGCCTCGCCCGTGTAGCTAATAAAGGCCGTGGGGATGCACAGCACCTCGTCCTTGATGAAGGCTGGGCTCATGGGGTCCCACACCGTGTAGCCGCGTGCCTCGAAGGTGGCGCGCAACCCGCCGTTGGGGAAGCTCGAGGCGTCGGGCTCGCCCTGCACGAGCTCCTTGCCGCTAAAGGCCATCAGCACGCTGCCGTCGTCCTGTGGGGTAATAAAGCTGTCGTGCTTCTCGCTCGTAATGCCGTTGAGCGGCTGGAACCAGTGCGTAAAGTGGGTGGCGCCCTTCTCCAGCGCCCACTCCTTCATGGCGTGCGCGACCTCGTTGGCGATCTCGAGGTGGATGGGCCGGTTCTCCTTGATTACGCGCGAGAGCTCCTTGTAGGTGGGCTTGGGAAGCCGCTTGCGCATGTCGGCATCCGAGAATACCAGGCTACCGTACTCCTCGGTCACTTTGTCTTGAGCCATCGATGTCCCTCTCTGTTGCGGTCGCCCGTCATTGTACGCATAAGGGTAGGGGAAGGGTGTTTCGGGGACATTAAGGCATGGTATCCCCACGGCTGGTCCGAGTGCGTCGGCCAATCAATGGGGGTAACCCCCATTGATTGGCCGCCTGCGACCACCTTCGGGTTCCGCTACAATGTGGGCACGCAGTGCGACGGGAGGTTTGTATGGCAGACGAAAGAAGGACCATTGCGGTGATCGACGGCAACTCGCTCATGCACCGGGCGTTTCATGCCATCCGCCAGCCCATGAGCGCCCCGGACGGGCGCGCCACCAACGCCCTCTTCGGGTTCTTTAACATGTTTATTAAGCTCGTGGAGTCGTTCTCGCCCGACGGGGTGATTTGTGCCTTCGATAAGGGCAAGCCGCGCGTGCGCATGGAGATGCTGCCGCAGTACAAAGCCCAGCGGCCTCCCATGGACCCCAGCCTGCGCGAGCAGTTTCCCATGGTAAAGGACCTCCTGCGCTCGCTGGAGGTCCCCGTGGTGGAGCTCGAGGGCTGGGAGGGCGACGACATCCTGGGCACGCTGGCACGCCGCGGTGAGGACGCGGGCTACGACATGTACCTGTTTACCGGCGACCGCGACATGTACCAGCTGTCCACCGAGCACGTGCGCATCGTGAGCACCAAGAAGGGCGTCTCGGACGTGCAGATAATGACGCCCGAGGTGGTGGAGGATCTCTACCACGGAGTGACGCCGGAGCTCGTGCCGGACTTCTACGGCCTTAAGGGCGACTCCAGCGACAATATTCCCGGCGTGCCGGGCATCGGTCCCAAGCGCGCCTCCGAGCTCATTTGCAAGTATGGCTCGCTCGACGAGGTAATCGCCCATGCCGACGAGGTAAAGGGCAAGATGGGCGAGAACCTGCGCGCGCACGTGGACGACGCCTTGCTCAGTCGCGAGGTGGCCATCATCCGTACCGACGCGCCCATCGAGCTGGACCTGCGCGACGCGCGCTTCCCCACGTTCGATCCCACCGTGGCCGCCCAGGCCTTTGGCGCCTTGGGCTTTACGGGCATGACCAGCCGCATCGCGCGGCTGGGCGGTGGAACGGGCAACGAGGGCGTCTCGGCGCGCCAGGAGGTCACCACGGAGCTTCCCTCCGTCGTGGAGGGCGACGCGGCGCTGGCACGCCTTGCGGCGGCCCTGGGAGACCAGACGTGGCTGGGCGTCTCGGTCCAGAAGGATGCTGCCAGTTCGGCGCAGCCGCAGCTCGAGCTGTCCTTTGCGGGCGCCGACAACGAGCCGTCTTGCGTGCTGTGGGCAAGCGTCGACGACGCGATGCTGCGGTTCGAGGGGCAGGCCGCGCTCGTGGCGCTCGAGCAGATCGTGCGGGAGGGCAACCTGGTGTCGGGCGACGTGAAGGCCGTGTTGCACGAGCTGCTCCCCATGGACTCCGCCGACGAGGCGCTCGTGCGTGCGGAAGACGTCGACGCGTCGCGCATCTTCGACGTCGCCATCGCCGCGTATCTGCTGGACTCGGAGCGCTCGTCGTTCGCCGTCGCGGAGCTGGTGACGGCGCTCCTCAAGACGACGCTGCCCGAGCCCACCGACGAGGTGCCCGAGGCCGCGATGGAGGCCCTGGGTGCGCGCCTGTTGCGCGAGCCGCTGCTGGAGGGCCTGCGTGCGGACGAGTCGCTGGAGCTGTTCGAGGACATCGAGATGCCACTCGTGCCCGTGCTCGCCCAGATGGAGCGCACGGGACTCTTCGCCGACCCCAAAAAGCTGGGCGAGCAGTCCCGCGAGCTGGGCGGCGAGATCGAGTCCATGGTCGCCCGCATCCACGAGGCGGCGGGGGAGGAGTTCAACGTGGACTCCCCCATGCAGCTCTCGCACGTGCTGTTCGACGTGCTCAAGCTGCCCACCTACGGGCTCAAGCGCACCAAGCGCGGCTACTACTCCACCAATGCCAAGGTGCTCGACGACCTGAGCCGCCAGAGCACGGTGGTGGCGGACGTGCTGGAGTATCGCGAGCGGGCAAAGATAAAGTCCACCTACCTGGACGCCCTGCCCGCACTCATACGCAAGGACGGGCGCATCCACACCACCTTCAACCAGACGGTTGCGGCGACGGGCCGCCTGTCGAGTTCCGACCCCAACCTGCAAAACATCCCCACGCGCTCCGAGCTGGGCCATCGCGTGCGCACGGCCTTTACGGTGCCGGAAGACAGCGCCTTTTTGGCCTGCGACTACTCGCAGATCGAGCTGCGGCTGCTGGCGCACCTCAGCGCAGACGAGCATTTGGTGCGGGCCTTCAACGAGGGCGAGGACTTCCATGCGGCCACCGCGGCGCGCGTGTTCGACGTGCCGGTGGACGAGGTGACGCCCGCGCTGCGCAGCAGGGCCAAGGCCGTCAACTTTGGCATCGTGTACGGCCAGCAGGCCTATGGCCTTGCGACCTCCCTCAAGATTCCCCGCAAGGAGGCCCAGGACATGATCGACCGCTACTTTGCGGTGTATCCCGGGGTCCGAACCTTCCTGGACGAGCAGGTGGCCTTCGCGCGGGCGCATGGGTACGTGAGCACGATGTACGGACGCAAGCGCCACATCAAGGACATCAACTCCCGCAACTTCCAGATGCGTTCGTTCGGTGAGCGCACCGCCATGAACCACCCCATGCAGGGGACGGCGGCCGACATCATAAAGATTGCCATGATTCGCGTGGCCGACCGCCTGCGCGAGGAGGGACTGGCGGCCAAGCTCGTGCTGCAGATTCACGACGAACTGGACTTCGAGGTGCCCAAAGACGAAATCGAGACGCTCTCGGAGCTCGTGCGCCAAACCATGGAGGGCGTGTGCGAGCTGCGCGTGCCGTTGGTGGCCGACGTGAGCGTGGGAGACAACTGGGCGGAGGCCAAGTAGCATGGCTTCGGGTCGCATGCGGGTGGTGGCCTACACCGACGGCTCCTCCAGGGGTAACCCTGGCCCAGGCGGCTACGGGGCCGTGCTCCTGTACGTGGGGCCGGACGGCCGTGAGCATCGGCGTGAGCTGAGCTGCGGATACGCGCGCACCACCAATAACCGCATGGAGCTTCTGGGTGCCATCGTGGCACTCGAGGCACTGCGCGTGCCCTGCGAGGTGGAGCTGCACTCCGACTCGCAGTACGTGGTGAACGCCTTCAACCAGCACTGGGTAGACGGCTGGAAGCGTCGGGGATGGAAGACGGCAACCAAGAAGCCGGTAAAGAATCCCGACCTGTGGAAGCGCCTGCTTGCCGCCATGGAGCCGCATGAGGTTCGCTGGGTGTGGGTAAAGGGCCACGCCGGTCACGCGCTCAACGAGCGCGCCGACGAGCTGGCAACGGTGGCAGCCGACGGTGGCGCCGGCCCGCTGCAGGACGACGAGGGGTTTGCGTGATGGAGACGCTTGTGGCAGACGACGAACGGTTCATGCGCCTGGCGCTCGAGGAGGCCCGTCTGGCGGCGGCCGAGGGCGAGGTGCCCATCGGTGCCGTGGTGGTGTGTGACGGCGAGGTGGTGACCCGCGCGCACAACCGTCGCGAGACCGATCACGATCCCAGTGCGCATGCGGAGTTCAGCGCCATGGTGGCGGCGTCGCAGGCGCTGGGTCGCTGGAGGCTAACGGGCTGTACGGTGTACGTAACGTTGGAGCCCTGCCTCATGTGCGCCGGCCTTATGATAAACGCGCGCGTGGACCGCTGCGTGTACGGCGCGTCCGACCCCAAGGGCGGCGCGTTGGGCACGCTCTACGATGTGAGCCACGACGCCCGTCTTAACCACGCGTTCGAGGTGCGCGCCGGCGTGCTTGCCGACGAGTGCGCCAACGAGCTGCGCGCCTTCTTCCGCGCCCGCCGCTAAGAATAGGGGTTTTGAGAAAAGGGGTTTGGCCCCTTTTCTCAGTTGGTGGGTCGGATGGTCAGGAGGACGCGGTTGGGGAGGTCTGCCTGCTCGTCCCTTTGGTACTCGATTTGCTTTGCGGTGCTTCTAAGCACGTTGGTCGCGAGTTCGTCTCCGTGCAGGATCACGTCGAACGCGGGACCGTTGTAGTGTACGGTGAGCGTGGTCTGCTCCGCCGCCTCGGCGTACTCGATGGCCACCTTAATCTCGGGGTTCTCAAGTGCGGGCACGAGCTGCTCGGCAAGCTCCTCGAACGCCAGCTGGGTTCTGAGCGCCTGTTTTGCAGGAATCTGGTTCTTGTTGCAGTAGGACTCGATCCTGCTCAACGAGTCGTACAAGTCGTAGTTGCGACCCGTGATGTCGATGGTGAGCACCTTGAGACGGCGTACGAACCGTCGGGTGTTCTCGCGGAGCGGGTTGTCGAATACCTGCTCGGGCGGACCGTCCTCATAGATGCCGCCTTCGTCCATGTAGAACACCCGGTTGCATATGGCCTTGGCGAAGGCCATCTCGTGGGTGACGATCATCATCGTCTTGCCGGTCTTGGTGAGCTCGCGGATGACCGCCTGCACCTCGCCCACCATGGTGGGATCGAGTGCGCTGGTTGGCTCGTCTAGGAGGATGACCTCCGGGTCCATGGCAAGCGTGCGGGCGATGGCGATGCGCTGCTTCTGCCCGCCGGAGAGCTCGTCGGGGTAGTTGAGCGCCTTATCGGCCAGACCCACCAGGCGCAGGAGCCGCATGGCCTCGTCGTAAGCATCCTGCTTGGGCTTCCTTAACAGCTCCATGGGCGGCAGCATAACGTTTTCGATGATGGTGCGGTGCCCAAACAGGTTGAAGGACTGAAACACCATGCCCATCTTCTTGCGGACCTCGTTGATGTTGCAGGAGGGGTTGGTAATCTCCACGTCGTCGAACCAGACCTTGCCGGAGGTGGGCTTCTCGAGCTGGTTGATGCAGCGCAGCAACGTGCTCTTTCCCGTGCCGGAGGGGCCGATAACCGAGATGACGTCTCCGTCGGCAATGGTGGCGTTTACGTCCTTGAGTGGCGTTGCGTTGGAATACTCCTTGCGCAGGTGCTCAATCCTAATCATCGGTCTTCACTCCCTTGAGGATGTGGTCGCGGCTCCGGCGTTTGGGGTTGGAGATGCGCTCGACGCGGCCTGCCAGGAAGTTGACGATGCCTTCCAGCAGGAAGTAGATAATCGTGACCGCAATCAGTGGGAAGAACGCCTCGTAGGTGCGGCTTCGCACGATGTCGCCCATCTTGGTGAGGTCCTGCACAGCAATGTAGCCAACGATGGACGTCGCCTTGATGAGGTCGACAATCGCGCTCTTGTAGGAGGGCATCACGTGGGGTATGGCCTGTGGCAGGATGATTCTAAAGAAGGTCTGGCGGTCCGAGTAGCCCATGGCGCGGGCGGCCTCTCGCTGACCGTCGTCCACCGCGCCGACGCCCATCTTGAGCATGCCGAAGACCGACGTGCCAAATGTCAGGGTAAAGCCGATGATGGACACCACGATGCCGCTTACGTAGACCTTGCCGAATACCACGTAGTATAGGATGAGGAGCAGCACCACCATGGGCATGCCCTGCAAAAGCCACATGCAAAAGCCGCTGATGGCATTGGTTATGCGGCCGCCTTTGCGGCAGAGCAAAAACAAGAAGAAGCCGAGATGGGTGCCCAGCAGGATTGATGCGAGGGTTATGGCGAGCGTGGTGCCCACGCCCTCCACGAACATCTTCCAGCGGCTCTCGTTGAGGAAGGTCTTGTCGAAGCTCTGGACGATGCCGTCCCAAACCGATGTGGTCTGCTCGCCGTTCGCCATTGCGGCGACGTAGGAGGCCTTGCGCACCGCCATTACCGTTCCACCCTTGTAATAGGGCTCGCTAAAGTTCACGCTCTGCGCGCGCTCGTCGGTGATGGTGATGCCCGACATTGAGAAGTCCGCCTTTCCGGCCTGTATGGCGGGCAGGATGCCGTCAAAATTCGTGACGTCCACGCGCAGGCCATAGCCCTGGTCTTGGCAGAACCGCGCGGCGAGCTCGATCTCCAGGCCCACCACCTCGTTTTCTCGGTAGTAGTTCATGGGTGGGTACAGACCCTCGGTCACCAGGATCAGCGTGCCGTTGGGAGAGGGCAGCGACTGGTAGTCGAATGCCGTCTTCTGCTCCTCCGGCCCGTCGATCCACTTGGACGTGAGGCGCTCGAGCTCCCCCGAGGTCTTAACGCCCTTGAGCCACGTGTCGAACTGACCCTTGAGCTCGCTGCCCCTCTGGTTCTTGCGGAACACGGCGCCGTACTCGAAGTCCTCCATGCTCTCGTCGATCACGGCTATGGTGTCGTGCTCCGCGGCAATCAGACGAATCACAGGCTCGTCGCCAGGAAAGCCGTCGATCTTGTTGGACCCGAGCGCCTCGGTGAGGTCGGCATAGGTGTTGTAGTAGCTGATCTCGGCCTGCGGCAGACTACGGAGCGTGATGGCGTCGAAGGTGCTGCCCGTCTGCACGCCGATGCGCCCGTTTGCAAGTTCTTTGAGGCTTGCGAACTCGCCCGATTCGGCACGTGCGGGCCTGCAGACACCAATGACCAGCAGGAGTGAGGCGAACAGGACAAGAACGAGCGGTCTGAGGCGTGTGTTCACGTTTCTTCTCCCGTCTTGGACGTCGGCCGGGTGTGTGCCCCACTTAGGATGGGCAAAACGATTGTAGCCGACTCGCCTTACGCACGGCATCGTGGTACGGTGGGCGCACCAATTGGCCGACCCAAGGAGGAGCGATGTTTCGCGCGATGAGACGACATGCCCAGCAGCTTGACCAAGAGACCTGCGAGGAGTTGCTGCGCACCCAGAAGCGCGGGGTGCTGGCGGTGCTGGGGGACGATGCGTACCCCTATGCCGTGCCGCTCAACTTCGTGTATTGCGATGGTGTGCTGTATTTTCATAGCGCGATTGAGGGCCACAAGCTGGACGCCATTGCCAAGCATCCCAAGGCCAGCTTTTGCGTGCACGACGACGGCGTGCTGGAGGAGGGGAGCTGGTGGTATCACGTGTGCTCCGTCATCGCGTTCGGGCACATCGAGCGGGTGGCGGACGAGGATGAGGTCGTTCGCGCGCTGCGTAGGCTTGCAGAGAAGTACTTCCCGCCGACCATTGACATCGATGCCGACATCGCGAAGAACCTGCGACGTGTGGCCGTGCTCAGACTCACCATCGAGCACCTCTCGGGCAAGCACGTCCGCGAGAACTGAGAAAAGGGGTTTGGCCCCTTTTCTCAGTATGGGTGTCACACGGCTTGGAAGACGAAGAAGTCCAGGTAGTGGCTTTGGGGGAAGCCCCACAGGATGGGGTGGTCGGGCGCCTGCTGGCGCTCCTCCACCTGCTTGAGCTGCACGCCGGCGTCGTGTGCGGCCTCGGCGATGGCCTGGGCCAGCAGGTCGCGTGTCATAAAGTGAGAACAGCTGCACGTGGCAAGATAGCCGCCACGGGGCAGGATGCGCAGCGCCTGTGCGTTTATCTCGCGGTATCCGCGCTGCGCGTTGCGCACGGTGGATCGGCTCTTGGTGAACGCTGGAGGGTCGAGCACGATGAGATCGAACGGGCCGCCCTCCTCGCGCAACGTACGCTTGTCCCTCAGGCGCGGCAGATACTCCAACACGTCGGCGCAGGCAAACGAGACCTGCGGGTCGCTGGCGGAGGGATCGTAGCCGTTGAGCAGGACGTTCTCACGCGCAAGGTCCAGTGCGGTTTGGCTCACGTCCACAAAGCGCACGGCCTCGGCACCGCCCGCAAGCGCGTTGAGGCCAAACGGCCCCACGTGGCAAAAGCAGTCCAGTACGCGCCTGCCACGGGCAAGGTCTCGCACCGCGCGGCGGTTGTACTTCTGATCCAGAAAGAAGCCGGTCTTCTGGCTGTTTTGGAGGTCCAGGTGGTACTGGATGCCGTTCTCGCGCACCACGATGCGGGCGTCTTTCGGCGCGTCCGCACCTTCCCACCAGCCCTTGGTCCGGGGCAGACCCTCCTTGTCGCGCACGGCGCCATCGTTGCGTTCGTAAATGCCTCGAATGGGGTTGCCCGACTCGCCCAGTACCTCGAGCAGGATGGGGTAGAGCACGGGCCGCAGCGCGTCGGCGCCAACCGTTCCCACCTGAGAGACCAGAACGTCCTCGTACTTGTCGACCACCAGCCCCGGCACGCCGTCCGCCTCCGAGAAGAGCACGCGGCAGCACGTGGTGTCGGGCTCGCAACCGTCCAGACCGCGTGCGCCAAGCGAGGCAAGCCGGTGCTGCCATGCCCACGTAATGCGCCGTCGCCAAAACGCCTCGTTGGGAACGTCGTTCGCGTTGCGCGACACGATGCGGATGCGAATGGTGCTCTGCAGCGAGAGCATGCCGAGTCCCTGCCACGTGCCATTTTCCTCGAAGACGTCCACGAGGTCGCCGTTCGTGGCCTCGTGTCCGTCGGTCGGCGCCGGCTCGATGCGACGCACCTCGTCCGCAAACACCCACGGGTGGCCTCCGCGCAGCGACTTGGCGCCCTTGCGCGACACGATGGCCTTCGGATACGTACGTGTTTGCCTCATGACCGCTCCTCGCTCTCGCCTCACGTGGTACGCGGGGGACAGTCCCCTGTACACAGGGGACTGTCCCCTTTGTCCAGGGGACTGTCCCCTTTGTCCAGGGGACTGTCCCTTTTGTCCAGGGGACTGTCCCTTTTGTCCAGGGGACTGTCCCCCGAGTTCAACGGTTAGTAGTGCCTACCGTAGCGACCGGCGCTCAGGCCGCGGCCGCGCGACTTCATGCCGCTAAACATAGTGCGCTTGGGCTTCACCGTGGAGCGGGTGGCACCGGGGACAATGCGGCCCTCGTCGTAGGCGAAGCCGGGCAAGTCCCACGTGGGCACGAGCTTGCCGGTAAAGTACTCAATCTCGCGCAGTGGGCTTATCTCGTCGGGCGCCACGAAGGTGTAGGCATGTCCGGTGGCGCCGGCACGGCCCGTACGGCCGATGCGGTGCACGTAGTCCTCGGGATCGAGCGGCACGTCGAAGTTGACCACCGCGTCGATGCCGCTCACGTCGATGCCGCGGCTCATCACGTCGGTTGCCACGAGCACCTGGCACTTGCCGGCGCGGAACTTGGCAAGCGCGCGCTCGCGGGCCTTCTGCGGTCGGTCGGCATGCATCACGTCGACGTCGAAGCCGGCGTTTTTAAGCGTCTTGCTCACGTCGTCCACGCGGTGCTTGGTGCGACAGAACACCAGCACGCGTTCGGGCGTCGTGCCCTGCTCGGCTCCGCCCGAACGGACGAGCTCCTGCAGCAGCTGCGTCTTTTGCCCCTGTGTGACGGGACACAGGTGCTCCTCCACGGTGTCGGCAGTCTCGCCCACGCGGGCGATCTCCACGCGCACGGGATCGTTGAGCATGGCGTCGATGGTCGACTGGATGCTGGGTGGGATGGTTGCCGAGAACAGCAGGTTTTGGCGCTGGGCGGGAAGCTCGCCCATAATACGCTTGACGCTGGGCCAAAATCCCATGTCCAACATGCGGTCGGCCTCGTCGAGCACGAGGACCTGCACGCTGTCCAGGCTCACGTGATTGTGCTCCATGAGGTCGATGAGACGTCCCGGAGTCGCCACGAGCATGTCGCAACCCGCCTCCAGCTCGCGGATCTGCCGGTCGAACTTGGTGCCTCCCATAACGACGACCGCGCGTTGGCCCGTGTGCTCGCATACCACCGAGACAACCCGGTCGATTTGCTGGGCAAGCTCGCGCGTGGGCGTGATAACCAGCGCGAACGGCCCAAAGGGATGGGCGTCGGGATTCGTAGCGCGGGTGTCGGCCTGCCTGTCTTGGCCGCCCTTGCGCCTCCTGCGGCGGCGCTTGCGCTTGGGGCGCTCGGTGGCCTGCTCACCCTGGTTCCCGCTTGGCCTCTTCTGGGACTTTGGTCGTGGCTTTGCGTCGCCTTCCGCTTTGGCGGTCGTCTGCTCACCCGCGGCGCCCGGCTCGTTCGCGGCGCCCTGCGCGCTCTTGCTCGAGCGGCGATGATGCCGCCTGCGTCTGCGGGGCTTGGCGGGGGTATCGGCGGAAGCCGATGAAGACGCCGAGTCGCCCACGACCTCGCACGCCAGCACCTGCGGCGCCTCGTCCGCATCGCCCGTCGCGCTGGCGGGCGGCTCCTGCTCGACGATTTGCTGACGTGCGGCGCGAGAGGCGTCCTGAATCCGCTGCAGCACAGGTAGCGCGAAGGCAGCGGTCTTGCCCGTTCCCGTTTGCGCCGACGCAATCACGTCGCGACCCTCGAGAACCGCGGGAATGGCCTGCGCCTGAACTGGGGTGGGGGTGGTAAAGCCAAGGGCATCGACCCCGGCGAGTATGTGCTCGTTTAGCCCGAGCTCGGCAAAAGTAATGTCCATAGGCCCAGTATGGACCATGTGCGGGTTTTGATGCCACGCTTGCACAATAAAACCGCGGGCGCGGCGCGAGCACGGCGCTTTCGGGACGCCTAGCGTGCCAACGTCCGTCGCCAGCCGATCACGCGCCGAGTCACAGCAACTACCGCAACGACGGCGGCTGCCACCGCAAGCACGGAAGCCGCCTCCGTGGCCAGCTCCTTAACGTGTCCCATCTTCTCCGATTGGGCCTCATTGTCCGAAGACTCCAACTCGGCCGCCTTGTTTGCCTCCTCGCGGGCGAACGCACGCGCTGCGGGCTTGCTCTGATCGATCATCGACATGTGCGCGAAAAAGTGACCGGGCGCAACCGCAACCCCATGCTCCTTGAGCTTGGCGAGCAATACCTCACCGCTACCTTCATGGGAAATCCCTCCTGTTGTATGAGCCAGCTTGTGACTGCGGCATATTCCGTCGTATGAGTAAAGTGTACTCTGTGGCACCGTGCCATTGCGCAACTGCTTGATCAAGCATCACATTTGTGGCATGAGTGGGGTGCTGAGAAGCGCTGAGCGGGGGTCTGTTGCCTGGGGTGGGCGCTTTTTTGGGACCCAATCACCCCGCATGGAATTGCTCACGGATTACCGCTCGCAAATGCGCAGGGTTTTTGCGATTTTGGGTTGTTTATCGGTGTGATTTTTCCCTATGGCCAACAACCGACCTCG
The DNA here is from genome assembly GCA_902780305.1 of uncultured Coriobacteriaceae bacterium. Taxonomy (GTDB): domain Bacteria; phylum Actinomycetota; class Coriobacteriia; order Coriobacteriales; family Atopobiaceae; genus RUG440. Next base: position 3,369 of record CACZFB010000043.1, on the reverse strand, counting down.
CAAAACAGCAGGTAAACAATGCCGTGTATACAGCCCCGGTTTTTTCGAGACCAGAAAACAACCTAAAATCGAAAAAAACCTGCGCCTAGGCGAAGGCTAATCCGTGAGCGAGCTCTAGTGTAGGTCATCTTCAACAAAAGGACCGCTATTGTGGAGGTGGAGTACCGTAGCGCGAGCAGCTGCTCAGGGCACCCTTTGTATAACGAGCTCGATCGAGCCGTCCTCGAGGGAGTTGTGCTCGTCGAGGTGTACGTGGGCGCCGGGCTCTTGGTCCGACAGATCCATGAGTATGTTTGCCAAGGAACGCATGCCGTTTCTGTTGGCAGATATAACTATCTCGCCCTCTTGAATCGCCGTGCTCAGCTGGAAGCCGTTTTCCCACCTCATGCGCATGGTCTTCTCCTTGGTCGTCTGGCATTTTGGTACAAGGATACACGCCGCTCCGTTCACGCAGCCTCCACATGCGAGACACTCGGCCTGAAGACGCGTATGTGTGTTCAGAGACAGAGCATTACAACACCCAAAAGAGAAAGGGAGCCATCATGACGATCGAGAAGCAGGAGCAACTGAACGAGGCGATGGAAGACGGTCGCGAGCTCACCGACGAGATGCTTGAGGGCACGAACGGCGGCATGGTCCATCGCGGGTATGTCCGCAGGCGCAAGCTTAAATCGCAGCCAAAGCCCGAACCCGAGCCCACTTTGGGCGGGGCCACCGAATAGTGGCAACCGCTGAGAAAAGGGGCCAAACCCCTTTTCTCAGCGGTTCATCCGTAGGGCGAGTTTGCGGGCGACGGCACGCGGAACAAGTCGCGAGCCGAGGGCCATCACCTTGGTGAACGCCCCTTGGCGACGGACGAGAGGTTGAGCACCATACCGTACCAACGCTCTACCATATGGGGCACGAGCAGGCGCGAAAGCTGCATTATGGCGACGACGTTGACCTGCACCATGTTTCGCTGCCGGGACCAGTCGGACTCGTGGAAGGCCCCCGAGTCTCCAAAGCCCGCATTGTTAACCAGCACGTCGATGCGCAGGTCTCTCCCCAGTACGTAGTCGTACACATCGAGTGCCGCGTCCTCCTGGGGGACCGCGGCGCACAGACCCTTTACCGTTATGCGGCCCAGCCGCTCGCGCGCATAGCTGCGCATGAACTCGGTGCGTATGGACTCGCACGTCTCCACGGTCCGTCTCCCTTTGCCGCTCGTCCATCATCTCCGCATCTATTGTAGACCGTGGTCTTTACGGTTGGCCACTCCGTTGGTGCCCGCGGGTGGCCAGGGACTGAGAAAAGGGGTTTGGCCCTTTTCTCAGTTGGGATGCCTGTTGATTCGCGCGCCCATATACCCCACATGAATGTTATAGTATCCAAATCACGTACAGCTTCTATGCGAAATACCTCGTGGAAGGGGAGAGGCTCATGGCGACAAGGCGACAAATGTTCGGAGGGCTGCCTAGGCTCGCGCTGAGCCTGTTCGTAACCCTGGCGACGGTACTGGGCATGTGGCCGACCGCGGGCATTGCCGAAGAGGTAATGGTGGAACCCGAGGGCAAGCCCGCCGTCGAGGTGAAGACTGAGGACAACGCGGACGCCAGCCAGAAAAAGGACGGCGAGGAGCCCGCGTTGCAAGCGCAAGGGACCGAAGACACCTATCCCCTCTGGGTTGGCAGCGCGCAGGTGACGAGCCAGAACAGCAGTGGCACAGGCTGGAGCTTCAATGCGACAAGCAATACTCTGACGCTGGTCGGGGCGAGCATCACGGCGGGACACAGAGAAAAAAGGCCTGACGGTTCAGGCTCTTCCGGAGTCTACGGCATCTACTACACGGGGACGGACCCGCTCACGATCGCGGTTACGTCGGACAGCACGGTTGACGTCAGCAGCGAGGAAGCGGACGTAGTCGCGGGCATCTTCTGCGAGTACTCAGACCTCACCATAACCGGAGCGGGCAAGCTCACGGCAAAGGGCGTGTCCGACGGCATCAGTGGTTACAGTGGCGTTACGATCGACAAGGGCGTGGTCGACGTTACCGGCGGGAATGGTATCCAGGCTAGGGAGGGGGGCGTCGTAATAAACAACGGCAGCACTGTTGTAACCAACGACGGCATCTACGGCAAATCTGTCACGATCAACGGCGGCACCGTCAAGGCCAGCGGCGCATGGAAAGGCATATCCGGCGATAGCGTGACGATTCGCGGCGGGGAGGTCACCGCCACTGCCACCGCCAGCAATGGCAATGGCATCTTTTCCAATTCCACAAATGATGGGCCAGGCACCGTGACAATCAGCGGCGGTATCGTGAGCGCCACGGGTGGCGCAAATGGCAGTGGTATCTATACCGAGAAGCATGGTGCGCGAGAACCGCCCGGCACCGTGACGATTGACAGCAGCATCGCCTCCGTCACTGCCTCCGGTGGCAAGCAGGCCATTGAGGGCACCGTAAAGAACGCCGTCGCCGGCATGGGCTGGACGGACGCGGCGGGCACCCAGGATAAGGCGCTGATCGCAATCAAAGCAGACGGGCAGGACCTCGGCGCATACAAGAAGGTCCAGTTCCCCACGCCCGTGGCGAAGGTCACCACGGCGCCCGAGGCGACCAACCCCACCCATAACGGCGAGGCCCAAGAGCTCGTGACGGCGGGCACTGCCGAGGGTGGCACCATGCGGTACTCGCTCGACGGCGAGACCTGGTCCGAGAAGGTCCCCACGGGCACCGACGAAGCCACCTACACCGTCTGGTACAAGGCTGTGGGCGACAACCAGCACGTCGACAGCGAGCCGCAGAAGGTGACCTCCACCATCAAGAAGGCCGAGGCCCCGCCCGTGAGCGTGACCGCCCACGTGCAGCGCAGGGGCACGCTGCCCGCCGTCAGCGGTGGCGCCATCGCCGGCACCACCGGCAAGAGCTTGCGCCTGGAGTCGCTCAGGCTCGCCGTCCCCGGCGCGAGCGAGTCCGGCGGCATCGAGTACCGCGGCCACGTGCAGCGCAAGGGCTGGGAGAAGTCCTGGGCCAGGGCCGGTGCCATGGCCGGCACCGAGGGTAAGTCCCGCCGGCTCGAGGCCGTGCGGGTCCGTCTCTGGGGCGACATGGCGGCCAAGTACGACGTCTACTACCGCGTGCATTCCCAGCGCTACGGCTGGATGGCGTGGGCCAAGAACGGCGAGTCCGCCGGCACCCAGGGCATGAGCCGCCGCGCCGAGGCCATCCAGGTCGTCCTGGTGGACAAGGATGCCCCCGCGCCCGCGGCCGACTTCCAGGGCGTGAGCCAGGCGTACGGCAAGGCGTTCTCGAAGAAGTAGCCAACTCGGAGCAGAGCCAATCAAAAGGGGTTACCCCCATTGATAGGTCGCACGCGACCTATCAATGGG
>CACZFB010000042.1 GCA_902780305.1 uncultured Coriobacteriaceae bacterium | reverse complement strand
TTTGGGAAGAGGTACCTTTTGGCCATCGGCCGATGGCCAAAAGGTACCTCTTCCCAAACGGACAACGTGATCGCTGGGGTAGAGTGATGCGTGCAGGGTAAGTGGCTACGCAAGGAGCGCACCATGAGCGGTCTGGGGTTCTTGAGCAAGCACAAGGCGCTTTCGGTCGTCGGGGGAACCATCGCAACCCCCATCGTGGGGTGGATTGGCATCTCCGCCGTGTCGCATGGGGTGTATCACCGGTCCAACATGAGCACCTTCTCGGAGGCATACTTCCGACTCACGGGAGGCAGGAAGAAGCTCGCCGATCCCATTGCGTTCGACAACTACCTGCTCGAGCGGGCAGAGGCAAACGAGCAATCGGTGAGCGTGCCCGAACTCCTCATGTTTAAGACGTCGGTGGAGAGCATCGACATAGAGGGAACCGAGACCTTCCTGCTCAATCGGCGCGACCGCAACGACCGTGCGGTAATCTATTTGCATGGCGGCAACTTCCTGCGCAGGCCAACCATCTATGAGTGGAAGTTTGTGGACACCATTGCGCGCAAGACCCGCGCCGAGGTGTTTATGCCCATGTATCCACTGGCACCAGTGCACTCCCACGTCGACGCACATCGTTCGGTCGAGGCCGTGTACCGCTGGGTGGTAAACGAGTATGGCGCACGCAACGTCACGCTTATGGGCGAAGGTTCCGGCGGCGGCCTCGCAACGAGCTTCGCACAGCGGCTGGAACACCTGGGTATGGACCAGCCCTCGCACCTCATCCTCGTCTCGCCGTGGGTGGACATCACCCTGGGCAACCCGCTCGTGGACGAGTACGAGACAAACGATCCGCTGCTCGCGGCATACGGCATGCGCAAGGCGGGCGTGCTGTGGTCGCGCGGTACCGAGGACATAGACCCGCTCGTAAGCCCCATAAACGGAAACGTGCGGTGCCTGCGTAACGTGATGGTCTTTGCGGGCACGCGCGAGTTGCTGTTCCCCGACGCCAAGCTGCTCTACGATCGCATTGCGGCAACCGGCATTCATGCGGAGTTCCACGAGGGCAGGGGCCTCAATCACAGCTTCCCGCTCTACCCCACCCCTGAGGCGGCACATGCCATCGAGGACATCGTGTCGGCAGTGACCGAGGACTAGTATCTATTATTTATAATTAATACACAACCATTTCCCGACCATTTCCTACCTTCCCCCTTCAGATTCACATAAGGGGATGAACTTCGCGTATACTCGCTACGTTTGGTTACACTTCTGCTGAGCGGAGCATACCGATGTACGAGTATGTGCAGGTCCCCAAGGCAACCGACAAGAGTGCCGCGATTCTGAGTGAGGCATTTCTGGCCGCCTTGTGTGCACCGAGCCCCATGGCAGCGACGCCCGCACTCATGGAAGTCCTTGGCACAACCTTTGGGGCCAAGCGAGCCTACATCTACCAGCTGCCTCCGGGAGAGTCGGAGTTTCGCTGCACCTGCGAATGGTGTGCCCCGGGTGTGGAGCCTATGAGCGACGTGACGCATGGCCTCACCAAGGCCATGGCCGCCCGTTGGTTTGGCGACGGAGAGCCAAAGTCGTTGCTCGTGATTCGCAGCGTCGAGGACATCGCGACGATAAGTCCCGGGTACGCAAGCCTCTTTGTGCAACGCAACACGAAGCAGCAGGTAATAGGCAAGCTCATGCGTGGCAAGAGTCCCATGGGCACACTCGGGTTCGACGACCCCAGCCCGGAGCTCATCGACGAGCTGTGCAGCGTCATGTATCCCATCTGCGCATTTGCCACGTCCACGGTAAACACCCAAAACCTGCTTGGCCGTATGAACAGCATTGGCGTGGTGGACAAGCTCACCGGCGCCGGCACGCGCATCGCCTTCTACCAGCAGGCCGAGCGACTCCCCTCGCATCTGTCCATTGGCATGGCGTATCTGGACATCGCGGGACTGCAGGGCGTAAACGACGAGCGCGGACACCGCGCAGGCGATGAGTTGCTCGTCGCCGTTCGTCAGGCGCTCATCACCGAGTTTCAAGACGATCAGGTATACCGGATGGGCGGCGACGAGTTTTTGGTCGCCGTGCAAGGGCTGGACGAGCAGACGTTTCGCGATGCCATGGCGCGCATACGCAAGCGGCTCGACGAGTTTTCGGTGTACATAGCCATGGGCGTGGGCTGGCAGGACCAGCTGGGCACCGATTACGATGTGCTGGTGCGGCACGTGTGGCTGGCATGCTCCAACGACAAACAGGAGTGGGAGCGCCAAGGAGGCACGCGCCCCGGAGAGGACACAGCCTTCCTCATGAGGGAGTTCCGCCAAAACAACCCCGGGGCAAGCGAGGACGTCGTTGGCCACCTCAACCTGAGCTGCTACCACAGCGACGAGTTCTTCCATCGCGCCAACATCTGGGCTCGCCATCTCGAGACGCGTCGCATCGTTATGATCGCGCTCGACATCAACTACTTTAAGCTCTACAACGACATCTATGGCCGGGAGGCGGGCGACCTGCTCTTGGAGACCTACGCCCGGGGCATTGTCAAGACGGCCATAGCGCGACGAGGCGTTGCGGGATACCTCAACGGCGACAACTTTGCCATGGTGTTCGGTCTTCCCGACGCATTCGACGAGAACATGCTCACCGCGCAGCTCAAGCTCGAGTTCGGCAAGTACGACGTGGCCGAGGGTTTCTCTCCCTCGGTGGGCGTCGTGGTGACCGAGAACCGTAACATTGGCATGTCCATCCTGTACGACCGCGCGCTGATTGCCATGCAGGAGGTAAAGGGCAACTACACCAACCACATCGCCTTCTACGACGAGCGGCGCTATGAGCGCGAACGCGACAACCAGCTGATGCTGATCAATGCCAAGGACGGCCTTGCCAGAGGCGAGTTCACGTTCTTCCTGCAGCCCAAGGTGGACATCGCAACCAACAAGATCGTCTCGGCCGAGGCGTTGGTGCGTTGGATTCACGACGGCCAGATTATTGCGCCCTACAAGTTCGTGGGCCTCATGGAGCAGTCAGGCTACATCTTTGCGCTCGACCGCTACGTATGGGATTCGGTATGCGCATGGCAACGCTCGCTGCTGGACCGTGGCATTGAGCCCGTCCCCGTCTCGGTAAACGTGAGTCGAGCCGACTTCCACTTTACCGATCTGGCGACGCACTTCTCCTCGCTCATCCGCAAGTACGACATCCCCGCTCGCCTCATTGGCATAGAGGTTACCGAGAGTGCCTATTCCAAGGACACCCTGCTCATCAACGACGTCATTCGCCGCATGCAGCAGGAGGGGTTCCTCGTGTTTATGGACGACTTTGGCAGCGGCTACTCGTCGCTCAACATGCTGCGCTCGGTCGCCGTCGACGTGCTCAAGATGGACAAGGGCTTTATTGACCACGCGCAGATCCACGACGGCTCCGACGCCATTATTGTGAACGTCATCAAGATGGCACACATGATGGGCCTGCCGGTTATCTCGGAGGGCGTGGAGACCGAGGAGCAGCGCAACTCTTTGCGCAACATGGACTGCGACTACGTGCAGGGCTATTACTACTATCGTCCCATGCCCAAAGACGAGTTCGAGAAGCTCCTGCGCGAGCACGACATCGTGGAGCTCGGTCACTCCGACAACGTGATCCTTGCATTGGGCAACAGCACGTTGCGCGACTAGCCGGCGGGCGGCGCTAACGCGATGGCGCAGGGAATTACCGGTAGTACTTGGTCTGCTCCACCAGCTTGCCGACCTCCTCGGCGATGCTCATGCTCTCGTCTTGGTTTTGTGAGGTGGAGAGCTTGGAGAGTTCCGAGGAGAGCTTTCCCAGCTCGAGCAGCAGCTGCTGGTTGGTGGAGCGGATGCCGTCCATCTCCTGCTTGGTCTCGTCGAGCAGCTTCCAGCGCAGGAGCTTCGCCTGATCCTGCGGCCCGTGCGTTTGAAACCCGCCGGTGTCGTAGAACTCCTGCATGCGCCGATAGTCGTTTACGTCGAAGGACTGGACGCGGTTGGCCAGCAGCGCACAGTTGCGCAGCAGTGCGTCAAGCGCCGAGTTGGCCGTGCTGGTAAACCGGTCCCAGCTTATGGTGTCGCGTTCGAATTCGTGGTCTATCTCGGCTAGCAGGCTCTGCCTGCGGCAGTCCGTGAGATCCAGGGTGTCGATTACGTCCTGTGCGTAGGGGCCAACAACCGCATCGTTAACGTACTCGGCCATCACCTCACCAATGCTCGCGGAGGTCGCTCCACTGTCCACATCGAGATGGCGATAGGCCTCGTGCGTAGCCCGTCTGGTCTGCACGGGCGGCTCCAGCTTGGCGCTCGGTCGCTGCCCACCCGAAAGACGCCGACCTATGGCGCGGACCGCGCGAACGATGAGCCACACCGCGAGCGCGGCTACGCCCAAGCCCAAAAGGCCCATCACGAAGACTACCCCGAACAAGACGCCAAGGACACCCGACACCTTTACCAACCTCACCTCAAACAGGCACGCCACAGCGATAATCTTGTAGGCGGGCCATCCGCTGCCTGGATGGAGCAACACACGACCGAGAAGAGTATCCCCCAAGCAGAGCACCTGTATACGTGCCCTGCTCATGCTACCATGGGACTACAGTACGTTGCGGGAAGAGGAGTCTCCATGTACCAAGCCATCTTGCTTGACATCGACGGCACGCTCACCAACGACCAGAAGCGGATAACCCCACGCACGCAAGAAGCCCTTCTGTCCGCGCAGGACAAGGGGGTGGTGCTCGTGCTGGCCTCCGGTCGTGCCGACATGGGGCTCACCGGATTCGCCGACACGCTGGACATGAGCAGGCATAACGGCGTGTTCGTGTGCTTTAACGGCGCCAAGGCCAAGAACTACCAAACGGGTGAGGTGTACTTTCAGCAAGCACTCACCGTGGACCAAGGCAGGCGCGTGCTGGCTCACATGCACGAGTTCGACGTTTGTCCCATCTACGACAAGGGCGCGTACATGTATGCCGAGAACGCGTTCTTCTCCATCGAGCGGGACGGCGCGCCCTGGCTCGTGGCCGAGTACGAGGCGCACAACAACAACTACCTCCTGTGCGAGGTGGCAGATAACGCTACGTTTTTGGATTGGGAGGTAAACAAGATCCTAGTGGCCGGTCAGCCCGAGTACCTGCAGGAGCACTGGCGGCAGATGGCCGCCCCGTTCGAGGGCGAGCTCTCCTCCATGTTTACCGCTCCGTTCTACTACGAGTTCACGCCACTCGGCGTCGACAAGACCCGCGCACTGGCCACGACCTTTGCCCAACTGGGCATCGAACCCAGCCAGACCATTGCGTTTGGCGACGCACAAAACGACCTTACCATGCTCCAGTGGGCAGGCACCGGCGTCGCCATGGGCAATGCGGTGGACGAGGTGAAGGCCGCTGCCGATGAGGTGACCCTGGGCAACAACGAGGATGGCATAGCCGCGGCACTCGAGCGCCTGGCACCGGAGCTGCTGTAGCCCGTTGTCGTCCGCAGGTGGCGGTGTTCGCTTGGGAAGAGGTAACGCCCGAGGGCAACCAAACGGAGGGCAACCAAACGGCATTAGACGACCAAAGGCGTTGTGCACGGCTTATTTTTGTCATACAATATATGTATTATGCGGTCCAGAGCCACGCAGAAAAGCGCGCCATGAATAACACTGTACTCCAGTTCCTGTTTCGGGCAGACCGAGACGTAAACAAGGAAGAGCTTAACCGCCAGAACCGGCGCGCCATTCACTATTTGGCGATGGGCGGGATTCCCGTAAGTCTGGCAAACGCCGCCGCCCAGTCAGCCATCCAAGGCGTGCCGCTACTTGTGCAAAAGAGCTTTTGGCTGTTCGCGTACTACCTCATACTGCTTGTCTTGGACCGGTGGGTGATTCCTCGCCAGTACCAGCGGTCAACCATGCTCGTGTATCTGCTCGAGACGCCCATCATGTTGGTCGCCACCTTGCTGGGCACCATATGGGACCCGTCGCACCAGGCCATCACGTTCCTTATGTTCCTTATCGCGATGCCGGTGTTCATCCTAGACCGACCGGCGCGCGTCATGGGCGCAATGATCGGCTGGAGCGCCGTGTTTATGGGCATGGTCTTCGCGTTTAAGACTCCAGACATGTTCTCTCCCGACCTCACCCACGTAATAGAGTTCCTCTTGATCTCCATCCTGGTGAGCTATGTGGTACTCAAGCTGCGCTTCGAGGTGGTGCACAGCCTGGAGCGCACCCAATACCACCTGGAGCACGACGTCCTCACCATGCTCCAAAACCGATTGTGCCTGGAGACCCGCCTGGAAAGCTACGTTGGCAAGCGTCTGTTCGTCACGATGGGAGACGTGGACCACCTCACTCTGCTCAACGACTTCTACGGCAGCGAGTCAGGCGACCAAATCCTCACCTCCTTTTGCCACGAGCTCAAATCCACCTTTGGCGACAAGGATACCTATCGCTACGGTGGAGACGACGTGCTGTGCATTGCCGTTGGCACAGACGAGGACAACGGCACCGCGCTTATCGACAGATGCCGAGACCACCTTAACGGGTCGATCGGCAGCCAGTTCCACGCACCGCTCACGTACTCCTTTGGCTACGTTACGGGAACGCCCGCAGATGCGAAGGAGCTGCGCAACATGCTCCAGCTCGCCACCATCTATGCCCATCGCGCCAAGAAGCAGGGTGAGGGCAAGACCATTGGCGGGGCATACAACGACCAGGCGCTGCACTCGGGCATCTTGGAGTCCAACATAAGCACCCACGCGCGCGCGTACGAGCTCAACCAACTGACCGGCCTACCGACCATGCCCTACTTTGTTGCCCGATCGGAGGAGCTGCTCAGCACCGTAATAGATCTCGACCTCACTCCCGTGGTGGGTTACGTTAACATCGATGACTTCCGCGAGTTCAACGACGTGTTTGGCTACGCCAAGGGCGACCAGCTCATTTGCCTGACGGCCGATTTGTTGCGCAAGGCACTTCCCCAGCGACACGTGGCTTACATTACGGGCAGCCAGTTTGCGGTGATGTGCTACCGTGCAGAGGTCAAGCCAGCCATGCGTCTGGTCAACGCGGGGCTGCTTACCCACGACCCCAACCATCCCGTTCACATGCATGCCGGCTTTGCCGAGTACTTCGAGGGGGCATCGGTCATCTCGCTGCTCGACAAGGCGAAGCTCGCACACAAGAACGTGGACGACACCCAAGGGGAATGCTATCGCTACTACGACGCCACGCTCGACCAGGAGATTCGCTTCCGCAAGTACCTCATCTCGCACATCGACAGCGCCATCGACCGCGGATGGCTCAAGGTGCACTACCAGCCCATCGTGCGGGCCGAGGACGGCGTGGTGTGCAACCTGGAGGCGCTCAGCCGTTGGAACGACCCGGTGTACGGCCTGCTCCCGCCCGCACAGTTTATTAGCACGCTGGAGTCGGAGCACATAATATACAAGCTCAGTCTTAACGTGGTGCGACAAGTAATGCGTGACCTGCGCCATCTGTCGGATCTCAACCTACCCCTCGTGCCGGTGTCCGTTAACCTGTCGCGCAACGACTTCTCGGAGTGCGACATGGTGGAGGCCATCACCAAAATCGTGGACAATGCGGGCTTGCCGCACAACCTCCTGTGCATCGAGATCACCGAGAGCGCCTTCGTGGAGAAGCAGGAGCTACTCAAGCACGAGGTGGACCGGTTTAGGTCCCGCGGATTCAACGTGTGGATGGATGACTTTGGCAGCGAGTACTCCACGCTCAACCTGCTTCAGGAGCTCAACTTCGACCTGATAAAGATTGACATGCAGTTTATGAAGAACTGGACTCCCACCAGCCAAAACGCCATTATCGTCGCGCACATTATTGACATGTGCAACCAGATGGGCCTCACGACCCTGGTAGAGGGCGTGGAGGAGCCAGAGCAGCACGAGGCGCTCTATAAGATGGGCAGCGACAAGCTGCAGGGCTACCTGTTCTCGCCCTCGCGCCCAATCTCCGACATCATCAACATCGCCGAGATCAAGCGCTGGTCGCTGGGCTAGCGCCGTGCTCCGTCGGCATACGACCGCACGTGGGTGGTACGTGGGGGACAGTCCCCCCGCGTACCACTTAGGCCTGAAGCATGAGGCGCATGGGCCGGTGGGACGAGCCGTCGTCCGCAAAGCCCAGCGACTTGTACAGCTCGTATCCGTCGTCGGTGGCGTGCAGCTCCACCACGTCGAGACCCATCGTGCGGGCATCGTCCAGAAGCTCCCGCATCACACGCCACGCCAAGCCCTGACGGCGATACGTGGATCTGGTAAACACGTTAAACAGCACACCCGTGCGGCCATGTGGAAACCGTGGGCTTGGCGGCTTGTCCACGAGCAGCAGCCATGCGGTACAGGCGACGCACTCGTCGGTGCGTGCCACCGTCACGCGCAGGTCACGCCCCAAGTGAAAGCGCAGGTACGGCACGAGTTCGGCGGAGATCTCACGTCGCTGCTCGTCCGAAAGCTCGCCGAAGTCCTCGCTTAGATAACCCAGACGAAGCTCAACCAGCTCCTCTATGTCTGCGAACGACGCCTGTTCGATCGTTGCCATGGAATGCTCCCCCTTCCCGTCGTATTCCGCTCTAGCCCGTGATTATCGATCGCCAAGCATGTAGTCGGGCGTCTCGCCAGCGCGCGCGGCACGCGCCAGCTCGCGCAGGGCGCCCGCAACCGCATGGTTCTCGCACGCCCCGATGTGCCACCGCGCCGCCGCCTTCGCTGTCGGCGTCGCGTTGGCGACCGCCACCGAGTTCGGCACCGCCTGCAACAGGCCAAGATCGTTGTCGGCGTCGCCAAACACGAGCACCTCGTCCAAGCCAACGTCCAGCAAACGCAGCAACGAGTCGAGCGCCGTACCCTTGTTGAGACCTGCGGGCAGAATGTCGCACCAGCGCTTCGTGGGCTGCGCGAAGTCGAACTGTGGTGTGATCTGGGCAAACCGGCTCAGAATCTGGTCAAAGCGTTCCTGAGACTCGCCACAGGCTACGGTCGCGCCAATAATCGGTTCGTCGGGCACCTCGTCGGCCAATGTCCCCGTAAACTCGAACACCTTCGCGAACTCCTCCATCTGAGCTTGCGTGGTCCCCAAGCACCACACCGGGTTCCGCTCGTCCGTGGCAAGCGGATAGACGCACACGAAGGTGTTGGGGATGTCGCGTACCTCACGCGCCAGCCTCACCATGCCCTCGTGGTCAATGAGCGAGAGGCTCTTGAGCTCACCGTCAACAAGAATCTTCTTGCCGTTGGAGAGAATGCCCGTCTGCAACGGCTCGCTCTCGCCACCAAATATGTGCAGCAGCTCGTAGTAATCGCGCCCTGTGGCCAGACCAAAGCGAATCCCCGACGCACGAAGCTCGCGTATTGCCTCAAGAGTCTGGGGGCTCAGCGGTCGCTCGTTAAACGGCACCAGGGTGTTATCCACGTCGCACAAGACTAGCTTGATCATGCAGCCCTTTCTTCTTTTGTGTTGGCTTGTCGTACTCACGTTACCACAACCACCCGTGCGGCCCAGAAACCACCATCAACCCATCAACCTAGAGGCGGCATTCCGGAATCTTCGGCATAACAACCGGCGGTGGCCTATCAATAGGGGTTACCCCCTTTGATAGGCCATCGGCCAGTCCAACCGTCCGCTCGTTTGACAGCTGCCCACCACTTTTGCAATATGAAGAGATGCACGGCAGGCATGGAAGGGACGCACATGGTCAACTTGGAAAACGACTTCCGCTCGTGGATATACACGCAGCACATTGACGACTGCACGATGAGCCCGGACGAGCATGATGGCATCGCGTTGGAAGGCGATGCGGTTCACGGCACCGTGGGCTTCTACAACATAGACGGCGAGGCCGTGGTGGAGATGCGCGTCGAGGAAGACACGAGCGACACCCCGGCGTTCTTCCTCCACTTTGTGCTCAACGACCTCGACCGTGCCAAGGAACTGTTTGGCGAGATGGCAACGGTGATTGACCAAATGCTACACAGGACGATTCGCCATGTGCTCCTGTGTTGCACCTGCGGTATGACCACCACCTTCTTTGCGAGCAAGCTCAACGAGCAGGCACAGGAGATGCGCGTTGGGTACGACTTTTGCGCCAAGTCGGTGGAGGAGGCAAAGCGATCTGGATCTGAGTACGCCGCAGTGCTGCTTGCCCCCCAGGTTGGCTACGAGCGCAAGGCAATATGCGTTGCGCTCCCCGACACCCTTGTGATGGAGATTCCTGCCCGAGTGTTTGGCACCTACGACGCCGCGGCTGCTCTGCGCCTACTGCTCGACGCCTTCGCCGAGGCGCGCGTCGCCGCAGTAAACGATCTGCGCGTGGTACGAGACTTCGACCATTCCAAGCGCGTGCTGAGCATATGCTACGCAAACCGTTCCGACGAGCCCACGCTGAGCTACAAGGTGCTGGATCAGGGCGAGGCCAGCGTTGGCGGCATGCTCATAAGGCCCTCGTTCGACCTGTGGATGCTCGACGACCTCACCGCTTCGCTGCAGGTTGCCGGATATCCCATAGAGTCGTTCGACGCCGTGGGCATTGCCTTCCCCGGGGTCGTGGACGAGGGGGTCATACCATGGCATGGCGACGGAAAGGCCAACAAGCTCGACCTCGCGGACCTGCTCACCAAACGCTGGGGCGTCCCCACCTACGTCGACAACGGCGCTACCGCGGCCGCTGCCGCATGCTATGTGAGCCAGACCGACTGGGATTCCGTGGCGTTCCACGCGCAGCCCATCGGAGTGGCTGCCTGCGACCAAGGATACGTGGTGGACGGGCATCCCATGGTGGGCCGCGGGGGATTCTCGGGCAACCTCAAGTACCTTGCCAAGGACTACGCGCTGTCCATGGACCTGGACGACGCCGCATGGCGCTACGACGGCACCTGCGAGCTGGTGGCGCGCTACCTCTGCACCACGGTGTGCACCCTGGCGCCGCAGGCCATATTCCTCTGGTGCGACTTGATGCCCGATGAGGATGAGATTCGCAAGGAGATGACGCGCACGCTGCCCGAGGAGGCCATTCCGCCGCTCGTCTCGATTTGGGACTACGACGGGCTCATGCTCATTGGCGAGCTCGCGCTGTGCCTGCAGAGACTTGCCGAGGACGTGCAATGATGCGCGGCGTGCGCAGGCATATGGAAGCCGTGGCCCGATGGGTCGTGGATGTCGCGACGGGCAGCGGCTTGGCACAGCGGGAGCAAGAACTCTCGCGATGGAAGATCGCGGACCAGACGTCGCAAACCACCTCGCTGCTTCGCCGCGCCGCCGCAGAGGGCTGCGTGCTGCTTACCAACGACGGCACGCTGCCTTTGGACCCCACGAGCGAGGTGGCCGTGTTCGGCCGCGGACAACTTGACTGGTTTTGCATGGGGCATGGCAGCGGCGGCGACGTGCATCCCCCCTATCGCACCAACCTCATCGACGGCTTGAAGCGGTCCGGCATTCCCTACAACCGGGTTCTTGCGCAGACCTATGCCGACTGGTGCCAGAGCGAGGAGCATGTTGCAGACCCAGGCTGGTGGGGTCATTGGCCCACCCATCTCCCCCAGATGCCCGTGAGCCAAGGCCTCGCCCAGGCCGCTGCCGCCACGGCAGACGTTGCCCTGGTGGTGATTGGTCGCAACGCTGGAGAGGACCTGGACCTGCCCCTGGCGCCGGGCGGATACTACCTTGCCGACGACGAGCGTGAACTCATACGCACCGTGGTCGATGCGTTCCCGCATACCGTCGTCATTCTCAACACCAGCAACGTTCTGGACCTCTCGTGGATCGAGGAGGCCGGGATGCGCCCCTCAGCGCTGCTGCTCGCCTGGCAGGGCGGCATGGAGGCGGGGCATGCCGTGGCCGAAGTGCTGAGCGGGGCCGTGAATCCCTGTGGCCGTCTTGCCAGCACCATCGCGCGGGCATACGACGACTACCCCAGCAGTGCGACCTTTGGAGACAAGAACGTCGTGCGCTACACGGAGGACGCCCTCGTGGAATACCGGCACTTCCAGGGCTGTGCCGCGGATGCCGTGCTGTTCCCCTTTGGCTCTGGGCTCTCATACACGCGCTTTGAGCTTGAGCCCGTGTCTGCGGAGCGGCTTGACGACACCGTGGTCGTGCGGGTGTGGGTAACCAACACGGGGACGCGCTCCGGCCGGGAGGTCGTGCAGCTGTGGTGCGGGCTGCCCGCCGGCCCCGCAGAGCGACCACGTCGCGTGCTGGCAGCCTTCGCCAAGACCGACGAGCTGGCGCCGGAGAAGGGGCAGTTGGTCAGTTTGCATGCCCGTCTGGACGACATAGCACCCTACGACGAGTCGGCGCATGCGTGGGTGCTCGATGCAGGCCACTATCCGTTGTGGGCAAACGACGTGGAGGTGGGCAGGTTCACAATCGACGACCGGCTCGTGCTGGGAACGTGCACTCCTTTGTGCACGTCGGTGGACGAGCTTCACGCGCGAATCGAGGCCTCCCTCCCTGCAGAGCTGCCCAATACGGCGGAGGGTGCGGTCAGGCTGCAGTTTGACGACGTGGCCAGGGACCCATCGGTGCTCGATCAGTTCGTGTCTCAGCTGGACGAGCGGGACCTCGAGGCGCTGAGCTGCGGTGAGGGCGCCATGAACAGCGCCCTTGGGGTGGCAGGCAACGCGGGCGCCTTTGGTGGGGTGACCCCTCGCCTGAGGTCGATGGGCATACCCGCGGCCATCTGCGCGGACGGCCCCTCGGGGGCACGGCTGCAGGGGAACTGCAGCCTGCTGCCCAGCGCCACCACGCTGGCCTGCACGTGGGACACGGAGCTCGTGGAGCGCCTGTACACGCTGGTGGGCGCCGAGGTGCGCGAAGCGGGTGTGGACGTGCTGCTCGCCCCAGGCATGAACATCCAGCGCAATCCGCGCTGCGGGCGCAACTTCGAGTACTTCTCGGAAGACCCGCTCCTTACGGGTCGCATGGCGACGGCGGTCGTGCGCGGCCTGCAGGCATCGGGCGTGAGTGCCTGCCCCAAACACTTTGCCTGCAACAACCAGGAACGGCGGCGCAACACCAGCGACTCGCACGTAAGCGAGCGGGCGCTGCGCGAGATCTACCTGCGTGGGTTCCACATGTGCGTGCGCGACGCCAAGCCGGACCTCATTATGACGTCATACAACAAGGTAAACGGCGTGTGGGCGCACTACAACTACGACCTCGTTACCACGGTGTTGCGCGGCGAATGGGGATTCGAGGGCTTGGTCATCACCGACTGGTGGATGCGCCCCGCCCGCAGCCCCGAGTTTCGGCGGCTCAGGAACAACGCGTATCGCATTCGCGCGGGCGTCGACGTACTCATGCCGGGCAGCATGAGCCACGTAGTGCGCATTATGGAGCGCCCGCGGGGCATCTCGCATGCCGAACTGCAGCGCACGGCAAAGCACGTGCTGCGACTCCTCGCCCAGCGCAGCGCACCCACGCCTGCCAATCAAAGGGGGTAACCCCCAATTGATTGCCGCAAGCGGCATATCAATGGGGGTTACCCCCTTTGATTGGCTGCGCTACCTGTTCTGACTACGCGAGCAGCAGTCCAACGATTCGCTTGGTGAGCTCGTAGGTTCCGGGGGTCTTGCTCTCGCGAGGGCCTGCCACGTTGAGCGTGATGCCCCTCCCCAGCGTGTCGAGCCACGCGTTTACCGCATCCAGCTCCTCGATGCCACGAATCACGAGGCAGGGGCGACCATAGTCCTGCGCAAAGCGCGCCGTCATCTGGGTACCGCTTTGTGGCTCGAGCCCCGCAGGCGCAACGATGAGCGTCGCATGGGAGTCGCGGACGTTCCATGCGGTCCGTTCCACGTAGCCGCTGCTGGCTCCCTCCTTGAGCTCGGGATAGCTCACAAGAAGTCCAGGCGCCTCTGGCATGTCCTCGGCCAAACCTCCTGGCGGGCACCAGCCACATATGGGCACCCCAGCTGCACGCGCCGCGTCGAGCGCACCGCGATCGGCGCCGGTCTGACCTCCCGACCGAACGTTGGCGATGCGCGGCACAGACGCCGAAATGGCATCGGCCTCGTCCTGTTGGTCCCGTATGGTGGCCGTGTCCACAGGGCGTACCTGCTGCAGCAACTCCCATTCCCCACGTGTAATCCAGTTGACGTCCTCGGTCTTGCGATCGCCCAGCTGCTCCCGCAGTCGATCCTTGATCGACCGCTGACGCGTGAGGCCGACCTTTTCCTGGACGCGTCGGCTCTGGTCGTTGTCCCGCGTGTGCCCCGCCCAAATCGCCTCGAGCCCAAGGCCGCAAAAGCCGTAACGCATGACCGCACGCACTGCCTCGGTCATGTAGCCCCTGCCCCACAGAGGCTTGCCGATCCAAAAGCCCAGCTCCGCCTGATCGCTGCCGATGGCAAGATCGGACGCCTCCCCGATCTTCAGACCGACTGCCCCTACCGCAGCGTTGGGATCTGGAGCGTCGCGCACCGTGATGGCAAAGATCTGGGGCACGGCAAGCACCTCGCGAATAATCTGCCTGCTGTCGTCGACGCTCGTGTGGACACGCCATCCCGCACGCGGTCCGACGTCCGGATCGGACGCGTACGCATACAGCGATGCGGCGTCCGCCTCACACCATGGGCGCAGCACCAAGCGCTTGGTCTGTATTGTCGTGGGCCAGTTCATAGGACCTCCTTACGATAAACATGCTCCATGGGTACCTCTTCCCAAACAGACATCGCGGGCAACCGGCCAAACGTTGCGCCTACGGACGCACCAGGCACTTCTTGCCATGGCCAATCAGGTCGGTTCGGTGTGCCTTGCGCAACGCCTCTTTAACCAGCTTGTGGTTCGCCGGGTTGCGATACTGAATGAGCGCGCGCTGCATGGCCTTCTCGTGCGGGTCGGTGGGACAGTACACGGGTTTTAGGGTACGTGGGTCCAAGCCCGTGTAGTAGATGCACGTGGAGACCGTGGATGGCGTGGGATAGAAGTCCTGCACCTGCTCGGGGTTGTATCCCATGTCGCGGCAGAACTCGGCCAGCCGCACCGCCTCGCGCAGCGTGGAGCCAGGATGGCTGCTCATTAGGTAGGGCACCACGTACTGCTCCTTGCCCGCCTCTCGCGACACGCGCTCGAACTCCTTGCAAAAGCGCTGGTACACGCTGTTGGAGGGCTTTCCCATAACGCACAGCACCTCGTCGCACACGTGCTCTGGGGCCAGGCGCAGCTGGCCGCTCACGTGATGTGCGGCAAGCTCGCGAATAAAGGTGTGGTCGGGGTCGAGCAGGGCATAGTCAAATCGAATGCCACTGCGCACGAAGACCTTCTTCACGCCAGGGAGGGCGCGCATCTTGCGCAGCAGGCGCACGTATGCCTTGTGCGTTACCGTAAGGTGCTTGCAGGGCTCGGGCGAGAGACACCGTCGCCCCACGCACGCGCCACGCGAGAGCTGCTTTTGGCATGCCGGCACGCGGAAGTTTGCCGTGGGACCACCCACGTCGTGGATGTAGCCCTTGAACTCGGGGTCATGCGTCAGGGCTTCCGCCTCCGCAAGCAGCGACTCGTCGCTGCGCGTCTGGATGATGCGACCCTGATGGAAGTTGAGCGCACAAAACGAGCACTCTCCCAAACAACCCCGGTTGCTCGTAAGACTGAACCTTACCTCCTTGAAGGCGGGAATGCCACCCATCGGCTCGTAGGAGGGGTGATACGCACGGGCGTAGGGTAGCTCGTAGACCGCGTCGAACTCCTCCGTGGTAAGCGGCTCCGCCGGAGGGTTTTGAATCACATACACGCCGTGGGGGTACTCCTCCACGAGCGGGCGGCCCAGGAAGGGGTTGAGCTGCCGGTACTGCATGCCAAAGCTGCGGGCGTACTCGGTGCGATCGTCCTGCATTGCCTGGAAGGTGGGCAGGATCACCGGCCGGTCGCATTGCTCGATCGTGCGAGACCGATAGACCGTGCCGGGAATAAACGAGAGGTCGCGCACGTCCAGGCCGGCGTCGAGCGCCTCGGCAATGGCCACGATCGAGCGCTCCCCCATCCCATACGAGATGAGGTCGGCGCCGGAGTCCAAAAGAATCGAGCGCTTGAGCTTGTTGGACCAGTAGTCGTAGTGCGCGAGCCGGCGCAACGACGCCTCGATGCCGCCGATTACCATGGGCGTGTGCTTGTACGTGCGGCGAATCAGATTGCCATACACGACGGTGGCGTGGTCGGGACGCAGCCCCATCTTGCCTCCCGGAGAATAGAGGTCGCTCGAACGCCGATGCTTGGCCACCGTGTAGTGGTTTACCATGGAGTCCATGTTGCCACCCGACACCAAGAACGCCAGTCGGGGTTCGCCAAACACGTCTATGCTCGCGGGGTCTTTCCAGTCGGGCTGGGCGATGATGCCCACCGTATACCCATGCGCCTCGAGCAGGCGGCTAATGATGGCCATGCCAAAGGAGGGATGGTCCACATAGGCGTCTCCGCACACGTACACGAAGTCGCACCGCTCCCAACCACGCGCCCGCATCTCTTGTGCCGTCGTGGGCAAGAACTCCTCCGGAAGCACGACCCTACCCTGTGGCAGTCGCGCCTTCTTGTTGCCCTTGGGATGACGCCCACGTCTCGCTTCCCTTGCCATCGTCTCACCTCCCCCGCCATTGTACCGAACAAATGCCTGACGCCGATCAAAGGGGTTACCCCCTTCGATCGGCGCGATCCGCAAACAGGTAGCGGCCGGTTACGCTGCGCTCGCAGGCGGCCACGTCGTCCGGCGTCCCAGCGCACACGATGCGCCCTCCCTCGTTGCCGCCGCCCGGACCCATGTCCACCACCCAGTCGGCGTTGGCAATCACGTCCAGGTCGTGCTCGATCACCACCACGGTGGCACCCGCCTGCACGAGCCGCTCCAGCACGCCCAACAGCACCTCCACGTCGAGGGGATGCAGGCCAATGGTGGGCTCGTCGAACACGAAGAGGGCGTCTTCCTGGCGACGGCCCATCTCGCTCGCCAGCTTGAGCCGCTGTGCCTCGCCACCGCTCAGGGCGGGTGTCGCCTCCCCCAGCGTGAGGTATCCCAGGCCAAGGCCGCTCAGGGTAGCCAACTTGGCATGCGCCCGCTTCAGGCCACTCGTGGCATCCAATGCATCGTCCACGGTCATCGCCATAAGGTCGGGCAGCGAGAAGCCCCTCCCAGACGACCCCTTACCCGGCGCGCGAAGCACCTGCTGGGCCTCGGGGGCATAGCGCGAGCCACCGCAGTCGGGGCACACGATGTCCACGTCGGGCAGGAACTGCACGTCGAGCGAGATGCTGCCCGTTCCGTCGCAGCGTGGGCACCTCAGCGAGCCGGTGTTGTACGAGAAGGCTCCCATCCCAAGTCCGCGCTCCTTGGCCGCGGGCGTGGCTGCATAGGCCCGGCGCAAGTCGTCGAGCACGCCTGAGTAGGTGGCCACCGTGGAGCGCACGTTGGCACCGATGGGCGTGGAGTCGATGAGGTTCACGCGCCGTATGCCCCCTGCCGTCACGTCCCTCACATGCGCGGGCATGTGCGGCGCATCCTGCTGACCCGCGGCAACCCACGCGCGCAGGGCAGGCACGAGTCCCTCCAGCACGAGCGTGGTCTTGCCCGACCCCGAGACGCCCGTGACTGCCGTGAGCCGTCCTTTGGGAAAGCGTGCCTCCAACGGGCGCACCGTATGGATCGCGTCGGTGCACAGTACCAGCTCGCCCATCGCAAAGACCTCGTTGGCGTCAACCCGTGGGCGCACGCGCAGGGAGGATGCCCCACGCAAGAACGGTCCGATGCGAGACGCCTCCGTGGCGCACACCTCCTCCACGCTCCCCTGCGCGACGATCATGCCACCGGTCGCGCCAGACGCCGGACCAACCTCCACGAGGTGGTCGGCGGCGCGCAGCACGCGCACGTCGTGGTCCACCACCACAACCGAGTTGCCGTCTGCCACCAGGTCGTCCATCACCCCAATCAGCCCGTCGACGTTTACGGGGTGCAGGCCAATGGAGGGCTCGTCCAGTACGTAGAGCACCCCGGTCGTACGGTTGCGCACGGCACGGGCGAGCTGGGTACGCTGGCGCTCGCCCGTGGAGAGCGTGCTGCTGGCACGGTCCAGGGCGAGGTATCCCAGGCCAAGCTGTCGCAAGCGTTCCATGGGCTCGGCCATGTCGTCCACGATGGTGCGTGCCATAGGCACCATGTCCGTCGGCATCGAGTCCACGACGCCGGCAAGCCACCCGGCCAGCTCGTCCAGCGTGAGCGCGCTCACCTCCGCAAGGCTCATGCCGCGCACCAGCGGCGCGCGGGCGGCCGCACTCAGGCGCGTGCCCCCGCAGTCGGGACACGGCTGCTCGCTGAGGTAGCGTGCGACCCGCTTGAGCCCCTTCTCGTCCTTGACCTTTGCCAGGGCATTCTCAACCGATCGCCGGGCCGAGTAGTACGTAAAGTCCATCTCGCCAGCCGTGCCGGTCTTCTGGTTGTGATACAGGATGTGATACTTGTTCGGCTCCCCGTGCAGGACGAACTCCTGCTCCTCGGGCGTGAGCTGGGCATAGGGTACGTCGGTACGAATGCCCGCCTCACGCGCGATGTCCTTCATGAGCGACCACATGAGGTGCCCCCATGGCGCAACGGCCCCCTCGTCTATGGTCTTGTTGGGATCGGGAACCAACGTGGACTCGTCCACCTGGCGCACCGTACCCGTGCCCGCGCACGTGGGGCAGGCACCGCTGGAATTGAAGGCCAGCATCTCGGCGCCAGGCCCATAGAACGACTCGCCGCACGTGGGACATACGATGGGCTGCTCCAGGGCAACGTTCATGGTGGGCGGCACATGATGCCCGTTGGGGCACACGTGACTCCCCAGACGCGAGAAGAGCAGGCGCAGGTGGTTGAGCAACTCGGTAGAGGTGCCAAAGGTGGAACGCACGCCAGGAACGCCAGGTCTTTGACGCAGCGCCAGCGCCGCAGGCACATGCAGCACCTCGTCCACGTTGGCGCGCCCCGCCTGGCTTATGCGTCGCCGGGTATAGGTGGAGAGCGCGTCCATGTACCGGCGCGACCCTTCGGCATAGAGCACCCCAAGCGCCAGGCTCGACTTGCCCGAGCCCGACACCCCGGCAATGCCCACGACGCTGTTGAGCGGAATGCGCACATCGATGTCCTTGAGGTTGTGGACGCGGGCTCCACGGACCTCGATGCAGTCTACCGGCCGCATGCGCTACCAGCTTATGGTAAACGTGACCACGTTGTTCCCGTTGAGGTAGCGATACGAGAGGTCGTCCATGGTCTTCTTTACCATAAAGATGCCAAGGCCTCCGATCTTCGCCTCCTGGATGTTGGACGGCGCGGTGGGATCCTCACGCGTAACGGGGTTAAACGGCACGCCCTGGTCCACGAACTCGACCGCCATGGTGGAGGGGTTGGCCGTGTAGGTGTAGCTCACGCGCACCATGCCGGGCTCGTCTTGGTCGGCATACGCATACCGACACACGTTGACAAAGAGCTCCTCTATGGCCACGTCCACCTTGTGCTTTATGTCGGCAGGGCACAGGTGCTCGTCGAGCTCCCTCAGCACGGGGTCCGCGACCTCCCTCAGATGGTCCAACGTTGCGGGCACTTCCATGGTATCCATCACCTCCGGTGCGACGCCGTACTCCAGGCACAGCATGGTTATGTCGTCGGACTGCTCGGCGCCCTCGGCCCACCTCGCGACGTCCGCGCGCAGCGCCTCC
>CACZFB010000041.1 GCA_902780305.1 uncultured Coriobacteriaceae bacterium | reverse complement strand
ACAAAGTGTGAGCGCGCAACAATCTGGTTGCCGTTCTCGTCACACAGGGGCTCTCCCGTCTCCTTGTCCACAAGACTCCCCAGCAGCTCGTAGCTGCGACCGGCGATGAGGTTGTGGTAGTCGACCGTGTCCACAAGAGTCACGGTGTTCGTGGCCATCACCTCACGATTTCCGTCCTTGTCGGCAAGCGCGGTACCAATACGTGGAAAACGAACCGTTTGGGCATCATCCTCAAGATCTTCGTGGGAGCACACGACGTCGCCGTCCGCCATGAGCTGCTCGAAGGCAACCACGTCTTGGCCTCCCAACGCGGTGGTATCGACAACAAAGGTCACTTCCACTTCTCCGGTCGATGTGAGGGGTGCAAACGTCACCTGTTCCTCCACGGGCTCGCCTGCGACATTGGTAACCGCAGACCCGTCGTGCACGAACATGAGCCTGCCCACGGCGGTGTACTCCCTGCCCGGCTCCAGTCCCTCGTATCGCACGCAGTCCACGAGCGTAACCTGCTCGGCAACGGGTGCCACATGCTGGTTTCCGTCAAAGGTGAAGGTGGTTGCCATGTGAGGTTCAGGAGTCTCCTTGGTTGGGTCATCCACCGTGCCCAAATCAACCGATTGGTCGTGCTTGTGCACACGAACGGTAAAGGTTACCAGTTCCCTGCCCTCGTTTGCCGAAGACCGAAGCTCCTCGATGGTGTATACGTCGTAGGGTAGTGCGCACATCTGGTCGTTCGGCGTGGTTTGCACGTCGTTCCTGCCGCTAAACCATACGCCCGCATCGCCCGCGAGTTTGTCTTCTGCCACGGTGCCGTCATCACCCACCGCAGCATCGTTCGCGTTGGTCTGATGACTGTGAGAGGTTCCCTCGGTGTCTACGATGCCATTCTCGTCGGCTACCAGTATGTGGGTCTCGCCAGTGGACGTGCTGGTCATGGCGAACACGGAGTTGGCCATGCGCTCCATGGTTCTCTCATCGGTCTTGTTAAAGTGGAACCCACCGCGCATCACCTGGTCGTCCACGGAGTCGCTCTCACCAGAAAGGTTGGCCATCACGCCGTTTTGTCGCACCTCAAACGATTGGCTCCACTCCCTGTTGGGCAAATAGCCCGTTGGCGGCAGAATCTCTGTAACGGTATAGCTGCCATAGGGGAGCAGGTCGTCGCTGGTGCTCGCGATGCCCGACTCGTCGGTCGTGATGCGCTTTACCTCGCTTCCGCGCGCGTACTCCTTTCCCTCCACCAGTATGTTCGCGCTGCCAGCGGCGCCGTCGTAAGTAATGGAGAAGACCGCGCCGGCAAGCGTCGCCTCACCCTGTGGCACGTGGTCGTTGGTTTCACGTGAAATCTTGCCTACCGTCAGGCCGCCACGAATAACATGCTCGTTGGACAGGGGAGGGGAGAAAGACCCTGTGCCCGATATGGTGCATACGTGTATGGGTGCCGTGTAGCCAGCAGGAGAGTCCTTGGTCTGACCCTCAAGTAAATAGCCGCTTGGCGCCTGCGTCTCCTGGATGGTTACGGTGCCGATGGGGAATACGATGTTGCCGTCTTGGTCTTTGTAGAAAGGGTCGCCACCAACCTTCTGATCGTTGGACGGTCCTATGCGACCGTCTTGCCCGCAGGTCATAACCCAGGTGCGTTTGGGCGTTGCGGGCAGATTGCCTTCGTTGTAGAACCCGTCGTAATAGCATACCGTGTATTGGGCTCCCGCAAAGGTGGCCTCGCCTTGGGTCCCGCCAACCTGCGCATCGCGCTTGGTAATCCACAGATTGGGCGATTCGAAGAAGGGAATGTCGCTCAGGGAGAGGTCGTGCTCGCCTGTCGTGAGCTCCATACGATGTACCTCGTTGTCCCTTGCAAAGCCACGAGGCTCTGCCTTCTCCCGTATCCAGTAGGTGCCAACGGGGAGCTCTACGGTGTTCGAGACGCCATCGTCACCGGTTACCAGATCGTACTCGGAACCCACCTCCTGAGTGCATGCCTCGTCCTTGTAGATGCCATAGCGGGCACCACCCAGCGAATAGCAAGCGTTCTCGCTGGTCAGCGAATCAATGCTCGATCCCTTGCGCACGTAGAACGTACCCGTAATCCGCTCTGCCCAAAACCGGCCGATTCTTTGACAGGAGCCGTCTGACGAGTTGGTAAGAATTACGCCGTGTCCTTCGTAGAAGTCCTTGTTCTCGTTGTACCAGGTACTAAACCTGCGGTAGGCGGCGGTGCTGTCGTATCCCACAACCAAGAAATCGGTGGTTTGTCCGTCGGTGCCAAAGTTGTTCTCGTGCAGGATCTTCCACATGAACACCTGCTCCACCATGTGTCGCTTTGCCTTTGGCACATTGCTGGAGCTCTTGCACCACTCGTTGGCCATGCCTAGCTTGTTGATGATTGCCTGTCGCAAGACCTTGGTGGCGTCCTGACTTGTGTGCGTGCCAACCGCAAACTCCTTGTGGGGTTCGATGCAATGGTATTGGTTGCCTTTGTTGTCCGAGAAGTAGTTGGGCATGGATGTCTCGCGTGTGTGTTCGCCAGACGAGTCCACGTAGTATACGAAGTCAATGTTGGTGGTTGAGTAGTCGACGTCAAGCGTCTCGGCCGCACGTGCCGGGGTAGGCATGAGCACAGCAAGCGTTATGCGCACCAGCAGACCGCAGACAAGTGCCGCCGCCTTAAGACCACGGTGCCATCCGTATGGTGCCGTGCGAACAAACGCGCGACCCGCATGCCCCGCCGCGGCGGGGCGGCCTCCTTGCGGTACGGTACCGCCGCTCATCTGGTGTCTTGGTGGGCTTTGGGTACCAAGACCGCAGACGGCGTCACGCGCTGCTTGTTGCGAGGGCAGTTCGTTCATACGTTCCTCCTTGCCAGATCGTGTGCAGAGGGGGAGAGCGTAGGGGACGTAACATGCAGTAAGTTCACACTGCAAGAGCAGCAATTGCCCAGCATTCTTGCGCATATTGCGCAGTATTTGGTACTTTTCACAGCTCAGCGTGCCTGCAAAGCGGGCGTCGTTTTTTGACGAAACCACTCTATTGCAAAAAGGAATATTTTGGAGCGCCACGGTACTTTTTGCGGGCCGACCAATCAAAGGGGGTTACCCCATTTGATAGGCCGCTGGCCCGTGGACCGTAGCCGTCAAGGCAGTAATGCTAGTATTACAACAAGGTGTCTTGCGGGAAACGAGGCTGGTTTGAAAAGAATCCTGTCATCCATTTTGTTTGTTCTAACGCTCGTGCTGTGTGGGTGTGCGCCTAGCCAAAACACGCCCGGTAGTGGCGAGACTGCTGCCACCGTCGCGCAGGCGAGCTTCGCGCATCGCTACGCCACGGCATCCGAGGCAAAGGACCTGCTGTTCTCCAACCGTGAGTACTACGCTGGCTTCAGCCAGAACGACCTCGATTATAGGATGCAGAAGACCGGCGCCACGATGGAGGAGTATCAGGCCTTCGCTGCCAAGCAGACGCTCGATTTTACCGACGACGAGAAGGCGATGCTCGACAAGCGCCTTGCCGAAATGGCCAAGTCTGTTGCCGAGCGTGGCTACACCCTCCCTCCGCTCGACGAGATCGTGTTCGTAAAGACCACCATGGCCGAGGAGCGGAGTGCGGGAGGTTACACGCATGGGACAACCGTATTCCTTGCGGCGAGCATACTCGAGTATTTGGCGCAGCACACAAAGGACGGAGATCCGGCCACCCTCGTAACGGAGTTTCTTTGGCACGAGATCTTTCATTGCCTGACCAGAAACAACCCTGACTTTAGGGCGAACATGTACCAGCTCATCCACTTCACCATTCGTGATACCGACTTTGTGTTGCCGCCGAGCGTGCGGGAATACCATATCTCCAACCCAGATGTCGAGCATCACGACGCTTCTGCCATATTTCGCATCGACGGGAAGGACGTGGAGTGCTTTACGGACTTCATCACGACACAACACTTCCAGAAGAAAGGCGATGAATTTTTCGACTACGCCACAACGGCGCTTGTTCCGGTCGATGGAACGGATGTCTTCTACAAGCCCGAGCAGGTGTCCAACTTCGACGAAGTCTTTGGGGCTAACACGAAATACGTCGTCGACCCCGAAGAATGCATGGCAGATAACTTTGCGTTCGCACTCACCTGGGGCACGGCAGGTAGGGATGGGAATGGTTATAACTCACCTCACATAATAGAAGGTATTCTGGCGTATCTGAGCCAATAAAGCCGTGAGGGTGTGCCATACCTTATGGGACATTTCGCGTACGAGTATTCGAGGTGTAGATGAATCTGCATCCGTATAAAAGGGGGTAACCCCCATAGATGTGCCGCTTGCGCCGATCAATGGGGATCGTCTTGATTGGCCACTCCACCCGCGTGGCAAAGTACTCGCGCCTGATTGCCGAGCGTATGGGGATGGGGGAGGAGGAGACGGAGCGCATCTATCGCATAGCGCTGCTGCACGACGTGGGAAAGATTGGAATCCCTGATGCGGTGCTCAACAAGCCCGGAAAGCTGACCAGCGTGGAGTACGCACTCATACAGTCCCACGCGGCGTTGGGCGGAGACATTCTTGCAAAGGTCGAGTCGATGCCCGATCTTGTTAAAGGTGCGCGCTGGCATCACGAGCGCGTTGACGGCAGGGGATATCCCGACGGTCTGCATGGAGAGGACATTCCGCTTGAGGCGCGCATCATTTGCGTGGCGGATTGCTACGACGCGATGACCTCGGACAGGGTGTATCGCAAGCACCTCCCGCAAGACGTCGTGCGCAACGAGATTGCGGCCAACGCGGGAACGCAGTTCGACAAGGACGTGGCGCTGGCCATGCTTGAGCTTATGGACGAGGACAGCGAATACCTCCTGCGTGAGGGCGAGCAGCTCGACAGCGCTCGCTGAGGCTGAAGCTACTACGGAAACAAAAAAGCCTCCATCGCTGGAGGCCACGAGAATGCTTTGGAGCGGGTGACGGGATTCGAACCCGCGCATGGTAGCTTGGGAAGCTACTGCCTTACCACTTGGCGACACCCGCGTAGCGACATATATTAGCACAACTTGGGCTATTGTGGACCGAGATGGCTGGTATTATTGGCTATCGTCGTGGTGGCCGATCAAAGGGGGTTACCCCTATTGATAGGCCGGTGGCCTGCGGAGAACGGATGCAAGGGGACGCATATGAGCAAACACTTAACGGCAGCAGAGGTTGCAGCGCTCCTGGATAGCCTGCGCAAGCCCATAGAGCAGTATGCCGAGCTTGTCGTAAAAAAGGGGATCAACGTCCAACCTGGGCAGGAAGTCGTGGTTACAGCACCCATAGAGCGTGCGGACTTCGTGCGGCAGCTCGTGGCAAAGGCATACGAAGCTGGCGCCGGTCACGTTACCACCCTCTGGACCGACGATGCGCTGGCGCGTTTGGAGTACCAAAACGTCTCGCTCTCGTATTTTGAGCACACCCCGGCGTGGAAGCGCGAGCAGCTCGACTCGCTCGCCGAGTCGGGCGCTGCGTTTCTTATGGTGGTGGGCACCGATCCGCATGCGCTCGACGGCATTGATCCCGCAAAGCCCATGACGGCCATCCGCGCGCGCAACGAGCAGTGCGCGGTCTATCGCAATGGGCTGGACTTCGGAAAAAACGCATGGAGCATCGTGGGAGCGCCGATCGAGAAATGGGCCACCACCGTTTTTCCTCACTATGCGCCACAGGAGGCAGTCTATAGGCTGTGGCGTGCCATTCTGTTGGCTGCACGCGCGGACGGCGCGGACCCGCAGACGGAGTGGGAGCGTCACGATGCGACGTTCCAAAAGAACAAGCGCATCCTCAATGGCTACGCCTTCGATGCATTGCGTTACACATCCTCCAACGGAACCAACTTAGAGGTGGGTCTTAACGAGGGACACATTTGGGGAGGTGGTGGTGCCTGTACGGTTGGCGGAACGGCGTTCTTCCCCAACATGCCCACCGAGGAGGTCTTTACCTCGCCCGACCGTACAAGAACTTCGGGAGTGGTACACGCCGTTATGCCGTTGGTACATGCGGGGCGCATCGTCCGTGACTTCTGGTTGCGGTTCGACGGGGGCCGCGTGGTGGACTTCGACGCGGTGGAGGGATGTGATGTGCTCAAGGGCATAGTCGAGGCTGACGAGCATTCGTGCTATCTGGGCGAATGCGCGCTCATTTCCAAGGATACGCCCATTCGGCAATCCGGTCTGCTATTCTACCACACGCTATACGACGAGAACGCAAGCTGCCACCTGGCGTTGGGAACCGGATTTCCCGAATGCCTGGAGGGTGGCGTTGCCATGAGCCAGCAGGAACTGCTCGCCCACGGCGTAAACCAGAGCCATACGCACGTGGACTTCATGATCGGTGCGGACGACCTGGAGGTTACGGGAATCACGAAATCGGGAGAAGAAGTTCCTGTGTTCGTGGATGGTCGTTGGGCTTGGAGCGTTTCGTAGAATTTCGTGTTAGAATGCTGTGTGCGGGCCGTTAGCTCAGTAGGCAGAGCAGGAGACTTTTAATCTCAAGGTCCAGGGTTCGAGACCCTGACGGCCCACCATTGCAAACGAGCAGGTCAACCTATTATTTGGTTGGCCTGCTTATGTTTTGTTAGGACAGGCGCAGCTGCGGGCGGTGACTTCCGTTTGGGAAGGGGCAACTAGCCTATCTACATGGCAGGATAGCTTTAGCGCGGGATGAGGGGAGGTGATGTTCGGCCTCTCGTTGTGGCCACTCTCGATGCAGGTGGTCTGGGGCTTGGGGAACTGCTTGCCCGCAACTGTTCGACAAAAGAGTTCACAGCTACAAAAGTGAGTCCCCGCGTACCTCCAGGCTCCCAAACAAACACCATGGACGGTTGGGAATATCCCCTTCTGATTGATATCGACCCACCCACACACCTCTTACCGAGTTATTGGGAGAGAAACCGTTTGTGCTGCTTGTCTCAGATATCATAAATCTGTATGGAAAAAGAGCTAGGGAGTGGCGAACACCATGGATGATGCCCAAAAACCAAATGTTGTGCCGGGTCCGCCAGCTGGAGTCCTCGCAGGGCCACCTCCAGGGCCAGATCCCATCTCGGGGGCGCTCAACGTATCGGCCTTTGGACATGAGTACGCCAAGATTATAGTGTCGGGACGCTACCACCAGCTGGCCCTGTGGTTTATGGACATACACAACTTTAGGTCCATCAATCCCAAGTTTGGGTATGCCTGCGGTAACAAGGTGCTCTCCGTTGTTGCGCACTGTACAAAAAAGCACCTCTCGCGCGACCTTCCCGTGGCTCGTCTGGGCGGTGACCGCTTTATTGCCCTAACTGCCAATATGAGCTTCGAGCAGGCCAAGGTGGAGTTCGACAGACTGGTTGCCTGCGTCGAGAGCGGCGTGCGTGAGGCGGGCATCAGCCAGTCTATGGTCCTCTCGGCAGGCGTCTATTACCTGCGCGAGAAGGACTACGGCAATCCCAACAGCCAGCAGGCAATTGACTATGCCTCCGTTGCGCATCGCAACGCCCGCACGAGTCCCAAGAACAATCTCGTCCAGTTTACCGACGAGGACTTGGAGCGGGACATACGTCGCATAACCATCGAGCAATGTATAGACGAGGCGTTGTTGGACGGACAGATCAAGGTATGGTACCAGCCTCAGGTGGACTACACCTATGGCGAGGTCATTGGAGCAGAGGCGCTCGCGCGGTGGAAGCATCCCACCTTGGGCTGGATAAGCCCCGCGGAGTTCATTCCCGTGTTGGAGAACTGCGGCAAGGTCCATGAGCTCGATCTGTTTGTGTGGGAGGAGGCTTGCCGCAGCGCCGGTAGGTGGCGCAACAAGTCCGACGGCAAACCGGTGCCCATCTCGGTAAACGTGTCGCGTACCGAAATGTTTGAGCCAGGGCTACTGGAGCATTTTTTGGAGCTCCAAAAGAAGTATGACCTGCCTGTGGGCAGCTTGCACCTTGAGGTAACCGAGAGTGCGTTTGTTGAGGAGGCAGACCGTCTGCACGGCGTCATTGAGCGCATGCGGCAAAACAACCTGCCTGTAGAGATGGACGACTTTGGCAGTGGCCTTTCGTCGCTCAACATGCTCAAGGACGTGCAGGTGGATGTGGTAAAGCTCGACATAGGTTTTTTGCGCTCCGCCCTCAGCGAGGATCGCGGAGGCGTGGTGCTCAGTTCGGTTATACGCATGCTGCAGGGTCTCGACACGCCCATAATCGCCGAGGGTGTAGAGACGCTGGAACAGGCTGAGATGCTTAAGAACATGGGTTGTCACCTCATGCAGGGATTCCACTTCTCGCGTCCCATGCCCCTCGACGAGTTCGAGAGCTTTATCTCGACGACACGTGCCGAGGAGCATGCCTTGCGGCGGGACCGGGTCGATTCCCATCTTGAGGAGCTCACGAGCATCGATTCCGCTTCGTCGTATTTGTTCAATCACGCCATCGGTGGCATGCTGTACTTCTTTGCGGGGGAAGGCGTTGCCGAGAGCATCCTGGTAAACGACCAGTTCTACAAGGAATGCGGCTTCGAACGTAAGGAGTTTGGCAACAAGCGGATTAATCCCATAGCCGAGATCGACCAAGAGTCGCGCGCGACGCTCTGGCGCGCTGCTGCCGAGGCGCGCGAGTATAGCAGCGCGTTTTGCCATGCGAAGGTGCGCCTTACCGGACGGTGGCTGGACTGCGTGATGCGCTTCTTGGGTCCGAGCTCGCGTGGGGACGTGTACTCCCTCAACATCGTGCGCTCGGGCGAGGACATCCGTGGCGAGGAGCGCATCAAGCAGGCAACGCAGGATATCGCCTGGGATGTGGACATGCTAAAAAGCATCGTTCCCCATGGTTTTGTAAAGTGCCGTGACAACGATGCGCTGGACATCAACTACATGAGCCCCGAGCTCTACCAGCATACGGGCCTCAGCGAGTCCGAGTTCGTGCGCAGGTTCCACAACTCGTTTGCCGAAACTCTGCTTATGGAGGACCGCTCCGACGTAATGGAGGCGGTTGCCGAGAGCAGGAAGACCGATAAGACCTTCTCGCTTGAAGTGAGCGTGCACTATGGCTATGGCCAAAAACATCGCGACGCGCATCTTATTGGTCGTGTAAGGCAAGACCGGGACGGTGACTCGTGGCTCTACCTCCTGGCGATGATTACCAGCGAGGTGATGAGCGACAACAGGTCGCAACTGCAAACCGAGCACAGCCGAACCATTCCCTTTGATTACATCGTCGACCAAGACCTACTCACCATTCGGGCGAGGTCGCTGGACGGGACGAAGCGCAACATAGTAATCGAGCGGTGGACCAGGCAGCTGGACAAGATGCCCGACAACATTAGCAAGACTAGTGCCGCAAAGGTGTTGGCCATGCTGCGCGACCTTCGCACGCACCCGAGCCCAGGGTACTGCGACATCAAGTGCAACCTGCGCGGTGGCAACGAGGGCCTGCGCTGGTATCACATCAACTACACGTGCGATGTGGACGAGCAGGGCCTCGTATCGGTGCTGCATGGCTATGCGCAGGACGCCAACGACCAAATGGGCTCGGCGCGTTGGTGGCGCCAACAGGCCGAGATAGACCAGCTTACCGGACTGCTCAACCGCAACGCTGTGGAACAGAACGTCAACCTGTCCATACGTACGCAGGGTGTCGGCATAATGTTTATGATTGACCTGGACGGGTTCAAGCGCATCAACGACGAGTTGGGACACCTTACGGGAGATGCGCTGCTGCGCGACGTTGCCGATGCGCTCTCGTCTCAGTTCCGCGAAAGCGATACGCTGGGTCGTTACGGTGGCGATGAGTTCGTTGCGTTTGTGTCGCTCGTGGGCGTGGATGCCATGAGCATTGCCGAACGGCGAGCGAAATCGATCATTGGCGCCGTGAGCAGCGTAACCGCTGCGGATGGGACCCATGCGGCATGCAGCGTGGGCGTTGCCATCTCGCGCGATCGGGAGGCAACCTTCTACGACCTGCTTGAGGTTGCCGATGAGGCCATGTACCAAAGCAAGGAACGCGGCAAGGGCACCTATACCATCCTGGGGTCGTAGGAGAACAGGGCTGGGAAAAGGGGCCAAACCCCTATTCTCATTTTGAAACAAAATGAGAATAGGGGTTTGGCCCCTTTTCCCAGAGGGCTAGCCCCTCAGGCGCCTCGTGTCGCTGGAGGAGGGGTTGAGCGAGAAGCTGCCCGCGTCCTCCATTTGCTGCAGTCGCGCCTCGCCCTCCTCGGCGATAACACGGAACTGCTCGATGGTCTGCTGCATCTGCGGTAGCGCCTTGAGCTTGTAGTCGGTGATGTCGTCGAGCGCCGAGAGCGTGTCTTGGAAGGCGTTCTTTAGCGTTTCGGGCGAGATGGCCGCGTCGGTTGCCTGCTTTTGGATGGCCACGCCCTGCTCCTTGAGCATGCGGCTCGTGGCCGAGATCATGTCGTTGGTGGCGGCGTTGAGCGCCTGGACCTTCTCGAGCACGATGCGCTGGTTGTAGAGCGCACCGGCAACGGTAACCGCCGTGCGCAGGGCGGCAACGGTTACGCTCTCGGCACGATCAACGGCGCGGATGAGCTCCAGATTGTTCTTGCGGATGACCTCCATGGCAACGATACCCTGTTGGTTGACCACTAGCAGCTGCTGGAAGTCCATCACCTTTTGGCGCAGCGGGAAGATGACCTCCTCCTCCAGGAAGCGCGTCTTGTCGTCATCCCCACCGTTCTCGGCGCGGTAGTTGTCCAGTGCGTTGGAGAGGTAGGAGTCCAGGTCCATGGCCATCTCCAAGCGCTGGTTGAGCTGCTTGGTGAGGTCTCGCATGCCGCCGGCCTCGAGCTCCAGGGTTACGTTATCCTTGCGCAGCGTCTCGCGACCCTTGTCAAGCGACTTTACGATCTCGGCAATCTCGGCGTCCGCGGTCTTGTAGCGATCGAAGTAGCGGCGCACGGGATTGAACAGGCGACCCATGGCGCCCTGCTTCATGAAGTCAATGCCCGACGGGTCGAGGTCGCGCATCTTAATGGCGAGGTCCTCCAGACCCTTGGCTACGTCGCCAGACTCGCTTCCCGACTTGGAGAGATCGGCCATGCGACGAGCAAGAATGTCGTTTTTGGCCGATGACTTGCGCACGAGGTCGCTGCCCAGGTCCTCGACGGCCGTGGTAATCTCGCGACGACTCGCCACGGAGTCCAGGTCCACGGCAAGAATCTCCTCGCCTTTGGCCTGCGCGGTGCTGTCGATAACCTTGGCGTGCTCTTCGGGAACGGCGAGCTCCTGCTGCACCTTCTCCTTTACCTCTTCTGGCTCGGGTATCTCGAGGTCGAATGCCATGTGTGCCTTCCTTTCCGTAAATTGGACAACGGTATTGTACCCGTTGGTGGTGGTTACATGTTTGCGTTAAACAGGTTGCGCAACTGGTATGTTACGTCGTCGGTTGAGGCGTCGATGCTCGCAGCCTCGTTGATGCCGCTAATCATCTTGAGGGCGTCGATGTTGGCGTTGTAGCCAATGGTGTATACGGGTATGTGCAGGCCGCCAATAACGTCGCTCATGTCCTCGAACTTTACGAATCCCTGGTTGGTCTCGCCGTCGGAGAGCACAAAGATCATGGGCTTGGCATCGGGGTTCTGTGCGAGGGCGTCCTGAATCATGTTGGCGGCAACAATAATCGCGTCGAAGGTGGCCGTTCCGCCCGAGGCGCGCAGGTGCTCAACGGCGCCCTTAAAGTAGGCCTGCTGGTTGAGGTCGAACTTGTTGACGGGCACGTCGATGGTTACGAAGTCCGAATACGAAACCAGACCGACGTAGTTATCGGTATTGATGTAGCGCATGCTGTTAACGAGGGACTTTTGCAGCTCGGCCAAGGGCGATCCGCTCATGGAGCCGCTGACGTCCGCCACGAACACGGCGAGTACGGGACGTCCCGTGTCCTTGTTCTTCTTGTACAGCTCCTGGGCTGCCACGAGCGTCTCGCCGCTGACGTCGCCGACCTCTGCCACGTAGTCGTTCTTGCCGTTGAAGCCGTAGCGCTCGGCCAGGTCGCCGCCGTTGTCGTCGCAGAACTTGGCAAACTGCTCCAGAATCTGACGCTCGGTGTCGGTTGCCGTGGGGCACGAAACCAGCGGGTTGTCGTGGCGGTAGCCAAACGGCACGAAGACGTAGTTGTTGGAGAGGGACGGGTCGTTGGTGTACAGTTGCCACTCCAGCACGAAGCCGTCCAAGGCGCCGCGCTCGGCAGCGTCACGCATTTGTACGGTGGTGAGCGCCACGAAGGGCACGTTCTCTTGGAACTTGCGGAAGCCGTCGGTGGCGGTTTGCGAGAGTGGGTTCTTCGCGTCGTAGCGCATGAGCGTGGACATGAGGAAGTTGAGGCCGGTGCTGCTGGTAAACGGGTTGGTGTAGCCCATGGTGAGCTCGCCGGCGCCCACGGCCTCGGTAACGGCCTTGAGGTCCACCGTACCGTACTTCTTTACCAGCGCGTCGTGATGCTCCTTGTCCAGGAGGATTCCTGCCACGTTGCCTACCAGACGCTCGCGGACGACTTCGGTCTTAATACCGCGGCCGGCAAGCAATTGCACGAACAGCATGTTGGAGGGGGTGTAGCCGGCGGGCGTGGCCTTGCCGGTAGAGATGTAGTCCACGCCCAGACCACTGCTCATGGTACGAATCTGCACCGAGACGGGCTTGCCGCCCACGGTTGCCCCGCTGGCGTTAAACTGCTCGGCCATCTCGCGAATCCAGCCGTCGGTGCCGTCGCCAGCCTTCTCGGGGGAGGACCAGATCTCGGCGAAGGTCTCGGTGGTTGCCTCGGCCGTTACCTTGTTGGTGTTGAGGTCGGGCAGCTCCTCGGCCGTGGTGTCCTTCTCGGTGTATTCCACGGAGGACTTTACGGGATCGGCTGTCGCCGGGTCGATTTCGCGCATCATGCTGGCCATGCGTTGCGTGGCGGTCTCGGTGCTTATGGTGCGTTCGTTCTTGCCGGCATTGCGCGTGAGGAACAGGATGCCAAACACGAGGGCGCCGATTACGACGAGCCCTACGCCCATGCCAATAATTACGCGCTTCTTGCCCATAGTGTCCTCCTCTGGGTGGCGTGCCACCTGTCTGTGGCCGTTTGCCATTGGTTACCGGTAGTACTTGGTCTCCTCGATGAGCGATTGCAGCTCCTCGACCGTCTGACCGTTGTCCTCGAGGGTGTCGTCCTCCTCCAGGCGCGAAAGCTCAAGCTCGAGCTTGCCCATTTCCAGCAAGACGCGCTCGTTGGCGGTTACCACCTCGCGCATGCGAGAGAGCTGCTGATCGTAGAGAGCCAGGCGCTCGTCGTGGGCGCCGCTGCCATGGTGTGCCTTCTCCTGCGCGTAGCCCTCGCGGTCGAAGGACTGCACGTTGTTGGCCACGAGTGCCGAGTTGCGCAGGACCGTGCGCTCAGCGGTGTCCACCAGCGTTACAAAGCGGTCCCAACTGATGCTGCCCTCGGAGAACTGGATGCCGATTACCTTGTGCAGGCGCTTCTTCTTGCGCTCGGCGCTGTGCACCTGCTCCAGGGCGTCGCCTGCGATGCCGCCCACGTAGGGGGTGTCTACGTACTCCTCGAGCACGGGAACGACCTCGTCGTCGTCCATAACCTTGGTGGGTTCGAGTAGCTTGACGTCGGGGTCCTTGAGGGCAAAGTACGTGGAGGTGCCAAACACGCCGGCCAGCCCAATGCCTGCGATGATGCTCATGCCTGCGCGCAGGATGCTGTAGTCCCATGGGCGCAGGGCAAGCCCCCAAGGTGCGTACAGCAGCACCACGGCTACGGCAATGAGTAGGTAAACAACAAGCAGGCGCGCGTATCGCTTCACGGCAGGCCAATCGACGGATGTCAGGTAGCAAGAATTATACCCCGCGCGCCATGGTTGTTGCAGGAGCGCACGGGCGTATTAGACAAACGGGAGACGGTCAGCCCGTGTCAGCCTATCAATAGGGGTTACCCCCTTTGACATGCCGCTAGCGGCATGTCAAAGGGGGTAACCCCTATTGATAGGCTGACTTATGGCTACTCGCCCGTCTGCAGGCCAGAACCCGGTCCCTGAACCTTGGACCACGTCTTGGACTGCAGGCCATGCAGGACGATGAAGCCCTCGGCAAACGACTGGTCGAACATGTCGCCCTCGTCGTAGGTTGCAAGACTGTAGTCGTACAGCGCGTAGTCGGAGCGCAGGCCGTCCACGAAGATGCCGCCCTTGCACAGCTTAATGCGCACCTCGCCCGAGACGAACTTTTGGGTGTAGGCGTTGTAGGCGTCGATGGCGCAGCGGTTCTGGCTGTACCACAGGCCGCGGTACACCGTGGAGGCCCACTCGGTGTCGAGCTTGGCCTTCTGCTTGAGGGTCTCGGCGTCCAGGCACAGGCGCTCGAGCGCGCCATGGGCCTCGATGAGCAGCAGCGCCGCCGGGCACTCGTAGCACTCGCGGCTCTTAATGCCCACCACGCGGTCCTCGATCATGTCGATGCGGCCATAGCCGTTGCGGCCGGCAATCTGGTTGGCATCGATAATGAGGTCGAGCAGGCCCATGCGCTTTCCGTTGAGCGATACGGGGATGCCACCCTCAAAGCCAATAACAACGGTCTCGGGGTCGGCGGGGCAGTCCTCCGGGTTTGCCGTCATCGTCCAGATGTCTGCCGGAGGCGTGTTCCAGGTGTCCTCCAGCACGCCACACTCGATGGCACGACCCCACAGGTTGTCGTCGATGGAGTAGGGCTTCTTCTTGGTGGTAGGCACGGGCACGCCGTTGGCCTCGGCCCACTCCATCTCGGAATCGCGGGTGGTAAGGTCCCACTCGCGCACGGGAGCGATAATCTGCAGCTCGGGGTCGAGCGCGCGGATGCAGGTCTCGAAACGTACCTGGTCGTTGCCCTTGCCGGTGCATCCGTGGGCAATGTACTTGGCGCCGTACTGATGCGCCACGTCCACAAGGTGCTTCGAGATGAGCGGACGGGACAGTGCCGAGAGCAGCGGATAGATGCCCTCGTACTTGCCGTTTGCCCAGATCGCCTTGTTGAGGATCGTGTTGGCATACTCGTCGCGCATGTCGATGGCCTCGGATGCGATGGCACCCATGTCCAGCGCCTTCTGCTTGATCCAAGAGAGGTCTTTCTCGTCCTGGCCCACGTTGCCGCAGATGGCAATGACGTCCATGTTCTTTTCGACCTGCAGCCACTTAACGATGACGGAGGTGTCGAGTCCGCCCGAGTAGGCAAGCACTACCTTTTCTTTTTCCATGTTTTGCCTTTCTGGTAGATAGGTAGTTGCACTATAGGGCTTGGGATGCCCTGCGTTTGAGGACGCAACACAACCGACACAAAGGCCATGCGATTGTGGACTAACCGAGCATGCGGTACAAGGTGTCTGGGGTCCAAATCGCAGGTTGTGCGGCATCTAGGCGGTGTTATTGAATATACTGCTTGTTATTAGCGTACGACGAAAGGGGAGACATGGCTGGAACAACGGGCGATTCGGCAGGAGCGCAGGGCAAAAAGCCC
The DNA here is from genome assembly GCA_902780305.1 of uncultured Coriobacteriaceae bacterium. Lineage (GTDB taxonomy): Bacteria > Actinomycetota > Coriobacteriia > Coriobacteriales > Atopobiaceae > RUG440. The sequence goes on along the minus strand of CACZFB010000041.1, from coordinate 4,678 downwards.
CTCGTGCCCATACTCGTCGGAGTTTTGGTGGTCGCGCTGGGCGTCATCGTGTATTTGGTGGTGAGCCTTAATGCCAAAAAGCAGGTGGAGGTGCTGGTTCCCGACCTCACGCGGCAACTGTATGCGGACGCCGAGAAGATGCTTACCGACGCCGGACTCAAGGTTGGCACGGTTGAGGAGGAGGCCAACGAGGAGTTAGCGATCGGTGACGTCGTGTGGCGCCAGGAACCCGCTGCGGGCACCAAGGTTGACGAAGGCTCGAAGGTTAACCTGGTCGTGTCCACGGGTCCCAAGATAACCGACCCCGTTTCCATGCCCGACCTTACGGGAATGACGCCGGAAGAGGCCGAGAAGGCCCTGTTCGACGTGTTCCTCGTTCCTCAGGAAGGCAACCAGGTATATTCCGATGATGTCGAGCCAGGCAAGGTGTGCATGCAGTCCGTTGCCGCCGGCACGCAGATTATGCCTCTGGAGACCGTAACCTACAGCACAAGCCTGGGTCGCGAGAAGGTTCAGGTGCCCGACGTAACCGGCCAGTCCTCCGCCGACGCGCATGCCGCCATCAAGGACGCTGGACTCAGCTACGACACCACCGAGACATACAGCGACTCGGTGGAAAAGGGTTATGTAATAAGCCAAGACACGGCAGGCGGTGTCGAGGTGGTTAAGGGCACGACCGTGGAGCTCGAAATCTCGCTTGGAGAGAGGCCCAAGGAACAGGTTATCGTTCCCAACGTCCTCACCTACGATCATGACGATGCGGTGAGGTCGTTGGAAAGTGCGGGCCTTACCTACGAATGGTCTGGCGACGAGGACGGAACCGTTACGATGATGAATCCGAGGCCGGGAGACAAGGTTGATCAGGGCACCAAGGTAACCCTAACGCTCAAGCGCGCCAACCAGACGTCCGGTAGCCCGCTGAGCGAGAATGACGTGCGTCAGGTGATTGACAGCAAGGGTTACGGCCAAATCAAGAGCATGGTGCAGACTCAGGAGAACGGTGTGTGGTGCTGGGAGGTAACCACAACCGACCCCAACGGGGACGAGCAGACTTGGCACATCGACCCCAACAAGAATATCCACAACATCGACGAGGATTAGCACACGCACTCTGGCTCGGTCGCCAATCGAAGGGGCAGCTCCCATTGATATGCCGCTTGTGGCAATCAATGGGAGTTGCCCCTTAATAGGATATGGTACTTTTACCGATGCTCTGCGTCAGGACATATACATATACTAGATTATAGATAGTTGTAGTTTCCTGACGAGAGGAGATGGTTCACATGGCTTTTCCTAAGGGCTTCCTTTGGGGCGGCGCGACGGCGGCAAACCAGTACGAGGGTGCGTGGGACGTAGACGGCAAGGGCGCAAGCATCGACGATCACCTGCGCGGAGGCGACGGCATCCATGGCATCCCCCGTCAGATTGACGCCGAGTGGGATCCCAACGCGCTGTACCCCAGCTGGGAGGCAACAGACTTCTACCATCACTACGAGGAGGACATCGCGCTGTTTGCCGAGATGGGCTGGAACGTGTTCCGCCTGTCCATCAACTGGTCGCGCATCTTTGCCAACGGCGACGGCGAGCCGCTTGAGGCTGGTCTCGCCTTCTACGACAAGGTTTTCGACTGCTGCCTGTCCCACGGCATCCAGCCGCTCGTGACCCTCTCGCACTACGAGATCCCCTACAGCCTGGTCGAGCGCTTTAACGGCTGGGCGAGCCGCGAGCTCATCGACATCTTCTTCAATTACGCCAAGACCGTGCTCGACCGCTACCACGACAAGGTCAAGTACTGGCTTACGTTCAACGAGAACAACCTGGGTTGGTCCGACATGGGCACGATGCTCTCCACCAGCATGCTCAAGGGCTTTACCGGCACGGCCGAGGAGATAAAGACTGAGCCGCAGGACCGCGTTAACGCGCTGCACTACCAGTTCGTGGCCGCGGCCAAGACCATCAAGTATGCGCACGAGAACTATCCCGACCTCAAGATGGGCAACATGGACTGCTTTATCCTGAGCTACCCCGCCACCTGCGACCCCGCAGACGTCCTGCTCAACCAGCAGAACATGCGCAAGTCCAACTGGTACGCCTCCGACGTCCAGGCGCGTGGCAAGTATCCGCGCTATGCCAAGGCGCTGTGGAAGGAGTGGGGCGCCGCGCCCGACATCCAGCCCGGCGACGAGGAGCTGCTGGCCGAGGGCAAGATTGACTTCTACAGCTTTAGCTACTATATGTCCAATACCGTAACCACCCACGAGGGTGCCGAGCAGACCGCGGGCAACATGAGCTTTGGCGGAAAGAACCCGTACCTCAAGGCGAGCGACTGGGGTTGGCAAATCGACTCGACCGGCCTGCGCATCGCGCTCAACGACATCTACGACCGCTATGAGCTGCCGCTGATGGTCGTCGAGAATGGCTTTGGTGCGCTGGACGAGGTCGTGGTGGAGGACGGCGTGGAGCGCATCCACGATCCGTACCGCATCGACTATCTGCGCGCACACGTGGCCGACATGGGCCGCGCCATCGACGACGGTGTTGAGCTCATTGGCTACACCTGGTGGGGCCCCATCGACGTCGTCTCCGCCGGCACCGGCGAGATGCGCAAGCGCTACGGCTTCATCTACGTGGACAAGCACGACGACGGCACGGGTGACCTGCACCGTGCTCGCAAGGACTCGTTCTTCTATTATCAGAAGGTCATCAAGTCCAACGGCGAGGACCTGGACTAAGCCTCCTGGGGTGTCACCTATAAAAGGGCCACCCCCCTTGATAGGTGACGCCCGATAGAGTGACTCATGATGATTGTGCTTTTGGTGCTTGCCGACATCGGTACGGACTACCTGCAGGGATACTGCTTCTCCGAGCCGATTCCACCGCGGGAGTTTGTGGCAAAGTACCTGCCCCGCCCGGCGTAGGCTCGCCGTCGGACAAAAGGGACAGTCCCTTGGACAAAGGGGACAGTCCCCTGTACACAGGGGACTGTCCCCTTTGTCCGACCGTGACGGAATTGTGACAGATTCACAACAGTTTTACGAGAGAATCGGGCACACGTGTCGTCGTACGCTCTTATCGTCATCCACGAGGGAGGTACGAAATGAAGCACTTTAACATCAAGACACGCGTTATGTCCACGGCACTGGTTGCGGGGGCGCTCTGCTCGTCACTGCTTGCCGGCTGCGGGAGCAGCACGGCCCAGGTTGCCCCATCCACCCAAGAGGCGCCCGCGCAGGCAGAGGTCGCAGCCGTAGCTCATGTGGCGAGTGACGACGCCAACGCCTATGGCTACACTAACCTCACGTCCTTCTCGGCGCAAACCATGGATGGCAAGACCTTTACCAACGAGGACCTTGCCAAGGCCGACGTCACGATTATCAACTTTTGGGGCTCGTACTGCGGCTTCTGCATAGAAGAGATGCCCCACATTGCCCAATGGGAGAAGACCCTACCGAGCAATGTGCAGGTTATTACCGTGTGCACCGATTACGACTCGGACCCCGAGTCTGCCAAGGACTTCCTGCGCGAAGCCGGCTTTGCGGGCACGACGCTCGTTGCGGGTACGGGCGACTTCGAGAGGCTTTCTGACGAGGTCATGTACCTTCCCACCACCCTAGCCGTCGATAGCTCGGGCAGGATCGTTGGTGTGTACGACGGATACGCCAAAGACGTGCCCAGCGCGTTTGGGGGCCTGGTAAACGATGCGCTGGCGGCGCAAGGCAAGTCCGCGGCACATGTGTAGTACGCAGAAGACCCGCGCGCGGGGCAACGTCGTTGCCCTGCGCCTCGCGTTGCTCGCAGGCTCCGTCGCGTTTGTGATGTACGGGATCGTCGACGGCGAATGGCTCGTCGTGTTGGCAAAGGGGGTAAGGATATGTTTGGAGTGCATCGGCATCGCCTGACGCACCATGCGCAGGTTAAGCGTCACAATCGCCTGAGGACGGCGATCCAGGCCGTCGTTGCCTGCGTCTCCAACGGATACCTTAAGGGCTTTATGGCCGGAAAGGTGTTTACCGGACCGACCAAAGCCGTGTGCGTGCCGTGGCTCAACTGCTATTCGTGCCCTGGCGCCATCGCGTCGTGCCCCATCGGATCGCTGCAAACGGTGCTGGGTGGCAGGTCGCGCGGCATCTCGTTTTACGTTATGGGCGCGCTTGTGCTGTTTGGCGTGCTGTTGGGGCGGCTCGTGTGTGGGTTCCTATGCCCGTTTGGCTTTATCCAAGATCTGCTGTATCGCATTCCGGTGCCTAAGGTCGAGCTCCCCCGCAAGCTCGACCGGGCGCTGCGCTACCTCAAGTATGTGGTGGCGGCTCTGTTGGTGCTGGCGTTGCCCATCGTGGCGCGGGCCATTACCGGACAGGGCGCGCCGTTCTTTTGCAAGTTCCTCTGCCCGGCGGGAACCTTGGAGGGAGCACTACCCCTCATGCTCGCCAATCCAAAGCTGTTTGCGCAGGCGGGGGCCGTGTTTTGGGGTAAGGTTGCGGTGCTCGCGCTCGTGGTCGTCGCCTCTATGTGCATACGGCGACCGTTTTGCAAGTACCTGTGTCCCCTGGGTGCCTTCTATGGGCTGTTCAACCGTGTGAGCGTGTATCAGATGCGCTGGCAGGCAAGACATTTGTCATCACCGGAACGCTGCCTACGATGGGAAGGAATGATGCAAAAGAGTGGATCGAGGCCAAGA
>CACZFB010000040.1 GCA_902780305.1 uncultured Coriobacteriaceae bacterium | reverse complement strand
CGACTTTGCCGCATGGGCAAAGTGGGGTGAGAGCCACGACGTGTCGGGGGGCGGGCACTTCTCGGCACGCCTTACCGCCGCGCTGTGCGTGGCCGGCGGCATCGCGCTGCAGTACCTGGAGGCAACTGGTATCCGCATTGGCGCGCATGTGGCGCAGGTGGGAACCGAGCGCGACCAGTCCTTCGACGCGCTACGCAACACGCCGGAGGCCAACGCTCACCTCACCTCCCAGCTCGACGCCCTGCGCGCGCACGCCGCTGGCGACTTCCCCACCCTCGACGAGCAGGCGGGAAGGCGCATGGCACGTCTTATCGCGCAGATGCGAGAGTCTGGCGACTCCGTTGGGGGCCTCGTGGAGTGCGTCGCCTGCGGGCTGCCCGCAGGCGTGGGAAGCCCACGCTTCGACGGCATCCAGGGAACCATCGCACGCATCGTCTTTGGCATCCCCGCCGTGAAGGGCCTTGAGTTTGGCGCGGGGTTCGCGGTGGCCTCGCTCACCGGGTCGCAGAACAACGATCCGTTCCAGATGCGCAACGGGGTGCCCTGCGTTTCGACCAACAACGCTGGCGGAAGCCTGGGCGGCATATCCACCGGCGCACCCATCCTGTTTAGGATGGCCGTCAAGCCCACCCCCAGCATCGCGCAGGCCCAGACGTCGGTTGACCTCTCCCGCATGGAGCCCGCCACGCTCGAGGTGCGCGGCCGCCATGACCCGTGCGTCGCGGCGCGCGCCGTGCCCGTGGCCGAGGCCGCCATGGCGCTCGCGCTGCTCGACCTTCTTCTTCAACGCCCGTCCGACGATTGGTGCCAGCCATGAGGGAACTCTCGCAGATTCGCAAGCAGATCGATCGCATAGACCACGACATATCCAAGCTCTTCGTGGAGCGTCTGGAGGTCTCGGCCGAGGTGGCCGAGTACAAGCGCGCCACGGGGAAGCCCATCTACGACCGCACGCGCGAGCGCCAGAACATCGCGGCCGCGAGCAGCCGCGTGCCGGCGGAGTACGCGAGCTACGCCGCCGTCATCCAGACGGTGCTCATGGAGGCGTCGCGAGAGGCGCAGCACAAGGCGTTGGGCCGCAAGAGCCACACCGCCCAGCGCGTCGAGCAGGCGCTCGGGCACAGCCCGGCATTCTTCCCGCTGCGCCCGCACGTTGCCTGCCAGGGCGTGGAGGGCGCATATCAGCAGATAGCCTGCGATCGCATGTTTCGCCATCCCTCCATCGACTTCTTCCCCACCTTCGAGGACGTGTTTCGTTCGGTGGAGCGCGGGGAAGCCCAGTTTGGCGTGCTGCCCATAGAGAACTCCACCGCCGGTTCGGTAAACCACGTGTACGACCTCATGATGCGCCACGAGTTCCACATCGTGCGTAGCTGTCGCCTCAAGATCGACCACAACCTGCTGGTAAAGCCAGGGACGGCCAAGGAGGACGTGCGCATCGTCTACAGCCACCAGCAGGCCATCAACCAGTGCGCCGACTACCTGGCGACGATTCCCAACTGCCGCGTGCACGTGTGCGAGAACACCGCGCGTGCGGCACAGATGGTCTCGCAGTCGGACCGCTCCGACGTGGCGGCCCTCGCCTCACGCGCATGCGCCGACCTGTACGGCCTGCAGATTGCCGAGCCAAGCGTCCAGGACAACCAGAACAACTACACGCGCTTCGCGTGCATCTCGAAGGACCTCACCATCTACCCCGGGGCCGAGCGCTCCTCGCTCATGGCGGTGGTGAACCACGAGCCGGGTGCCCTGCACAACGTGCTCGCACGCTTCTACGCGCTCGACATCAACCTCATCAAGCTGGAGAGCCGGCCCATCGCAAACCGCGACTTCGAGTTTATGTTCTACTTCGACATCGAGTGCCCCGCCGCGGCACCGGAATTCGGAGTGCTGATGGACTCGCTCGACGACGTGTGCGAGCATTGGCGCTACCTTGGCTCCTACACGGAGGTGGTGTGAGGTGGCCGCACGTGAGGTCGAGCCATTTGGCCTGTTGGGTCGCACGCTGGGACACAGCTGGTCCGTGCGCATCCACAACGAGCTCGGCAGCAGCCCCTACGGCCTGTTCGAGCGCGAGCCCGACGAGGTCGCGTCGTTCGTCCGCGAGGGAACATGGCGCGGCATAAACGTGACCATCCCCTACAAACGCCAAGCGGCGCAGCTTGCCGACGAGCGCACCGAGCGGGTGCAGAGGCTGGGCGTCGCCAATACGCTGGTGCGGCTGCCCGACGGGCGGATCCTCGCCGACAACACCGACGTGCTGGGCTTCTCGTGGATGCTCGAGCGCTTTTGCAGGCGCGAGGTGGGCTGCGAGGCAACCGAGTTCCTGCGCGGCAAAAAAGCCCTGGTGCTGGGCTCGGGCGGTGCCAGCCAGGCAGTGCAGGCCGCGCTGAACGACGTGGGCGCCAACGTGGTGGTCGTCTCGCGTTCGGGAGCGCAGACGTACGACACGCTCACGCAGTGGCATGCCGACGCCGCGCTCGTGGTAAACACCACCCCCGTGGGCATGTTCCCCAACTGCCCGCAGAGCGTGCTCTCCCCGCACCAGCTCGATGCTCTCCCCCACCTGCGCGGGGTGCTCGATGTGGTATACAACCCCGAGCGCACGCAGCTCTGCATGCTGGCCGAGGAGCGCGGCATCGCCAGCGAGTCCGGTCTTGCCATGCTCGTGTCGCAGGCCAAGTTTGCGAGCGAGCGCTTCTTGCAGACGACGCACCCCAACGACGTCGTCGAGCGCATCGAGGCCGGCATACGCGCGCAGACGCGCAACGTGATTCTCATTGGTATGCCTGGCTGCGGCAAGAGCAGTGCTGGTCGCAGGCTGGCGCACCTCACGCACCGACCCTTCGTGGATCTGGACGACAGCTTTTCCGTGGACCATGGCACCGAGCCGGGAGCGTACATTCGTGCCAACGGCGAGGATGCGTTCCGTCGCCTGGAGACCCAGACGGCAGCCACCTACGCCGCGCAGTCCGGGTTGGTCATCGCTTGTGGGGGTGGCATCGTGACCCGGGAGGAGAACTACGAACTCCTGCACCAAAACGGAACGATCATCATGCTCGACCGACCGCTTGCCGAACTCTCCAGCGACGGCCGGCCACTCTCGCAGTCCAAGGGCGTCGAGCGCCTGGCGCGCGAGCGCATGCACCAGTACCGCTCGTGGGCAGACCACGTGCTGCCCTGCACCGGCTCCGCCCAGGGAGACGCCGAGGCAATCTGCGGCATGCTGGGGCTGTAGCGCCGCCGGTACTGTTCACGGGCCGATAGCCCGGCGTGCTAGAATGAATCCAAAGACGCCCACGCGACCATCGTCATCGCAGGGCTGCAGGCGCACCATCCCAAGGGAAATGGTCATTACTATGCAATGCAATAGAAGCCGAAACTTCCTCACCTCCCTGCTGGCCCTCTTGCTGCTCGTGTCGCTCGTGGGGTGCGCAGGCGAGGCTCCCGCATCCAAGGCCGCCGATTCGACGGGCACCCCCGCGTTCCAGGACGGCATGGCCCAGCCCATGCTTACCTGGAGCAGCTACCGTGCCGACCCATACACCAACGAGGGCAGCGACATCCTGCGGTTCTGCGTCTACGTGGAGACCGACCACGACACCGACAACGACGGCAAGGCCGACCTGGTAAAGGTCTTTGCGCAGGTTCCACGCGCCGCCGCGGAGGGCAAGTACCAGGCCGGGGTCATATACCATCCGTATCCCTACGAAGCCGGTCTCAACGAAAACATCGATCCAATCGCCCTCCGCGAGGAGAAGCCATTCGACTACCAGACCCTCTACACGGACGGCCAGAAGCGCACGCCCACCGCGTCCGCAACCACGGCTGAGCAGGCCGAGCGCGCCGACGCCCAAGACTGGAACTACACCATTCCCAGCACGGATCATCAGGCATTCGAAGCCGCCGGCATCTTCGATTACTATTTGGTGCGCGGGTTCGCCGTCGTGGAGGCCTGCGGCATCGGCACCTACGGGTCGGAGGGCTTCGAGCTGTGCGGCATGGACCTCGAGTGTGACAGCCACAAGTGCGTGGTAGAGTGGCTCGCACACAACCGCGCCGCCTACGCCGACCGGACCGGCGACATCCAGATCGAGGCGGACTGGTCCAACGGCAACGTCGCGATGGTCGGCATGTCGTACGGCGGCACGATCCCCTTTGAGGTGGCCACCACGGGCGTAGAAGGGCTCAAGACCATCGTTCCGATTTCTGGCATCGCAAACTGGTACGACTACACCAACCGCCAGGGCATTCCCATCCTGGAGGAAGCCAACTACACCGACTGCCTCGCCGCCGAAAACTGTGCGGGCGTCTTTACCGACGACAGCCAGACGAAGCTCAAGCCCGGATACGGCTCGTACCTGTGGCAGGTTGCCAAGGACCAGATCGAGGCCAATGGAGACTATGCCAAGATCTGGGACATGATGAACTACGCCGACGACCACCAGCACATCGCATGCTCCGCACTCATCGTGCAGGGCCTCAACGACTTTAACGTCGACGCCAGGCAGGCGGACCTCATGGAGCAGGCGTTTTCCAAGGCCGGACAAACCCACAAGCTCATTCTCCACCAGGGCGATCACGCGCTGCTCAACGGCGTGGACGTAAATGGCACCAGGTGGGAGGACCTGCTCAACAAGTGGCTCTGCCACTATTTGTACGGCGTGGATAACGGCATAGAGAATATGGCCGCAGTCACCGCACAGAGCAACGTGGACGGTACGTGGAAGACCTACGATGCGTGGCGGGACTTCTCGTACCAAGACGTCCCCGCGCACAACACGGCCGACGAGAAGGCGCCTGCCGTCAGCTCGGAAAAGATTGCCGAGTACGCGACGGAGATCTTGGGTCGGGAGGTCGACGCAAGTAGGGCAAACGACGACCAGCAGTACTACACGTCGCTGGATGGCGACATGGCGGCTCAATACGTGCTCGACGTGCCCGTCGGGAGCACGCTGTTTGGCGTGCCCGAGATCCACGCGCGCCTCGCAACGGCGGACGGCGACCGGGATGGACTCATGGTGACGGCGGTGCTCGTCGACGAGATGGAGAGCGGCGCCGACTTCAACGCGTACGTCTCGCCAAAACCCCTATGCGAGGGCATAACCACAACGACCCTGAGCAGCTTCCCGGTGGGAGGCGGAGCTCCGGAGGGCTCGGCGCTGGCGTTTGGCCAGCTGCCCACGAAGGCGAAGGTCGTCTCGTACGGTTGGACGGACCTTCAGAACCCGGGCTGCGGCGCGGACGCAAAGGAGTACGTGCTGCAAGAGGACAACGTGCAGCCAAACACGTACTACGACTACACCTTCTACATGATTCCCACCGCATACACCCTGGCACCCGGCCACCAGCTCAGGCTCGTGCTCACCACGTGGGACCCGTACCGCGCGTTTTTGGACGAGGACTACAAGGTGGACGTGACGCGAGACGCCCGGTACTCGTTCTACACCTACGGCTACACCGTGGACAACGACTCGCTCAAGGTTCGGCTGCCCGTGCGGTAGGTGAAGGTCCACAGTGCTACGCGCGGCGGCGCCTCGGCTTCGGCAGCTCAGCCAGCATAGCTACCACGAGGGCCGATACCGCCTCGCCGTCCTCCAGATCCACCATCAGCATGGGCGACGCCCCCTCGTATGGTAGCTCCTCGATAGCGAGCGCCTTTCGGCTGGCCTCGGTCGGCTTCACCAAGAACCTGTCGTCGTAAACGCCGCCGAAGAGTTTGCCCTGGGCATAGAGCAGGTACTCCCCCATCATCTTTCGCGTGGTGACGGCCGGCACACCTGCCAGCAGGTCAAGCACATATGCCAGATAAGCCTCACTCGAAGCCATCGGATGCCCCTCTCGATCCTGTTGGCCACATTCTAGCCGATGCCACCCCCATCGCAAGAAGACGGACCACCATGCGGTGCTTGAATAGTGGGAACAATCGTAGGCAAAAAATCGCGTATCCTGCGGATATGCCAATGCGGGCTACCGCGATTTCCCACTAGCTATTTTAGCTAGTGGGAAATCGCGAGGCGCCACATCGCGTTTTCCCAGTTGGCCGCAACACTGCCTTCCGATTCTTCCCACTAATGTTCGTCGCCAGCACATAATCATCGCGAGAAGGGCGCCCCAATGAGGCACGCGTCTCTTCCTCGCCTCGACCTCTACGCTCATGTACCGCAAAACATAATACGCATTTTTAATTTTTCGTGCGAAAAAGATATTGGTTAGCACTCGCTCACGGAACCGTCCCTGTCACTCACCGCCCAAAACGCCTGTTGCGGGGCAAAACCCCTGCACACACCCTATACTGCTGGAAAGTACGCTCATCTTGTGACTTCGTGGTGGAAGGGAGGACCGCATTGGACAAGGACGACATCGCCCAAGCCGTGCTATCTTCCCTGGGAGGCCGCGAGAACGTGCAATACAACACCGTGTGCATGACGCGATTGCGCGTGACGCTCGTGGACCCCGCCATTGTGGACTACCAGGGCCTCAACGAGATCAGCAGCGTTCTGGGCACAGCCACACGCGGGCAAAACGGCATAGAGGTCGTGTTTGGCCCACGCATAATCGACGGCGTGTACCATTCCTTTGTAAGCCTTACCGGCGTGCAGGCAGGCACGGATGCCCTCTTCCCGATGTCCCGCCAAGAGTCCAGCATGCGCATCCAGATCAATCCCCCCAAGCGGCAGGACCAACACGAGCCGCCCGCCGACTCGCCGCTTATGAACGCGGACGAGCTGAGCATGCTCGACGACCTGTTTGGGGAGGCCGCCAATCCTGAGCCACCCGCACTCACGGACGACAAGGTGGATGACGCGCGCCTCCTGGTGGTCAACGGGCCGAACATCAACATGCTGGGAATCAGTCCCTTTAGGGGTGTGCCCATTACGGACTACCCTTCGTTGCTCGAGCTCTGCAAGGCCGAGGCAGAACGCGTAGGGTTCAGCCGCTGCGACTGCTTCCAATCGAACCACGAGGGCGACCTCATCGATTGCATGCAGGACGCCTATGGTGCCTACCATGCGCTCATCGTAAATCCCGGACCGCTCGCCACGCCATCCACGGCCCTCTATGCGGCCATCTATGCCGTGGACCTGCCCACGGTGGTGGTCAACCTGTTCGAGTCGCAAGACCCCACGATTCCTCAGCTCGAGGGGATTGCGGACGTTACGCAAATCGCCGGAAAGGGCGTCGAGGGATATCGCGAGGCCATCGCCCGCCTTGCCCACATGGTCGTTCGCTAGCGAACGGGCCCGCACAAAGGCGTCCGTCACCTCTGTACGAGCCCGCGGTACGGGCTAGTAGCACATACCCATGGCGGCACGAACCTCATCAAGGGTGGCGTTCGCGATCTGGTTTGCCCTGCGGTTGCCCTCGGCAAGAACGTCGCGAATGTAGTCCATGTCCTTCTCGAGCTCGCGCCGACGCTCGCGGATGGGGGCGAAGTAGGCATTTACCGACTCGGTTACGTAACGCTTGAGCTGGCCTGCACCACCCATGCCAATCTCGGCGGCAATCTCCTGAGGGTCGCGCCCGGTGCAGATGCCCGCCGTGGTGAGCAGCGCCGACACACCGGGGCGATTCTCGGGGTCGAAGGTGATGTTGCGCTCGGAGTCGGTGCGCGACTTGCGGATGAGCTTTGCGGTCTCGTCCTCGGTCATCGAGATGGCGATGGCGTTGCCGTAGGACTTGCTCATCTTGCGTCCGTCGAGACCGGGCAGCATGGGCGTGCTGGTAAGCAGGCCGTCCACGGTGGGAAACACCTTGCCATAGCGGTCGTTGAACCTGCGCGCGATGAGGCGCGTCTGCTCGATGTGCGGAAGCTGGTCCTTGCCCACCGGCACGATGTTGCCCTTGCAAAACAGGATGTCACAGGCCTGATGCACCGGATAGGTGAGCAGCAAGCCAGTGAGCGCATGGCCGCTTGCCTCCTGCTCGGCCTTTACGGTGGGGTTGCGCTGCAGCTCCGACTCGCTCACCAGGCTAAGGAAGGGCAGCATGAGCTGGTTGAGCGCGGGTACGGCCGAGTGCGTAAAGATCATGGTCTTGCTGGGGTCGATGCCGCACGCAAGGTAGTCGATTACCATGTTGTGCACGTTGTCGGCAATGTGCTCGGTGGTGTCGCGGTCGGTGATCACCTGATAGTCAGCAATGATCACGTTCGTGCGAACGCCCAGGTCCTGCAGGCGGACGCGCTCCACAAGCGTGCCGAAGTAGTGTCCAAAGTGCAGGCGGCCGGTGGGACGGTCGCCGGTGAGCATGCAATACTTGTCGGGATGCTCCGGCAGGTCTGCCTGAATCTGGTTGCTGCGGCGAAGCGCCACCTCGTAGCTTCCCTCATTGGGCATAGCGAATCCTTTCGATTGGTAACCGAGTCATTCTAGCACGGCATGCCGCGTCACATAGTTGGAGGATGCATGTCGAGCCATTTTTTGGATGCGCGCCAGCCAGGGCAATGCAGGTCCATAAGGGCATAGAAGCGCTGGTTGTGGCCTCGTTCAACAAGATGGCACAGCTCGTGCGTCACCACCATCTCCAAACAGTGCAAAGGACACTCGGCCAGCGCGATGTTTATGCGTATGGCGCCCGTACGCGTGGTGCACGAGCCCCACCTGGTCTTCATCCTACGCAGCGTCACCGACGTTGCCCTGCGACCCACACGTGCCTCGCATTCCGGCAGAAGCTGCGTCAGGCGCTCCTTGAGCTGGTCGGCATACCATCGCTCCGCAAGCAGGGCACGTCCCTCCTGGGTGGAGTTCTTGGGAACCCGAAGTCGCAGTTCCCCCTCCCCAAGCGTGCACCCAAAGCCGTCCTGCACGCACTCCACCACAAGTCGGCGCTCCTCACCCCACACCCAAACCGACTCGCCGGTCTCCCAGTCGCGTGGGCGCCTGCTGGGCAAGGACTCCACCTGCTCCAAATGTTTGGCGAACCAGCCCGCATGACGCTGGGCCACCTCGCGTATGCGCTCGCCGGACATGTGGGCTGGAACGCTCATGCGGGCGACGCCGTCGCTCCCCACGCGAAAGTTAACGTTCTTCACGCGCTTGCGCGTTACCTCAATGGAAATACCGTCGATTTCCAGCAAAAAAGGCACGCCAACAGGTGCAGAGCACATGCCGATTCTCCTTCGGTTCCCAATTTTTTGAGGTTCACGACAGTTTGTCGTCACATGGTGTACCAGAGTAGGCTATCGTATACGTGAGTGCAAGGAGGACATACATGGCGAGTTCATACGGCACCGATGCGAGCAAGGCCTCGTTACGACAAAACTACCTCGCTCTATGCGAACAGATGCCCAAGGACTTCTCGCGACACATCGACGGCTCGGTGTATCGCATGCTGCACATGCTCAACTCCTACAACGATGCGGAGCTCGTGCTGTGCTATCTGCCCCTCCACGAGGAGATTGACACCCGACCCATCATCGACGAGGTGTTCGCCGCAAACAAGCGCCTGGCACTGCCGTACCTGGACCCCTCGACCTCCCAGATGCAGTTCTTCCAGATCGAGAATCCCAAGCAGATAACGCGCGGGGCGCGGGGCTTGGCCAAGCCTCCCCGTCCAGACGCCACGCCCTTGGATGAGTGGGACTTCCTCGGCTCGGTATGCTTCGTTCCCGGTCTCGTTTTCGACGGCGAGGGACACCGCGTGGGATACGGCGCCGGCTACTACGACGAGTTCCTCGCCTTCTATCCCGGCGAGAAGATTGGCCTCGTGCGTTCGGTGCAGGTGAGCAGCAACCCCCTGCCCCATGACGACCACGACATTCCCGTGGACGTGCTCGTAACCGAGGGCAGCATCTGGCGTTGTCGCACCTTGCTCTAGCACGTTCTGCTTTTCCGTTCACGGGCCGGCCACAAGACACGTAAATCGACGGTCGGCGCCAGCCTATCGAAGGGTAACCCCCATTGATTGCCGCAAGCGGCATATCAATGGGGGTTACCCCCTTCGATAGGTCCACACAGACACCCCGGCCTACCCGATCCCGTCGCGCATGGTGCCGGCACCGCGCGCGAGCGAGATTACGCCTGTGCGACAGCTCTCCAGAATCTCGTAGTCGCGCATGAGGTCAATAAAGTTGTCGATGAGCAGCGTGTCACCCACCAACTGCAGGATGATGGCATCCCGACTGTACTCCATTATCTTGGCCTCGAAGGCCCCGGCGGCGTCCAGGATGTCGTTTCGCTTGTCGCGCTCGCGGTTTGCCAGCTTGATGAGCAGCAGCTCGCTGTTTACCGACGCGTCGCGGTCCAGCTCGCGCACCATTACCACGTCGGGCAGCTTGTAGAGCTGCCGCATGAGCTGCTCCTTGGCAATGTCGTCACCGTCGAAGACGACCGTTATGCGCGAGTACGCCGCGGTCTCGGTCTCGGACACCGTGAGCGAGGCAATGTTAAAGCGACGCCTGCGGAACATGCTGGTAACCCTGTTGAGGACACCAAAGCGATTGTGCACCAAAATGGCCAGCGTGTAGCGATCCATCTACTCTTCCACCTCAACAATAATGTCGTCGAGCCCCCCGGACGGAGCAAGCATGGGCAGCACGAGCTCGTCCTGCGCGATGGCACAGTCAATCACATACGGCCCCTCGCACGCCGCCGCCTCGCCAAACGCCCGGCGCAGGTCAAGAAGGCTCTGTGCCCGACTTCCCTGAGCGCCAAACGCCCTGGCCACGGCAACGTAGTCGGTCTGCCGGTATCCCGCCAGCGTCGTGCCCACATAGCGCCGGTCGTAGAAGAGCCGCTGCCATTGGCGCACCATTCCCAAGGTCCCGTTGTTCATGAGCAACACGGTAACCTGAGCACGGGTGGAAACTGCCGTGGCCAGCTCCTGCACGCTCATGCCCAGACCACCGTCACCAACCACGAGCAACGTTCGCCTGTGCGTGGCCAGCGCGACGCCAATGGCCGCGGGCAGGCCAAAGCCCATGGCTCCCAAGCCACCGTTCGAGACGAACGTCCTTGGTTGGGAAAGCACGAGGAACTGGGCCGCCCACATCTGATGCTGACCGACGTCGGTAACCACGCACGAGCCCGGCTCGCGAAACTCGTCGGCCATCATCAGCACGTTGCGCGGCGTCAGGCCGTCGCGTGTGTCGACCTGCGACGCCTCGTCCTCGCGCATCTTTTGTATGAGCTGGCTCCAGCCCTGGTGGTCGGCCTGGTCCAACAGAGGAATGAGCCGGTTGAGCGCCGGACGCAGGTCGCCAACGATGCCAAAGTCGTCCGAGGTGGTCTTGTTTATCTCGGAACCGTCCACGTCTATGTGGACGATGTGCACGGCGGCACCAAAGCGCGTGCGATCACCGGTGGAGCGATCGTTAAAGCGGCAGCCCAAGGCGATGATGCAGTCAGCGTTCTTCATGGCCATGGTGGCCGCATAGCGACCGTGCATGCCCTCCATGCCAAGGAAGCGCGGGTGATTGGTGGGAACGGCCGAGAGTCCCATAAGCGAGCAGGCGATGGGCGCGTCCACCTTGTTGGCCAGCTCGAGCACCTCGCGTTGCGCACCCGCTGCCAACACGCCGCCACCAAAGTAGACCAGCGGTCGGTGGCATGCGTTGATGCAGGCAACTGCCGCGTCGAGCTGCGAGAGGTCTCCAAGGACCGGATCGTCGGCACGGACCGCCTCCGCAGGCTCGTAGGACCCCATCGCCTGCTGGACGTCCTTGGCAATGTCGATGAGCACCGGGCCAGGGCGACCGGAGACGGCAAGGCGAAAGGCCTCGCGGATTACGTGGGCCAGCTCGTTGACGTCTTCAACGAAGTAGTTGTGCTTGGTTATGGGCAGCGTGACGCCCGTGATGTCGATCTCCTGGAAGCTGTCCGTCCCAATGTGCTCCGTCGCCACGTTGCCGGTAATCACCACGAGCGGCGTCGAGTCCATAAAGGACGCGGCGATGCCCGTAACCAAGTTGGTGGAGCCAGGACCCGATGTCGCCAGGCACACCCCCACCCTGCCCGTGGCGCGCGCATAGCCGTCGGCAGCATGGGCCGCGCCCTGCTCGTGTGCCACCAGGACGTGGCGAATCTCGTCCTGGTAGTCCAACAGCGCGTCGTAGATGTCTATAACGGTCGCACCGGGGAAGCCGAACACGAGCTTTGTGCCCTGCTCCACCAATGTGCGCACCACGATTTGCGACCCCTTGAGCTGCATGCACCACACCTTCCACACGTCAACGTAGGGCGATTATACGCCAATCGATGGGGGCTGCCGGCCGATCAATGGGGGTAACCCCCTTTGATCGGCCAACCACATGCGCGCCAAATTAGCGTTTACATTCGCGTGATAAAAGAGCAAAATAGGTGGTTACTCTGCATGGGACAAGGGGTTCTCATTCAACCAAGGAGGATGATTATGGAATCCAGCACCAGTCAGGCTGCAGCCGCCTTCGGACTTGCCGGCGGTGTCTTGGTCGCACTGTGCGGCATCTCCCTCGTGGTATGGATTCTGCTGGTAATCGCCCATTGGAAGATGTATACAAAAGCCGGAGAGCAGGGCTGGAAAGCGCTCGTCCCGCTGTACAGCGACTATACGCTGTTCAAGATCGTGTGGACGGCAAAGAGCTTTTGGATCTATCTGGTCGCATCGATTGGCACCGTCGTGCTCAACCTGGCAAGCATACAGTACGTTATGGTCGACGGACAGCTCGTCGCAGCGAGTGTCGGCAACCCCCTGCTGGGCACCCTCGCCTTCGTGGCCAGTCTTCTCGCACTGCTGTACACCGTGCTCCTGCAGATAAAGACATCCCTGGCGTATGGAAAGGGCATGGGATTTGCCGTCGGGCTGCTATTCCTGCCCAACATCTTTACGCTCATACTGGGATTTGGTGACGCCAAGTACCAAGGGCCGCAGTACTAGCGCCCCTTGGCGCAATACACGATTGCAAACGCGACGGATGAGGAGTGGCCACATGTCCACAGACGAGAAGGCACTAAAGGAGATTGGCGAGCGGATTCGGGGGCTTCGCGAGGCATGCGACGTTTCGCAGGAAGACATGGCCGCCGACCTCGAGGTAAGTCTGGAGACCTACAACCAATGGGAGGAGTCCGGCGCCGACGTGCCCATCTCGGCAATCTATCATATGGCGCAGCGCTTTGGCGTGGAGTTCACCGAGATCCTTACCGGGACCGCCGCCAAGCTCAACACGTTCCAGGTAGTGCGCGCCGGCAAGGGACGCGAGGTCGAGCGCTATCCCGGATATCACTTCGAGGATCTGGCCTTTAGGTATCAGAACAAGATAATGCAGCCCCTGGAGGTCACCATCAACCCCTCCGACGAGCCGGCAAAACTCGTGCAGCACTCCGGACAGGAGTTCAACCTCGTGCTGGAGGGCAAGCTCGTCGTGGTATGGGGAGACCGCGAGTTTACGCTCGAACCCGGCGACAGCATCTACTTTAACCCGACGATTCCCCATGGTCAGCGCTGCGGCAGCAACGTACCCGCACGCTTCGTGACCATCATCGCCGAATAGGCAAGGCTTAGCGCAGCAAAGGAAAAGCAGGCATCATGAATCACATTCTGAGCAAGTACTGTCCGCGCATCGACTTCTCGAGCTACGAGGACTTCTACGAGAACTTTAGGATCAACGTACCCAAGGACTTCAACTTTGGCTACGACGTGGTGGACGAGTGGGCACGCGTGGAGCCCGACAAGAAGGCGCTGCTGTGGTGCGACGACCACGACAACGAACGCGAGTTTACCTTTACCGAGATCAGCCGCCTGTCCAATCGCGCCGCCAACGCGTTCGTAAAGCTCGGTATCGGCAAGGGTGACGTGGTTATGTGCATCCTGCGCCGCAGGTGGGAGTATTGGGTGGTCGCCACTGCCCTGTGCAAGATTGGCGCCACCATCATTCCGGCCACCCTGCAGCTCACCACGCACGACATCGCGTACCGCGCCAACACGGCAAACGTGCGCATGCTGGTATGCGTGAACGACGACTACGTTTGCTCGCAGGTGGAGGGTGCCATCCCCCAGTCGCCCACCGTGCAAAACAAGGTGTGCGTCGCTGGCGAGCGCGAGGGCTGGCTCTCGTTCGACGAGCTGCTGGCCAACGAGTCGCAAGAGTGGGAGCGCCCGAGCGGCGTGGACGCCACCTCGTCCAAGGACATCATGCTCATCTATTTTACCAGCGGCACGACGGGCAACCCCAAGGCCGTTATGCACAACTTCGCACACCCCTTGGGCCACATCCTCACGGCCAAGTACTGGCAGCAGGTGCAGGAGAATGGCCTGCACATGAGCGTTACCGACAGCGGCTGGGCCAAGTTCGGCTGGGGCAAGATCTACGGGCAGTGGATTGCCGGCGCCGAGATCTTTTGCTACGACATGGAGAAGTTCGTACCCACCAAACTCCTGCAGCACATGCAGGACTACGACCTCAAGACGTTTTGCGCGCCGCCCACCATGTATCGCTTTATGTTGCAAGAGGACGTGGCGTCGTACGACCTCTCGTCCATACAGAACTTCGCGACCGCTGGCGAGCCACTCAACGCCGAGGTCACCATTCAGTGGGAGAAGTACACCGGCAAGAAGATCCGCGAGGGCTTTGGCCAGACCGAGGGTCCGGTGCTGCTCGCGACCTATCCCTGGCTCGAGCCGCGCCCCGGCTCCATGGGCAAGCCCTCTCCCCTGCTCAACATCAAGCTCCTCGACGACGACGGAAACGAGGTCGAGGACGGCGAAGAGGGCGCCATCTGCGTGACGGGCCTCAAGGAGGCCTATCCCCCCGGGCTGTTCGTGGGCTATGTAAACAACGCCGAGGCCACGGCCGATGCCGTGGGCGGCGAGTACTACAACCTGCACGACATGGCCTGGCGCGACATCGACGGCTACGTGTTCTTCGTGGGACGAAACGACGACGTCATCAAGTGCTCGGGCTACCGCATTGGGCCCTTCGAGGTGGAGAGCGCCCTAGTCAAGCACGATGCGGTCGTCGAATGCGCCGTGACGGCCGCCCCCGACCCCATCCGCGGCATGGTGGTTAAGGCCACCATCGTGCTCGCACGTGGCTACGAGCCCTCCGACGCCCTTACCAAGGAGCTGCAGACGTGGGTAAAGCACGAGACCGCGCCGTACAAGTACCCCCGTATCGTGGAGTACGTTGACGAGCTGCCCAAGACGGTGGGCGGCAAGATCAAGCGCAAGCTCATCCGCACGCGCGACGGCGTCCTGGAGACCAAGACCCACTCGCACGGCGTCGACAAGTCCCACGCCGACGAGTCCTGGCACAACCGCTAGCGCACGGCTATCCGGCTGTCCGTTTGGGAAGCGGTGCCACTGTGAATGCGTGCATGTCACAGTGACACCGCTTCCCAAACGGACATCGCAGCAATCACACAAGCCAAAAAAGCGTTTTGAATCGGGAAAAGCGGGGTATAAGTAAGCTCGTGTGCACGTGTACGCAAGAAAGGGAGCACTTCATGAAGCACTTTAAGACCGAGAGCAAGAAGCTTCTTGACTTGATGGCCAACTCCATCTACACCAATCGCGACATCTTCCTGCGCGAGCTCATTTCCAACGCATCGGATGCCATCGACAAGCTCTCGTTCCAGAGCCTTACGGACTCCTCCGCCAAGCTCGGCGACGAGGACCTGGAGATTCGCCTGTCGTTTAACAAGGACGAGCGCACCATTACCGTCTCGGACAACGGCATCGGCATGACCGAGGCCGAGCTCGAGGAGAACCTGGGCACTATCGCCCATTCCGGCAGCGAGCAGTTCAAGCAGGCCAACGCCGAGGCGCAGGGCGGTGAGGTGGACATCATCGGCCAGTTTGGCGTGGGCTTCTATGCGTCGTTTATGGTCGCCAAGCAGGTGCGCGTGGTAAGCCGCGCATTCGGCTCGGACGAGACCTACGTTTGGGAGTCCAACGGCATCGAGGGCTACACGCTCGAGCCGGCCGACGATCAGCGCTCCACGCATGGCACCGACGTAATCCTGTGGCTACGCGACGAGCCCGAGGCTCCCGCCGACGGCGAGGACGCAGAGGTCGGCTTCGACAAGTACCTGAGCGAGTGGGGCCTGCGTGACCTCGTAACGCGCTACTCCAACTACGTGCGCCACCCGATCCGCATGATGGTGACCAAGAGCCGCCAGCTGCCCAAGCCCGAGGACGCGCCCGAGGACTACACCCCCGAGTACGAGGACTACGAGGAGCTCGAGACCCTCAACTCCATGACGCCCATCTGGCGCAAGCGCAAGCAGGAGGTCGAGCAGAGCGACTACGACGAGTTCTACAAGTCCACCTTCCACGACTGGGACGCGCCCGCACGCACCATCCCCTTCCACGTGGAGGGCACGCTGGACTACCACGCGCTGCTCTTCGTGCCGGGACGCGCGCCGTTCGACCTGTACAGCAAGGACTACCAAAAGGGCCTGGCGCTCTACTCCTCCAACGTGCTCATTATGGAGAAGTGCGCCGACCTGCTTCCCGACTACTACAACTTCGTACGCGGCGTGGTGGACTCCCCCGACGTGAGCCTCAACATCTCGCGCGAGACGCTGCAGCAGGACCGGCAGCTCCGCGCCATGGCACGCTCGGTGGAGCGCCAGATCACGCGCAACCTGCAGGACATGCGCGACAACGATCGCGAGGCGTACGAGAAGTTCTACGAGAACTTTGGTCGCGGCCTGAAGTTTGGCATCTACAACAGCTATGGCGCCAAGTCCGACCCGCTGGCCGACCTGCTCCTGTTCTGGAGCGCGAAGGACGAGAAGTTCGTCACCTTTGCCGAGTACGTGGCGGCAATGCCCGAGGAGCAGGAGGCCATCTACTTCGTTACGGGCGACTCGCGCGACCGTCTGGCCAAGATGCCCATCGTGCGCACGGTGCTGGACAAGGGCTTCGACGTGCTGCTGTGCACGCAGGACGTGGACGAGTTCACCTTCCAGGCCATGCGCACCTATCATGCCGCCGCCGTTGCGGGCGACTCCGAGAACAAGGGCCGCGACGCACGCGACTACGACCTCAAGAACGTGACCTCCGGCGACCTCGACCTCGCGACCGAGGAGGAGAAGGAAGCCGCCAAGAAGGCCACGACCGAGCACGAGGGCCTCTTCGAGGCGCTTGCCAGCAAGCTCGGCCAGAAGGTCGAGAAGGTCGTTGCCGCGGCCAGCCCCACCGACGCCCCGGCACGCATCACCACCGAGGGTCCCGTCTCGCTGGAGATGGAGCGCGTGCTCGCGCAGGGTCCCGAGGGGATGGAGGCGCCGCATAGCCGTCGCGTCCTCGAGCTCAACGCCGAGCACCCCGTGTTCTCCAAGCTCGTCGCGGCGCAGGAGGCCGGCGACGACGAGAAGCTGGGGCTCTATGCGAGCCTGCTGTACGACCAGGCACTGCTGGTGGAGGGCCTCTCGGTCGACGACCCTGTTGCCTTCGCGCAAAACGTCTGCAGCCTGATGTAAGTACACCCACTCGGGTACTACGGTTCGTCTAGAAGAGGCGCCCCTTGGGCATGCACGCATGTCCAAGGGGCGCCTCTTCTAGACGGGCGGCTGCGCTTCGCGCAGGCCTACCAATCCACAGGCCTGGCACTCCGTATGAGGGGAAACAGACGCTGCCGCATGCCCGGAACCGAAATGCGACTCATGTAGTCCACGTCGTAGCCGCATCGGCGCGTCCCCTGATAGGAGGCCAGCAGCTGCGCATAGGGCATGGTATCCTGCGTGATGCGCTCTATCTGCTCGGCATCGTCGACGCCAAAGTACGTCCCGCACATGGTATTCCACATGATGGGGGCATCCTCGAGCGCGAAGCCCAACAGGCGCCGACGCTCCTCCTCCGGCATCGCGGAGCGGGGCAAATACAGGTATGGCAGAATGAGGCTCGCCACATCGAACACGGGGTGGCCGATGGCGGCATCGCCGATATCGATGAGCAAGAACTCACCGTCCTCCTGCACCATGATGTTCTTCGAGTTGAAGTCGCCGTGCAGGAAGGTACTGCGATCGGGCAGCGCCTCGATGAAGTCGCGAATCGTCTGGACCTCTTCCGCCTCCAGGACGGGTGCGACGTTGGGCAGCCACTCCAAGAACTCGGCCTTGCGATTGGGCAACGACCCGTCTGGCATCTCGATCTCGTGCAGTTCCTTGAGCAAAGCGGCGCTCTTCTGGCCCATTTCCCGAACGCGGGTTCGGTCGGCGTCAATAATCTGCGCCACGGTCCTGGCGTTAAGCAGTTCGTACACAACGCCGTAGCTCTCGCCGCAGCGCACGACGTCGTACGAGATGGCCGTGGGCACGCCTGCCAAGAACGCCTTCTGCGCGGTGTCTCGCTCCTGCTGCACCAAGTCCAGGCTAATGCCAGGGTTATAGACCTTAACGATGGTCTCGGGATCAGTGCGATACACCTTGCCAAAGCCACCGGATCCTATGAGCTCGCACCCCTCGACCGAAACCTCCCGCAGTCGCTTGCGAACATCGAGCAATTCCGTGAAGCCCGTGATGTCAAATATCTCGAAGACCTCGGGCGAGACGTCGAGGACGGGCAGGGCATGCTTGGCCAGCTTGCGCAAGCGCATGAGGATGCGCAGGCCGGCTGAGGAGATGTAGTCCAGACGCGCGGCGTCAATAACAAGCTTTGCCTGAGGATACTCTTCCACCGTGCTAAAGACCTCCGCCTCCACGGCATGGGCATTACCCGAGTCGATGTGCCCCTCCAGATGGAGGGTGAGCACGTTGTCCTTGAGGGTTGCGTTCATGGCACCTCTTTCTGCTGTAGGACGGGCGTATACGTCTTGATAAGTATATCAGTCGCCCATCAAATGGGGTAACCCCCCATTGATAGGCTCGTCTCTGCGTTTCCATATCGTTTCCAAGTCATTTTTACAAGCAAAATGCGGTAGGATACCAGTCAATCGCATAGCGTCACCAAAACCAGTGAAGCGGAAGTAAAGCCCACTGATGCGCATACAGAGAGTTCGGGCAGCTGAGATCCGAGCTGTGGCAGGTAGGCATAATGGACCCGCTGAGGGCGCGAAGAAGCGGCACGGCCGTGGAAGTCGCGACGGGAGCTCCCGTTACAGAGCAGGAAGGTGGTGGCCTTCCACAGAGCGAGCGGGCGTACGCGTCCGCTAATCGAGGTGGCACCGCAGGCGTACGCGCTTGTCCTCGAGACCCATTGGTCGAGGATGGGCGTTTTTTGTTGCCTGTCCTCACGGTTGGCGCCCCGGCGCCAGACAGGAGGCCCAGCATGGCCACGCACGAGCCCTATCGCACGTATCTGCAAGAGACCCAGATTCCCACGCAATGGTACAACCTGCGCGCCGACATGCCCAACAAGCCCGGCCGCATGCTGCTGCCCAACGGCGTCCCCGCCGAGGTCGAGCACATCTCGCCGGTGTTCGCCGAGGAGCTGTGCCGCCAGGAGCTTGACGACGAGACGCCCTACGTGGACATTCCCGAGGGCGTACGCGAGATGTACAAGGTGTACCGCCCCAGCCCACTGTGCCGCGCCTACAACCTAGAGAAGGCCCTGGGCACGCCCGCCAAGATCTTCTACAAGTTCGAGGGCAACAACACCAGCGGCTCCCACAAGCTAAACTCCGCACTCGCCCAGGCGTACTACGCGGCTACGCAGGGCCTCTCGACCATTACCACCGAGACCGGCGCCGGTCAGTGGGGCACGGCCCTCTCGGAGGCTGCCGCCCACTTTGGCCTGGAGTGCGACGTCTTTATGGTGCGCGCCAGCTACGAGCAAAAGCCGTTCCGCCGTTCTGTAATGCAGACCTTTGGCGCAAACGTGACGCCCTCCCCTTCCGACACGACCGAGATCGGCCGCAAGATGCTGCAGAACCCCGAGAACCGAACCGGCTCTTTGGGCACGGCCATCAGCGAGGCCGTGGAGCGCGCGCTGCACGTGCCCGAGAACCGTGGCCGTTACCAGCTCGGCTCGGTGCTCAATCAGGTGCTCCTGCACCAGTCCGTCATCGGTCTGGAGAGCTACACCGCGCTCGAGCAGCTGGGCGAGTACCCCGACGTGGTGGTAGGTTGCGCCGGCGGCGGCTCCAACCTGGGTGGCCTCATCGCACCCTTCATGCGCGACAAGCTTACCGGCATCAAGCCCAACACGCGCTTCGTTGCCGTCGAGCCAGCCAGCTGCCCCTCGCTCACGCGCGGCCGCTTTGCCTACGACTTCGCCGACACCGGCCAAACCTGCCCGCTGTGCAAGATGTACACCCTGGGCAACGGCTTCATTCCCAGCCCCGACCACGCCGGTGGCCTGCGCTACCACGGCATGAGCCCCGTTATAAGCCAGCTCAAGCACGACGGGTTCCTCGAGGCCATCGCCGTGCGCCAGACCGACGTCTTTGCCGCCGCCGAGCAGTTTGCCAAGCTCGAGACCATCCTGCCCGCACCCGAGAGCGCTCACGCCATCCGCGTGGCCATCGACGAGGCGCTGGCCTGCAAAGAGACCGGCGAGGAGAAGGTGATCCTGTTTGGCCTCACCGGCACCGGCTACTTCGACATGACCGCCTACGAGGCATACAACGAGGGCCGCATGGTGGACCACATTCCCACCGACGAGGAGCTCGAGCAGGGCTTTGCCACCATACCCGCCGTCGCGGGCATCCAGCAGGCCGGCGGCCTCCCGGTGGCATAGCATCCGCCGCCAATCAAAAGGGGTTACCCCCATTGATAGGTCGCATGCGACCTATCAATGGTGGTAACCCCTTTTGATTGTCGCTATGCGAGCACGCGGGAGAGCTCGTCCACCACA
>CACZFB010000039.1 GCA_902780305.1 uncultured Coriobacteriaceae bacterium | reverse complement strand
ACACATTCTGCCGGCCTGTAGTACGGCGGCCTTCTCGGCTGCGATCTTTGGAAGCGTATCGCCCAGGATGCGCGTGTGATCGAGCCCGATGCCGGTTATCGCGACGGAGCGTATGGACTTCGCCGCGCTCGTGGCGTCCCATCTGCCGCCCATGCCAACCTCGAGGACCGCCACGTCCACGCTATGCAGCGCATACACGACGAGTGCTGCCACGGTGAGCGTGTCGAACTCGGTCACGGCGTAGGGCTGCAACCCCGCCCGCTCGCGCCGCTGGTTAATGCGCTCTCCCGCCTCGCGGGCCGCGGCGACCCCAAGCGCAAAGTCCTCGGGGCAAATGGGTGCGCCGCCGATCTCCATGCGCTCGGTGTAGTGGATGAGCTCCGGGCTGGTGTAGAGCCCCGCGTTAAGGCCCTCGCCCGCAAGGATTGCCGCGGTGTAGCGCGCCGTGGACGTCTTGCCGTTGGTGCCGGCTATCTGGACGCAGTCATAGCACAGGTCGGGGTCACCGAGCTCGGCCAGCATCTCCTCGACCGTCTCGAGCAGCGGACAAATGCCCATCACAACGAGGCTCTTTACGTAGGAAAGCGCCTCGTCGTACGAGAGCGCTGGAATGGCGAAGGGAATCTGGTAGGCCATGGCAGGTCCTTTCCGGCGGAGGCGACTGCTGCGTACGGGCTGGGGTTGCCGCCGCGACGCTAGATTTCGATGAGTCGCAGCGCCTCTTCACGGGCCTTGAGGTCGGTTTCGAACCAGCCGCGAACCGCCGAGGTTACCGTTTGCGACCCGGCGGCCCGGATGCCACGCATGCACATGCACGTGTGCTCTGCCTCGAGGACGACCAGCACGCCGTGGGGCTTGAGCCGGTCATGCATCGCGTCGGCGATCTGCTGGGTGAGGCGCTCCTGGAGTTGCGGACGACGCGCGTAGCCGCTCACGCAGCGCGCGATCTTGGAGAGTCCCGTTATCCTGCCGTTCTGCGGAAGGTAGCACACATGCGCTCTACCCGTAAACGGCAGCAGGTGGTGCTCGCACATGGAGGCAAATGGAATGTCCTTCACGATTACCATGTCCTCGTTCCCGGGCTCGCTAAACTGCTTGAGCAGGTGAGCCGACGGGTCCTCCTGCATGCCCCCAAAGATCTCCTCGCAGGCGCGTGCCACGCGGTCCGGCGTGTCTAGGATTCCCTCGCGGTCGGGATCGTCGCCGATGGCGCACAACAGCTCGCGAACCGCCCGCACCACACGGTCGTGATCCAGGGTCTTGTACTCAAGATGCTCGCTCATACCAAGTTCGCCTCTCCGTCGCTCGCGTGCAGTCGCTCGGCTGCCGCTATTACGTGCTTGGCCAATATGGCGGTCGTAACCGACCCAACGCCTCCGGGAACGGGAGTGAGGGCATCCACGATGGGCTCGACCTCGTCAAATGCCACGTCACCACAGAGCCGCTGGTTTTCCTCGTCCCAATTGATGCCCACGTCGATTACCGTCTGGCCGGAACGCACGGCGTCCTTGCCCAGGGTCTTGGCGTGACCCGCGGCCACCACGACCACGTCGGCGTTGCGGGTGATGCGCCCCGTGTCCCTGGTGTGCGTGTGGCATACGGTAACCGTGGCGTTGCGCGAGAGCAGCATGGCCGAGACGGGCTTGCCGATTACCAAAGAACGTCCCACGACGACCACGTTCGCTCCGTCGAGGTCGATGTCGTAGTGGTCGAGCAGCTCGATGCACGCCTCGGCCGTGCAGGGCGGAAATCCCACGGGTTCGTTGGCGAACACGCCGTACAGCGACTCTGCTGTCGAGCAGTCCACGTCCTTCGCTGGGTTGAGCGCGGCGCATGCGCTGGCCTCGTCCAGGTGCCCGGGAAGCGGCCGGAACATGAGGCAGCCATGAATGGAGTCGTCCTCGTTCACCTGGGCTATAACGTCCAGAAGCTCCCCCTGCGTGCAGTCGGCACCCAAGACGAACCGCCGTACCTGGATGCCCACCGACTCGCATCGCTTGCAGGCGCCACGCTCGTAAGCGAGGTCGTCATCGCGCTCCCCCACCCGCACGATGGCGAGCGTTGGGGTGACTCCGCGCTCCTCCAACGCGGACGCGCGCTGGGCAAGCTGAAGCGTGAGCCCCTTGGCGACGGGAAGTCCCTTAAGCAGCTGCGCCATGGTCTAGTCCACCTCCCGAATGCGGCCGTACACGATTGCCGCGCTCTTCTCGGCGCGCGGTACGTATGTGGAAAGCATCTGGTCTGCCTCCGCCTCGGCGGTCTGGGCAAACTCCCGGTCGGCAAGCGTCTTGGTGTTCACGAACACGTTGAGGCTCGCCGCCTCAAGTGCCGCCCGGCACAGGTACAGCCCGCACCCCACGTCGGAGAGCAGCATGCGCGAGCCCTTTTGGCCCATCTCGTCGAGCAGATCGATGGCCTTGCACACCTGGCGCATCATCTCGAGCGGCGCGTCGCAGGCGCGCTTGGTCGCCTGCTCGATCGTCTCGGCGCGCGTGGGGTTTTCCTTGGGGATGGCGTAGGCCCTGGAGAGGGGCATAAACGCCTCGGCGTCCTCATGTATGAGCGAGAGCAGGCGTTTACGGACGGCCTGGGCCTGGTCCAGCATGCGCCGTATGTCGGGCTCCACGCTCGCATAGGTCTTCTTCCCCGTGGTGTAGTTGCCCACCATCGAGCACAGGGCGATGCCCAGGGCGCCGGCCAATGCCGCCGCCCCGCCACCGCCTGGCACGGGCTCCTTTGCGGCAAGCACGTTTACGAAGTCGGGAAACGACGCCCGCATCATCTTGTCGATCATGTACGTCCTCTCTTGCATGGCTCGCCCTACGGGTAGGGCTTGGTATTGCTAGAACAGCCCCACGATGCGACCGTCAGCGGTAACATCGATTTTTTGGGCGGCAGGGACCTTGGGAAGGCCGGGCATGGTCATGATGTTGCCCGTGAGCGCGACCACGAAGCCGGCACCGGCCGCCACGCGAAGCTCGCGCACCGTTATGCGAAAACCAGTGGGCGCGCCCAGTTTGGTCTGGTCGTCGCTAAATGAGTACTGGGTCTTCGCGACGCAAATGGGCAGGTCGCCAAATCCCAGCACCTCGAGCTGGGCCAGCTGCGTGCGGGCGGGACCCGTGAAGTCCACCCCGTCCGCATGATAGACCTTCGTGGCGATGGCGTTGAGCTTCTGCTCGATGCCCGCCTCGAGGTCGTACGAGAAGCGCAGCGTGGAGGGCTGATCGCACAGGCGCACGACCTCGTTCGCCAGGTCCACGCCTCCCTCGGAACCCTTTGCCCAGACCTCCGAGAGCGCCACGCGCACACCGAGCCGACGACACGATGCCTCGACCAACGCAAGCTCGTCTGCGGTGTCGGTGGGAAAGGCGTTGATGGCCACCACACAGGGAAGGCCATACACCTGCGTGATGTTGCGCACGTGACGCTCCAGGTTTGGCATGCCCGCCTCGAGTGCCTTGAGGTCCGGGGTACCGAGCTCGTCCCTGCGGGCGCCGCCGTTGTACTTGAGCGCGCGCACCGTGGCGACGAGCACCACGGCGGCCGGTGCCAGCCCTGTGGCACGGCACTTGATGTCCAGGAACTTCTCGGCGCCCAGGTCGGCGCCAAAGCCGGCCTCGGTAACCACGTAATCGGCTATCTTCATTGCCGTGGTGGTTGCCATCACCGAGTTGCACCCATGCGCGATGTTCGCAAACGGCCCGCCGTGCACGAACGCCGGGTTGTTCTCCAGCGTCTGTACCAGATTGGGCTTGATGGCATCCTTGAGCAGCGCCGTCATGGCGCCTTGGGCACCGATGTCGGCCACGGTTACGGGCGTGCGGTCGTAGGTGTAGGCAATAACCATGCGGCTAAGGCGCTCCTTGAGGTCCATGAGGTCGCTGGCCATGCAGAAGGCCGCCATGACCTCCGACGCCACGGTGATGTCGAATCCGTCCTGGCGTGGCACGCCGTCCATAACGCCGCCAAGACCATCCACCACGTTGCGCAGCTGGCGGTCGTTCATGTCCACGCAACGCTTCCACACGATGCGATGCGGGTCAATGCCCAGCTCGTTGCCCTGCTTGATGTGGTTGTCCAGCATGGCGGCGCACAGGTTGTTGGCCGCTCCAATGGCGTGGAAGTCTCCGGTAAAGTGCAGGTTGATGTCCTCCATGGGGACGACCTGGGCGTAGCCGCCGCCAGCGGCACCCCCCTTGATGCCAAACACGGGTCCCAGGCTTGGTTCGCGCAGGCAGAGCATGGTCTTTTTGCCCGTGCGGTTGAGCGCGTCGGCAAGGCCGACCGAAGTCGTGGTCTTGCCCTCGCCCGCCGGCGTCGGGTTGATGGCGGTAACCAGCACGAGCTTTGCCCGGTTGGGCAGGTCGCGCAGGGAATGGATGTCCACCTTCGCCTTGGTGTTGCCGTAGTGCTCCAGCTGACACTCCTTGAGGCCCACCTTCGCGGCGACCTGCGCAATGGGAAGCAGCCGTGCCTCCTGCGCAATCTGGATGTCCGACTTATCCATGTGTTGTTCCTTTCGCTGGAGCAGTGTGCTCGGTAATACATGCGTATGGTATGCCAACTCCACCCGCAAAAACCCCGCATGTGGCACACAACGTCAAATAATCAACCTCAAACCAAGCCGGGAAGCCGCATTACGCGATGCCCAGGGTGTGCAAAAACGCGTGCTCAAGGGGTTCCCAGGGGTGATCGGTGCCTGCGAGTTCGTTCGCCACACCGGCATACGTCGCAAGTGCGTTGGCTATGAACTCGTCGATAGCCGCAATACGGGGACCTTCGTCCTTTTCGTTCATGCGCACCTTGGCCTGGAGCAGTTCGTCTATGGCGGGTATGAGCTCATCGTCTGCGGCCGATGCCACGAGCTCGCCAAAGTCCACGGGAGGAATCGTGCCCTGTTCCGCAATGTGCTTACAGGCCAGCAAGGGGCGCAGGGCATAAAGGTACTTCTTGTAGCGAACGAGGTCTCCGCCCAAAAACTCCTTTTTGGTGGTGCTCGCTATCCCCAAATAGCTGTGCATGGCGGCTTTTGGCGAGAAGTACGGGCGCACCACTTCCCACACCGCGTTCCAGTCGTCCGTGCGCTTATACACGACCGGCGAGTTTGCCCACTCAAACAAGAAGAGATTGCCCTTGTGTGCAAGCTGCAGCGTCTTGGAGAGGTCCCATCCGCATACGTCCAGGGTCTCGTCCACAATCCACTCGATGGTGTCCTTGCGTCTCGGCCGGAGCGTGAGGTAGTCATCGACGTGACGCACGTAGATAAAGCGCACGTCGTAGTCACTGTCCGGTGAGGCAAATCCCCACGCGCGGCTGCCGCTCTCAACCGCATAGAGCACGCGAACGTTCTGGGTACGCTCCACCTCACCGAGCGTGTTGATCACGAGGTCCCTTGCGTCACCGACGAAGTCCTTGTATTGCATCTCTCACCTGCCAGGGATAGAATTCGTTTCTAATACATGGTGCGTTATTGCGAGAAAACTTGCAAGGGCTTTAAGGGGTTTCATGCGAACCATTGGCAACATCATCTGGATCCTGTTTGGTGGGCTGATTTCCGCCCTCGGCTGGGCAATTGCCGGAGTCCTGTTCTATATAACCATCGTCGGCATCCCGCTGGGCCGTCAGGCA
This sequence comes from uncultured Coriobacteriaceae bacterium, assembly GCA_902780305.1. Taxonomy (GTDB): domain Bacteria; phylum Actinomycetota; class Coriobacteriia; order Coriobacteriales; family Atopobiaceae; genus RUG440. Next base: position 22,518 of record CACZFB010000039.1, on the reverse strand, counting down.
TTCAAGATGGCAAAGCTCTCGCTGTTCCCCTTTGGCGCCACAGTCGTCAACGCCGCCTAGACATTGGACTCGGGCGGTACAGCCCCTTCCCCCTGATTAGCCTTTGCATTGGCAGGGGGCTCGAAGAACGTGTAGCCGTTGCGTCCCTGTCGCTTTGCCACGTAGAGGGCGCTGTCTGCGGCGCGATACAAGTCTGTTACCCCGGCGGTGGTTGCGCCAAAGGCAATGCCCGCAGATATGGTGAACTCGGGCAGGCCGTCGGACGTGTCGCTCACGTCCTCGAACATGGCGTCAAGCTTGTCGCTGAGCATTTTGTGCATCTCGCCTTTGATTTCGGTTACGATTACGGCAAACTCGTCTCCGCCGATGCGGCACACATAGTCGGTCGTCCGGAATCGGTTCTTTATGGAAGTGGCCACCTTGCACAACACCCGGTCACCCGTCTCGTGGCCATATCGATCGTTCAGGCCCTTAAACTGGTCCACGTCGATCATAATGAGGGCAACGTCCTCATCGTCCCGTGCGAGCGCCCGGTCGAATGACCCCCGGTTGAGCAGGCCGGTAAGTGCGTCCGTCTTTGCCTGCCGCTTGAGCAGGCTGGTTCTCCTCATGTTCTCCCGGTACAGATAATTGTACGATTCAGCCACGTCTCGCAGCTCGCGCGAACCCTGCACGCTGAGTGGTTCGTTGTTGCTCAGGTTGCGTCCGTGGCTCCTCATGGGGACCATCACGAGGAGGTAGTTGACTATGCCTCCCACCACCACGAGCACGGCATCCAACACAAGAGCCACGAACACAATGGTCTGTAGCCTCCGCTCGCTGCCAGCCAACATCTCGCGCTTGATGAGCAGTTCGCGGGCCAGATCGTCACCACAGAGCCGCACGTCCTCCCGTATCTCGGACTTCTTTTGCTCGTAATCGTCGTCGAAGAGCATCTTCTCGGCAAGCGCACGCTTTGATTCCTCGTCCAGACGGGCGTCCTCATCGTCGATGTCGACCTGCGACACCTCGTCGGGCATGCTCGCACCCGTTGCCTCGGCCATGAGTTTCATGGCGTAGTGCTCGCGATTCGACAGTTCACGAGAGTCCGAAAGTGCCTCCTCGAGCTCTTGCGCAGCCTCCAAGTCGTATGCGTTGCCCCGGAGGACGTCGACCGCGTTGTCGCGCCGCCTGGTTACGGTCTCCTCCTCCACATAGGCATTCATGTCGGCGACGTCGCCCCGAATCACGTACAGGCGCGACTCCGTGGTCAGATAGTCCGACGCCTCCATGAGCTGTGTGGTGGCTGCCACGCACTCGTCATACTGGTCACGTGCCACGGCGCTGTTTGCCCGAACCCTGAACAGGGCGACAAGCGCGACCACCCCGGCGATGGTGCACACAGTCCCCAAAAACCCAAGGACCATATCGATGGTGAGGAGTCTGGGTGGCTCCCATCCCTGCTTCTCATCCTTGGCACGGCCCACCCCCTTCGTCTCGTGTGCGAGCTCGTCCAAGAATCGCGACCACCAGCCTCGTTTCCGAGCGGGTTGGGTGCTCTCGTTCTCATCGTCGCTGAGGTGTGCAAAGAATGCGTCGACCAACATGGGGTCGAAGTGCGTTCCGGACTCGTCGGCAATGATGCGACGCGCACGCTCTTTGGTGAACGGCGGCTTGTAGGCACGCTCCGAGATGAGCGCGTCGTACACGTCCGCGATGGCCATGATGCGCGCCTCGAGCGGAATGTCGGGTCCCGAGGCTCCCGTTGGGTACCCGTTTCCGTCCCAGCGCTCGATGCATCTTGATCGTCTCGAACTCCTCGTTGGTGAGTCGGCCCGGCTTGTTCAGGATGGTGTCTGGTACTCGAAGTTTGCCTATGTCGTGCAATGGCGCCGCATGGATCACGTTGGACCAGTATGCGTCCGACATGCCGGAGAACTCCGGCATGCGGCGTATGTGCTCGACCGTTCCGGCAACGTAGTCGCCTGTGCGCTTAATATGGCCGCCCGTGTCCTCGTCGCGCGCCTCCACGACAGATGCGATAGACACGATGAGGTGCTGCTGCATCTTCTCGACGCGACGCCTGTCGTTGAGCTCTCGCACGCACTCGTTGGAGATGATGGTGTAGAGCACCATACCCAACAGCAGGAACGTCACCACGTTCACGCAGTCGTACATCGCGGATCGTGCCGGCTTGAGTGCTATGGAAAGCCAGAGGTATGTTGCTGCAGACACGCCCATAAACACATACATGTGCCACGCGACGTCGAGTACCGTGAGGGGCATGAGCACGAGGAATGCGACTAAGCTCACTGCGGGCTCATCGAAGTGGCTTGGAATGAAGCTCAGCCCTATGGCATAGATCAGTGTCACGAGCATGACCGCATAGCTGAGCACGATTGACCGAAGCGTGTTCCGTGGCTCCACGAAGCGTTTGAGCACCCGTAACAAGAGGCCGCTTGCCACCAGGAACGCATACAGATAGGGCCTGCCTACCGGCGACGCAAGCGAAATGGAGAACAACAGCGCACCAAAGACGCAGAGGATGCCAGACGTAAACGTGAGGATGCGCAGATTCCGCTGGCTCATGGTTACCCGCACCCATTCGAGCGATTCGCGGTCGAGTCCACAGCTCACGATGGCTCGCTTGAGCCATCCCTTTCCAAGGAGGTGTTGCATGGTGGCATGCTTCCCTTATGCCTCATAACATATATATTAAATAGTATTATACATCACGAGCGAGACGAGCTAGCGCGCAACAACGTGGCAGGCACCATCCAAAGCGTTAGCGGTAGCCACATGCCTCATCAACGTGTGGCCCGATAACTTCATGCTCCGTAACGACGAGGGCGACTGGCACGTCGTGCGGCTCCACAACGCCGAGGGCTTCCAGGTCCTCCACAACGAGCTCGTCCCTGCACAGGCCAACCGAGACGCCCGGAAACTCACTCAGGAATCGGTCGTAGAACCCGCCACCGTAGCCAATGCGCATGCGCTGTCGATCGTAGGCGAGTCCGGGAACGATTGCCAAAGGGCTCACTGCGGCGAGTGGGTCCACAAGGGTGGCGGGATCGTCTGGTGGTTCCAACACGCCGAACGAAGACCTCGCCAGACCCGCCAACGAGGACACGCGATGCCACGTCATGGTGTGCGTGGCCATGTTGCACCGCGGTAGGGCCACTTCCTTGCCGGCTACCCACGCCGCCTCCAGCACGTTACGCGTCTCGACCTCCGACGCCATGCTCAAATACGAGAGCAGCGTGTCGGCAGCCTCGAATGCTGGAAGGTTGCACACGCGCTGGCATATGCGCACGTCGGCCTCCGCTCGCAGTTCGGTACGCATGCGGTCTCGCTTCGCGCGAAATACCGTGCGAAGCTTTGCCTTTTCCAGCGGCGTGCTCCAATCCCCTACCGCCATTGCAACCTCCCGCGTGCGTATTCGAGCAAGGTGCTTAGGACTTGCAGCACGCCCACCTCGGCGAACGCAAAGACGCCACAGAGCACCCAGGCGCGTGTCGACATGTCGTAGATGTCGAACAGATGCCAGAAGAACCCGCATCCGCCAATAAAGCCCGCCACGCACACGCACAGCACCAGCACCCGGTACTTGTTGGGCGGTTGGATAAGGCCCAACAGGATGAGAAATCCGACCACGGAGAGCAGGTATGTGCTTGCCGTCGCCACGTCGGCGTGGGATATCTCGAACAGGTTGGCGAACATCATCATGAGGGCAATGGCCACGAACGAGGTAAGAGCGGCGGGAAGTGACCTGAGCAGGACCTCCACAATAAAGCGACCCGACAGCCTCGCGTCATTGGGTTCGAAGGCCAGCAGGAACGCCGGCAACCCAATGTTGAAGAACGAGATGAGCGAGACCTGATTGGGCGTGAGTGGGTAGGTGAACGAACCGAAGATGGCGAACAGCGCCAGAAGGAGCGAAAAAATGTTCTTGTACAAGAATAGGGTCGCGGACCGCGCGATGTTGTTGATGTCGCGTCTTCCCTCGAACACGATGTCGTTCATGCTCGCAAAGTCGTTGTTGAGCAGCACCACCTGTGCGGCCTGGCGCGCGGCGTCGCTGCCGCTGCCCATGGCGATGGAGCAGTCCGCCTCCTTCATGGCGAGAATGTCGTTTACTCCGTCGCCGGTCATCGCCACGCGCAGCCCCTCGGCCTTGAGCGCCAAAACGATCTCCCGCTTTTGCTCGGGCGTCACGCGGCCGAATACCGTGTTGGTGCGAACGGCCTCGCGAATCTTCTCGGGCGTGTCGAGCTCGGCGGCGCTCACATAACTCGAAGCGCCCGCAATGCCCGCCTGGCTCGCAACCTTGGATACCGTAAGCGGGTTGTCGCCGCTTATCACCTTGATGGTCACGTCCTGGCGTTCGAATTCGGCAAACGTTTGGGCGGCGTCGGGGCGAATCTCGTTGCTCAGCACTACGAGCAACAGCGCGTGGCACTCATCTTCCGTGCCTTGCGCAAGCGTCAAGACGCGCTGACCCTCCTCGGCCATCGCGTCGATGTGCTGCCGGCACGTATCCAGCTCGCGCTGGGGCAGGACCATCTCGGGCGCACCCAGTCGATAAGTAACGCCCTTGCTCACCACCTGCGAGTACTTTTGCTTCGACGAGAACGGCAAAACCTCGGCATCCTCCAGCTCCTTGGCTGGACCTAGGAACATGCGCAGGGCGTCAATGGTGGCATTTCCGTCGGGAACGGTGGCCACATACGATGCCAGCAGGCCAAAGGAATCATCGCTCACCTGCGTGCCGTCATGTGCGTCCACCACGGCGTCGACTGCCATATCGCCACTGGTTATGGTTCCGGTCTTATCCACGCACAGCACGTCGACCCGCGCGAGCGTCTCGATGCTGCGCATGTCGTGAAGCAGCACCGACTGCTTGGCAAGACGCATGGCCGAGAGCGCGAGCGCAATGGTCACCAGCAGGTAGAGGCCTTCCGGAATCATGCCCACCACGGCGCCGACCATGGAGGTGATGGCTAGGGCAAGCGTCTCTCCCTTTGTGGTGGCCTGCCAAAACAGCAGACCTCCCACGGGGATTACAAGAATGCCGGCTACAACAATAATGCGGTCGATGTCTGCCACCATCTGCGACTTCTTGTCCCGTACCTCCTTGGCGCGTGCCGTGAGTCGGGCGGCGTAGGAATCGGCACCCACGTGCGTCAGGCGTACCACGACCCTGCCCGCCACTACGAAGCTGCCCGAGAGGAGCTCAGCGCCTGCGCCCTTTTGCACCTCGTCCTGCTCACCGGTGAGCAATGACTCGTTGACGCCGGCCTCGCCCTCCAAGACCAGGGCGTCTGCGGGGACCTGCTGGCCGGCCTCAAGCACCACGACGTCGCCGAGCACCAAATCGGGCATGGCAACCGTGACCTCCTGGCTCCCCCGTATGGCGGTGTACTGGGACACGTCGAGCAGGGCCAGTTCGTCGAGCACCTTCTTTGCCCTAAGCTGCTGCACGATGCCGATTATCGTGTTAGCGACGACAACGGGCAAAAACGTGAGGTTCTTGTACGACCCAGCGGCCACTAGCAGTGCGGCCAGCAGGACGAAGATGGCGTTGAAATACGTGAGCACGTTGGACGCAACGATGCCAGCAACGCTCGCCCCCGACTTGGAGGGCATGGCATTGGTCTTGCCCTCGCGCGCCAGCCGTGCCGCCTCCTCGTTAGAAAGGCCCGTCCATGCCGTCATTCATCGTCCTCCCCCGTACGTTTTAAGAACACCATTGTGCCAGATTGCTCAGCCCGCTGGCCAGCCTTTGCCAGCCCGTGAACCGTAGCTTGCAATCTGCGATAATACCCGCAATGGACTCTTTGTGAAAGGTGCTGGTATGTTCATAGCACAGCGCATCCTCAAGATGCTTCTCTGGAAGGGGTTGCTTGATGTCAGCGGACGTCGCAAGCGGGTTATGACCATCGTGACCAGCGCGGTCGCGGCCTTCTCGCTTACGTTCACGCAAATTGGATTCGTCTCCAACGGCCTCGACGAACCGTTTGCGTCATATATCATCATGCTGCTCATGCCCGTAGCTGCCAGCTCCCTGCTGCTGGGAACGGTGTGGGGAACAATGCTCGGCTTTTTCGCAGGTGCGCTCCTTTATGTGCACGCCCTCTTCATGCCACTCGACTTTCATGAGCTCATATTCGTAACCCCTGGCACGTCCATGCTCATGCTGTCCGCATCTGGCTTTGCCCTTGGCATGATGTTTTGTGTTGGATTGGGCCGTGCACAGACCCGGCTTCGACGTCTTGCATGCATTGCCCTTCCCTGCACGATCACCTCATTTGCCTACACGTTCCTCTCGAACGCCATTTCCACGAGCTCCATGGCAAGAAGCATTGCCTCGCAGATCTCGTTGTCCCTTACGCGGGAGCAATTCCTGGAAAAGTTCAACAGCGAAATCGATTTGATGTCCTCTCGTTTGGGCAGCATGCACGTGCAGGCGATTACCGACGCGCTGCTTATGGTTGCCTTGTGCTGTTTTCTAGACTATGTTACGAGGCGCTTCGAGCGCCACAGCGCCGAAATCGGCTTACGCACGCTCTTTTGCGCATGGCTCATTGATATCGTGTCTATAGTGTTCATGCTGAGTACGGCCGTGTGCTTTTTGGGGTCAACCGCCTATGAGTTCTCCACGCGTGCCCAATCCTCGCGGTCCGAGATTGCCTACATCTTTGGCCAGATCAATGCCGTGGCGGATCGCAACGAAAAGCTGCTGAACCTATTTCGTGCAAAGGGGTGGGACCTCGAGAAGCTCACCAAGGCGGAGGGGACAGAGTTCGACGACCTCATAAACCCACTTGGCAACATACTGAGTGGCTATACGTTGGCAGAGACTGGCTACGTGGCAATAATTCAAGACGGTCGCATAATAATGAGTAATGACGGGTTCCTTCCCACGAACAGTCCCATCGAAGGCGTCCTCGAGACTGATGGCATGCGCGCGCTCAACAGCAGCGTGCAAACCGGTGAGGTGGAGCGAACCCTCTTTGATTCGCCTACGCTGGAGGGGGAAAGCGGGTGGACGCCTGGAAACACGCAGATTGCATTCCTCCTCGCCGAAGAACATGACGGCATTACGGTTATGATTCTGCAAACGTCCGACAAGACCTTTGCGGGCAGGGCCACCGCCATGACGGGCGTCAACATAGTAACATCCCTGATGTTCGTTGCGGTGATTGCACTCGTTACGTATTTGTTGAGCACCGTAGTGGGCACCCGTATTGACGACATAGACCACACACTTGGCCTCATCACCCAGGGAGACTTGGACGCACGCGCCAACGTATCCGGCACGCGCGAGTTCAAGTCGCTCTCATCGGGCATCAACTATACCGTGGACGTGCTCAAAGGGTGGATTGCGGAGGCCGAGACGCGCATGGACTCCGAGCTTGCGGCGGCCCGAGAGATCCAGGAGTCCGCCCTGCCCACCAACTTTCCCGCGTTTCCCGACATGCACAGGTTTGGCTTATACGCATCGATGCATCCCGCAAAACAGGTGGGCGGGGACTTCTACGACTTCTTCCTGCTCGATGGCGCCACGCAAGATGCGGGACGCCTGTGCTTCGTTATCGCCGACGTCTCGGGCAAGGGCATTCCCGCAGCGCTCTTTATGATGAAGGCAAAGGCGCTCTTGCGCGAGGCCATGGACAACGGCTCTGGACTCGTGGATGCTGTGTGCGTCACGAACCATATGCTCTGCGACGGAAATGCCAGCATGATGTTCGTCACAGCTTGGGTTGGCGTGCTCGATTACGGAACGGGGCGCGTTGAGTACGTAAACGCTGGACACAACCTTCCTCTGCTTCGTTCGCGCGAAGGAACTCTGGATTGGTTGCAAGGTAATCCCGACCCACCGTTGGGGATTCTGGATGGCTTCGGGTTTTCGTCGCACGAGCTCACCTGCCAGCCTGGGGATCAGATCCTCCTTTACACGGATGGCGTGACCGAGGCGATGGATACCAACAACGAGCTCTTTGGAGACGATCGTCTGATGGGCGTTGTGCGGGCCAACCTCACGCTCGGACCGCAACAGCTCGTGGAGACCGTGCGGGCCAGCGTGGCGGATTACGCTAGCGGCGCAGAGCAGTCAGACGACATTACCATGCTTGCCCTCGAGGTTTGCGACGCCTGAGGATGCCATACAAAGGGGACAGTCCCTTGGACACAGGGGACTGTCCCCTGGACACAGGGGACTGTCCCTTTTGTCCAGTGAACGTGATTTGGCTACTTCTTGCGTTGTGCGAAGGCGCGCCATACGTTTTGGTTGATGCCCGCATACGACGTGCCAGGGCCAGGTTGCCCCTTTGGCACGAGCACGATCTGGATGCCCTCCAGTCGCCGCGAGTACCCTGCCGAGCCCGACATGGCGCCGTTCTTTGCCCAGCCCATCCAACCGAAGCGCTGGCAATGCACGCGATAGTACACGTCATAGCGACTGGCAACCTCGCCGTAGAGCTTGATTTGGATTGCCTCCAGACGCAGGCTCTTGCCTGACGTGCCGCTCATCTTGCCGTCCTTTCGCCAGCCCTGCCACCCGACGCGTTGGACGTGCGTACGATACTGAACGCCACCGGAGCATGGCAGGCCACCGAGTACGATGTTGATTCCCTCCAGGCGCTTCGACTTGCCCGAGGTACCACTCATGGCACCGTTGCGTACGTACTTTTGCCAACCATACCGCTGTACATGGGTGCGATAGGATACCCAGGGTTCGCCTGACGACCCACTGGCCGGCGACGACCCGCCCGAGGCGCTAACTTGAAAACCGATGCCCGCGATGGAACCGCCGGCTGCAATGTTGCCGTTATAGCTCATGCTGTTCGCAACGAGGTTTGTCCCGTTAACCGCATACGTGGCGTTCCATCCGTTTACAAACGAGATCTCGCGCGTAAAGGGGATGCTCACGCTCCAGGAGGAGCATGCGGGTCCGTTGTTCTGGATGGACAAATCGTATTGGTAGCAGGTCCTACCACCGCCGGCGTCCCACGAGTTCGTGAGCGAGAGGGTGCACGAGAAGGGTCCCGACTGGAACGTGGTCGTACCGCCGCTCGGCTCGCCATAACTAGGAGAACCGCCGCTTGAGCCAGCCGGAAGTGTACCGTTGAGCGCCTTGAGGAGCCATTGCCCGGAAGTGCTGAGGTCTCCCGACCTAAAGCCGCTCGTAGCCGTGCACGAGCTCTTGAGCACCGAGGCCGACTCCGCCTTGTTGCACAGACTCCACATGCACCAGCTTACGCCGAGGTCATTGAGCGTGGAGATCCATGCGTTTGCGGAGCCTTGGTCAATCGAGCCATTGCCGCTTGCGTCACAGATGCCAAACTCGCTCACGAACACGGGCAGGCCTCCACGCACGGCGTTGACCATGCGATTCCTCAAGTCGTCTTTGTGCGTGGCAGCATAAAAATGCAGCGCGTACAACACGTTGCCCTGACCGAGGGGGCTGGCTGCGGCCTTGTCAACCTCTTGCGACCACGTGGGTGTACCCACGATGATAACCGCGTCCGGGTCGTTCTTGCGAATAACCGGAATAACCTGATTGGCATACTTTTTGATTTCGCTCCAAGAGGTTCCGCCATTGGGCTCGTTGCATATCTCGTACAACACATTGGTGTTGCCGCCAAAGGTCGAGGAAATGTCGTTAAAGAAGGTCTTGGCCTCACTCACGTGCATGTTGGGATTGTTGTCCGAGAGGATGTGCCAGTCCACGATAACGTACAGGTCGTTGCTGGTCGCAAGGCGCACGCCTTTCTTGACGAGCTCGGTGAGCTCTCCCCTGTTGCCACCCGTGCAATAGCCCCCATACTCGGCCGTGTACATGGCGAAGCGCACCACGTTGGCGTTCCACTCGGAACGGAGCTGCCTAAAGCATGCATCGTTTATGTAGCCGGGAAACCATGCCAGACCATGGGTGCTTACGCCGCGCAGCTGAATGGCTGTGCCATTCTTGTCCACGAGCTTGTTGCCGCTCACGCGAAGCGCCCCGGCAGAGCTGGGACCACGCGACGAGGTTGCCTGGGTTTGGAGGATTGCCACGTCGTCTTGCGGGACTACAGGGTCGGTAGACTGCACGTGTGCTTCGTCGGTTAGCCGCTCACCCTCCTCGCCTTGGGGGTCGGTGTATGCATCTGCCTGTACCTCCACGATTGTGGCTGTGCCAGTGTCGTCGACCTCCTGGTTGGGGAACACGGTGTTGCTGTGGGACGAGTCGGCCTCAGACAACTCAACAACCTCGACTTCCCCCTCCTGTGCCATGGCTGGCATCGCACCGCAGAGCGCAATGACAAACGCGAGCAAGAGCCGTGCGACCATATGGTCTCCCTCCATGCAATGAGTCCCGTCATTGCATATTGTATCGTTATGGAGGGTCATGAGACCATTCGATCCAGTCGCCGACCTCCTGCGTATGCACCACGGGCCCCTCCTCACCAGGCAAGACCTCCACGTCCCCCGTATCCTTGGTGCAAAGAAAGAGAGAACCGGCATCCTCCAAGGCTGTCACGCACTCGGTCGTGGGATGACCGTATCGGTTGTGCGCTCCTGCGCTGGCAACGCTTACCTCGGGATCGAGCTCGACCGCCTGTCGAGGTAGGATGGATACCGACGAGCCGTGGTGGCCAACCTTAAGGAAGTCTATGTCGCCGATATCTGCGCGATTCAGCACCTCCTGCAGCTGCTCCTGTTCTGCATCGCCCGTAAGAAGCCCACACAGAGTTCTGTTGTCCTTATCGTAGGTAATGTCCAGTTGCACGGAGTCGGCGTTGCTGGTACCCGCTGATGCGCGTGGTGGCGAGACCATGCGCAGCGAGAACGCCCCAACGTGCAGCACGTCGCCATAGCCGACTTCGTCAATGGGAATCCCACCCAACGCCTCGGCCGCCTGGGCAAGCTCATCGGGGATGTGCTCCTTTGCCCCCGCACCAACGTAGATTCTGTCGCAGCTTACGAGTCCTACCAGACTTTGCATGCCTCCATAGTGGTCGTCGTGTAGGTGCGTGATTACCGCTGCGTCCAAATGGAACACGCCGTTTCGGCTCAGGGCGTCCACCACCGAATCGTCTGGTCCCGCATCTACCAACAGTGCTGCCGAGCCGTCCTGAACCAGTATTGCATCCCCTTGGCCTACGTTGAGCACGCATATGCGCGCAGGCGACCCCATGCGTACACGCACTACCACCGTCACAAATACCACGAGCGCGGCTCCCAGTACAAAACTCACGCGCTTTGCGGATACGCGAGGCCAGAATACCAAGATGGTGAGGAGAAGCACGTAGGCCATCGCTGTTGCGGGCGCGCCCCAATCCCGCATGGGCAAGCACGCAAGGGGCAAGTGGCCAAAAAACCCAACCACCATCAGGACCACATGCGCCAGGGCATCGCATGCTGAGAGCATACACGGCCCCAGGCAAGGTACCCATAGCATGGGGAGGGACACCACGCCAAGGCACATGAGGAGCGGAAAGGGCAGGCACAAGAGGGCGTTGGCAAGCGGACCTACCAGCGAGACACGCCCAAATGCTGCCACTACAAGTGGAAGCGTTGCGAGGGAGGCCACGAGTGAAGCGGAAATCGACTCGACCAATGCGTCAATCGCTCGGCGAAGTCGCCTGCGCAGGCTTTTGGGCATCCGTCTTGGCAGCGGCAAGGATTCGGCCAACGAACCAAACGCCGTGGTCGCGTATGGTCCAAACAGGCAGAGCGCACACACCGAGGTCACCGATAACGCGAATCCCAAGTCGCCGCTCACGCATGGGTTTGCGAGCGCCATTGCCAATGCGGTGGCACTTGCCGCCGAAAGCCCGTACGAGCGGCGGCCCGCAATGCCTGCCACGCCTGCGATGACGGCCATCACCCACGCGCGTACCGCCGAGACTGGCATGCCACAAAACAACACGAAGGATCCGCTCGTTACAACAAGGAGCACAAGCGCGACCGACCTTCTTAGGCGCAAACGTCGAAGGAGCCTGCCAGCAAGCGTCGTGACGAGCGAGAGATGGCTTCCCGAGACGGCGACCAAATGGGCAGTGCCAGTTTGCGCAAACAGGTCGGTCAGACCACGCGCTCGTAGGTCGGGCTTCCATCCACACAGACACCCAGCGAGCAGCGCACGCTCGTCGCTCTCGCTCGGCCGCAACGCCTTGACGCACCCATCGCGTATGTGCAGCGCAAGTGACGCAAGTCCCTCGAGCTCCCGCTCCTCTAGGACGCGCGTAACTCGTACGCTGCCCACGATGCCCTGCATGCGCGCAGCCTCGCCCCATTCGTCGTCCTGGTTGGGCTTATAGGAACCCACGCAGCGAAGGAGAGAGCCACGTTGGTGCATGGTAGGGGTCACGAGCCATACCGAACCCATATGGCGTCCATCCGCAACGACCTTTGCGCGACACCGATATCCGCTCTCGCCCTCCGTCGGGTCACTCTCGATCTCCAACAGTACGGATGAGACTGGCGCGTGGGCTAATTGGTCGCTTTTGCGATCCATCACCTCGAGGGCGCACGTGGCTGCAAGGCAGGAAACGACGAGTGCGGCCGCGATCACGAGTAGACCATACGGCTCGAGGTCCCCATGGCGCCACCATGCCCAAAGAAACACGGCACAACAGAGTCCCGCGAGGACACAGGCCACCTTGGCCACGTTTGAGTCGGTCCATCCCACACCCTCCCGAAGTGCCGCACGTTCCACCATGACGACGCACAGCAGCGCAATGGTCAGAGAAGGAACGTAAGGTCTCCTCACCTCAATGCTGTTCATACGCAGATGTGGTCACGAATCTTGGCAAACTTCTTCTCGCCGATGCCTGACACCCTCATGAGGTCCTCTGGTGAGGCAAACGGCCCTTGCGCCTCGCGATCCTCAATGATGGCTGCGGCCGTGGCGTCTCCAACCCCGCTGAGTGACTTGAGCTCGTTTGCGTCGGCGGTGTTTATGTTAACCAAGCCTGCGGGGTCGCTCGCGTTGGGCAGTGTGTCGGATTGCTGGCCCACCGTTTGAGCCGACTGCATTGTGGCAGGAGTCTCCTCACCAATTCGGGGTATGTGAACTTTCTCTCCGTCGGATATAACGGCCGCAAGGTTCACCGAATCGGTGTTTGCGTCGTCTTCGAGTCCGCCAGCTTGCTCGACCGCATCCATCGCGCGAGGAGCATCCCCCGCAATGGCATACACACCGGGGTTGCGTACCGCCCCATCCACATGCACGACGATCGTGGCTGGGATAGCGTGTGTCCCATTGGCGTCCCGGCCTTGATCATTCTCATCCTCGGCTTTGCCACCGGACTGTCCGGCACTGTCGCCCTCGCTCTCGCCCTCGCGCTGTTCCATAACGTCGCCCTGTCCCTGTCCCTGTTGACCACGCTCGATGCGTACCGCACCGATTTCTTGCGTGGAAAGCCAAAACACGCCAGCGGCACCGAGCATTACGCATATGCCCACCAACGCAACGAGCGCCCTCGTCGAAATGCCGAACCGTCGCAATGCCTTGCGGACCGTGTAACGTGCGCCCCTCGGCTCCTGTGCCATAGCCAACACCCCCAACCCGTATGAATAGGGTTATATTGGCACGGGATGCCGGGACGTATAGCTTTATATGTTTATGTAACAGCAGACTTACGCATACCTCGCGGCAATTGCACAAATCTTCGTGTTTGAGCAGGTACGGTACGTGTGAAGCTGACGCCCTAACGGTTAATCGACATGGAGGATGTATGAATGCCAGCAAAAAACGCAGGTCATCTGAGGATGCCTCCTGCGTTTATGCATGGGTTTTGCGAGGATACGGGTGGTTCTCGGGTGGTGGTGTCCGTCAACGATGGTTACTATGCGGGCGCGAGCTCGCGATGTCGGGCTCGCAAGTGCTTGGGTGGCTTGTAGGCCTTGCACTGGTCGAAGTCAACGTACTCGATACGCTCCACAAGCTCATCAATCATCGCCTCGTGGTCGAAGAGCTCCCACGCCTCGAGTATCTGATCGAGGCGTGCGTGGGTCTCGGGACGCCGAGGCATAAACAGCGTGCAGCAGTCCGGTGCATCCAGCGAGCTAATCTCATAGGTGCCCAAATCCTCCGCCCGACGCATGATCTCCTGCTTGTCGGAGCCAATGAGCGGTCGCAGAACGGGAAGTGAGACGCACTCGTTTACTACGGCAATGTTCTCCAGGGTCTGCGAGGCCACCTGTCCCAAGGACTCGCCAGTGACCAGCGCCTTTGCGCCTTCCCAGACAGCAACGCGCTCGGCGACCCTAAACATGACGCGCCGGTACATCAGCACGCGCAGGCTTTGCGGCACGACGAGCGAAATCTGGCGCTGATGCTCGCCAAAGGGCACCACATACAGACGACCCACAACGCCAGAGGGGGCCATGGCGCGAATGATGTCCTGGCACAGCCACTCGCTCTCGTCTGAAGTCACCGGCCTGCCCGAAAAATGCACGGGCACACAGACCGCACCACGCCTGCCAACCATCCACGTGGCCACAGGAGAGTCGAATCCACTCGAGAACAGCGATATCACCTTGCCGGCAGAACCGACGGGCAAACCACCCACGCCAGGACCGGAATCCACATACACATATACCGATCCCTGGACCACATGAACCACAACCGTGCAGTCCGGACCATGCATGAGCACCTTCTTTTGCGGGAAGGCAGCGCAGAGCTCCGCTCCAACGATTTGGTTGAGCTCGAGCGTGTGCAGTGGGTAGTCGGTTGACGACCTGCGGGCATGCACCTTAAAGGTCTGCCAAGGCTCGGGTGCCTCGCCAAGCGCGCGAACTGCTGCGGAGCAGAACTCCTTCTCGTCCAAGCCGCATCGGTAGGCAAGCGAGACGCGGGCAACGCCCGGAACGCGCGAGATGGCGTGGGCCATCTGTTGCGTCGCGGCGCCGTCATTCGCCTCCACGAGAAGATGCCCAGAAATCCTGCACACACGCGAGACGTCCATGTTACGCAACGCATGCGAGATGTTGGCTATCAATCGATTCTCGAAGGTGGCGCGGTTCTTCCCCTTGAGCCCGATCTCGTGATAGTGGACCAGGCACACGCGTTCCGTCATGAGTTTTGCTGAACCCTTATGTTGGAGCCACGAATCGCCTCGTCGAACTCCTCCTGGACGAATCCCAGAACGCCGTCATTAATCTCCTGCATGGCGGTAGAGATGGAATCCTCGCCCGAAACCATGGTGGTGATGTCGTCAAAGTCCTGGATAGCGGTCACGCGAAGGTGCTGGCCACGCAGCATGTTGTTAATGTCGCATGCGCGCTTGGAGGCTATGGAGCACAGCAAAAACGGATTCTGCTCGGTCTTGGAGAGCAGGGTGTCGATCTCGGGGCTGGTAATCGCCATAAGACTGCCTTTCTTTATTGGGACTCATACCGTGCTATGGTTTGGGACAGCTCCTCTACGGCCGCGTCGAGGTCATCGTTTACGATGCGCACATCGTAGGTCTCTGCCAGGGAAAGCTCCTTGCGAGCCGTTTTGAGCCGTATGGCCAAAGACTCCGCGGACTCGGTACCCCTGCCCTCGAGGCGACTCACGAGCACGTCCCAAGAAGGCGGCTCAATAAAGATACGCACGCAATCGGGATACACTTTGCGCACGTTGTTGCCGCCTTGTACGTCTATCTCAAGAATAACGGACTCACCGCGCGACAGGCAGGCATCCACCTCGCTGCGCAGCGTTCCGTATCGGTGGTCGTGAACCTGTGCCCACTCCAAGAATTCGCCGCGATCCACACGCGCCGAGAAGTCTTCGTCCGTAAGAAAGTAGTACGAGACCCCATCGACTTCGCCTTTGCGAGCACTGCGCGTCGTTGCGGATACGGGCAAACCAATGTTGGGACGCCTGTCGCGTACACGCGCAACAAGCGTCCCCTTGCCCACTCCTGCGGGCCCAGAAACCACGAAGAGTCGAGGTCGCGGCAACACTATTTTGCGAGGGCCTCAAGAAGCTGCTCGCGCTGACGGGCGCCCAAGCCCTTGACGCGACGAGAGGGCGAGATGCCCAGGTCCTCCATGATCTTGGCGGCCTTTGCCTTGCCATAGCCAGGCAGCGACTCGATAAGCGCGGAGACCTTCATGCGGTTGGCGATGGGATCCTCGGAGTCAAGCACCTCCTCAACCGTGATGTTGCCGGACTTGATGTTCTCGCGTAGCTCAGCACGTGCGTGACGGGCTGCAGCGGCCTTCTCGAGCGCGGCCTTGCGCTGCTCGTCGGAAAGCTGAGGTAACGGCATAATTCCTCCAAACAAGTTCGTTCTTTCGAGCACACACTTCCTGCGACCCTTTGTGGTTCGCTTAAAAGTGCATAGCCATAGTGGTACATTACCTGCTATTTTACAACCATCATGCACCATCTTTGCAACAATCCAACATGCTTCCTACACATACGGCAGGTGTAGAGTCATTTTTGGCGGACTGACCAACCTGAGCCTGCTGTCAGCAAACGGACATCCTATTCTCTTATGCCTCCACGAGCTCGGAGACAATGGCCTCGAAAGCGGCAACGGGGTCATCTGCCTGCGTGATGGGACGCCCAACCACCAGCTTGGACGCACCGGCAGCGATTGAGGCCGCTGGCGTAGAGACGCGCTTCTGGTCGGCGAGGTCAGCTCCGGCAGGGCGAATGCCCGGCGTTACGATGAGCGCCTCCTCACCCAAAAGGGCGCGCATGGAGGCCGCCTCCTGGGGCGAGCACACGATGCCGTCAGACCCCGCGTCCACCGCCAGACTTGCGAGACGAGCCACCTCGTCGGCGACGGGGCTGTCTACGCCAATGGACTCGAGGGCCTCCTGGTCCATGCTGGTAAGTACCGATATGGCCACGAGCTTGGTGCGCACGCCGCCACGCTCGCTGCTCTGAGCCGCGCGCTCGACGCCCTTGCGTCCGCCAGCAATCATGGCTGCACCGCCCAAGCCATGGATGGAGAGAATGTCGGCCCCCACCTTGGATGCCGCCTCGGCGGCACCCTCGATCTGGAAGGGAATGTCATGCAGCTTGAGGTCCAGAAACACCTTGAAGCCCATGTTGCGCATCTTTTCCACGATGGCCGGTCCGCAGGCGTAATAAAGGGTCATGCCAACCTTTACCCACACCGCCTTGCCGCTGAGCTGTGCGCACAGGTCCAGCGCTTCCTGCTCGCCCATGTCCAGCGCAATAATAATCGCATCACGTGCCTGTTCGTCGGTTAGCATACAAACGCTCCTCTTAGTTCGTCGATGGATGAGACGCCCTGCTGGGACGCCCACGCTTCCAGTTCTTCCACTACGCGCTTTGCGGCCATGGGGTCGGTGAGGTTTGCGGTTCCCACCGAGACGGCCGTCGCCCCGGCAAGGATCATCTCTGCCGCGTCGGCACCGCTTGCCACCCCACCGATTCCGCAAAGGGGAATCTTCACCGCCTGCGCGCACTCCCAAACCATGCGTACCGCGATGGCATGGATTGCCGGTCCCGAGACGCCCGCGGTGGGGCGTGCCACGCGGCTCCTGCGCGTGTTGATGTCTATGGCCATGCCGGGGATGGTGTTAATGAGCGAGAGGGCATCGGCGCCCTCGGCCTCCAGCGCACGTCCTATCTCGGCCACGTCGTGTGGTGCCATCTTTACCACTATGGGCCGCTTGGTGAGCGGCCTCACGGCACGCATCACCTCGGCTGCGTCCCTGGGCGTGGCGCCCATCGCCGCACCGCCCTTGGCGATGTTGGGACAGCTGATGTTGAGCTCGAAACCCGACGCGAACGGCGCAAGCTCCTCGAACAGCTCGAGCGCACGCACGTACTCGTCGATGGAGTGTCCCGCAACTTGGCAGATGACTGCGCACCCGCGATCGACCACGCTCTGCAGATACGTTCCATAGGTCTGCACGAAGGCGGGGACGCCGGGATTTTGCAGCCCCACGGAGTTCATGATTGCGGAGGGCAGCTCGGCCAGACGCGGTGCGTCGTTGCCCTGCCATGGCTGAGCGGCGACGCCCTTGCAGGTAATCGCTCCCAGGGTGGCGCCCACGTCGTAGAACCCCTCAAACTGCCTGCCGTTTCCAAACGTACCCGAGGCCGTGTTGATGGGGTTGCGCATGTGGATACCGCCCAGATTCACGTCCATCCTTACCGCGTCTGCCATTGGACCCTCCTCGCGTCGAATACGGGGCCATCGGTGCAACAGAGTGCCTGTGTGCCATCCACCAGAGCCACGTTGCAGCAACTACAGGCACCGAACCCACACCCCATCATACGCTCCAGCGATACCTCGCAGGCGATGTCCTTACTCATGGACAGCTTGGCGACACCTGCCATCATGGGATTGGGGCCACAGGCGTACACCTGGGCGTACGTATGCTCGGCCAACAGGTTCTCCATTGCCTGGGTGACGAAACCGCGCATGCCCAAGGTTCCGTCATCGGTGGTGAGCACGACCTTGCGTGCGCAGTCGCATCCCTCGTGGATGCCCATGGACCGCAGCTCGTCAACGTAACCCACGCAATGGCGACTGGCCGTCTGCGCGCCTACGACGACGTCGAATCCCACGCCTGTCTGCGCCAGCATCGAGGCGCAGGCAAAGATTGGTGGCAGTCCCACGCCGCCTGCAACGAGCAACGCGCGTCCCTGATCCTGCGGGAGCCACCAGCCGTTGCCACATGGGCCGACCATGGTTGAGGCCTGACCTACCGCCATGGCGCTCAGGCGTCGGGTCCCCTCCCCAACGACGGCATACACGATGTCGAGCTCCCCGGACCGAGCGTCGGCGCGTGCGAAGGAGAGAGGGATGCGTAGGATGTGTGAGGCATCTGCAGGAACGCTCACCTGCACGAACTGGCCGGGGGCGAGCTCTGCCGCCAGTGCGGTGTTGCAGCGCATGCGCCACAGGCCCTCTGCCACTTGTTCGTTTTCCTGCACGACGAACTCATGCAGGTTTGTCTTGGCCCCAGAGGCGCTCACCGTGCCCTCACCTCGCCGTCGGCCAGCACGTGCCGGCCCTCGACAAACACGTCACTGGCGCAGCCCTTGAGCGTAAGCCCGAGGAAGGCCGAGTTCTTGGACTTGCTCTGCAGGTAATCTGGTGTTATGTGCACGACCTTGTTGGGGTCAACCAACGTGAGGTTGGCCAGTGAGCCAGCCTCCATGCGCACCGGTTCCAGCCGAAGGATGCGACGGGGGTTGATGGCCATGACCTCTACTAGGCGACCCCAGCTCATCCGGTTGGAAAGGACGAGGTTTGCGAGCATCAGTGGCAGTGACGTCTCCAGACCCACGCAGCCGAAGTACGCGATCTCCCATTCGCAGTCCTTCTCATGTGCGGCGTGCGGGGCGTGGTCGGTAACGATGCAGTCGATGGTACCGTCAATAATGCCCTCGCGCATTGCAGCGGCATCCTCGGCCGTCCGCAGCGGAGGGTTCATCTTGAGGTTCGTGTCGTAGGAGTCCGTTATATCGTCCTCGCAGAGGAACAGGTGGTGTGGTGTGACCTCACAGGTTACCGGCAGTCCCTCGGCCTTCGCACGACGCACGTACTCCAGGCCCTTTGCCGTGGATATGTGGCATACGTGAAACTCGCATCCAGTGAGGCGCGCGAGCTCTATGTCACGCATGATCTCGAGCTCCTCACCGAGTGCCGGCCAACCGAACATACCCAGGCGCGTGCTGGCGCGACCTTCGTTTATAACACCATTGGCGGTGAGGCTCTCCACCTCGCAGTGTGCGCACACCACTCGGTCGAACTGACTCACGTACTCCATGCAAGTGCGCATCATGCCCGCGCTCTGCACGCCATGGCCGTCATCCGAGAAGGCGCAGGCGCCCTCTGCAACCATGTCACCGATCTCGGCGAGCGCCTCACCCTTCTGCTCGGCGGTGAGGGCACCCATGGGATGTACCATGCAAAGGCCAGCCGCCTTCGCCTGGTCGATCTGGTAGCGCACCTCGGAACCCGAGTCGGTTACCGGCTTCGTGTTGGGCATGGTCGCAACGTCGGTAAAACCTCCGTGCACGGCTGCCCTGGCGCCAGTCTCGATGGTCTCCTTGTACTCGAATCCCGGGTCCCTAAAGTGCACGTGCATGTCTACCAAGCCGGGAATGAGGTACTTGCCCTCGCCGTTCACGATCTTGGCGTCACCGGGCTCGAGTCCTCTGCCCACCGCCGCTATTCTGCCTCCGTCAACGAGCACGTCGCACACACCGTCCAGACCCACCTGCGGGTCGACCACGTGTGCCGAGCTAATTAGATACGCCATCGTTCTCTCCTCCCAAAAGCAGGTACATCTCGGCCATGCGCGTCGCGACACCGGCAGTCACCTGTTCCAGAATGCGCGAACGGGCGCAGTCGGCGACCTCGGTGTTTATCTCCATGCCTCGGTTCATGGGACCGGGATGGCAGATGATCGCGTCGTCCTTCATCATGGACATGCGGCGCACGTCCAGACCGTAAAGGTGGTTGTACTCGCGCTTGCTGGGTATCGCCGCTCCCTCCATGCGCTCCAGCTGCACGCGCAGCATGTACACCACGTCCATGTCGGCCAGGATCGAGTCGAAGTCTGAGGTCTGCGGGCAGCGGTAGTACGTTGGGTCATCCACGAGGAAGGTGGGCGGACCAACCAGCGTGACGTTTGCTCCCATGGTGGTCAGTGCCGGCGCGAGCGAACCGCATACTCTGCTGTGTGCCAAGTCGCCCACGATGGCAACGTTGAGGCCGTCCAGATGGCCAAAGTGCTCACGAATGGTGTAAAGGTCCAGCATCGCCTGGGTGGGATGCTGGTGCTTGCCGTCTCCGGCGTTTATCACGATGGCATCGGTGTTCTCGGTCACCTTCTTTGGCGTACCGGCAAGTCGGGCGCGCACCACGAACATGTCCACGTTCATGGCGTCGATGGTTTGTATGGTGTCGGCAAGGCTCTCGCCCTTAACGACCGAGCTGGTGGATCCGCCCATGTTGAGCGTGTCGGCCGAGAGACGCTTCTCCGCGAGCTCGAAGGAGCTGCGGGTGCGCGTGGAGGGCTCCAAAAAGAGGTTGACGATGGTGCGGCCTCGCAACGCGGGGACCTTCTTGATGCCTTTGCGTGCGTTGATCTCGGCAAACGAGCGTGCCGTGTCCAGAATTTGCGTGATGTCGTCGGCGGTAAGGCTCGTGGTGTCGAGCAGATGCTTAACCGAAAGCATGCGTTATCCCCTCTTTCGTGTGTTGCGATCCCAAATGGTCACCGAGTTCTCGCCATCCACTTCCTTGAGGTGCACGCGTACGGCTTCGCTCCTCGATGAGGGCACGTTCTTGCCCACATAGTCCGCACGTATGGGGAGCTCGCGATGGCCACGGTCCACCATCACGGCGAGCTGAACCGACTTGGGCCTGCCAAGGTCCATAAGGGCGTCGAGCGCAGAGCGAACCGTGCGACCGGTATAGAGCACGTCGTCGACCAACACAATGTCGCGATCGTCTATGGTAAAGGGGATGTTGGTGGCGTGCAGCACGGGCGCAATGGACCGCGCGATGTCGTCTCGATAGAAGCTGATGTCCAGCTTGCCCACCGGCGGGCACACGCCCTCTATCTCGCCAATCTGCTTGCTCAGAATCTCGGCCAGAGGCACTCCCCTGCTCACGATTCCCACGATGCCAAGACCGGCCGCACCCTCGTTGCGCTCCAAAATCTCGTGCGCGATTCTGGTGAACGCGCGTCGCATGGCAGAGCTGTCCATGATGGTTGCCTTGGGCTCTAACGTCTCCATATCACTCCTCCCCATACAAAAAAGACACCTGCGCACGGCACAGGTGTCGTAATCCCAGTTAAAATCACAATCCTTGCCGGCATCCCGTACCGCGCTTAAAGGCTTTCCTTAGTGTAGCAGATATCGCGTCCAATTGCTCGGGTGGTACAAAGGGGACAGTCCCCGGTATGCAGGGGACTGTCCCCTTTGTACCACCAATTGATAGGCCGACACATTCTGGCCACCCCGTGAAAAGTAACGGCGACCGCAGTTCGGCAAAATCGTCAAAAAAAGTTCTTGCACCGATGGGGGGCGTCGTGTATAGTGTTTTGACGTGCTGAGGCACCGATTCCCCGGTGGCGCAGTGGTAGCGCAGTGGACTGTTAATCCATGTGTCGCTGGTTCGAATCCAGCCCGGGGAGCCAGATTATTCGCAACCCACCTTCTTGGTGGGTTGTTTTGTATGGAGCGGCATTTGGAGGCATGTTGGAAGAGGCAACGCAACCCGTACCCAACGACGCGCGTGATGCATGGAGCTCCGATCGCGATAAGTCGGTGTTCATCCTACGCCAACTCGTGCTTCGCGACTTCAAGCTCAAGTACCGCCGGTCGGTGCTCGGCGTGCTTTGGAGCGTACTCAACCCGCTGCTTGTCATGGTGGTCATGACAGTCGTTTTTTCAGCCATGTTCAAACGGAATATCGAGAACTTCCCGGTCTACCTGATGACGGGCATCATCTTCTTCAATTTCTTCAACGAGGCCTCCACCCTGGCCATGCAGTCGGTGACGGCCAACGCCGGCCTGATCCGGAAGGTCTACATGCCCCGCTATGTCTA
>CACZFB010000038.1 GCA_902780305.1 uncultured Coriobacteriaceae bacterium | reverse complement strand
TCCTCGATGAGAACGGCGACCGTTCCTTCTCGTTCGCGCGCAAGCCTGGCGCCGACACCCAGCTCACCGTAAATGACCTCCCCACCGACGTCATTGCCAACAGCAAGGTGTTCCACGTTGGCTCGCTCTCGCTCACCGACGAGCCTGCCCGCTCCGCCACGATCGCTGCCCTCAAGATTGCCAAGGACAGCGGCGCCGTGATGTCGTACGACCCCAATTACCGCGACAGTCTGTGGACGAGCGCCGAGGCCGCGTCCGTGCAGATGCGCTCCATTCTCCCCTACATGGACCTCGTAAAAATCAGCGCCGAGGAGTGCCCGCTCGTCACCGACTTCAACACGCCCGAAGAGGCCGCCAAGGCCCTGCTGGACGAGGGCGTAAGCGTCGTCGTCGTTACGCTGGATGCCGACGGTGCCTACGTGGCCACCAAGGACGGTGCGGGCATCGTGGAGAGCTTCCGCGTTGACGCCGTGGACACCACCGGCGCCGGCGACTCCTTCTGGGGCGGCTTCCTGTGCTCCTTCTGCGAGAGTGGCAAGGCGCCCGCCGACATCACCTTCGAGGAGGCCTCCCAGTTTGCGCTCTTTGGCAACGCCGTCGCCAGCCTGTGCGTGCGTACGCGCGGTGCCATTCCCGCCATGCCCGAGCGCGACGCCGTCGAGGCCCTGCTTGCCCAGAACTAATATCGTATGAGGAGTTTCCCATGCAAATGCATGTTAATCTCGACTACCGTCAGCACAATTGGCGTCTGGGATTTCACCTACAAACAGCCATAGGCTGGCTTTCCGACCCCAACGGACTCTGCCAGTTCAACGGTGAGTACCACATCTTCCATCAGTATGCCCCTCGTTGGCCATGGCCTGGCCATGGATGGGGCCATTGGACCACGCGTGACTTTATTACGTGGGAATTCCATCGTGGTGCCATCATCCCCGAGATGGAGCTCGATGCCAACGGCTCCTACTCCGGCTCGGCCGTGGTGCGCGACGGCGAGATGTGGTGCTACTACACCGGCAACGTACTCGAGCCCGGCGAGCACAACTACGACTACGACGGTCGCCAGGCCAACGAGACCCTCGTGGTGAGCAAGGACGGGCGTACCTTCTCGCCCCGCAAGCTGGTGCTGGGCAACGATGGCTATCCCGACTACTGCTCCTGCCACGTGCGCGATCCAAAGGTGTGGTGGCAAAACGACCGCTGGAACATGCTGCTTGGTGCCCGCACCATGGACGACCACCCCGCCATGCTGCTCTATGCCAGCCCCGACGGGGTCAACGACTGGAAGCTTGCCGGCTCCTGCACCACGATCTCGGGCGAGCCGTTTGGCTACATGTGGGAGTGTCCCAACATCGTAACCTTGGGTGGGAAGGAGTTCTTCTTCGTTTGCCCGCAGGGCGTTCCCAGCAAGCCCACCAAGTTCCAAAACAACTTCAACTCGGGCTACTTCCCCGTCGAGGGCACGGTAATCGACCTGCTCGAAGGTGACAAGGAGCTTATGGACGCCAAGGCACCCTACGGCTGCATCGACGAGAACACCTTTGTGGAGCTTGACTACGGCTTCGACTTCTATGCTCCCCAGGTGTTTACCGACGAGAAGGGCCGCCAGCTGCTCGTGGGCTGGATGGGCCTGCCCGACATCGAGATGCAGTACCAGGTTCCCACATACGAATGGCTGCACACGCTTACCTGGGCCCGCGAGCTATCGCTCAACGAGGCAGGCAAAATATGCCAGTGGCCGGTCGAGGAGTACGACGCACTCCACGGCAAGCGCGTAGACTTTACCAACGAGGGCGCAGCCGACTCGTGCGGCAAACTGGGCACGAGCAACTACGATGCGTTTTGCATCTGTGAAGCCACAGGCGCCAAGTTCGCCAACGGCACGGCCGACGTGTTCTTGGAGGGCATTGAGGGCGAGGGTCGTCTCATGCTCAATGGCGACCTAGAGCTCGTGGTAATTGGCGACATGCTCGAGCTGGCCTTCCATGGCATAGCCGGTGGCTATCGCACCGTGCGACGCCTGCCACTCAGCGAGCTGTCGGCTGGCAAGCTGCAGAGCCTGCGCATGGTTGTGGACACGAGTGCGGTGGAGATCTACCTCAACGACGGAGAGCACACCATGTCGACTCGCTGGTGGCCGCAGGAGATCACCAACCTCAGCGTTACCTCCACATTCTCTGCGGACCAGAGCTACGCATACGAGATGGGACGCTTCGAGTTCCTTAACGTCTGCTAGACTATCTGCCAACGCAATCGATGTGGGCGGCCTCGCGCGACCATCGCGGGGCCGCCCTTTGCGATAGAGGTAGTTGGAAGGACAAGGAAATGGACAGATTCATTTGTCTGCTCATAGGCTACGCGTGCGGATGCGTGCTCTGCTCCGATCTTGTGGCGCGGCGTCTGGCGGGCAAGTCGGCCTTCGAACTCGGCGACGGCAATCCGGGCATGGCGAACGTGGGTCATGTGCTGGGTACGAAGGCGGCTCTCCTGTCGCTTGTTGGAGACATTCTTAAGACCGTTGTGGCCGTTGTGGCAAGCAACGTGCTCTTCCCCACGCTTGGCGTCGTAGCGACCGCCTGGGCGGGCCTGGGAGCCACCCTGGGGCACGACTTCCCCTTTTGGCATCGCTTTAACGGCGGCAAGGGCGTTACCACCATCGCGTCCACCATCATCCTCATGTATCCGGTGTGGGGCATCCTCACCGGGGTGATTGGCGCCGTCTCCATCGTGATTACGGGCTACCTGAGTGCCGCTGCCGTCGTGGCAAACGTGTTCTATGTAATCGTAATGCTAGTCATCGGTGCCACAGAACCCGCCCTGGTGAGCCTCGCGTTCTTGGGGCTGACGCTGTATGGTCACTGGTCCAAGCTTCGCGGCATCTTCGACGGCACCACAAAACAGGCCGGGCTTGCCACCAAGGTGCGCTCCGCACTCAGACGCGACCGATAGGCAAAGCCATGCTGAACGTTGTGCTTGTGGAGCCACAGATTCCCGCGAACACCGGAAACATAGGCCGCACCTGCGTTCTTACGGGCGCGCAGCTCCATTTGGTGGGGCCTCTGGGGTTCGACCTCTCGAGCAAGGCGGTGCGTCGCGCAGGCCTCGCCTACTGGGACAGCCTCGACGTCTGCACCTACCACTCCTGGGACGACTTCCTGGGGCAACGCCTCGCCGGCGGCCTTGCCGACAACGTCCACCTGCTCACCAAGGCGGCCAGCAAAACCTACGCCGAGGCAAGCTATTCCATGAACGATTGGCTCGTGTTCGGAAAGGAGAGCTCCGGACTGGACCGGGACCTCCTGCATGCCCATCCAGACCTGTGCGAGCGCATTCCCATGCTCAACGACGACGCGCTCGCGAATGCCCACGATTGGCATCGCAGCCACGAGCGCCTCCACCCGGAGCTTAAGCGAGACATCTGCGGTAACTTCGTGGACGAGCGTGAAGGTGTGATCTCTTCGCTGAACCTCTCGAACGCGGTAGCAATCGTGCTCTTTGAGGCCCTGCGCCAGCTGGGATTCCCCGGAATGAACCGCTAACGCCGCTCGGCGGCGTGCTTGGCGGGCTTTCGTTGCGGATCAGCCTCTGCGGGCAGGTCGTCATCAACAGGTCGTTCCGCCGTAATCCCTCGCTCGTTCTGACGCCTCTCGACATCCATCAGGACGAGCTGACGGATGGTCGAGCCAATGGGAATGGCCACCAGCATGCCCACGAACCCTGCCACGCCACCACCTATGGTAACCGCAACCGTAATCAGCACCGGTGGCAGCATCGTGCGCCGGTCGCCAACATGGGGAAGCAGGAACGTTGACTCAAGCACCTGCGCGATGGCCACCGCCAGCACGAAGAGCAGGGCCGCCCACACATCGAAGATGGCCGTCATAAAGGCCCCCAGCACCAGTCCCACCGGGTAGCCCACGATGGGTATGAGTGCCATGAGCGCCACCAGCACACCAACACCGATCGCATACGGAAAACCCGTAGGCAACAGCACCAGTCCGCCCACCGTGCCCAAAATGCTCGCCTCGACGAACTGGCGAACGATAAAGCTGTGGAACGAACGGTCCGCCACCTTAATGACTCGGGTCATCTTCGCAAAGCGCTCCGCACCGAGGTACTCTCGCGCTACGGCCATCAGTTTTCTTACGGCATGGGTGGTGTCGGTGAGAAGGATAAACGAGAAGAGGATGCCAAAGAAGCCAGTCATCACGACGCTCACCACGTTGAACAGCTGCGTGGTGACGTTGCCGATGGTACCGCCAAACATCTCCTTTACCACGCCGCCGATGTCCAGCCGCTTAAAGCTCTGCACGAGGTCGCCGTTTATAAAATCGTGCACGGTCTGCCGTATGGGGCTGAGGAAGGGCTGTTGGATGAGCTTCTCCACGTACGCCTGCCCGACGTCTTGAACCATCTTTACCGTCTCGATGAGGGCGGGGATGAGCACCGACGAGGAGAGTGCGATTCCCGCAAGCACGATCACAACCGTAATGAGCAGCGCAATCGGCTTTCTTACCGCATTTGCAAAGGTTGACGTGGCGGTGGGAAACAGATGTCGTTCCAGGAAGTTCATGGGAATGGAGATGACGTAGGCGATCGCCGCACCAACGATAAGCGGCACTATGGCAGTAAGAACGATGCCCAAAAACGACACCACGCCATTCCAGCTCTGGAAGAGCGCAATGAAGGCCAGCACCACGCCACAGACCATCGCCAGCTCTTTGAGCGAAAACTTTCTCATAGGACCCCTTTCATGCGGTCAAGCACCAGTATAGCGCCTTTACCCACATAAGCATGAAATGGTCATTCCGCATCCGCCTATCAAAGGGGTAACCCCCATTGATGGGCGACCGTATGCGTCACCGCATGAACGCAGGCATAACGCCTGCCATGGTTGCCTGGGCGATTTGGAACAGCGCGTCGGCAACCGCGTCGTCGGCGCTCGACCCGATGTGCCAGCGTGCCTCCTGGGCCACCTCAGGGCTGGCGTTGGAGACCGCAACGGAGTTGGGGACCGCACGAATCATGGACAGGTCGTTCTCGGAGTCCCCGAACACGGCGACCTCGTCCAGCGAAAGACCAAGCTCGCGCGCGAGATAGCGCACCGCCGTACCCTTGCTCCATCCCGCCGGCGATATGTCGATGATGGGCGCCGTCGGACTGGGAAACACGAAGTCCATGGAGGGAAACTCCTCGCGCAGCATGTCGCGAACCTCGGTGATGTGCTCGCGGTCGCCGGCGCACCACACGTTAGCCTTTACGTACTGTGGCTCATCGAGCGAACGCACGAACCGGTGGAAGTGGGTAAAGATGCCCAGACACTCCTGCGCATGCTCCTCGCTTGGCGAAACGAAGTAGCCAGCCCCCTCGTCGCTTGGCGCGTCGAAGTCGTAGAGGGCAAGGCAGGTTCCAGGTATGGCCGAGACCAGACACGCGAGCCTGTTGAGCTCGGCGCCATCGAGCTTCTCCACGTGCACCAGCCTGCCGTCAACGTACACCATCTGCCCGTTTACCGGAGCTCCGGTGGCATAGCAGGCCGCATCGTCGCCAAACATCCAACCCAAGTCGCTCGGAATCCTACCCGAGACCGGCCCAAAGCGCACTCCGGCATCCAGCAGGGCGTGGATGCCCGCCAGCGCATGGTCGGTCGCGCGTGGCAGGCCGTTCTTTATAAGTGTGTCGTCCAAGTCGGTGAGCACGAGTTTGATCATTGGTCCTCCTTTGCAAACGACGGCATGGCACCGCGGCTGGCAGCGTCCACGATGTCGAGCAGGGCGTCTGCCACCGCATCCTGTGCGCTTGGGCCAATGTGCCAGCGGGCAGCCTCCGCAGCGGCAGGCGTGGCGTTTTGCATGGCCACGGAATTGGGCACGTAGCGCAGCACGTCCAGGTCGTTCTCGGCGTCACCGAACACCACGACCTCGTCCAACCCAATGCCCAGCTCACGCACGAGTACCTCCACGCCGCGCGCCTTGCTCCATCCCTTGGAGGCAACGTCGATGTAGTTGACGTGCGGGTTGGGATACACGAAGTCCAGCTCGGGAACCAGGTGCATGAGTTGGCGACGCACCTCGTGCAAGCGCTGCTTGTCGCCCACCACGCGTATGTTTGCCTTGTATATGGGCCGGTCCTCAGGAATGCGCACCCGCACCGTGCCGATTCGACCAAACTCGCTGTAGTACTCCCCTATCTCCTGGGCCGAGATGCCCACCGAGTAGCGATTGCCAAAGTCGTTTATCATCAGCGCAGTGCCCGGGAAGTCGTACACCGTATTCGCTACCTTTTGCAGCCCCTCATGGGGAATGGGCTTGTCGAACACCAGCTCACCGTCTATGTACACGAGCTGGCCGTTGACCGTGACGCCCGTCTGGTAGGCGGCGTGGTCCTCGGCAAAGAGCAGATGCAGGTCCCAGGGGACACGCCCGGTGCATGGGCCAAATCGCAGGCCCGCGTCGAGCATCTTGTGGATGGCATCGAGCGCATGTCGCGTGGCATGCGGAAGCCCCACGCGGATGAGAGAGTCGTCCAAGTCGGAGAGCGCAAGTTTAATCATAGCCAGCCTTTCGCAGCAATTGGCATCACTTAGTGTATCATGGGCACAAATGGGCAAACCCAGCGAAGGGAAGCGTACATGAAGCTCGCAATTGGCAACGATCACACGGCCGTCGACCTCAAGAACACCATTAAGAGCCACCTCGAGCAGCGCGGCGTTGAGGTGTTGGACGTGGGAACCAACAGCACGCAGAGCTTTGACTACCCCATAAGCGGCTACAAAGTGGGCACACTCGTCGCCTCCGGCGAGGTGGATGGCGGCGTCCTCATTTGCGGGACGGGTGTGGGCATCAGCCTGGCGGCAAACAAGGTACGCGGCGTGCGCGCCTGCGTTTGCTCCGAGCCCTACACCGCCGCATTGTCCAAGCGTCACAACAACGCCAACATCGTGGCGTTTGGCGCACGCGTCGTGGGAGACGAGATGGCCAAGCTCATCGTGGACTCCTGGCTCGATGCCACCTACGAGGGCGGCAGGCACCAGCGCCGCGTGGACCTCATCACCAAGATCGAGGAGGGTGGCGCGCTGTAGGCGCCACACGTTTGCACGCGTTAGCTGCTCAGGCTATCCAGCACGTCAAAGCGGTTAATGCGATACAGGATCTGGTCCAAGTCCAACACGGCCCAGAGCAGCACGCGCTTGCGGTTGGCCACGAACACACGAACGTTGCGTCCCTGAGGCACGATTACCGACGTGGTCCATTCCATGGCACTTATGTCTGTATAGCGAATCTCGATGGTACGGCCAAAGAAAGGCGTCACTAGCATGCGGTCGTCGTAGGTGACCACCCGATACCGCCGCAGGAGAAGCCAGTACACGAATGAGACGATGAGAAACCCATCGAAGAAGCCAACTGCCACGCCCCCGTCGGCACGGAACACGCCAACGACGCAAAGGCGCTCCAAGAGCATGGCCAGCACGCTCATCACGATCATGGCAAAGACTATGGAGAAGCTGAGCGTGCTCGCGATTTGGTAGGTGTCGTGATGGCTGTGGTGACGCTCGGCAATAACACCGCTGCTTGCCCACAGCATACACCCCGAAACGAGGGGGATGGCCACGGCAATCGCTATGAGCAATGCCCTTGGATCCATGCGGCTCCTCCAGTCTCTTTGTAGCGTACTCGTAGGACGACAGTACCCTCACTGTATCCCAGAACAAGAATTGAATGGTTGACAAAAAGCACCAATGGCGGCATTCCTCTGGCACATGGCAGGAACGCACATCACGATTGGAGGCCTCTTCCCAAACGGACAGCGCCACCACCAAGCAAACGCAACGATCGCAACCCTAGGCCAGAAGCCTCCTGCGCACGCACGCCACGTCCTCGTCGGGAACACCACACTCCAACAGGTAGCTCTCCACGCCGCCATGCTCGAGCTCCACCAGGTCGTACGCATGCTCGATGACGTCGGGCGACGACTCCATGCCCTCCCTAAACGGCTGGTTTTGCGCGTCGAGCCAGTCGAGCGCAAACACCTCGTCGCGCATGAGGTTGGGCCGCGTCTGAATGTAGTCCGCCACGATGTCCCACTTGTCCACGCCAGCCAAGCTCAAAAGCAGCATGGCAAGAATGCCGGTGCGATCCTTGCCCACCGCACAATGGAAGAGCACGCAGCCCTTTGGCGCATCCGCAATAAAGCGGAAGCACGCGCGGATGGCCTCGTAGTTCTCCAGAATCATGCGATACAGGGCATCCATGGTTAAGTCGGATGCGTCCATAATCTGGTCCACCGCCTGCGCATCGGCCATGTTGAATCCCAACAGCGGGATGTTGGCATAGGCAACATTACGCGCGATGGGCTTGTCGGGAAAGTCCGCGACTTCCGACGCATCGCGCAGGTCCACCACCGCGCGCACGCCATAGTCGTGCAAAAACCGCTCGTCCCACGACGTGAGCCTTCCCAGCCCGTCCCCTCGCAAGAACCTACGGAATTTGGTCTGTCCACCGTTTAAAACGGGGTAACCCCCCAGCTCCCTTACGTTAAACGCACCATCCAGGGGCAACCGCACCCAACATTGTTCGTGAGGTTCCATGCAAGCCTTTCGTGACGGGTTGACGTGGCATCTATGCTACCCCATTTTGCCACATGATGCGCTTATGTGCTTAACAGATGCGCGCGAACGTGATCGAGTTCCTCGCGGGTAACGCCACAATGCAGGAGAAAACGCTCTGGTGACCCATACGCGCCGATGAGGCGATCGTAGGTGATGGCCATGGCCTCGTGACGCAGCAGCAGCTCGCGCCGGTCGCTCTTCTTGCCCTGCAGCACCATGCGGTCAACCTCGGCCACCGACCCAAACGAGTAGCAGTAGTCGGCAATGATCCTCTCGCGCGAGGCTCCCGCCAGCCCCAGCAGCAGCATGGCGGTTACGCCCGTGCGGTCCATGCCCGCGGCACAGTGGAAGAGCACGCACTCGTCCTCCCCCGCCGTCGCGAAGAACGAGAAGATGCGGCGTATGGCGTCGTGGTTGCCCAACATGGTGAGGTATCCCAAGGTAAAGTAGCTGCCCTCGTCGTTGCCACGCTCGAGCCTTGGGTCCGACATGTCCAGGTCGAACAGGGAGGCGTGCAAGAAGCGCACGTCCCGCATGTGCGCCAGCTGGTCGCGCGCCACCCCGACCTCGTGATCGCCGCGCAGGTCCACCACAAGGCGCACGCCGTACGTATGCAGGCGCTGCTGGTCCTGCCGGCTCAGCGTGTCGAGCCCGCCGGAACGCAGGAAGCGACGGTATTGGGTCGCTCCCCCGTCCACCGCATAGCCGCCCAACTCACGTACGTTGTAGCCCGTGAGCAGGTCGAGCTTGCGGGCGGGTTCCAAATCCCGCGGGTCACCATCCCAAAACGCTTTCCACCGTTGTGCCATACTCATGGTCCAACCTCACCCGAGGGTGAGAAAAGGGGTCAGGCCCCTTTTCTCAGATTCCGGCCTTCGTAAGCTCGCGCTCGATGCGGTCGAACGCATTGTCCGCTATCTGGTCGCCCTCCAGCTTGAACGAACCGCCGTTGCGGAAGTTCTCCTTGGCAACGCTAATCATGAGCTTGATGCGGTTGAGCTGGTTGACCTCGCTCGCGCCGGGGTCGTAATCCACGGCCACGATGTTGCTCTCGGGGTGCATCTGCCGCAGGCGCTTGATCACGCTCTTGCCCACCACGTGGTTGGGCAGACAGGCAAACGGAGAGGCGCACACGATGTTGGGCGTGCCTGTCTCGATGAGCTCGATCATCTCGGCCGTAAGCAGCCAACCCTCGCCCATGGTGTTGCACAGCGACAGGACCTGCTCGGCCTTCTTGCCCAGCTCGAAGATCTGGGTCCACGGCTCAAAGCGCTCGCTCTCCTCCAGCATCTTGTTGATGGGCTTGCGAATCTGGTCGATGAGCCCGATGCCGATGCCATGGGTCAGGCGCTTCTGCGCCTTGGTGCCCAGCTCGTTCTTGAGGTTGATCTGGTTGGAGGTACCGAACAGGAAGAAGTCCACCAGTCCGGGCACGTTTGCCTCGCAGCCCTCCGACTCGATAACGCGCACCACGTCGTTGTTGGCAGTGGGGTGGAACTTGACCAAGATCTCGCCCACCACGCCCACGCGCGGCTTGGAGCGGTCGTTTTCCAGCGGGAGCTCGTCGAAGGCACGCACCGTGTCCTCGCACAGGCGGTAGAACGCCTTGCGGGATCCGCCGGGCACCTGGACCTTGGCGCGCTGCATGAGCTCACGATAGAGCGCGTCGGCAGAGCCCGGCTCCGCCTCGTAGGGGCGCGTGCGGTACAGGCACTGCATGATGAGGTCGCCATACACCAGGGCATGGACGCCACCCATAATCAGCTTGGGCTGCAGAATGTTGAAGCCAGGATTGCTCTCGTCCAGGCCACCGGCAACCGACAGCGAGATTACCGGAATCTCGGGATGACCGGAGTCCTTGAGGGCCTTGCGGATGAGCGCGATGTAGTTGGTCGCACGGCAGCCGCCACCGGTCTGGCTGATGAGCACCGCCGTGCGGGTGAGGTCGTACTTACCCGAGAGCACCGCGTTGATAAGCTGCCCCGTAACCAGGATGGACGGGTAGCAGATGTCGTTGTTAACGTACTTGAGCCCGGCGTCTACCGCACCGTGGTCCACCGACGGCAGCAGCACCACGTTGAAGCCGGCATTGCGCAGCACGGCCTCCACCACCTCGAAGTGGATGGGCGACATTTGCGGGGCCAGGATGGTGTAACCCTTGTCCTGCATCTCCTTGGTATAGCGCACCTTGTTGAATGCGGCGCTCTGTGAGCGACGATAGACGGGCGGCCGGCGACGCAGATCGGTGTTGCGCGCGTGCTCGAGCGAGCCGTCGGCCATGTGAACGCCCTCGGGCTCGACCTCCTCGGCCTCGCCGCGCTCCGCCAGCATCTCCACCTGTTCGCGCTCCTCCTCGAGCGCCGCCATGAGCGAGCGAATGCGGATGCGCGCCGCGCCCAGGTTGGACACCTCGTCGATCTTGAGCACGGTGTAGATCTTGCCGCTGGCCTCCAGAATTTCCTGCACCTGGTCGGTGGTAAGCGCGTCCAGGCCGCAGCCAAAGCTGTTGAGCTGGATGAGGTCCAGGTCGTTGCGCGTCGAGACGAACCGGGCGGCGCGATACAGACGCGAGTGGTACATCCACTGGTCCACCACGCGGATGGGACGCTCGGGCTCCATCTTGTGCGCCACGCTGTCCTCGGTGAGGACGGCAAAGCCAAAGCTGTTGATGAGCTCGGGAATGGCATGGTTGATCTCGGGATCGTTGTGGTACGGGCGGCCGGCAATAACGATGCCGTGCTTGTCGTGCTCCTCCATCCATGCCAGTACCTCGTCGCCGCGCCGGTGCATGGCGTCCTTAAACGCGATGTCCTCCTGCCAGGCGGCGTCCACGGCCTCGTCGATCTCCTTGCGGGTAATGTGGACGCCGTGGAAGCGGCCCTTGCCCTGCTTGGCGTCCTGCTCGCGCTGGACCGAGACGACCTCGTACAGGCGACGCTTGAGCTCGCGCTTGTCGTCGTAGGGCAGGAACGGTGCGAGGTACTCCACCGTACCCGAGCTGAGCTCGTCCACGTTGAGCTCGAGCGCCTGCGGGTAGCTCATCACGATGGGGCAGTTGTAGTGGTTGGTCGCCTTCTCGTCCTCCTGACGCTCCCACCGGATGCACGGCATCCAAATGAAGTCCACGTCCTTCTCGAGGAGGTTCATGATGTGACCGTGGCTGAGCTTGGCCGGATAGCATACCGACTCGCTGGGCATCGACTCGATGCCCGCCTCGTAGGTCTGCTTGGTGGACTGGTCCGAGAGCACCACCGCAAAGCCAAGCTTGGTAAAGAAGGTGTGCCAGAAGGGGTAGTTCTCGTACATGTTGAGCGCGCGGGGAATGCCCACGGTGCCCCGACGGGCATCCTGCGGCTCGATGCCCTTGCGGCCAAAGAGCAGCTCGTTCTTCTCCTTAAACAGGTTGGGTGCCTCGATCTTGCCCGCGCGGCTGCGGCCAGAGCCCTTCTCGCAGCGGTTGCCGGTAATAAAGCGATGGCCGCCACCAAAGTCGTTGATGGTGAGCAGACAGTTGTTGGAGCAGCGTCCGCAATGCACCTTGGTGAGCTTGACCTCCAGGCTGTTGAGCGCCTTGCGGTCCAGCACCGTGGAGACGCCGGAGAGTCCGGCACGGTCGCGGGCGAGCAGCGCCGCACCGTAGGCGCCCATGGAGCCCGCGATGTCGGGGCGAATGACGTCACGACCGGTAAGCAGCTCGAACGCGCGCAGGGTCGCGTCGCTCATAAAGGTGCCGCCCTGCACCACGATGTGCTTGCCGATCTCCTCGTAGTCGCGCAGCTTGATTACCTTGAACAGGGCGTTCTTTATTACGGAGTACGAGAGGCCGGCAGCCACGTCGCCTATGGTCGCCCCCTCCTTCTGCGCCTGCTTGACCCGCGAGTTCATAAACACCGTGCAGCGACTTCCCAGGTCCACGGGGCGCTCGCCGCCCACGGCCGCCTGGGCGAACTCCTGCACGGTCATGCCCATGGAGTCGGCAAAGCTCGCCACGAACGAGCCGCAACCCGATGAGCAGGCCTCGTTGAGCGAGATGTGCTCGATGACGCCATCGCGCACCTGAAGGCACTTCATGTCCTGACCGCCGATGTCCAGGATGAACTCGACGTCGGGTACGAACGCCTGGGCACCACGCAGGTGCGCGACGGTCTCCACCTCGCCCGAGTCGGCGCGCAGTGCCTCGATGAGGATGCCCTCGCCATAGCCTGTGGTGGTGACGTGGCCAATCTCGCAGTCTGCGGGCATGTGGTCGTAGATGTCGTTCATAATGGCGCGTGCAGTTCCCAGCACATCGCCGTTGTTCACGTCGTACCAAGTGTAAAGCAGCTCGCCATCCTCGCCCACCACGGCGGCCTTGAGCGTGGTGGAGCCAGCATCGATGCCAATGAACACGCGACCATGGTAGTTGTCGAGCACGCCCTTGGAGACCACCTGCGCGTCGTGGCGCTCGTGGAACGCGTCCAAGTCCTCCTTGGTGGCAAAAAGCGGGGCAAGTCGGGCAACCTCGGTACCCTGCGTGTCCTTAAGGGCATTGAGGGCGTCGATGACCTCCGCAAAGCTCACCTTCTTGTCGGTCTCGCCCGCGAGCGCAGCGCCCGTGGCAACGAAGAGGTGCGCGTTTTGGGGAACGATACGATGCTCCTCGTCCAAGTTGAGGGTAAGGTAGAAGCGCTCGCGCAGCTCGGAGAGATACTGTAACGGGCCACCCAAAAACGCTACGTAGCCGCGGATGGGATGGCCGCACGCCAAGCCCGAAACGGTTTGGTTGGCGACGGCCTGGAAGATGGAGGCCGCGATGTCGGCGGGCGCGGCACCCTCGTTGAGCAGCGGCTGCACGTCGGACTTGGCAAACACGCCGCAGCGGCTCGCGATGGGATAGATGTGCGTGGCGTTCTTGGCGAGCTCGTTGAGGCCTGGTGCATCGGTCTTGAGCAGGGAGGCCATCTGGTCGATGAAGGCGCCCGTGCCGCCGGCACACGTGCCGTTCATGCGCTGCTCGATGCCCGCGTCAAAGTAGATGATCTTGGCATCCTCGCCGCCCAGCTCGATGGCGCAGTCCGTTTGCGGAATCAACGTCTCCACGGCACGCTTGCTGGCAATGACCTCCTGCACGAACTCAAGGCCGAGCCACGTGGCAAGCAGCATGCCGCCCGAACCGGTAATGGAGACGCGCATCCGAGCGTCGCCGATTACCTTGCGCGCACGGGCGAACAGCTCCTTTGCCGTCGCGCGGATGTCGGTGTGATGTCGCTCGTAGTTGGCATATACCAGATTGTTGTTGGCGTCGATAACGGCGAGCTTCACCGTGGTGGAACCCACGTCGATGCCCAGGCGCAGGTGCGCGTGGCTAAAGTCAACAAGATGCGCCGGCTTGAGCTCGGCACCGTCGGCAACGAGGGCGACCGCGGGCTTGGCGGCGCTCTGCGCCGCGTTAGAACTGCTGGTCCTAACCATGGATGGGCTCCTTTCCCCTCTCTGCAAAGGA
Source organism: uncultured Coriobacteriaceae bacterium (assembly GCA_902780305.1). Classification (GTDB taxonomy): domain Bacteria; phylum Actinomycetota; class Coriobacteriia; order Coriobacteriales; family Atopobiaceae; genus RUG440. The sequence goes on along the minus strand of CACZFB010000038.1, from coordinate 51,143 downwards.
CGCGGAGAGAACTGGCACGTTAAACTGGATGGGTCGTCCGTACAAGTCGCCCGGACGCACAAACATAAGGGCCGTCATTATGCGGGCCATAAGGCTGTCGCTCTCGGCCATGCCCGTGGTGAGCCAGCGTACGAGCACGCCCACCTCGGCAGATATGGCATAGGTAAGGTAGTAGTCGAACCCCGCCTCCACGAGCGGCGAGAATCCCTCGCGCGCGCGGTCCTCCACCACCTCGCGCACCATGTGCTTGAGCTTCTCGACGAAGGCGGGGTCTCCCCCCTCGCCCAGAAGCGCGCTCAGCAAGAGGCCGTTCGCACGGAAGTACGCCAGGACGTCCACCGCGCCAGGGCAGGGATTGAACCCCTGGATGGCCTGCTCGAGCTCAGGCAGCGTTACGTTGGAGATGTCGCGCACCAAGGGCGCCAGCTCGGCGACCGTCTGGTCCTCTACCGCACATACCAACGATGGTATGTCCTTGTAGTGGGAGTAGAAGGTGCGCCTGGTTACGTTCGCGCGCTTGGTGACGCCCGTTACGGTAATCTGCGCGAGGTCTCCCACCTCATGTATCTCCTCGGCCAACGCCATACGCAGCGCCTGCTGCGTCCTGAGGCTTCGCCGATCGACTGTGGTCACGCCTGCTCCTTCTCATCGCGTGCAATAATACTCACTGTGTGTATTATTGCTCAAAGTGAGAAAAAATAGTCGGCGGCACAGAATACACACGCGAATGACGAGAGGTACAGCAAAGATGCGCAGGACTCGGCAATGTGCTGCATACGATGACGCATGGTTCGCCAAAACCGGGCGACTTAGAGGGCGGAACGGTCAAAATGCGGCTCTTCTCGCTTGCACTCCACACAATGTACCTGCGCCTTTGCACGAATTCGGGCAAAACGTGCAACGTATGCGTAAGACTGCTGCGACATGGAGCAAGATGCTCGCAAGACAGCCATCGCCCGTACTCTATGCTTTGCGTATGGATACGAGGCAGATACATATTACGGGTAGTCACGCACTCATGCTCTTGAGGGCGGCACGAGCAATGAAGCTCGTGACCGCCGTCAAGGCAGACGTGTCCCATGTGCACAAGCAATCCGCTGAACGTGCTCTCCCGTAGTGCAAACGCTCGCCGGCGGCTGTCGGGCGTGCAAGCCCATGTGCTCAGAGCCGGTCTTCCACCCAAGTCGGTGTTCGAGCTCAAGCAGCTACCACAACGGCAAACCGATGAGGAAGACTCAAAACAGGAGCCCAGTCCGCTACATTGGGATTCCGCAACGCGCGTGTTCGTGGACGGGCCTCCGCTCGCCCTCGCGAGCATGGCACAGGCACTCAACGAGCTCGTCGCAGAACAAAGAATCAGCGACCTCGAGGCACAGCTACGCCTGATCGCACTCGCCTGCGAATTCTGCGGCAGCTACGCGCGCGACCCACGCAATCCCCGTGTGGGAATTTGCCACTACGATGCCCCGGGAACCTGCAATCGATTCGTGACCCCGGCCGAGTTATGCGACGCGCTCAAGGACTTGCAAAGTGCGTTCGGGTTGGTGCGCGCGCGTCGGGCAGCCAAGTACGCCCTGGACTTCTCGGGATCCCCCATGGAAACCTACATCGACTTGGGGCTCTTTCTGCCGCCACGACTTGCCGGTCTGTCTTTGCATAAGCCGCTGCTCAACCAGCAGCTTGCGGTCTCGGACGAAGTGAGGGGACGGCTACGCCACAAATCGCTGCGCCCCGACATGCATTGGCCGGATCAACAACTTCTGGGAGAGTACTTTGGGGACCAAGAGCATGCGGCCAAGGACGCCCGCGTTGAGGACAAAAACCGACTGCAGGACTACGCCACCGCCGGGTATTCGCCCGTTCTCCTGATGTACGACGACGTGAGGAACGTGACGCAGCTCAATAGGACCGCGGAGAAGCTCGCAAGGATGCTTATGGAGCGCGGTGTGAGCGGTGAATTGTATAGGATTAGAAGGATTATGAGGGCGGAGGGCTTCGTTGCCAAGCAGCACGTGCTGACAAAGGCATTGCTTCCCCCGTTGGACCGCTACAAAGATGCATGAGCAGTTGGCGGGCGCGTCTGCTCGGATTCGCTGTCGTGGCGAGGGGCGGGGGCGCGCCTGCTCGGATTCGCTGTCGTGGCGCAGATTCTGCTGAGATTCACTATCGTGGCGCCACGGCTTTGATTCTTAGCAGATTTCGTGCCACAGCTTCGTTTCTTAGCAGATTCCTTGCCACAGCCTTGAATCCCAGCAGATGCGCCCCCGCCCCCTGCCACGACTTCTCTTCTCAGCAGATTTTGGTGCCACGAATTCAATTCTCAACAGATTCCCTGCCACGGCCTTGAATCCCGGCAGGAGTACCCGCGCCACCCTGCCACGGCCTTGAATCCCGGCAGAGACCTGCCACACGACGCAAGTCGCTCGAAGGGGTGCCGAGCCGCATGTGAGAAGGCCTCGCAAACCTCGGCACCCCCGCGAAACGATCCGCTACACCACGGTGTTTTGGATGTACTCGAACAGGCGCCGCGAGGTGCCGGCATCGTAATGCACGCCATCCGCAGTCGTATAGTTGCCAATGATCGCGTGGAACGTGTCCAAATAGGTAACGTTGGACGAGAGCCCACTTTTCATGGCGGCGTTCCAAGACGAGATGTTGCCGCTGTTGGAGTCCGTGCCGTCCGAATCCATGCCCGAATAATAACCTACGGGCGTGATGGAAGAGTAGTACACGCTTGCTCCCCGCGCCGTCCACTCACGCGCCTTGCCGTTAAGATACGAGACGTAGCTTCTCCACGTGGACGTGGAGGGGCCGTCGTTCAGGCCCAGCAGCACGACGACCGACGTGTCGGCGCCAATACGGCTCTCCACACTGGGAACGCCCTCAGATACCATCCATGAGTAGCCGACACCCACTTTTCCAGCCCACACGTTACCCTGGGGATCGGTGGTATACAGGCTGTCGTACATTCCGCCATACAAGGCCTCGTACATGCCCACGGTCCTCGAATCGCCGATCAGCACCATGTGGGGGCGCTTGCGCACGTTGGTGTATGCCCGCGTCGTGGATCCGGGTGCCGCGCTCCCCTTGCGCACCAAGCGAATCTGAATGGCCTCGGCACGCAGGCCAAGCTCCGACGTACCTGCAATTGCTCCGTTGCTGGTCCAACCCATCCAGCCGAACTGCGACACGTGCAGTCGATACCACACGTCGTATACCTTGGACAGCGAGCCGGTGAGGCGAATGCGCACCGCCTCCAGGCGCTTGCCCTCGCCAGGCAGTCCCGAGGCATCACCGACGCCCCTCCAAGACTGCCAGCCCGTGCCCTGCATGTGGCTGCAGCACTCGATGCCACCGTCGGCGCTTGCGGGATCAAGGAAGAGCTGCAGGCCCTCGATACGGCGGCCCTTGCCAACGGTGCCCGAGGTCTTGCCCGACGTCACCTGCGGCTGCCAGCCACTTCCCTGCACGTATGTCGCGTAGGTGAGGTTCGTCGCATGGACACATGCAGCGCTTACGTCAGAACCGTCACTTGACGGGCCAGTAGACCCCTTGGGCAGCAGACAGACCTGGACCGCCTCCATACGCAGCGAAAGACCAGACGAGCCGCAGTCCTCGCCGTCGTGCGCCCACGCCGTCCAGCCCACACGCTGCACGTGTGCCCGATACCAGACGTCGTACGTCTTGGCAAAGTCGCCGGTAAGCCAGACACGCAGCGCCTCCAGGCGCAAGCCGCTTCCCGTAGTTCCCACTTGTGCACCGTCGCTTACCACCTCACTCCAGCCCTTGCGCTGGACATGAGCCTGGTAGGCGATGCCACCGTCAATGCCCTCGCCGTTTGCAACGCGCATCCTGAGCGCCTCGACGCGCAGGCTTTTGCCACTCGTGCCGGCGATGGCGTCGCCGTCCACCTCATGCTGCCATCCTATGCGTTGGACATGCGCCATATACGACACGCGAGCGCCCTCTCGGCGCACCAGGCGAATCTCCACGGCCTCCACGCGCTTGCCCTTGCCCGTTGTTCCCGCCTCGTAACCGTTGCGCACCCAGGGCTGCCAGCCAATCGACTGCACGTGGGCGCGGTACTCGATGTCGTAGTATGCAGCGTCGGGACCTTCCAACCAGAGCTCGAATGCCTCCAGGCGCAGGCCCCTGTTGGTCGTCCCGCACAGCTCCCCGTCGCGCACCTCGTCAAGCCACCCAAGGCGCGAAACATGCGCCCTCGCCACCACGTGGGCATCGATTCCCGACACGGTAACGCGTAGTGCCTCCATGCGCAGGCCCAATCCCGTGGTGCCTGCCGTGGTGCCGTTCTCAACCGGATCCTGCCACCCCTTGCGCTGCACGAAGGGCTGATACACAACACCCACGGTCTGCTGTGCGGCCGTGGTCAGGGCATCTGTCGCCGGCTCGCCCGTCTGGGTCTCCAAAGACGCGGAGTCTGGTGCCTGGGACGCCTGCTCGCTTCCCTCCTGCGCTACGGATTCGTCCTGAACATCCACGGCAGCGTCCTCGGCATTCTGGGCCTCGGCAGCGGCCGTCACCTCCTGCTGCGCATCGCCGACCGGCTGCGCGGCATCCATTTGTTCCACGACCACGGCACCCTGCGAACCAACGTCACCAGCTTCCTCCTGGGCAAGCCCCGTCGCCGGGACAAGCGCAACCAGTGCCAGCACCAACACGAGCGCTAAAAAGCGAAAACGATTTCCGTGCATGTACCTCTCCTCCTTGTCGTACCACGGCCTGTCTTTTCAATCGAATGGGGTAACCCCCATTGATTGCCGCAAGCGGCCATCAATGGGGGTTACCCCTTTTTGATCAGAAGCGCCTACCGAATGGCCTCATGGATGTCCTGCAGCGCGTTGACGCCGGAATCCTCGCCTGCCACCGTCACGCCGATTCCCACCGCGGAGGCATGTGCGGCCGCCATGGTGGTCATGTACGGGATGTGCGCGCGAATGGCGGCGCGACGGATGTCGGAACCGTCCGTCACCGAGTGCGCGTCGCCGCTGGGCGTGTTCACCACCAGCTGAATCTGCCCGTTGGCGATGGCGTCGGTAATGTTGGGGCGACCCTCGCGCTGCTTGAAGATTACCGTGCAGGGGATGCCATGCTCTGCCAGGAACGCCGCCGTCCCACGCGTGGCCATTATCTCCATGCCCGCGTCCACAAACTCGCGCGCGATGTCCGGCAGCTCTGCCTTGTTGCGGTCGCTCACGCTCATAAAGACGGTTCCCGTGGTGGGCAACGGGGTTCCGGTGGCCTCCTGAGACTTGAAGTAGGCCTCGCCAAAGCTGGGGGCCAGTCCCAGCACCTCGCCCGTCGAGCGCATCTCGGGACCAAGCACGGGGTCGACCTCGGGGAACATCGAGAAGGGCAGCACCGCCTCCTTGACGCCGTAGAACGTGTAGGTCGCCTCCTGCAGGTTGGCAACCGGTGAGGGGCGTCCCGTAAGGTCGCCGGTAATGGCGTCGGTCGCGATCTGCACCATCTGGATGCCGCATACCTTGGAGACCAGCGGCACCGTGCGGCTCGCACGCGGGTTGGCCTCGATAACAAACACCTTGTCGTCCTCGATGGCGTACTGGATGTTCATCAGGCCTACCACGTGCATCTCCTCGGCGATGCGCCGCGTGTACTCCTTAATGGTGGCCAGGTGCTCGTCGCTGATGGAGATGGAGGGAAGCACGCAAGCCGAGTCGCCGGAGTGGATGCCCGCAAGCTCGATGTGCTCCATAACGGCGGGCACGTAGGCATGGGTGCCGTCGCAGATGGCGTCTGCCTCGCACTCCAGCGCGTGGCGCAGGAAGCGGTCGATAAGGATGGGCCGGTCGGGTGTCACGCCGATGGCGGCGGCCATGTAGGCGCGCAGGCTCTCGTCGTCGTAGACGACCTCCATGCCGCGGCCACCCAGCACGTAGCTGGGACGCACCATAACGGGGTAGCCAATCTCGTGGGCGGCATCAAGCGCCTCGTCCACGGTAACGGCCATGGCCGCCTCCGGCATGGGGATGCCCAGCTTGTCCATCATGGCGCGGAACTCGTCGCGGTCCTCGGCCAGGTCGATTACCTCGGGCGTGGTGCCCAGGATGCGCACGCCGGCCTCCTGCAGCTCGCTGGCAATGTTGAGCGGCGTCTGCCCGCCAAACTGCGCGATCACGCCCAGCGGCTGTTCCTTGTGATAGATGGAGAGCACGTCCTCGGTGGTGAGCGGCTCAAAGTAGAGCTTGTCGGACGTGTCGTAGTCGGTGGAGACGGTCTCGGGGTTGCAGTTTACGATAATCGTCTGGAAGCCCAGCTTGCGCAGGGCGATGGCCGCGTGGACCGAGCAGTAGTCGAACTCGATGCCCTGGCCAATGCGGTTGGGGCCACCGCCCAGGATCATGATCTTGTTGCCAGCGAGCGGCTGGCTCGCATCAGGCGCGTTGTACGTGCTGTAGTAATAGGCGGAGTCCTTGGTGGAGGACACGTGCACGCCCTCCCAGGCCTCGGTGACGCCCAGGGACTCGCGCTGCGCACGGATGTCCTTCTCGGACAGGTCGCAGATCTGCGAGAGGTACTTGTCGGCGAACCCGTCGCGCTTGGCCTGCACCAGCATATCGTCGGGCAGCATCTTGCCGGGGTTGGCGGCCACGAAGGCGAGGATGGCTTCCTCCTCCTCCACGAGCTCGGCCATCTCGCGGATGAAGTCGCGCTTGATGCGCGTGAGCTCGTACAGCCGCTCCACGGTGACGCCCTTGCGGAGCGCCTCGTACATGACGAACTGGCGCTCGCTGGTGGGATAGGCTAGCAGCTGCTCCAGCTCCTCGGCCGACTTCTGGTTGAAGTCCTTGGCAAAGCCCAGGCCGTAGCGTCCCTGCTCCAGCGAGCGAATCGCCTTTTGGAACGCCTCCTTGTACGTCTTGCCAATGGACATCACCTCGCCCACCGCACGCATCTGGGTGCCCAGCTTGTCCTCCACGCCCTTGAACTTCTCGAAAGCCCAGCGTGCGAACTTGATGACCACGTAGTCGCCGGTGGGAACGTACTTGTCGAGGCTCCCCCACTTGCCACAGGGGATCTCGGCGAGCGTAAGACCACTGGCCAGCATGGCGCTGATCAATGCGATGGGAAATCCCGTGGCCTTCGAGGCCAGCGCAGACGAGCGCGACGTGCGCGGGTTGATCTCGATGATGATGTCGCGGTCGCTCACGGGGTCGTGGGCCCATTGCACGTTGGTGCCGCCGATTACCTTAACGGCGTCCACGATGCGGTAGCTCTTCTCCTGCAGGCGGTCGATGACGGCCTGGTCGATGGTTTGCATGGGCGCCGCGCAAAACGAGTCGCCGGTGTGGACACCCATGGGATCGATGTTCTCGATGGTGCACACGGTAATCATGTGCCCGGTGCTGTCGCGCACGACCTCGAACTCCAGCTCCTCCCAGCCGAGGACCGACTCCTCGACCAGAACCTCGTGCACGGGGCTTGCCGCCAGGCCGCGGGCCACTACGGTACGCAGCTCGTTTACGTTGTACACCAGGCCGCCGCCCGTGCCGCCCATCGTGTATGCGGGACGCAGGACGCAGGGATAGCCCAGGTCGCGGGCGATGTCGACCGCCTCCTCCACGGAATAGGCCACCTTGGAGCGCGCCATCTCGATGCCGAGCTCGTCCATGAGCTCCTTAAACGCCTCGCGGTCCTCGCCGCGCTCGATGGCGTCCACTTGCACGCCGATTACCTTTACGCCGTACTTCTCCAGAATACCGGCGCGCGAGAGCTCGCTGGAGAGGTTGAGCGCCGACTGCCCGCCCAGGTTGGGCAGGATGGCGTCGGGCCGCTCCTTGGCGATGATGGCCTCAAGGCGCTCGGGGTTGAGCGGCTCTATGTAGGTGCGGTCGGCGGTGCCGGGGTCAGTCATGATCGTTGCGGGGTTGGAGTTAACCAGCACGATCTCGTATCCCAGGCTTCGCAGCGCCTTGCACGCCTGCGTGCCCGAATAGTCGAACTCGCATGCCTGGCCAATAATAATGGGTCCGGAACCGATGATCATAATTTTGTGTACGTCGGTGCGCTGAGCCATGGAGACACCGCTCCTTCCAAAATATGCCGACACAAACTTTTACTAGTTTAGCGAGTCGGCACACAATTCATTCGGATGTAACGCGATATTGATAAGACCGCGACAATTAGCGACGGGTCTCTTTTTACGGCTTCGCCCGGAGCCGAGCCGGCAACGGCGCAAAACTGTGCAACAATGGTTGCGACAGAAGAGCTCGCGCAATGGAGGCGCCATGGCAATACGGTTCGAGAACGCCCGCTTTGAGGCGGCATATGGCACGGCGGAGCAGCTGCCTGAGTCCACCACCCCCGAGGTGGCCTTTGCGGGGCGGTCCAACGTGGGCAAGTCGTCGCTCATCAACAAGCTCGTTGGCCGCAAGGCCCTGGCCCGCACGTCCAGCCAGCCCGGCAAGACCGCCAACATCAACTTCTACGAGACGGACGGCATTCGTCTGGTGGACCTCCCCGGATACGGCTTCGCCAAGGTCTCGGGCAAGGAGCGCCAGCGCTGGGCCGACCTCATTGCCGGCTATTTCAACCAGGAGCGCAGCTTTAACCTGGTGGTCGCCCTGGTGGACATACGCCACAATGCCCAGAAGCTCGACGTGCAGATGCTCGACTTCCTGCAGGACGCCGAGCTGCCCTTCGTGGTCGCGCTCACCAAGGCCGACAAGCTCAGCCGCACGAAGCAGGACCAGCAGGCGGCGGCGCTTGCCAAGCAGTTTGGCATCGACCGCGCACAGATGATCGTGACCTCCGCGCAAAAGGGCACCGGCATCAACGAGCTACGCCACGCCATCGCGCAAGCCTGCGACTGACGTCGTGAGAAAAGGGGTTTGGCCCCTTTTCTCACAACCTGCCGCCAGTTAGCGTGTAGAATATAATGCGGTGTTTAAATCAAGGCATTGAGGCAAAGCTATGGCATACAGCACGAACGCTTCCAAGAACAAGCGGCGCAAGTTGCTTGTGGTGGAGGACAACGACATCAACCGCGAGATGTTGTGCGCCATATTGGACGGCGAGGGCTTCGAGGTTATGGAGGCCGAGAACGGCGAGGTGGGTCTTGCGCTGCTCGAGCAGGAGTACGAGGACCTGTCCCTAGTGCTGCTCGACGTGTACATGCCCGTGTGCGACGGCTTCGAGTTCCTGGAGCGCAAGCGTGGCGACCGACGCTTCGACTCGGTGCCCGTTATCGTGGCCACCGCCAGCGAGGCTCGCGAGGACGAGATCGCCTGCCTCAAGCTGGGCGCCAACGACTTTATCGTAAAGCCCTACAACACCGAGATCATGATGAACCGCATTAGCAACACGGTACATCTGCGCGAGTCGGCATCCCTGGTAAACCAGCTCACCTGGGACACGCTCACCAACCTGTACAGCCGCGAGTTCTTCTACCGCCGCGTGGACTCCGTGTTCACGTCCATGGGAGACGACCTACAGTTCGACATGGTGTGCAGCGACATCGTAAACTTCAAGTCACTCAACGACCGATACGGACGACAGAACTGCGACCAGCTACTGCAGGACCTCGCGGCACGTTTGGAGGAGCTGCTTCCCGGCTACGTGGTCGGCGGTCGCATTGGTGCCGATACCTTCGCGTTTCTTGTCACGCACCAGCCAGACCATACGTGGGTCTCGGCGATCGCCGATGTCTCCAAGGGGCTTTTGGGGACGAGCCTCAGCGTCAAGTTTGGCGTCGTGGAAAACGTCGACCGCCAGCTCTCGGTTTCGCTCACCTGCGATCGGGCCATCATGGCGCTGGAACGCATAAAGAAGACCTTTGGCGTGGACGTGGCCTGGTACAACGACAAGCTCCGCGAGCAGCAGCACATGGAAAACACCATTCTGGAGAGCATGGAGACAGCGCTCGACGAGCACCAGTTTACGGTGTACTACCAGCCCAAGCACGACCTCAAGGGCAATCGCACGGGCGGCGCCGAGGCCTTGGTGCGCTGGATTCACCCCACACTGGGCTTCGTGAGCCCTGGCGACTTTATTCCCATCTTCGAGCGCAGCGGGTTTATTACCCAGTTGGATCTATACGTGTGCGAGGAGGTGTGCAAGGAGATTCGACGCTGCGTGGAGCTCGGCCTGCCTGTTGTACCCATATCGTTCAACGCCTCACAGCTCGACTTCGACGACGAGGACTTTGCCAAGAAGATCGTCGCCCTCACCGACGCATACGGCATCGACCGCACGCTCCTGCACGTGGAGGTTACCGAGACGGCCTGCTCCGAGAATCCCGACCGCGTTATCGCGCTGCTCGCCGAGTTGCGTGACTTTGGGTTCCACGTCGAGCTGGATGACTTTGGCTCCGGTTACTCGTCGCTTGCGTCGCTCAACATGCTTCCACTGGACGTCATGAAGCTCGACATGAGCATTATTCAACAGGCTTCGCAGCTCGACGACTTTCGCATCGTTCACTCGGCCATACAGATGGCTCAGTTCCTCAACTTGGAAACCGTTGCCGAAGGGGTCGAGACGCAGGATGAGGTGCGCAAGCTCAAGGAGCTTGAATGCGGCAAGATTCAAGGTTACTTCTATTCCAAGCCCCTCATGGGCAAAGACTTCGAGACATACTTGGCTAAGGAGGCGTAATGACACTACAGGAACTCTACGATCGCATAGACGGAAACTACGCAGAGGCAATAGGTCGCCTGCGCATGGAAAAGCTCATCACGCGCTTTATTCTGAGGTTTACCAACGACGGGGCATGCGTGCGCCTGCAGGAGGCGTGGGCGGCAGGAGACGATGTCGCCACGTTCGAGGCGGCCCATGCCGCAAAGGGCGTATGTGCCAACCTCTCGCTCACCAAGCTCGGCAATCTTGCCAGCGAGATCTGCGAGGCGCTGCGGCCGGGCAACGACGCGCTACGCGCCTCGACCGACGTCGACGCGCTCGTGGCAGAGCTCGGCCAGGCCTACGACAAGACCGTGGCGGCCATAAAGGAGTATGAGGCGTCGCTGTAGGCCACTCTGTCCAACCTGCACTCACCAATCAAAGGGGGTAACCCCCCATTGATAGTCGCTCGCGACCAGTCAATGGGGGTTACCCCCTTTGATTGGTCGCCGACCGAACGATAGGCATCTGCTGTGGGTGAGCTATACTTGGAACCAAACCAACACGAAGCGTACGTCCAAAGGAGCCGTCGTGGAGCAGCACAGCAATGCGAGTGCCTATCTTTCTCGCAAGCACATATGGGCCCTGTCCTTTGGCTGCATCCTTGGCTGGGGTGCCTTCGTCATGCCAGGCTCCACACTCCTGCCCATGGCAGGACCCCTCGGCACCATCATCGCCATGGTCGTGGGCGCCTTGTGCATGGTTGTCATCGCGGCATCGTTTACGTACATGGCCAACCGCTATCCGGACTCGGGTGGTGCGTACTCATATACCAAGCACGTGTTTGGGTTCGACCACGCTTTCCTCTGCGCGTGGTCACTCGTATTGGCCTACATCGCCATCCTCTGGGCAAATGCCACCGCCTTCGTCCTCATCGCACGATTCCTGTTGGGACCGATATTCCAGTTTGGGTTCCACTACGTCGTGGCAGGCTACGACGTCTATGCCGGCGAGATCTTGGTGACCCTCGTTGTCCTCGGCTTGTCCGGGCTCATCAGCTGCAGCAAGCGCAAGGTGGTAACCACGCTCAACACCATTATGGCCGTAGGGCTGTTGCTGGGAACCGTCGTGTGCTTTGGCCTGGTGTTCGCTCAGTTCCCCAGCATGGAGCAGGCCCTCAGGCCCCCGTTTATCCATCCCCACAACGTGGTTTCGCAAGTCGTGAGCATCGTCGTCCTGGCCCCGTGGGCCTTCGTGGGCTTCGAATCGGTGTCGCATGCGACGAGCGAGTTCAAGTTCCCCACGCGCAAGCTCTTTCCCGTCCTCGTGGTGGCCATCCTGTGTGGCGCGTTGGTGTACTGCCTCACCACCCTCATCTCGGTTATGGGTGTCCCTGTGGACTTTGGCGGGTGGAGTGAGTACGTCTCCAACCTGGGCAGGCTCGACGGCCTGCGCGCGTTGCCGGTGTTCAACGCCATCCAGATGGCCGTCGGAGCCCCTGGCCTCAACGTACTTGGCGTAACCGTGCTCTGTGCCCTGGGAACGAGCCTCCTCGGCCTGTATCGCGCCTCCAGCCACCTCCTGCAGCGATTGGCAATAGACGAGGTGCTGCCCGACTGGTTTGCCGTCTCAAACGGCGACGGTGTTCCCGTGAACGCAGTTCGCTTCGTCATGGTCCTCTCGGTCGCCGTCCCGTTCGTGGGACGTGCGGCCATCGGCTGGATCGTGGACGTAACCAGCGTATGCGCCTCGCTGGCCTACCTGTACGCCTCGCTGTGCTGTTTCGTCGTTGCGCGCAAGGCGTCCAACCGAATGATGTCCGCAATCGGCATATGCGGCGTCATCATCTCCGCCGTGTTCTTCGTGTCCCCACTCATCCCCAACCTGTGGTCGGTGAGCTCGCTGGCTACCGCCTCGTACCTCATTCTTGCCGCGTGGTCCATCCTGGGGTTGCTTGTCTTCAGGGTGTTGTTCACTCGTGACAAAAACGACCGCTTTGGCAAGTCCACCATCGTGTGGATCTCCATGATCTTTCTTATTTTCTTCGTCTCCACCCTCTGGATGAGACAGGCCACCTACGACACCACCAACAACGTTATCGACTCCATCGAAGAGTACTATTCGGAACAGTTCTCCCGACATGGGGTGCTGTTGTCCATCCGCGACTTCGAGATGGAAGAGGACTTCCTCGCCACGCAGTCCGACTCGGTGCGCAATTCGGTGCTGTACAACAGCATTGTGCAAATGCTGCTTATTATTATGAGTCTCGTTGTCATGTTTAGCATCCACTCGCTCATCCGCAAGCGTGAGCGAGAGCACGACATGCAGCGCATACAGGCCGAACAGAGCAACCTGGCAAAGACGACGTTCTTGTCCAACATGTCGCACGACATCCGCACGCCCATGAACGCCATCATCGGCTACACCAACATCGCAAAGCGCGAGGACACCACCCCAGAGGAGATGCGGGACTATCTTAAGAAGATCGACGCGTCCAGCCAGCACCTGCTCGCGCTCATAAACGACGTGCTGGAGATGAGCCGCATCGAGAGTGGCAAGATTGAGCTTGACCCCATCCAGATGGACATCGTGGTGGCAATGCACGAGGTGCGCGACATGTTCGCCACGCAGATGGCCGAGAAGCACATTGCCTACACGGTGAGCACCGACGGCGTCGAGCACCGTCACGTGCTGTGCGACAAGGCACGCCTCAACCGCGTGTTGCTCAACCTCATTAGCAACGCATACAAGTTTACGCCGGAGGGTGGCACGATCGCGGTGGAGCTGCGCGAGCTCGTGGAGCGCGAGACGATCGCCGACCAGACGGACAAAGAGACCTTGGGCGTCTTCGAGCTACACGTGCGCGACACGGGCATCGGCATGACCCCCGAGTTCGCCGCTCACGTGTTCGAGCCCTTCGAGCGCGAGCGCAACTCCACGGTAAGCGGCATTCAGGGCACCGGGCTGGGCATGGCCATCACCAAGAGCATCGTGGACCTCATGGAGGGCACCATAGACGTGGTAACCGCCCCTGGCAAGGGCACCGAGTTTATTATTGGGATGAGCATGCCCCTGCTGGATCCCACCGAAACCGCCCAAGACGCGACCGACGAGCCCGACAATCCGCAGGAGGTCAGCTTTGCCGGCAAGCGGGCGCTCGTCGCCGAGGACAACGAGATTAACGCCGAGATCGCCCAGTTTATTCTGGAAGACCTTGGCTTCGATGCGGTGGACATCGCCTACAACGGTCAGGAGGCCGTGGACGCGCTGTGCGAGGCCGAGGCCGGAACGTACGACGTGGTCCTCATGGACATCCAGATGCCCGTGATGGACGGCTACGAGGCGACACGCGCCATCCGAGCTCTGGACGACCCCGCCAAGGCGCAGATTCCCATAATCGCCTGTTCTGCCAATGCCTTCTCGGAGGACGTCCTCGCCTCCCAGAAGGCGGGCATGAACGGGCATCTGGCCAAGCCGCTGGACGTCCCCGTGGTAATCGACACCCTCGCCCGGTTCGTTCACTAACCGCCGAGGCTAGCGCAGGGGCTAACGCAGGGCGGAGTCCGAGAGTTCCACCTGCCGGTACAGTACCCCGCAACGGTCGAACACCGACTTGGCGATTGCGTTGCCCACGGTGTTGTCGTACTTGTCGTCCAGGTACACCACCTCGCGGATGCCGGCCTGCACCAGCGTCTTGGCACACTCCTGGCAGGGGAACAGCGTAACGTATGCCTTGGCACCCGAGAGCTCGCGCAACGACCCGCGATAGTTAAGGATGGCGTTTGCCTCGGCATGGATCACGTAGTTGTGCTTGTCGGTAAGCGGGTCGTCGGTGGTGTCCCACGGAAACTCGTCGTCGTTGAGCCCATGCGGCGTCCCGTTGTACCCCACCGACAGAATCCGGTGGTCCGTGCCCGCGATGCAGGCGCCCACCTGCGTGTTGGGATCCTTGCTGCGCATGCTGGCGGCGATTGCCACACGCATAAAGAACTCATCCCACGAAATGACCTCGGAACGCTTGCCGGGCATGCCACTCCCCTAACGCCAGGGCGCGGGCCATGCGGCCCGCGCCAACACAAAGCCTTTTTGCTACTCGTCGATTGGCGTGCAGTCCTTGTTGAGCGCCGCGACTATGTTGGGCAGCTCCGCATCGACCTTGTCGTTGTCGAGCTGGCAGGTGCCGGCGTTCTTGTGCCCGCCGCCGCCGTAGGAGAGGCACAGCTCACCGATGTTGGCTTCGCTGCGCTTGTCCAGGATCGACTTGCCGATCATCACCGCCGTGTTCTGCTTGCGGAAGCCCCACGCCACGTGTACCGAGATCTGCGTCTGCGGGTACAGCGCATACACCATAAAGCGATTGCCCGCATAGATGGTCTCCTCGTCGCGCAGGTCCAGAACCACCACGCGGTCCTCCACGCGCGCGATACGGGCGACCTGCTCCTTAAAGCGCTCCTGCTGGTCGAAATAGAGCTCCACACGCTCCTGCACATCGGGATCTGCGAGCACCTCGTCCACGGAGTGATCCAGGCACAGGTCGATGAGCTTCATCATGAGGTTGTAGTTGGAGATGCGGAACGTGCGGAAGCGGCCAAGGCCCGTGCGCGCGTCCATGAGGAAATTCATGAGCACCCACCCGGTTGGGTTCAAGATCTCCTCGAGAGTGAAGTCTGCGGAGTCACCCTTGTCAACGGCCTCCATAAGCTCGTCGCTAATGCGCGGCAGGGCGTCCTTGCCCCCGTAGTAGTCGTACACCACGCGCGCTGCGCTCTTGGCGTCGCCGTCGATGATGTAGCGGCCCTCGTAGTCCACCTGCGCGTTGCGCGTGAGCTCCGACTCGTGATGGTCGAACGCGATGCCAACGCGCGGGTCGAAGGGCAGGTTGGTCGTAATGTCGTTCTCGGTGATGTCCACCTTGCCATCCTGCACGTCCTTGGGGTGCACGAATGTGATGTCGTCGATGAGGCCCTTCTCCTTGAGGATCATCGCGCACACCAGACCGTCGAAGTCGCTGCGCGTCACCAAACGATGCTTAGCATTCTCTGCCATTGGACTAGCTTCCTTTCTGCCTTGCATAACCCTATGCACGCAACCTATTTTGCCACTTTGCGCGGCAATGTAAACCAGCACGCCTATCAAAGGGGCAACCCCCATTGATAGGCGGCTTGGGCTACGGTCTTTCCGCGGGCTGCAGTGACCCGGCGGTGGTACGCGGGGGACTGTCCCCTTTTTTCCGGCGATGGTATGCGGGGGACAGTCCCCTGCATACCGGGGACAGTCCCCTGTGTACCACTTGAGCGGGCCGGACGGGGCTGCCTCGTCTTTTCATTCGTGCGTCCAACGTAGGAAGGCAACAACTATGCAGAATGCGTGCTCGTTCTGCTAAGCTCTAATTACAAACGCAATCGACCCATTGGGAGAGCCTATGAAGATCGCAGTTATTGGCGGAAACGGCCAGATTGGCAACTACCTGCTTCCCATGCTGGTACACGAGGGGCACAACGTCGTGTCCATATGCCGCAGCAACAAGGGCTACTTTAGGGACGCGCCCGAGTTTGCCGAGGTACAGGAAGTCCGCCTTGACCGCGACGACGAGGACTTCGCGCAGCAGGTGGCTCAGCTGGGATGCGACGTCGTGGTTGACATCATCTGCTTTACCAAGCAGCAGGCCCAGGCCATGGTCGAGGCGCTCGGCGACACCGTTCGTCACTACGTGTGCGTGGGCAGCATCTGGATCCACGGGCACGCTGCGAGCGTACCGCTATTCGAGGACGAATGTCGAACTCCCACCGACGAGTACGGCAGGAACAAGCTCCAGATAACCGACTACCTTATGGAGCAATGGCAGACGAACCAGTTCCCCGCCACCGTGGTGCACCCCGGCCACATCGTGGCACCGGGATTCTCGTCCATCGTCGGCCCACAGGGCAACAGGAACATGGGCATATTCGAGGCGTTGCGAGACGGCCGCGAGGTAACGCTGCCCAACATGGGACTGGAGACGCTGCACCACGTGCATGCCGGGGATGTGGCCGGCATTATCGACGCCGTCATTCGCGTTGGTCGACCGACCTTCGGCGAGGAGTATCATGCGGTCTCGCAGCGCGCCATAACGTTGCGCGGCTTTTGCGAGGAGGTCGCGGCGCTCTACAACAAGGAGGCAGTGCTGCGCTTCCTGCCCATCGACGAGTTCGTAAAGAGCGTCTCGGAGCAGGATGCGGCCGACACGCTGGAACACATCTCCCGCTCGCCCTCCTGCGCCATCATGAAGACGCGCAACCAGCTGGGCTATCTGAGCAGAACCACCATGGAGACGATTCGCGAGCATCTCGTCGCCCTGGGCATGCTTGAGCCCAGCGGCATGCTGCACAGCGAGTCGAACCATAAGAAGTCCCGACTCTCCATCTTCAATCGCAAGGCGATCGCGAAAAACTGCAACGAGTTCTACAGCATATACGACGAGACCGAGGGCATGACCAACGAGATGTGCCAGGCGAAGATCATCCACACGCGGTTCGTCGCGCAAAACTGCAACGACATCGCACGGAGTCTTGGGTTCGACGACTACGACACCGACCTGGCATGGATCATTGGCGAGCTCCACGACTATGCACGCTTCGGTCAAATCGTGGTCACGCACACGTTTAAGGACTCCGACGAGTTCAACCACGCCAAGATTGGCGCCAACCTCCTGTTTGAGCGCAACATGGTGGAGGACCTCATTCCCAACTTCAGCGAGGTGAGCGAGGAGGACCGCGTGGTAATGAAGAAGGCCGTGGCACACCACAGCGACTTCCACCTGCCCAACGACCTCACCAAGCGTGAGTACGCTTTCTGCCAGCTCATCCGCGACGCCGACCAGCTCGACATCTTTAGGACCATCGTGGAGAGTGGCTGGGAGACCATCTATGGCCGCACGAAGGAGGAGATTCTGGCGTCGGACTTCTCCCCCGAGATCTTGGAGGCATTCCACACGCACCAATTGGCGGATTACTCCAAGCGCAAGACTCCCGCAGACTTCCACCTGGCCCACATCGCCCTCTGCTTTGGACTGCATTCCGCAGCGGCGCGTACGCGTGCCATGGAGCAGGGCTACCTGTGGCAAATGATGGACATCGAGTTCACCCAACCGGAGGTGCAGCGAACCTTCGAGTCCATCATGGACGAGGTACACACATACCTGCACGCCTAGCAATCGATGCCAACAATCAGCACCCCATCAAAAGGAAGCTGGGAATTGGGGGCGTACCTTACAGAGCCCGTAGACACAACGGGCACGCTGCGAAGGTGTGTCCCCCAATTCCCAGCCTGACTCCCCCGTTTCTCAATTACCCCCAAAACGCAAGGCCCAGGTGCTCGAGCAGGACCTTGAGCCCAATAAGGATGAGAACCACGCCACCCGCAATCTGCGCATGGCGCTCGTAGCGGGAGCCAAAGAGGTGGCCCACACCGACGCCCGCCAGCGATATGACGAAGGTGACCACGCCGATGACCAGGGCCGACTGGACGATGCTCACGTTGAGTGCCGCCAGCGAGATGCCCACGGCGAGCGCGTCGATGGAGGTCGCCACCGCAAGCATAAGGAACTCACCCCATGCAACGTGGTCGGTGACGCCGGCGTCCTCGTCGCCCTCCCCTATGGCATCGGCAATCATCTTGCCGCCAATAAAGGCCAGCAGGCCGAAGGCGATCCAATGGTCAATGGGCTCGATGAGCCACATGAGCTGACTTCCCAAGAGCCAGCCGATTACCGGCATGCCGCCCTGGAACAAGCCAAACAGGAAGGCAAGCACCAGCGCCACCGTGGGGTTAAAGCGCCGCATGCCCAAGCCCTTGCATACCGAGACGGCAAACGCGTCCATGGCAAGCCCCACCGACACGAGGAGCAGCTCAACGATTCCCATGACTAGCTCCTTCTCCTTCTTCTCGCACCACGCTGGGGCTGCGAGCGACGCTGAGGCTGCGAACCACGCTGGCCCGAGGAAGCCTTCTTGCGCGCCTTCTTGGAGGGCAGCTTCTCGCGCGGGTCGCGTGCGGAATCGAGCACAAGCGGGTCTTCCCCAAGGTCCATGCCCTCGGCACGCGGATACGCCTCGATGACGCGCCCCATAAGACGCTCGATGTCGCGCAGGTCCCAGTACTCCTCTGGCGCACACACGGTAAGCGCCCATCCCAACTCACCGGCACGTCCGGTCCGGCCAATGCGATGGATGTAGTCCTCCGCGTCGTGCGGTACGTCCAGGTTGAGCACGTACGAGACCTCGGGAATGTCGATGCCGCGCGACAGCACGTCGGTGGCCACGAGGACGCCCACCTCCCCGCGACCAAACTGGTCCAGCGCGCGCATGCGCTGGTTTTGGCTGCGGTCCCCGTGGATGGGCGCGCACGAGAAGCCCTTCTTGCGCAGGATCCTGCACAGGTGGTCGGCGCGGTGCTTACCGCGCACGAACACGATGACCCTGCTCGCTCCCTCTCGCCGCAGGACTTCCACCAACGTACGCTTCTTCGCCTCGGCCGAGACGCCCAAGACGTACTGGGTAACCGTCTGTGCCGCGGTTCCCTTGGGTGCGATCTCCACGCGAGCCGGGTCGCGCACCAGAGAGCTCGTGTGCTTGAGCACGTCGTCGGAAAGCGTCGCCGAGAACAGCAACGTCTGTCGCTTCGCAGGCGTTTGTCGGACGATCTTGCGCATGTCGGGCAAAAAGCCCATGTCCAGCATGCGGTCGGCCTCGTCGAGCACCAGGACCTCGACGTGCGCGAGCGAGCAGGCACCCTGCTCGAGCAGGTCGATGAGCCTGCCCGGCGTTGCCACCAAGAGGTCGCAGCCACGTTTGAGCGCCTGTTTTTGCGGCTCGTAGCTGAGCCCTCCCACCACGGTGGTGGCCCTGTGGCCAGTATGCGCGCATACCACCCGCGCCACCTCGGCAATCTGCTGCGCGAGCTCGCGCGTAGGGGTCACCACCAGCATGAGCGGGCCGGTACCCCTGCGAGCATGCCCCAGCCGGTCGAGGACGGGCAGCAGGAACGCGGCCGTCTTGCCCGTTCCAGTTTGTGCCGCCGCCATCACGTCCCGTCCGTCGCAGATGGCCGGTATCGCCTGCTCCTGAACGGGCGTGGGCGTCTGGTAGCCCATCTCGTCCACGGCGGCAAGCGTGGCAGCACCAAGACCCAGCGACTCGAACCTTGCCAATCTCTTATCCATAGCACCCCATCGTAATCGCGTTTGCGCTGGTACTGTAGCGCACCACGGACCCGACATGCCCAAGATGCCAAAAGCTGCAAGGGAAAGCCAGAACCAGCGATTCCGCCGGCATGGTCAGGGGACGTGGCGGCACCCTATCCTTCTCAAATTACTACCATGCGCGGACGTTGGGAGCTTTTTGAGAAGGATAGTTCCCGCTTTTGCCCGTATCCTTCTCAAAATGCTACCAATCGTCGACGTTGGTAGCAGATTGAGAAGGATTGGGCTCCGGCGAGTCGCATTCGTATGGCGCCCCGTGCCGGGGAACTGTCCCCCGAGTACGAAGTGGCATATACTGTTTTACTAGAAGCACGGGGAACACCCCCTTTCTCTGCATACCTAAGGGAGAGCCATGACCAAGTCGGACGGCGGTCTTATGCTCAAGGTTGGTCTATTGTCCATCTCCATCACCATGGGCACGCAAATGGCAATAGATCCGGCGTTGCCAGACATCATGACGACATTTCCCGAGAAGACCACCACTCAGGTGGAGACGCTCACCACGGTGCAGTCCATCACCGGGCTCATCTTCGTGCTGCTATGCCCCCTCATCGCAAGCTACCTGGGCAAAAAGCGCACCGTGATCCTAGGCCTTCTGGCCGCCGGATGCGCGGGCATCACCCCACTGATCGTGGGCAACATGGGCTTTCTGCAGCTTCCCGACCTCATCGTGTTTCGCATCATGTGGCTGTCGCGCCTGGTGTATGGCGGAGGCGTTGGCCTCGTGTGCGGCCTAGCCGTCTCCATGATCGGCGACTTCTTCGAAGGAGACGAGCGCGCGACCCTCATGGGCGTGCGCACCTCCATGGAGACCTTGGGGCAGGTGGCCACGACGGCACTCGCCGGTGTGCTGCTCGCACTTGGCTGGCAGTGGCCATTTGCGGTCTACGCCATCATCTTTGTGTTGCTGGTGCTCTTTGTGGCGGGAGTGCCAGCCGACAAGCCCGCGGCGCAGGCCGCCAACGCGCCGTCGACCTCCTCCCTGTCGGTGCCCATCCCCGTGCTCATCATGTGCAACGTGCGCATCCCCTCCATCGCTACCGAGGGTGGGTTTGGCACCGCCGCACAATCCAGCCTGGTAATCTCGGTGCTCGCCATCTGCGGCCTGCTGAGCGGCCTGGTGTTTGGCAAGGTCTTTGGCCTCTTACGCGGAAAGACCCCTGCCCTTGGCTCCGGTCTGCTCGCGCTTGGGTGCCTTTTGGGCGGAATCGCAACCTCACTGCCCGTTATGTTTGCGGCAGCCGTTATGTGCGGCTTTGCGTTTCCGCTGTATATCTCGTACATCATGAACCACGTAAACGAGGTCGCGCCCGCAAACGCGGTGATGATAAGCACGTCGCTGTGCATATCCAGCGGCTTCTTGGCACAGTTCTTCTCGCCCTACATACTCGCCTTCGTGAACAACGTGGTGGGAGACGCTGCCGCTGCGCCGTTCGTTCCCTACGCCATTTTGATGGCCGGGATCGCGGTGCTGTGCCTCTTCCTCTTTGGTCGCAAGCGCTCGTAGGGTTACACTAGCTGGGTGAGGGCCTGGACGGCCAAGCCGAGAAGACCGCTGGGATGAGGTGAGGTGACATGGCAAGCCACGAGACGGTGCCGCACGACGGCGCATCCTTCTTTCGCAACGTGAGCTGTCCCCACTTCCCCTGCCATGCGGGCGTGGATGAGCGCAGGTTCAACTGCCTGTTCTGCTATTGTCCGCTCTATGCGTTGGGTCCGGACTGCGGTGGCACCTTCTTGTACACGGACGCCGGCATCAAGGACTGCTCCACCTGCACGCGCCTGCACGACGGCGCCGACGGGGTGCGTGTGGTGCGCGAGCAGTTCCCCCGACTTGCCGAGCTCGCCAAGCCCGTGTCCCGCGAGCCGAAGGCACCGGCATGATAGCGCTGGTAACTGGAGGCTCCAACAGCGGCAAGTCCGCCTTTGCCGAGGACTTGGCATGCTCGTTGGGGCCCCAGCGCACCTACGTCGCAACCATGGCCCCCAGTGCCCAGGCGCAAGCCCGCATCGAGCGCCACCGCAGGCACCGCGCCGGCAAAAGCTTCACGACCTACGAGTGCCTTGGTGGCATCGCGCCCCAGCTTCTGGACAGCACGAACGACGACGTGGTGCTGTTGGACGATTTGGGCAACCTCGTGGCAAACGCCCTCTTTAACGTCCACGGCAACATGGAGGACCCAACGCGCGTGACGCATCGGCTGGACACAGAGCTTCTGCAGCTGTGTGGTGGTCACCGGCACGTGGTAGTGGTATACGACCAGGCCGGCAGCGACGGCATCGACGCCAGCGATCAGACGCTGGCATGGCTCACCACCTGCGGCACGTTGGCCTGTCGCATGGCCGCTCGCGCCAAGGTGGTCGTGGAGGTCACATGCGGCGTGCCCTGCGTGCTCAAGGGGGTCCTCCCATGAGCGTCCTTCGCTCCATAGTCGCTGCCTTCTCGTGCTATAGTGCCATCCCCATGCCGCATGTACGCTGGGACGAGCGGGACATGCGCTACATGATGGCGGCGTTTCCCCTGGTGGGCCTGGTCATCGGAGCGTGCGCGCTGCTCTGGTTCGCCACCTGCGACGCCTTGCGCTTTGGCACGCTTGCTCGGGCAACCGGCCTCGCCCTCATCCCCATAGTGGTATCGGGGGGCATCCACCTGGATGGGCTGGCCGACGTGACGGATGCCCAGTCCAGTCACGCGGAGCCCGAGCGTAGGCAGCAAATCCTCAAGGACCCGCATGTGGGCGCCTTTGCGGTCATCGGGGTATGCTGCTACCTGCTCGCCTCAGTCGGCCTGGCAAGCGAGCTCGAACCGAGCCTTGCGCCCTTCGTCGCGTGCATTCCCGTAACGAGCCGCTGTTTGAGCGGGCTGGCGGTGGTCACCCTGAGCGCAGCGCGCAAGGAGGGCATGTACGCGTCGGTACGGAAGGCAGCAAGCATGCGAATGGTGCGCATCCTGCTTGTGGTGGAGCTCGCGATCGCCTGCGCGTGCATGGTGGCGCTGCAGCCCATCGTCGCGCTCTGCGCGCTTGCGGTTTCCGCGGCAATCCTCGCCTACGTGCACCGTCTTGCCAAGAGCCAGTACGGCGGCATGAGCGGCGACCTGGCTGGGTACCTCCTGCAGCTGTGCGAGCTCGCCATGCTCGCATGCGTCGTGGTAGTCGGAAGGCTGGTGTAGCCCATGCTGTTGGTAATCGGTGGCATTGCCTCGGGCAAGCGCACATACGTACGCTCGCTGGGATACGACGACGATCGGATAAGCCAAACGGTGGATTCGCCCGCTCCCGTGCTGCTCGGCCTGGAGGAGATCCTGCGCGACGGCCCACTCTCCAGCCAAGACCTGGCCCGCCTGCGCGCCAAGGAAGTGGTCGTGTGCTGCGAGGTGGGCATGGGGGTCGTGCCCATGGACCGCGAGCAGCGCGCATGGCGCGAGCGCGTGGGTCGTACGTGCGCCCTGCTCGCCAACGACGCTAGCCAAGTCGTTCGGCTTGTGTGCGGGATTCCCGTCACGCTCAAAACGTCGGAGGTGGGCATATGAGAGAAGCCAGCGGTCGGCATCAACTTTCCCGAGCCGTACGCGTCCCATGGCTCGTTGTCCTCACGCTCTGCGTGTTGCTTGCGGGCTTCGCATCGGTTGCGCATGCCAGCCAGACGGCATCGGATCCCTTTGCGCAGGGCATCTTGTCCAATCTGGCCGATGGCTCATACCTTGCGGACGTGACCCTGGAGGGCGGCAGTGGCCGCGCGAGCGTAGCATCTCCCACCGTGCTCGAGGTCAAAGGATCACGACTCGCCCTCACGCTCGTGTGGTCGAGTCCCCACTACGACTACATGGAGGTCGCGGGAACGCGCTACCTCCCCACGAACACCGAGGGCAACTCCACCTTCGTGATTCCCGTGCTCGCGCTCGACCAGCCCTTCGCGGTGATTGCAGACACCACCGCCATGAGCCAGCCCCACGAGATCGAGTACCGCATAGCGGTGGACGCCTCCAGCATACGGCCGCAGGGAACGTCGTTTCCCATCCACGCGGTCCCCGTGGCCCTTGCCACCGGCGCTTGTGTGGTCGTGGTTGTCGTCGTCGCAAGACGCCGCGGCAAGGCGCCTATCCCACTTCGCTCAGACGCGTAAAGCGCCAAGGATCTCCCAGCCGTACGCGGTCGCCCTCCAACCACGCCCGCGCCACGTACCCCTCGCAGTTGCCCACATGCCAGGAAAAGTAGTTGTCCATGCCGGGGACACCCGGCCCGAGCGTGCTGAGGGCAGCCATGATGGTGCCACCATGCGCGACCACGTAGAGTGTCTTCTGGCCGTAGGCCATCGCGTCGTGCACAAGCGACGTGAGTGCGGCGTTTGAGCGCCGCGCATGGTCGTCCGGCGACTCCCCGCCCGGGCAACGGCCCCGGCAGTCACCTTCGACCCAGGCGCGATACGCCAGGTCGTGCCGCATGTCGTGGGCACTGCGCCCCTCGAAGGCGCCGAAGTCGCATTCCGCCAAGTCATCTGCCACGAGCTGGGAGGCACCGGGAAAGCAGAGCTCGGCCGTCTGCCGGGCTCGCAACAGCGGACTCACGCACACCTTACGCACGCCGGGCAAGCTGCCAGCTCGCAGGCACTGGGCACGTCCCTCGGCACTCAGTGGCTCGTCGGTGCCCCTGCCCACGTAGCGCCTCCAGGCGTTGCCCTCGGTGGCGCCATGCCGCATAAGCACGAGCCTCATTGGTACGCCCCCGCGTAGGACTCGATGCTCAAGTCGCCAAACGACAGTCCCTCGTGGTAGAGCGCCAGCGCCATGTCGAGCAGCGGGACCAGGCAGACGGCCCCCGTTCCCTCTCCCAAGCGCATGCGGGCGTGCAGAATCGGCTCCAAACCAAGCTCACGCATGACCGCCGCGGCGGCGGGCTCGGCCGAGACGTGCGAGCCGAGCATGGCGACGGAGCACTCGGGGCACAGGCGCCTGGCCACGAGCGCCGCGACCGAGCTGATGAGGCCGTCGACCACGATGGGAACGCGATGGACGGCGCCACCGAGGAACATGCCGCACATGCCCGCGATGTCGAACCCGCCCACCTTTGCCAGGACGTCCAGCGGGTCTTCGGGGTTCGGCATGTTCGTCGCAAGCGCCCGGCGCACCACCGCAACCTTGCGCGCAAGCCCCGCATCGTTAAGCCCCGCACCCCTGCCACACGCGCCATGAGGGTCGAGACCCAGGAGCGCGCAGGCCACGGCGGTCGCCGTGGTGGTGTTGCCGATGCCCATCTCGCCCGTGGCGACGAGCCCGTATCCCTTGTGCGCGAGCGTCCCCACGAGGTCGATGCCCACACGCACCGCGGCCATCGCCTGCTCGCGCGTCATGGCCGGCCCGCAGGCGATGTTGCCCGTGCCGGCGGCAATGCGCCGGTCGATGAGGCCAGGCTCGTCCAGGGGCTCGAACATGCCCATGTCCACCGCCATGCAGTCGATGTGTGCGGCGGCGCACATCCGGCCCACCGACGAGGTGCCGCGCACCACCCCACGGGCGATGATGGGCGTCACGTCCGCGCCGGACGACGACACGCCCTCGGCCACCACGCCGTTATCGGCACACAGCACCACGGCACAGCGCCGGGACACGTCCACGTGCGCGTCGCCGGTGAGTCCCGCAATCTGGACCACGGCATCCTCCAGGGCCCCCAGCGAGCCGATGGGCTTGGCTATGTCGTCCCAGCGGGCCTGTGCTCGCGCAATCGCGTCCTCGTTAGCGGGCGGGATGCGCAACCCACCCAGGCATGTTTCGCTCATGGCGTTCCCCCTTACGGTCTAGCATCGGTGCGGTGCAAAGGCCCCCTTGTGCCGGTCTACTCGCGACGGTCGCTGGAGGCGAGGTAGAGCAGGGCGTTGCAGATGGCAACCGCCACGGTGGATCCGCCCTTGCGACCTCGCGCCACGATGGCAGGCAGGTTGGAGCGCAGCACAAGCTCCTTGGACTCCACGACGTTCACGAAGCCCACCGGCACGCCAACCACGAGTTCGGGCGGGCGCATGGCACCCTCCTCCACCAGCTCGCACAGGCGCACCAGCGCGGTTGGGGCGTTGCCGATGGCAAACACCAGCGGACCGGAAAGCCCGCACGCGCGCTCCATGCTTACGGCAGATCGCGTAATGCCGCGCTCGCGGGCCTCGGCAGCCACGTCCTCGTCGCCGATGAAGGTGCGCACGCAGCCTCCAAAGCCTCCCAGCACACGCTTGTTGATGCCCGCCGCGACCATGGTGGTGTCGCAGACCACCGTCGCCCCCGCAGCCAGCGCGGCCACACCACGCTCGACCGCCGCGTCCGAGAAGACCAGCGTGCGCGCGAAGTCGAAGTCGGCCGTGGCGTGGATTACCCGCCGCACCACTGGCCACGCGCCAGGGTCCACATCCACGTCCAGCTCGTCCGCTATTATTTGGAAGCTGCGCGCCTCGATGTCTTGTGGGCGGCGAAGCCCAAGCTCATGCTTCCTCACAAAAGGCCCCTCTCCACGATTTTGCGTACCAGATTCAGGTCCATGCTGCGTCTGAGCCCCTCGGCCAGCAGGTCGTACTGGCGCTGCTTATACGTGACCAAGTCCCGTACGCGCACCTCGCGCAGATCCTGTCCCCGTGCCGCCAGCAGCGAGCGCACCGTTGCGGCCGCAACCTGGGGTTCGTCGAACAGGCCATGTAGATAGCATCCGTATACGCTTCCCTGCTGGCAGCCGTCGTCACATGGTTCCTCGCCCGCCCCCGCCAGCCGCAGCAGCGCTCGGCCACCCTCACGCTCCGTCGTGCCCATATGGATCTCGTATCCGGAAACGGGCACATGGGAGACCTCGGCAAGCACGCCCCCGACCCCCAAAAACGAGCCGGCAGAGCGCGTCGTGCGCTTGTGCGGGGCAAACGTCGTGCGCACGGGCAAGAGCCCCATGCCGGCAAGCTCGCCGCCACCTTCCGCGCCGCTCGGGTCGCAGATGCTTTGCCCCAGCATCTGATACCCGCCGCAGATGCCCAGCAGCGGAACCCCGGCACGCGCCGCCCGCACCAGCGCCAGCTCCAACCCGCTCTGTCGCAGCCAGCGCAGGTCCGCCATGGTGGCTTTGGTCCCGGGCAGGATCACGAGGTCTGGCCACCCCAGCTCGTGCGCACCGGCAACGTAGCGCACGCCCACCCCATCCAGCGCGTCCAGTGCGGCAAAGTCGGTAAAGTTGGATATCCTGGGCAGCCTGACGACGGCCACGTCCACCATTCCCTCGGCTCGCCTGCGCTCCAGCAGCTCGGCGGTGCTGTCCTCCTCGTCCAGATGCACGTCCATATGGGGAACTAGACCGGCCACAGGCACCCCCGTCCGTTCGCGTAGCATGTCCATGCCGGTCGCGAACAGGGAGGCGTCGCCACGAAACTTGTTTACCACCGTGGCGCGCACCATGCGCCGCTCGTCCTCACCCAAGAGCATCATGGTGCCCACGAGCTGGGCAAACACGCCACCACGGTCGATGTCGCCAACCAGCAGCACCGGAGAGGAGGCCATGCGGGCCATCCCCATGTTCACGAAGTCGTCAGGACCCAGGTTGATCTCCACCGGACTGCCCGCGCCCTCGATAAGAATGACGTCGTACATGGATGCCAACTCCTCGTACGCCGCACGCACCTCATCTGCGAGCGTGGGCCGGTAGCGGAAGTACTCCCGCGCCGACATCGTGGCCCGCGGACGACCCCGCACCACAACCTGGCTGCCCGTGTTGGACGTCGGCTTGAGCAGCACCGGGTTCATGGCCGAAGTGGGCTCGATGCCAGCGGCCTCGGCCTGCATGGCCTGTGCCCTCCCCAACTCCAACCCGTCTGCCGTCACCGCGGAGTTGAGCGCCATGTTTTGCGCCTTGAACGGGGCCACGCGAAGGCCATCCTGGGCAAACACACGGCACAGACCCGCAACCAGGAGGCTCTTTCCCACCCCCGACATCGTTCCCTGAACCATGAGCGCACGCGCCCTCATGCCAACACCTCCCCGAAAGCCGCCAGCAGGCGATCGTTGTCGTCCGGCATCCGCACCGCCACACGATGCCAGCGCTCACCGAGCCCAGAGAAGTTCTGGCACGATCGCACGAGCACGCCCGCCTCGAGCAAGGGCGCGCTCAGGTCGCGGGACGCCTCGAACAGGAGAAAGCTCGCCTCGCTGGGCACCACGCGCAAGCCCAGCCCCGCGAGGGCCTGGCGCAGGCGCTCCCGCTCCGATGCCACCAGCGCCCGGGAACGCTCCAAGAACGCATGTCCCGCGTCCGGACCCAAACATGCCACTCCCGCCATCTGCGCGGGCACGCTCACCGCCCAGGGCTGGCCCGCCGCCTCCAGTTCCGTCAAAAGTGCGGCGTCGGCGCCAAGCACATACCCCACACGCAGACCCGCGAGCGAGAACGACTTGGTGAGCGCCTTCACGATAACCAGGTTCGGGCACTCGTCCAGCAGATCCTGCGAGCCGCGCCCGTCGCTCAGGTCCACAAAGCACTCGTCCAGCACCACGGTCGCACCCATGCGCTCGGCACGTCGCAGGCAGGCACGCAGCGTCGTGCGCCCCAGACACCGACCGGTCGGGTTGTTGGGATTTGCCAAAAACAACACGTCGATGCCGTCCATGGCATCCAGGAGCTCGTCGCCCACGGCAAAGCCCGCCCGCGCGCTCAGGCGCAGGTGGCGAACCCGCGCTCCCACGCGCTCGAGCGCCTGCTCGTATCCGGAGTAGCAGGGGTCGCACACCAGCGCGGTACGAGGACGCAAGACTTGACACAGGCGCCACAGGGCGTCGGTTGCGCCGGCACACGCAAGCACCTGGCGCTCATCCACGCCCTCGAAGCGTGCCAACGCCTGCCTGAGCTCTTCGCTTGCCGGGTCGGGGTAGCGCGCGAATGCCTCGACGCCCGCCCGAAGCGCCTCTGCCGCGCACGGCGGCATCCCCAGCGGATTGAGGTTGGCCGAGAAGTCCCTCGCCTCCGGATGCTCGAACCAGCGTCCCCCATGCTCGTAGCGTCTCATGCCTACCACCCTCCCATCGCACGGGCGACGACGGCAGCGACGCCGCATGCGAGCGCCAGCGCAAGCAGCGACGTCGCCGCGCACAGCCGGTTTGCGGCAACGATGTCGTTTGGACGGATGGGACGGGTCGCATCGCCAATGGTGGGTTTGTCGTGCAGCACGCCAAAGTAGCTGGTGGGACCCGCCAGCCGCACCCCCAGCGCGCCCGCGCACGCCGCCTCCGGATACGCCGCGTTGGGCGACGCGTGGTTGCGCCGGTCGCGTGCCAGGATACGCCACGCTCCCCTGCCGTCTAACCCTGCGAGCGGCGCGGCCAGACACATGAGCACGCCGGTCACCCGAGCCGGCACCCAGTTGCACACGTCGTCCACGCGCGCGGCACACCGCCCAAAGAACTCGTATCGCTCGTTGCGGTACCCCACCATGGAGTCCATCGTGTTCACCGACTTGTACAGGACCCCGCCCACGGGGCCGCCCACGGCCATCCACAGGAGCGGGGCAACCACGCCGTCGGAGGTGTTCTCGGCAACCGTCTCCACCGCGGCGCGCGTAACGCCTGCGACGTCCAGGCGCTCCGTGTCGCGCCCCACGATCATCGAGACAGCCTTGCGAGCCCTGGTCAAATCGTCCGCCGCCAATTCATGGTACACGCGCAGGGCCTCCACCCGCAGCTGCCGTGCGGCAAGCAACTGGTAGCACAGCAGCGTTTGGACGACGAAGCCGAGCCAGGGCGCGACGCGCCATGCAAGCCACAGCACGCCGGCCGCCACGGCGCACGACACGCCCGCAACCACCAGTACCAGCGCCACGCCTGCGGCAAGCTTGCTGCGACGTCCACGCCCCATGAGGCTACGCAGCCATCGCTCCACACCCGCCACGAGCCCGCCGATGAGTCGCACCACGTGGGGCATGGCGTACGGGTCTCCCAGCAGGGCGTCCAGCGCAAAGGCGCACAGCAGCGTCGCGACGTGCGTCATGGCTCAGCCCACCTCCCCACGGCAGGCATGGCGCGCGCACGCGTCCACGAACCGGGCAGCGGCAGCGGGCGACCCCGCCAAATAGAGGTGCGGAAAGCCCGCATACAGCGCGTCCGTGGCATTCACGCAGTCCCATCCCCGCTCGCTCTGCGGCTTTTGTGCCCAAAACGCATCGCCGGGACAGTCGCTCTCCCAATAGTGAAACTCGTGTGCCCGCAGCCGATCTCCCGCCCGGGCAAGCAGGCAGTCCC
The DNA here is from genome assembly GCA_902780305.1 of uncultured Coriobacteriaceae bacterium. Lineage (GTDB taxonomy): Bacteria > Actinomycetota > Coriobacteriia > Coriobacteriales > Atopobiaceae > RUG440. The sequence goes on along the minus strand of CACZFB010000038.1, from coordinate 21,063 downwards.
GGCGAGCCTCAAGGGTTATGTAGCCAAACCTGCCATGCCCCTCGCGTCGGTACGCGCGGCCACGCACGGCGCCCACCATGGGCCACGACGTGCCGTTGTCGTCCTCAAGCCGCTCGTGCAGGTACAAGAAGCCCCCGCACTCGGCGATGGTGGGCATGCCCTCGGCCAGCACCGCTCGTATCGCCCGGATCATGCCCGCGTTGCGGCAGAGCTCGCGGGCATGCAGCTCTGGGTAGCCACCACCCAAATACAGCCCGCTCGTGCCCTCGGGCAGGTGTGCGTCGCGCAGGGGCGAGAAGAACACGACCCGCGCCCCCAGTCGCTCCAGAAGCTCCAGCGTCTGAGGATAATAGAAGCAGAACGCCTCGTCGCGCGCCACCGCAATGGTGGGGTGGCCCAAGCGGGAAACCGTTGGCGCGTCAGGCTCCAGCCTGAGGTCCGCAGCCGATAAGGCCACCTCCAATAGCGCGTCGAGGTCCACAGTCTGGGCCATCACCCGCGCCAGCGCGTCCACCCTCTGGCGTAGGTCACGCACCTCCGGCGCGCTCACCAGCCCCAGGTGCCGGTGCTCCAGGCGTGCCTCCTCAAGCGCGGGAACATGGCCCAGCACACGGACGCCCGTGTGCTCCTCGATGGCGGAACGGAGCAGCGAGGCGTGCGCGGCCGACACGCGGTTGAGCACCACGCCCGCAACCATCGACGGTGTGCGCAGGCGTGCGAACCCCAGCACCTCGGCCGCCGCCGAGAGGGACCTGCCGCGCGCGTCCACCACGAGCACCACGGGCGTGCCGGTCGCGCGCGCCACGTCGTAGGCCGAGGCACGCAGGCCTCCCGCGATGCCGTCGTAGTAGCCCATCGCCCCCTCCACGACCGTGACGTCGGCCTCGCTCGCACCACGTGCCACGAGCCGCCGCACCAACTCCTCGTCGCCTAGGAACAGGTCGAGATTGCTCGACGGCGTGCCCAGCACGCGCTCGTGGAACATGGGATCCAGGTAGTCCGGGCCACACTTGTGGGCACGGACCCGCAACCCACGGCGCACAAGTGCCGCGAGCAAGCCGCACGTCACCGTGGTCTTGCCGCATCCGCTCGACGTCCCCGCAACGAGCACCCTGGGCGCACTCACGAGCATGGCCAGGCCTCCTCCGCCACATCGGGTCCGTCGGCACAGACGAGGTACACGGGATTGCGCGCCAGCATCATGTGCCGGCCGCCAACCTCACGTCCCTTGGACACGGCGACCTGCGTAACGTCCACATGTGTCATGCCCAGCGACTGTGCGGCATCGAGCGCCTGCACGAGCGTTTGGAGCACGATGGCCGAGACGCACAGGCGCACGCGCGGGTTCGCCTCGACCGCGACGCGCAGGATCGCTTCGAGGGCGCCGGACGACCCGCCCACGAACACGCGGTCGGGCACGGGCAGATTCGCCAGAGCGGCGGGCGCGTCACCCTGGACCACGCGCACGTTGGTAAGGCCAAACGCGTTGGCATTCTTGCGCGTGAGGGCGCAGGCGCACTCGTCCCTATCGACGCAGAGGACCTGCCCCGCACGCGCGGCCCTGGCGAGCTCCACCGACACCGAGCCGGTTCCCGAGCCAACGTCCCAAACCACGTGCGATGGTTCCACGCGCAACTTGCACACGGCCAACGCGCGCACCTCCTCCTTGGTGATGGGGACATCGCCACGCGCGAACGCCTCGTCGGGAAGGCAGGGTGCCAGGGTACCCGCAGCGATGGGCTTCTCGTTTTCCACGAGCATGGCGGCGAGGTCGCAAAACTCCTGGCCGGCAAGCGCCGCCGCCGTACCGCAAACCAGGCGCTCGTCCTCGTACGACAGCCGCTCGCCCACCGCAACATGCACCTCGCCCAACCCGCGCTCGGTGAGACACGCACACACGTCGCCCGCACGCCTGGCGCCTCCCGTGAGCACGAAGGTCCTCTCGTGCGTCTGGACGGCCCCCACCACGTCGCCGTCCGCGCCATGCACCGAGACCACGCATGCGTCCTGCCACGGCACGCGCAGCCGGGCGCACAGGTATTGCAGCGACGACACGCCCGGCAGCACACGCACCTCCATGTCGTTCAGGTGTTCATACAGCCGGGTGGCCCCGCTGTGCAGGCCCACGTCACCGCTCATCACCACGCTGGCCACCCGTACGCCCGAGGAGCGTATCTCCTGGGCGACCTGCGCCGGCGCCACCAGCGCGACCTTGCGCGCCTCCAGGTCGTCGAGCGACTGCAGCAGGCGCGACGACCCCACCACCAGCCCGCTCTTACGCAGTGCCTCGCGGGCGGCCAGGGTAAGCGTCTGCGGCGTGCCCATGCCCATGCCAATCACGTACACCACCTGTGCGTCATGCCCCATAGCGATCCTCCAGCATCCGTCTTGCCCCATCGAACGTCGTGACGGCGTACGACCCGTCGGACTCCTTGGGGCGCCGCTCCTCTGGGCGCTCGACCACCACGAGCGATATTCCACAGCGCCGTGCCGCCTCCACCTTTTGCGCGAAGCCGCCCACCACACCCGAGCGCTTGGTAACCAGGTGCTCGATGCCCAAGTCGCGCACCAGGGCGCAGTTGAGTTCCGTGGAGAAGGGACCCTGCATGGCGATGACGTGCGACGCGGGCACGCCCAGCTCCTGCGTGCGTGCCAACGCGTCGACTGTTGGCAGCACCCGCACGTACAGCCGCTCGGCGGCACGGGGGACACCCGCAACGTAGGTGGGCAGGTCCTTGCTGCCCGTGGTGAGCAGGACGTTGCCCGAGGTCTGCGCGAGGTGGCGCGCCGCCTGGGCCGCATCGCGCACGCTGGTCCAGGCACCCTCGTCACAGTCCTCTCGAAGAACGCGCAGCACGGGCACGCCATGTGCCGACCCCAGGCGTGCGACGCTGCGCGAGATGTGCGTGGCATAGGGGTGCGTTGCGTCCACGACGCACGCGAAGTCGTGCTCGGCCATGAGCTGTCGCTTGGCCTCGTCGTCCAGGGGACCCTTGAGCAGCGTCACGTGACCGCCCCCCGCAAGCAGGCTCACCCCGTAGTCCGTGGCTACGCAGGCCACCACATCGCACGTGCCACGCGCGTCCAGCCACTCAACCAAGAGCCGGCCCTCGGTCGTGCCGGCAAACACCAGCACCTCCATCTATGCCCCCTCACCCGGATAGCCACGCGGCGTGACCATGCGGCCGTCCACCACGCGCGTGGTCACGTTGCCCACGAAGGCGCAGGAGCGCATGTCCGCAGGCGCGTCACGCAGTTCCCGCAGTGTGAGCACGCGGCACGTCTCGCCCTCCCTGCCCACGTTGCGCACCAGGCCGCATACCGTGTTTGGGTTCAGGTGGCGCAGCAGTACGTCGCACGCACGCGCAAGGTAGTCCTTGCGTCCCCGCGACGCGGGGTTGTACAGGCAGATGACGAACCCCGCGAGTGCCGCCGCTTCCAAGCGGTCCCGAATCGTCTCCCAAGGGGTGAGCAGGTCCGAGAGTGAGATGGTGCACCAGTCGTGCATGAGCGGCGCCCCGAGCAGGGCCGCGCCGCCAAGTGCCGCGCTCACGCCGGGCACGACCTCAATCTGCACGTCACCGTATGCAGGCGCGAGCTCCAAGAGCAAGCCCGCCATCCCATACACCCCCGGGTCGCCCGAGCATACCACGGCAACGCTTCGCCCTGCGACCGCCTGCTCGAGTGCATACGCACAGCGCTCGCGCTCTCCGCGCATGCCCGTGCAGGCGAACTCGGCCTGGGCAAACTGGTCGCGCACCAGGCTCACGTAGGTGGTGTAGCCCACGATGAGGTCCACCGAGGCCAACACGTCCCGCGCCCGCTCGGTGAGGTCTCGCCCACCGCCGGGTCCCAGTCCCACGCAGTACAACGTCATGGCTCCTCCGTCTCGCTCGCAAAGGTGACGTGCGGCTCCGTTGCCGCGATCGCCACGGTGACGCCCGCCTGGCTGCGCTTGCCCAGCAGCAGCTGAGCGCCCGTGGCACACGCCGCGCGCTCGCACACGTTGCCCACCCCCACCTGCTCGCGCACGAACGCCGATTCGGCAAAGTCGCCCGGCACGGCCCGAAGGCGCTCGGCACGAAACGTCCGCAGCTCCCAGCCATGCCATGCGGCCAGCTCCCGCAAGCCGGGCTCGTCGGCCTTCCTGTCTATGGTGGCCAATGCACAGACGGCTTGCACCGGCACGTGTGCCTCGTCCAAGCTCGCGTTCACCGCCGCGCCGATGACCTGTGCGTCCACGCCACGCCTGCATCCGACGCCCACCACGACCACGCGCGGAACGAGCCGCAGCGTGCGGGCAAACGGCTTCCGGCGGACGTCGAGCGTTACGCACACGCCCACCTCGCAGTCTTCTGCCTCCGCCCCGGTCACGACGCCCACGGGCAGTGGCCCATCCACCGCCACGTCGCACGCCAGACCCACGCGGCCGCCCGCAAGCAGCGTCGCCGAGACCTCCTTTGCCGCCGCTCGGTCGAGCACCGCCACGCCCTGGGCAGCTGCCCAGGCGTCGAAGGCGAACACGCCGCGCACGTCGGTGGCCGTCGTCACCACGGCCTGCGCTCCACAGGCGTCGGCCACGCGCCGCGCGAGGTCGTTGGCACCGGCCACATGCCCGCCCAGCAGCGGCACGGCGAAGGTTGCCGCCTCGTCCACGCACACCACGGCCGGGTCGCAAAACTTGTCGCGCACGTGGGGGGCTATGGCTCGCACCGCGATGCCGCATGCCCCCACGAACAGCAGCGCGTCCGCCCGCGCAAAGGCCAGCGAGCACCAGTCGGCCAGACTGGTGCAGGCGCGCACGCCAGCATGCGTCACGTGCGCTCCCGTTCCGCACACCACGACCTCGTCGCCCGCACGTCTCAGGGCGCCGGCGAGGTCGACCGCCAGTTCCACGCCCCGTTGCGTGAACGCCATCATCTCAACGCGCACGGTCGCATCACTTCCTCGCCTTTCTTAGGGCCACATCCGGGACACCGGCCATCTTTGCGACTTCGGCCACGTCCACGGCACCGCGATAGCCGTGCGAGAACGTCGGATCGTACAGGCGCGAGCGTTCCCCGGCATCGCCCAGCACGTCTCCCACCACCACGAGCGCGGTCCTCGACACCGCATGGTCCTCTCCGCAGCGCGCGATCGTGCCCACCGTGCAGCGGTGCACCTCCTCGTCGGGCCAGGTGGCACGTACCACGATGGCGGCAGGCGTGACCGGGTCGTAACCTCCCGCAAGCAGCTCCTCCTGCACCTCCCGCAGCAGGGACGCGCTGAGGAACAGCACCATCGTGCATCCGTGGGACGCGAGCTTGCGCAGCCGCTCGCGCTCAGGGACCGGCGTGCGTCCCTCCATGCGGCAGACGATCACCGACTGGCTGACGCCCGGTACGGTGTACTCCGCACGCAGCGCCGCCGACGCGCCAAACATCGACGAGACGCCCGGCACCACCTCGAAGTCCAGCCCCAGCGCAGCGAGCGCGTCCATCTGCTCGCGAATGGCCCCAAAGAGCGCGGGGTCTCCCGTGTGCAGGCGCACGCAGCGCCTGCCCGCACGCTCGGCATCGGCCATCAGACCCACGACCTGCTCCAGCGTCATGACCGCAGAGTCGTACGTCTGGCAGCCCTCACCGCACAGGCCCAGCAGCTCGGGGTTTACCAGCGAGCCCGCATATACCACGACGTCTGCCTGGGCGAGCAGGCGCGCGCCCCGCACGGTGACGAGGTCGGCCGCACCGGGACCGGCACCCACAAAGCTAATCATCGTCGTCCTCCCGTTTGGCCTTGTGCAGCTCGAGCAGCGCGTCCGCCCCGGACGTGCGGCCCAGCTCGCCCCACGCGTGCGAGAACACCACCGCCTCCACCGCGAGTCCCCCCGTCGCGCGCACGCGCAGGTAGCGCTCCATGCGCGCCACGAGCGGCAACATCGCACGCTCGCGCAACCCTGCCTCGTCCAGCAGCGCCAGGGCCGCGTCCACCGTGGGCGCGTCCAGCACGCGCCCCACGAGCTCGACCGACGCGCCCGCCATGGCGGCATGCGCCGCCAGCACCTCCATGCGCCCGTCCGCAACCCGCGAGTGGGTGTTCAGTATGCCGGCAGCCACCTTAACCAGCTTGCCCGCGTGTCCCACCACCAGCATGCTGGAAAAGCCCAGCATGCCCGCCTCGTCGATGGCGACACCCAGGTGGTTGGAACAGGACGCCATGCACCTCTGGTCCAGGCCCAGCGTGCCCAGCGCGTAGTCGCGGCCGTAGTTTCCCGGCACGACCACCACGTCACGCACGCCGCGCTCGCGCAGCACGCGCAACTCGAGGCGCACCGTCTGGACGAGCGCCTCCTCGCTCATGGGCCGCACGATGCCGCTCGTGCCCAACACCGAGAGCCCGCCCTCGATTCCCAGGCGCGGGTTGAAGGTGCGCGACGCCAGCTCCCGGCCGCCGGGAATGGAGATGATTACGGCAAGGCCGCCCGCATACCCGTGTTGCGCGCACGCGAGGGATGCCTCGCGCTCGATCATGGCACGCGGCGTGGCGTTGATCGCCGCCGCGCCCACGGGCTGGTCCAGACCGAGACTCGTGACGCGTCCCACTCCCTCACCGCCGTCGATGGCCACGCCAGGCGTGGAGCTCAGGCTCACGCGCGAGCACACGAGCACGCCGTCCGTGACGTCTGGGTCGTCCCCGGCATCCTTGCGCACCGCACAGCTCGCCCAGCCGTCCCCATGCTGCGCCTGCTCCACGTCCAGCACGCAGTCGACGCCCGCAGGTGTGCCAACCACCACGTTGGGCACGACCTCGCCGGCCAGCAGCAGCTCGGCGGCGGCGCGCGTCGCGGCGGCGGCACACGTGCCAGTGGTGTAGCCACAGCGCAGGCGCCTCGAGCCGGCACTCACGTAGTGCTCGAGCCTACGCATCGCCCGCCTCCCCCACTACGTCGGGCAACCGGACCGCACCAGTCACTGGGTCATAGGTGCCCGGCCGCAAATCGAACAGCTCCTCCATCGTCTTCGAGCCAAACACCTGGTCTGGGGTTCCCTCCAGCAGCACGCGTCCGTCCTTAACGCACACCAACCAGTCCGAGACCGCACGGGCCAGCGGGAGCTCGTGCAGGGCCATGAGCACGCCCACCTCGCGCTCGGCGACCAGCCGTCGCAGCACGACGAGCAGGTCGATTTGGTGTCGGATGTCCAAGTGGCTGGTGGGCTCGTCCAGCAGCAGCACCGGCGTGCGCTGGCAGATGGCGCGGGCAAGCAGCACGCGCTGGCGCTGGCCGTCCGAGACGCGCCGGATGTCCTTGTCCCGCAGGTCCCACGCACCCACCAGCTCCATGGCGGCACGCACCTCGTCGCGATCCGCCTGGCCCAGAATGCCCAGCGCCCCGGTGTGCGGGTAGCGACCCGCGGCGACCATCTCGCCGCACGTGGTGTACTCGGGACGCCGGCGCTCCGTGAGCAGCACCGCAAGCGAACGGGCCCGCTCGCGTGCGGAGAGCTGCCCGAGTGGACGACCCTCCAGCACGACCTCGCCGCCGACGGCAGGGATGAGGCCAGCCACCGTCTTGAGCACGGTGGACTTCCCGCTTCCGTTGGGTCCGATGAGCGTGACCACCTGCCCCGCACGCACGGCAAGGTTCACGTCACGCACCAGGGCAACGCCGTCGTAGCCAGCACAAAGCCCCCGAACATGCAGGGGAACGGACGTCGCCATGGCGTCGACGCGCGCGCTCATGCCACATCACCCCGCTCGCGGCGTAGGAGCACCCACACGACCATGGGCGCCCCCACCAGCGCGGTTATGGTGGACACCGAGACCTCGGTGGGAGCAAAGGCGTTGCGAGCCACGAGGTCGCAGGCCAGGCAGAACACCGATCCGGCCAAAAACGTCGCGGGAACGAGCGCGAGGGGACGCGCGGTGGCAAGCAGGCGACGGGCCAGGTGCGGCACGGCAATGCCCACAAAGCTAATGGGTCCGGCGAACGCCGTCACGCATGCCGCCAGCAGGCTGGACAGCAGGATGGTGGCAACGCGGAAGCGCCGCACGTCCACGCCCACGCTCTGTGCGTAGGCCTCGCCCTGCGCGTAGGCCCCCATGGGCTTTGCCAGCGCCAGCGCGCAGGCCAGGCATGCGAGCACCACCAGCGCCATGATGCCCACCTCGCCCCAGGCCGTGCCCGAGAAGCTGCCCAGCGACCAGTTGCGCAAATTCACGATGTTCGCGTCGCTCGCGAAGGTTACCAAAAGGTCGGTCGCGGCGTTGCACAGGTAGCCGATCATCACCCCCGCCACCACCAGCACGCTGGCCAAGGTCGTGCGGGCCGAGACCGCCAGCACCAGCACCATGGCAATCAGTGCGCCCACGAACGCCGCAGCCATGGTCATCCATGCCGACAAGGCTCCCATGGTGCCCGCAGCGCTCACCAGAAGCATGGCGACGCACAGCTTTGCGCCACTGGATATGCCCAGAACGAACGGACCGGCAATGGGGTTGGCAAACAGTGTTTGCAGCAGCAGGCCCGCAAGACCCAGCGCCCCGCCCAGGAGCCCCGCCGCCAACAGCCGTGGCAGACGGATGCCCCACACCACCTGAGTGGCCGTCTGCGTACCTTCGGGGTGTGTCAGAACGCGTGCGAGCTCGCCCAGTGGTATGGCCACGCTGCCCACACACAGGTTGGCCACGAGCAGACCTGCGAGCAGGACAAGCAGCAACGCAAACGCCACGCACGTGCGCGCGCCGCCGCCCGGAGCCCAACCGCTGCCTTGCCCTCTTGCCATCCGCGCCTCCCTACGAGAGCCTGCGCAAGAACGTGAGGTCGTCTCCCTCGCCGCACAGCATGCGATTGAGGTCGGCGATCATCGAGCCCGACTCCAGCATCTGCTGATACATGCTGCTGTCGGTCACGTATACTTCCTTGGCGCGCACGGCCGCGCAGTCCTCGAGCAGGCCGTTCTTGCGCGTGAGGTCGGCAAGCGAGTCCACACCGTCGTCGATGGTGGCGTTGTACACCATAACGTCGGCTTCTTTGGCAACAGAGAAGAACTGCTCCATCTCCAACGTCACGCTGCTGGCCCCAGGCGTAGCCGGGTCCAGGTCGTCGAAGGCGTAGGTGCCACCCGCCTGTTCTATCATCTTGGTCACATAGTCACCCGGCCGGCGCACCACTGCCGCCCCGTTGGCGTTGAGGTAGAAAAACGCCACGGTCTTGCCGGTGTCGGGCTTCCGGATTCCGGCAACCTGGGCAACCTGTTCGTCGAACAGCCGCTGCGCCTCGTCCTCGCAATCGCACAGGACGCCCACGAGCTTTATCCACTCCGCGCGGCCAAGCGGCTCCTCCTCGTAGCTGGAGAGCTCCGTGAGCACGGGAATCCCCAGCTCCACGAGCTTCTCGCGCACTTCGGGCACGTGGTTGATCATCGTGCTCTCCATGGCAAGGCGCACGCCGCGGTCGAGCAGCAACTCGTAGTCGGGCGCGCGGTACTTGCCGCCGTACACGATGCGACCCGCGTCCATGGCATCGCGCGCAGCCGGAATCTGCCAGTCGTCACGCGCGATGCCCGACACGGTAATGCGGTCCAGCTGACCCAGCGCCTGAAACAGGCACATGGAGTCACTTGCCGCAAGGTACACGTCGCCCATGGGTCGCTGGATGGTTACGATGTCGCCTGCCAGTCCCGCGGGCACCTGGGCACCCTCGGGCACCACGAGGTAGCGCGAACCGTCGGCAAGGCACGCCAGGCGGTATCCACCCTCGTACGTGTACACGCACAGGCGCTTGGCGTACGCGAGCTCTAGCTGGCCCGTCGACTCCCAGCCGCATCCCAGGTCCGGATTGCAAAAGTCGTCAACGAGTGTTGTGGCGGGCGACTGCGCCTGACTGGTTGTCTCGGCCGCACCCGAGGCGCCGGGCGACGCGCCACCAGAGGCACAGCCGCCCAGCGTCAGAGTCACTGCTAGGCACACCGCCAGGCTCAGCGCCCACGCACGTCGCGCGCTATGCGGCATCTGCCTGCGCTTCCTGTGCAGGAGAGACGAACGTTATGGTGTGGTCGTACCACTTGTCCCGTCGCTGGCCGTATGCCGCAATCTTCAGCGGCTCGTCAAGCGCAGAGACGGGCAGCTCAAACGTGTACTTGCCGTCCTCTCCCTCGGCATATTCGTACACCTCGTCGGCCGGTGCCGACGCGGCGTCTTGCGCCGAGCCGAAGTACAACTTGGAGAAGCCCTCGCCAGGAAGCACGAGCGTGGCAGTATACGTGCCGTCCTTCACGACCAACGTGCAGCGCTCCGATCGGAACATGCTGGAGTCGGTCTCAGCTTCAATCTGGTAGGTCCCGTCGGCAGGCGCAGCCGCCTTGGTGGCAGGTGCTTCGGTACCGGTGGCTTCCGTGGGGGCCGTCTCGGTCTGGGGCGTCTCGGTCTGGGCGGACTCCGGATGTTGCTCGGCGTTCTGTGCTGGTGCACCGCAGGCCACCAGCGAGACACCCAGCAGCACGGCGGCCGTGGCGCGGGCAACGAGGGAACGAGCGGAAATCGACGGTGTTCTCATGGCCTATCCCTGCTTTCCATCGATGGCATCTTGCACGTGACGCACGTAGATCTCGTCGATGGCTTCAATCTGGCCCAGGCCCTCCAACACACTCGTCACCTCGAAGTTGGCTGCCATGAGCAATGACGCAAAGGATTCGGGGTTGGACGTGTCGGCCATGTCGTTGTTCGCATGGTCACCCGCTACAACCATGAGCGGCCGGAGCACCGCCTTGGTGCAGTTGGCGGCGGTTGCCGCCTTTACGACGTCTTCGAAGGTCGGGGTTGCCTCAACCGTAGCGATGAAGTAGCGCTCCATGCCCTCGTCGGAGAACACTTGCTGCAGCTCCCGATACAGAGCGTTGGACTCGGCCTCGGTACCATGACCCATCAGGCAGATCGCCGTCTGCTTGTCCTCGTAGCTCGCCAGAACCTCACGCAGGGCACGCGCGACGGCAACCTGGTCGTCCTTGGTCTTGATGAGCGGGAGACCCAGCACGCACTTGTCGAACTTGCTTGCATAGCCCTCCAGGGCCTTCTTCACGTCCTGGTACTCGTAGCCGTCCATGAGGTGCGTAGGCTGCACCACCACCTCGCGCACACCCTCAGCCACGAGCTTGTCCATGGCCTCCTCGAAGTTGTCGATGTGGCGGCCAGTATCCTTTTGGATGTGGTCGATGATGATTTGCGAGGTAAAGGCGCGGCGTACGTCGTAGTCGGCAAACGCCTCACGGATGTCGGACTCGATGGCGCCGATGGTGTTGTGGCGGCTGCTTGCGTAGCTCGTGCCGAAACTGGTTACCAGGATAACGGGCTTGGGCGTCGTAGCCGCCTGCGTGGTTGTCTGGTTGGTCGTGGCGGCTGTTGCGCATCCCGTGAGGCCTGCGCCCGCCAATGCCGCGCTGGCTGCGCCCACAAAGGTGCGTCTGGAGAATTGTTGCCGTGTCATGCTGTCCGTCCTTTCTGGCCATGCGACCGTAAGTTGAACCGGAATCCGTTAGTAGGCGTTGCAGCTCGATGACCGTACCCTCACTTATATAGTTGCTGCCATTCTACCATGCACCTGAGAAAAGGGGCCAAACCCCTTTTCTCAGTTTTGGAGTCGAGAGTCCAAAACGCGTTCGAGTCGTTTAAAGTCACAGCACCGTTTAGTAAGCCCACGATACTTCTCTGGATGAGTCGTCACAATATCGTAGAGCCTGTTTGCCTTGCGAATGATTTCGCTTCTATGAGCGTTACACCAATCGATTTGGTTTCCCATAAGCAGCTTAAACGCTCTTGTCGGCGAATCGTCCATGGGACTGACTCTAAGGTCGACCTTGTGTGCGACACTCTGATCAACGGGGACCATGTTGTTAAAGTTGAGCACCGCGATCAGACGCCCCTTTGGGTCGAACACCTTAGTAAAATCGCGCCCATTTTTCATACGGTCGTGTTTTGGCTTTGGAGATGAAAGCGGGACACAATACTGTCGCTCGCCGTTAACGACAATGATGCCAACAAAGGGCCTCGTAGCCTTTCCCGCCTGAGGCGAGACGGACATCACGTTGTCATCTACCTTTGCGAGGTCACGTACATACTTCATATCCATGCGATAAAGATGCAGCTTGGTCATGGCGTCAACTCCAATTATGACAAGGGTGAGCCGCTTTGCGGCCCACCCAGGCATCATTCCCACTCACAGTAGGGTCCACTGCTTGTATCATTCCCACTCACAGTAGGGTCCACTGCTTGTATCATTCCCACTCACAGTAGGGTCCACTGCTTTTTGCGAGACGAACTCACACCACCATAGTAAAGCCCGTAATCTCGCTCGTCAAACTGAGAAAAGGGGTTTGGCCCCTTTTCTCAGTTTGAAATAGTGGGAATAATCGACACGTCAAAACAGGCAATCCTGCGGATATGCCAAAATAGAATCGCTCGACTTCCCACTGTCTATTTTATCTAGTGGGAAGTCGAGCAACTCCGTCTTGACAAATGCCCAGTTGGGCGCAAAACCACCCCAAACTTTTTCCCACTAATCAATCACGCCAGGGCTGGCCTACACCGCCGCCCGCGGCCACCAACGGTAATCTGGCAGAGGTTTCCCATTTTGGCACGGGACAATACCGGCGGAGGGGTATGTCATGCAGAAAAACGAACGCAACAAGATTGCTTTTCACGAGCTGTCGGCGGCCCTGCCACGGGTAGGTGGTACAAAGGAGACAATCCCTCAGCAGCTGGAAAGAAGCGCGCGGTAGAGCGCCTCGTCCTCGGCGGTAAAGACGTTGAACACCACCAGCGGCCCCTCGTCGTGGCTGGCCAGCCACGCGCGTACGGTACGCACGGCAATGCCTACAGCCTCCGCCTGCGGAAAGCCGAATATCCCCGTGCTGATGCAGCAGAACGCCACGGACCGCAAGCCCTCCCTGACGCAAAGGTCGAGACAGCTCCGATAGCACGAGGCCAGCTGCGCCCGATGCTCGTCTGTGGGATGGCCACCCGCGATGGGTCCGACGGTGTGAATCACGCGACGAGCGGGAAGGTTATACGCATCGGTCACCTTGGCCACACCCGTCGGTTCCTCTGTGCCCTGCGCCTCCATCAGACGAGCGCACTCCGCACGAAGCTGCACGCCGGCATACGTGTGAATGGCGTTGTCGATGCAGTGGTGACCCGGCACCCAGCAGCCCAGCATCTGGCTGTTTGCGGCGTTCACGATGGCGTCTGTCGCCAGCGTGGTAATGTCCCCACGCCAAAGGCGCAGCCGCGGGTCCTCGCCCACAACCTCGGCGTCGTCTGGCGTGGCCACGCCCTTCTCGTTAATGAGTCCCTCAAGCAGCTCGTCCTGCATCGCAAGCCACTCCGCATCCGCGGGAATCGCGGGCCGCGTGTTAACCAGCGCACGGAACGCCGTCCACAGCTCGTCAACGTCCATCGTGGCCGGGGGTCTTACCCCGCGTTCCGTGCAAAGGCCATCCACAAGTCGCTCCAGCACGTATCGCTTCCGGTCCTCACGCATGACGTCCTCCCTCGGAACTCTCCGACCGCAGCCCGACCAGATCGCCCAGCACGCGGTCTATATCGGCGTCTATGGCAATCGAGCGCTCGCGAATCTCGGGCGGCACATACGCCTCGCCCAGGTTCACGCAGGCGTAGGTGGCATGCGGATTGGCATGGACGCGCCGCCAAAACGGATACTTTATTATGGACGGCGTGTTAGCCCCAATCCCCAGGTCCAAATAGAGCACCCTTCCCGTCTGGTGTGCGTCGAGCCAAGCCACATAGCGACCTCCCGCCTCGTGCCAGCCCGCATCCTCCACAAAGGTGTCGTCGGCGCGCAGGTTCATACTCATGGGCTCGCCGCACACGGGGCAGTGCGGCACGAGGTCCGAGGGCACACGCAAATCGCGCTGCTCAGCCACCATGCGACGCACCACCTCTTGGTTGTCGTAAGTCGCGTCGTGGCACGGCACGCTGCACTGCCACAGCCCATAGTCTCCCTGCGTATAGAAGAGCCGGTCCTTGGGAAACCCCGCCAACTGGAACTGATGGTCCACGTTGGTGGTTATAACAAAGAAATCCTTATCTTTCACCAAACCCAGAAGCTTTTTATAGGTGTCCTTGGGTGCAGGTACGTAGCGGTTGTACCAAATGTGGCGACTCCAATACGCCCAGCGCTCCTCCGCCGTCGCAAACGGATAGAAGCCCGCCGAGTACATGTCGGTAAAGCCATACCGCTCGATAAAATCGCCAAAAAGCCGCTCGAACCGTTCGCCGCTATACTCGAAACCCGCGGCGGTGGACAGACCTGCGCCCGCGCCCACCGCAATGGCATCGGCCTCCCCCATCGCCTTGCCCAACCGCTCGATTTGCTGCTCGTACGCTTCGCTTCTCGTGGTGCTCACCTCTTTGGAACGCGCTTTTGTTTGCATCCGTCTTGTAGCATAAGCGCTTGGGCAGCTATTGGATAGTAGGCACTAGTTTGTTCGTTCGGCACCTTTTGGTAACCATTGCTCCGAGCTGCCAAGCCCTGCACGCTGGCCACGCGCAAAACAGACGTCACTTCCCCGCCCCTCATCTTACCGTCCATGGAAAAGGACGGGCGAGATGCTGTTCCCATCATTTATATTGCAGCATATTAAATCCAGTTGAATTGTTAGTTGCAGTTTTTTGGAGGCGACGATGTTCTTCGACCCGTTCTTGGTGGCTTTCTCGTTTGGCGTGGGCATCCTGGGCGCCATGTTTGGCGGCATTCAAACCTTCATCTGCACGGGGTTTGCCGGAGTCGTAGTGTATCTGCTCAAGGCGGCGGGCGTGGAGCCCACGCTGCTGGGAGACTCGGTACTCAACACGCTGCTTTTGCCCGCCATCATCTTTAACGGCTCGGCCGTGGCCACGGCCGTTGCGGCGCGCAAGTATCCGCAAATTGAGGGCTGGGACATCACACGGTCGCTCATCTTTGCCCACGACCCGCTCATCATGCTGGTGGGAGGTGCCGCTGGATCAATAGGCTACCTGCTCTTTGCGCTCATCTCGTACATTGGCCTCCCCACCGACGCTGGAGCGGTCTCCATCGTAATCATCGGTGTTATCTGTCGCCTCACGCTCTCCACCGGACGCACATGGAACCCCGACGCCACGCAGTACTACCGGGAGCAGGGCGTGCGCTACTGGGTGTTTCAAACCATCAACTGCGTGGCCGTCGCGAGCGTCTTTGCCTACATATTGCACGAGGCGGGTCCCGACTTCTATGGCGTGGGCTTCTCGATTTCGGCACTGCTGCTCATCTTTGGCTACGCCGGAGACGGTCAGAAGGTCCCGACCACGCACCAGATAACCGCGGTAATCGGTACGGCGCTGGCCGTTACCGGAGGCAACATTGCGCTGGCCGTCCTGTTTGGCACCATCTCCAACGTTATCTACCTGCTTTGCGCCAAGTACCTCAACGAGGACTGCTCCACGCACATCGACGCTCCCGCCATCGGCATAGCCGTTACCACGCTGCTGCTCAACCTCATCTTCTAGCCAATCGCGCCAATCACCGTCATAGCGAAGGGACAGCCCCCATGGCACATGGCCACGGGGGCTGTCCCGTAACGGTTGTTTTGCGCTGCGTTACTTGCGGATGTGCTCCGAGATGCAGATGGCAAAGCCGGAGGGCGAGAACATGAGGGTATCCTCGGAGGAGTCGGTTTTCGTGGTCGATCCGTCCTCGCGGGCAGGCTTGAAGCCCTTGGAGAGCAGGAACTGGTACGCCTCGTCGAAGTCGCGCACGTTCATGCGGATCACGGTGAGGTCCTGCGGGAACTTGTCGACGGTGGCGACGTCCACGCGGAATTTCTCGTCGTACTTGAGATCAACAGAAGTAACGTGCCCCGCAATGCCAGACTTGGTGTGCGCACGCTCGAAGCCAAGGGCTTCGAACAGCTCGATGGCCTCGTCTGCATGGTTGCTGAGAATGAGCGGATTGAAGGCGGTGATCTTCATGGTGATTCCTCCTGTAGGGCGCTCTGACCTGTAGGCTGGTCGCTGTTGGCGGCCCCTTCGCCAACGGGCATTACCATAATAGCATGGTTCAGTGGTCAGCCATTCAAAAGGGGTTACCCCCATTGATCGGCTCGTTGCCGTACCACCTAGAACTCGAGCGTGTCCAGCCTGTTGGTGAGGTCCTCAATCTTCTTGAGGCAGCGTTGAATGATGGCCTTGTCCTCTGGCGACGACGAGCCGCTCCTACGGGTCTTTCGGATCATGCGCGTGCAGCACAAAAGCGTCGCCTTGTCGATTACCTCGCGAATCCTGTCCTCGTCGTCCGTCCCCAAATAGTCTCGAATAAAGTAGTCGAAGAACTGCTTGGACGTCTCGTACGAGAACCCCATAAAGTTCTCGACAACGGACGGATCGTCCTCGCCCAGGACCACGTAGAAGTAATACAGGTCGGAGATCTCTACGATGGGATGACCGCGAGAGACGCGATCCATGTCGATGAGCAGGGGCTCGTTCTTCATCATGAACACGTTGTTGGTGTGGAAGTCACCGTGAACCAGCGTGTTGCAAGGCGGCAGGGCGCCAACGAGCTTCATGCACTTCTTTGCCAGGCGCTCGTCCTCGTAGGCGACGCCGCCGCGGATGTACTCCTGAATTCGCTCGTACGCCTCGGGGAAGACGTCGTCCTCGTCCGCCTCGACGGAGTGGACCTCATGGGCAACCCCGGACATGAGCTTTGCGTACTCCTCCACCCGGTCGGGCTCGGCGGCAATGTACGTCGAGAGCGTGTCGGCATCCACCAGCTCGTACATTGCGCCGTAACGATCGCCCACGGCCACGATGCCAAAGGAGATCGCCGTAGGAACGCCCAGAACCAGCGCCCTGCGCGAGAGCGCAATCTCGCGCTCCACGTCCTGGTAGAGGTTGTTCTGGTTGAACACCTTAATGACCAGCTCGTCGTCGTAGCGGTACACATCGCCCTTGGCGCCATGCCCAATGCGCTCGCAGCCGTCGACCGAGACCTCCCGGTACTTCCGATAGCCACCCTTCGCCGAGTCGAAGGTGTTGGGCCAAATAAAGTTGATGTGCTTGACGAGCTCCTTAAACGCGCCGGACCTGTTGAGCGAGAGCTCCAACGCCTCGGCAACGCTCTTGTAGTACCAGAGCTGACGCTCGGCGTTGCCATGCAGCTCGGCCCACATGGCCTCGCCCTGCTCAGAGTAGATTTGGGAGAGCGAACGCAGGTTGGAGAGCTTGTCCGCGAGCCACAGCATCTTTACGCCGACGTCACGGCTCTTCCTCAGGGTGAGCAGCGACCCCTCCTTGCGCCGCTGCCACGTGGCGCTGCGGTCCTCGCCAGGATACTCGTCCTCCGACTCCGAGTGCACCAGGCTCGCCACGCGCTCGCCAAAACGCTTCTCGATCTCGCCCAGGGTACCGTCGGTGTCTTCCACAACGTCATGCAGAATGCCCGCCGCAATAACCTCCATGTCGTCGGTCATGGTTGAGAGTATCTGGGCAACCTCCAAAGGGTGCAGGATAAAGGGCCGACCTCCAAACTTGCGCACCTTACCTTGGTGCATGATGGTTGCATATACGATGGCCTCTTCCAGCATGTTCATCATAAGGGCTGGTCCTTCCTCCGGTGGCTCCGCGCACGTTGCTGCCTACGGCTCAACATTATACGTACCAAGGGCCGCCCATCAAAGGGGCAACCCCCATTGATTGGTCGCAAGCGACTATCAATGGGGGTTGCCCCTTTGATTGGCAAAGCCATCCAGCGGGCGCAGTGCTACAGGTCCAGCGACAGGTAGCGCTCGCCCGTGTCGGGCAGTACGGCAACGATGGTCTTTCCGGCAAGCTCGTCCCGTGCGGAGAGGCGCAGGGCCGCCGCCACGGCCGCGCCCGACGAGATGCCCACGAGCAGGCCAAGGCGTTCCGACAGCTGCTTCTTGGTGGCAATGGCGTCGTCGGAGGTAACCTGCAGCACCTCGTCCACCACAGACGCGTCGTAGGTCTTGGGCACGAACCCCGCGCCAATGCCCTGAATGCGATGGGCACCCGGCTTGCCGCCACTCAGCACGGGTGACTCGGCCGGCTCCACGGCATAGGCCAACACGCCGGGCTTCTGTTCCTTGAGGAAGCGCGCCGATCCCGAAATAGTACCGCCGGTGCCCACGCCAGCCACGATGGCGTCCACGCGGCCCTGGGTCGCCTCCCAGATCTCGGGGCCGGTCGTCTGATAGTGCGCCTGAGGATTGGCGGGATTCACAAACTGGCCCGCAACGATCGAGCCGGGTGTCTGCTCGTGCAGCTCGTCCGCCTTCGCGACGGCACCCTTCATGCCCTCGGGCCCCGGCGTGAGCACGATCTGCGCGCCATACGATGCCGCGAGCTTGCGCCGCTCCACCGACATCGTCTCGGGCATGACCAGAACCATGCGATATCCCAAGGCCGCCGCAAGCATGGCAAGCCCTACGCCCGTGTTTCCGCTCGTAGGTTCGATTATGGTGCCCCCGGGCTCCAAAGAGCCGTCCCGACGGGCAGCCTCCACCATCGACCGAGCAATACGGTCCTTAACCGATCCACCAGGGTTCGTGGCCTCATATTTACCAAGTACGCAGGCGTTGCCACTTCCCAGCACGGAAAGGTCGATGAGCGGCGTGTTGCCGATGAGCCCGTCCACATGCGACGCAAAAGCCATGGTGTACCTCCAATGTCCGTTCGAATCCAATGCGAAATCGCATGCGAAGACTATGGCACTTTAATTCCTACCAATCTAGTAGGAGTTACAAACTCGCAACAATTCCATTCCCACTTGTTATAGTTGCTGCAGAAAGCGCGAAGGAAGGTTACAAAGGGGTGTTTTGTTGCTTTTTCTCATACGTTTTGTGCGAGAATCACAAAAACGCCGACATAGAGGAGTGTGTTATGCGCATTGGGTTCGATAACGACAAGTACATCCAAATGCAGGCAGAGCGCATTCGCCGCCGCATCGACCAGTTTGGCGGCAAGCTCTATTTGGAATTCGGTGGCAAGCTCTTTGATGACTACCACGCGAGTCGCGTGCTGCCCGGTTTTCAGCCCGACAGCAAGGCGCGCATGCTCTCCGCGCTTGCCGACGACGCCGAGGTCCTCGTGGCCATCAACGCCCAGGACATAGAGCAGAACAAACGCCGCAGCGACATTGGCATTGGATACGACGAGGACGCCCTGCGCCTTATGGACATGTTCCGCGCCATGGGCATGCTCGCCAACAAGGTGGTAATCACGCGCTTTACGGGTCAGCCCCATGCCGAGGCGTACCAGCGTCGCCTGGAGGCCATGGGCGTGGAATGCTACCGTCACTACCCCATCGACGGCTACCCATCCAACACCGAGCTCATTGTAAGCGACGAGGGCTTTGGCAAAAACGACTTTGCGCCAACCTCGCGCTCGTTGGTGGTGGTGACGGCGCCCGGTCCGGGATCCGGCAAGCTCGCCACCTGCCTCAGCCAGCTGTATCACGAATACAAACACGGCGCGAAGGCCGGCTACGCCAAGTTCGAGACGTTCCCCGTGTGGAATCTCCCCCTCGAGCATCCGGTAAACGTGGCATACGAGGCCGCGACAGCTGACCTGGACGACCGCAACATCATCGACCCCTTCCATCTGGAGGCCTACGGCGAGGTGTGCGTTAACTACAACCGCGACGTGGAGACCTTCCCCGTGGTCCGCGCCCTGCTCACCAAGATTCAGGGCGAGAGTCCCTACCAGTCCCCCACCGACATGGGGGTCAACATGGTGGGAAAGTGCATCTCGGCCGATCCCATCTGCCAGGAGGCGGCCAAGAACGAAATCGTTCGCAGGTACTTCTGGACTGCGGTGCAGCTCAAGCGCACCGGCATCGGCGAGGACTCACTCGCAAAGATAGAGTTGCTCATGGGCAAGGCGGGCGTCACTGAGGACTATTCTCCCGCACGCGCCGCCGCGCTGGCAAAGGAGGAGCAGACGGGCAAGCCCGCGGCAGCCATGGTGCTCACGGACGGCTCCCTGGTAACGGGCAAGACGTCCGACCTGCTGGGCGCAGCCTCCTCGCTCTTGCTCAACGCGCTCAAGCGCGTGGCCGGCATACCCAAGGAGCACTATGTGGTGAGCGACGCTGCGCTCGAACCCATTTGCCGACTCAAGACCGAGCACCTGCACAGCCGCAACCCGCGCCTGCACTCCGACGAGACGCTCATCGCGCTGTCCATCAGCTCGGCCACCAACGACGAGGCCGCCAGGGTGATTGAGGCGGCGGAGGAGCTGCGGGGCTGCGACGCGTACTTCTCGGTAATCGTCTCGCCCACCGACGAGAAGCTCTACCGCAGCCTGGGCATAAACGTGTGCAGCGAACCCAAGTACGAGCGCCACACGTACTACCACCGGTAAGGCACAACAATGCGGGCAACGCACCTGGTTGCCCGTGGTGTCCGTTTGGGAAGAGGTGCCTTTTGGACATGCACACATGTCCAAAAGGCACCTCTTCCCAAACGGACACCACCACCCGCAGCCCGCGACCACCAACGCAATGCGGGAGGTCGCGGGTCAGCCTACCAACGTTTGGTAAAGACTATGCGGTTGCAGTCGCCATCGCGCAGGTACGAGATGTCATCCACGCTCTCGGTGGCCATCATTATGCCCAGGCCACCCACGGGAATGTCGTCCAAGTCCGTTATCTCGGACCTGCGATGCTCGAGCGGGTTGAACGCAACGCCCGTATCGAAGATCTCAATGGTCATACCCCTGGGATCTGGCGTATAGAGGTAGTTCACGGTAACCGTTCCTTGGTCCTCCTGGTTGACGTACGCGTAGCTGCAAACGTTCACAAAGAGCTCCTCCAGCGCGATGTCCAGGGCGTTCTGCGCCGCAAGCGGACACAGACGCTTGCCAAGCTCGGCATGGATCATATCGCGAACCGGGATAATCTGGCTGTTGTCGGCGGGCACCGTCATGGTTCCCGTGACCTCCGGTGCGACGCCGTACTCCAGGCACAGCATGGTTATGTCGTCGGACTGCTCGGCGCCCTCGGCCCACCTCGCGACGTCCGCGCGCAGCGCCTCC
>CACZFB010000037.1 GCA_902780305.1 uncultured Coriobacteriaceae bacterium | reverse complement strand
CCCGGAGCTTACACCTTACACTAACGCACCCTCGCCGCTTACGTCGAGCGTAACTACACCCTCAGCGGCATCGTAGGCGTTGCCAAAGAGGTCTTGGCAAAACGACGTGGCGTACGCGGGCGTGCAGTCGGGTCTATGGCTCTGTGCGGCAAGTGCATCGGTCCACTCGGTAATGGGCCAGGCACTCATGTTGGGACCCACGGTGTAGCAGATTACGGTGGGGACCAAGCTGGCGGCGCTCACCTGATAGGTGCCGTCCTTCTTACGCTCCAGCGTGCAGCGGGCGATGCCGCCAATGAGCGAGTTGGTCTCCATGCCACCGGCAGCCACAAAGTTGCCGGTGGAGTAGAAGCACACCGTCTTGTGGCCCTCCTTGTTCTGGAGCAGCTCAACTGGCTGCAAGATGTGTGGGTGGGCGCCAAAGATCACGTCCACACCCTCGTTGCAAAAGATGGCTGCATACTGGTTTTCCTCGTCGGAGGTGATGGTGGTGTACTCGACTCCCCAGTGCGGACAGGCGATTATCATCTCGGCCCCAGCCTCGCGTGCCTTTTGCACATCCTCGTGAATCTTCTCCGGGCTCAGGTACGAGACGTACTGCGCGTCGGTGCTGGGGTTGGGGTTCTCGTTGGTTGCCCATGTGTAGTTGAGGATGCCCACCTTCATGCCATCGTGTTCGTAGATGTACACGCGGTGGACGTAGTCTTGCGAACCGTCGTAGTCGGGGCCAGGGTTGTCCACTCCCAAAACGGGAATCTCCGGATAGTTCTGCTTCCAATAGTCGAGCTCATGGGCCAGGCCGCTGTACCCCATGTCGTACACGTGGTTCGCCGCCTTGAGTATCGCGTTGAACCCAATGCTGGCCTCGGTGTCCGCCAGCGCCGTGGGGGTGTTAAAGATGGGGCCAAGATTTCCCTGCCGGTAGCCGAAGCCAGACTCCGGCTCGCCCATAACGGTCTCCTGGTTGAGGATGCGCAAGTCGGCGGCGTCTATGTAGGGCTGGATGTGTTCGAATAAAAAGCCGAAGTCGTAGTTGCCGTTGCCGAGGTTGCCGCTGGACACGAGTTCGTCGTGCATAAGCACGTCGCCAATCATCATGACGTCAATGGACGCGGGCTTTACCTCCTTGGCAGCCTCCTTCTTCTCCTTGTCCGCGCTGGTTTTGTCCTCGGGATTCGACTGCTGCTTTACAACGACGTTGGCATCCTCAAGCTGATTGGCGGACACGTCGTTTACCTCCACGGATGTCTGCCATTCCGACTGCACGGCCTTGGGTTCGGCTCGGTTGGTGAGCAGCTGCGTTGCCACGATGCCGAACACCACCAAGGCAACGACACCAAGGATGCCAAAGAATGCGGCGGGGCTTGAGGCTCTTTTGCGCGTCCTTGGCTGCTTGTTGGTGGGGCGGGTGCCGCGTTTGCGCGGCGTCGGCTGCCTGTTGGTGGTGCTGGAGCCGCGTCTGCGCGGCCTCGGCTGCCTGTTGGCGGTACTGGAACCGCCTCTGCGCGGCGTCGGTTGCCTGTTGGTGGGGCTGGAGCTACTTTTGCGTTGCCTCGGCGGCTTATTCATGCCATGCTCTCCAAGAAAAGACATATGACTTTGCGAATATTTCCAAATTCTACCTTCTTATGGCCACGCTCACATGCCGCAAATGCAAGACGTCACACAACCATTGTTTTACCGAGCCCCGGTCGCCCATCAATGGTTACCGTCGACCTATCAAAGGGGTAAGGCCCTTTGATAGGTTATCAACCCATGAGTAACGACCCTTCGTTCCCGTTTTATACAAAATGTCAGTTTCTACTTCCGTACGTTACGATTGTGTGTCATTATATGTGCAGTCCACCAACTCATCTTGAGAAACGGGAATCGGATGCCGCGCCATCTTTTGGATGTACGTGCAGACTTCGATGAGCTTACCGGATTACCGACTATGACGTACTTTAGGCGGTATGCGGGGTCGTACGTCATCTCGGCGCTTGCCCGCAACCGTACGCCATACATCGTGTACTTTAACTTGGAGAACTTCTCCGCCTTTAATGAGCGGTACGGGTTTGAGGAAGGCGATCGGCTCCTCAGGCTTATGTCAGTCGCCATCCAGGAGGCTTTTCCTGGCTACCTCCTATCGCGCTTTGCCTCCGACCATTTTTTGCTGGTATGCGAGAGCATTAGCTTGGAAGCCAGTATATGCGACGTGGCAAAGCAACTGCAGGTTTACGGGAGGCATGCCAACATCGAGCTCAAGGCGGGCGTGTATCCCATGGAGGACGCGAGTCTGGACATAGCGCTTGCGTGCGACCGCGCGAAGCTTGCCTGCGACAGCATCGCGCACCGTCACGACTGCTCTATGCGCATGTTCGATGAGGCGCTCAATTGGCGCGTGGAGCGAAGCAAATACATCGAGACCCACATCGATCGGGCAATTGCCAACGAGTGGATAGAGGTGTATTTCCAACCCATCGTGCGAACGGTCACTGGTGAGGTATGCGAGTTCGAGGCGCTCGCGCGTTGGATTGACCCAAAATACGGGATGCTCTCGCCAGGCGTTTTTATCGAGGTACTTGAGGAGTGTCACCTCATACACAAACTCGACGCCTTCGTCATTCGCGCCGCGTGCAAGACTTGGCGCGACACGCGCGCCGCCTCGAGCCTGTACGTGCCCTTCTCCGTAAACCTCTCGCGACTGGACTTCGAGCTCTGCGATGCCTTTGCCATGGTCGAGGAAGCAACGCGCGAGTATGGCGTGCCCAGGCAGATGATTCATGTCGAGATAACGGAGTCTGCACTTAACCAAGACGTTGGGGTGCTCCTGCGCGAGATTGGCCGCTTTAGGGATGCCGGTTATCAGGTGTGGCTCGATGACTTTGGCAGTGGCTACTCGTCGCTCAACACGCTCAAGGATTACGTGTTCGACGTGGTAAAGATCGACATGGCATTCTTGCGCGAGTTCGAGGTTCGTCCGCAATCGCGCGTGATTATTGCCTCTATCGTTAACATGGCAAAGCAGCTGGGCATGCAGACGCTCATTGAGGGCGTAGAAACGGCTGAGCAGTTTGACTTTCTGCGTGGGATTGGCTGCGAGTTTGCGCAGGGCTACCTCATTGGCCGACCCGTACCCTCCAGCAAGAACTTCGAGCGGATTGCGATGGGGGAGCTTGTGCTTGCTGATGCTTCCTTGCATGGATATCACGATCGCATGGGCGGCATAAACTCACTGAGCGCGACCCCGTTCGACTTCCCTTGGGAGTCGAAGGTGGAGGAACGTCCCCTAGCAGAGATGCTCCCCTTGGCGCTCGTCGAAGTCAATCCCGGTGGCGTTCGCTTCGTTACTGCCAACGACGCTTTTGCTTCGGTGCTCAAGGGCACGCAGATGGGTACCATGGGAGAGGTCGCAAAGGGAATGGCTGTTCCCAAAACCGCGCAGGATCACGTTTTGCGGGATATCGCGGACGTGGCTATGGCGTCAGGGAAGATCGAGTCGGTTGACCTGATGGAGAAAGGTCACCACTGCATGGTTCGCATGCGCCGTGTGGCAAGCCATGGTGACGTGGTTTGCCTCATGATGTCCATAATGAACCTCTCGAGCTTTAGCGATATGGGCGAGGACATGCGTCAGCATGTCGCGCTCAGGCAACTGTATAGCGCATACGACGAGGTAGACCTCATCAACCGTGTAGAGGATCGCATGAGCTGCGTATTCAGGGGGGATGCCAGATTCCCAGCTCTGCGTGACGGCGAATCTGCGAGCCAGAGCATACGCAGCTATGCCCACGATAGGATTCATCCCGGAGACCAGAAGCGCTTTTTGCGCTTTATGCAGAGCGACACGGTGGAAGCCCGATTGAGTCGAGACGGCACCAACAGCCTAGCGGACGTCTTTAGGGTGCTTTGGTCGGACGGGCTTTATGTGTGGTTCACCTGCATCCTGTCCACCGTCGTCCTGGATGAAGTGCACTATGTAACCGTGTGCATGCGACGCGTCAACACGGGCATGCTGGAGCGCGTGGGTGGTCACGAGGACATCGAGAAGTCACTGCTGTGGGATACGTTCCTCGACCTGGTGCCCGCAGGCGTGTTCTGGAAGGACGAAAAGCGCCGCTTCCAAGGCGTCAACAAGCGATTCTTGGAATTCTATGAGTTCGACTCTGTAAACGACGTGCTGGGCAAGACCGACGAGGATATGGGCTGGCATGTAAACGACGACCCGTTTAAAAACGTCGAGCTACAAGTTATTACCCAGGGAAAGGCGGTGCTCGACACTCCTGGCACTTGCGTCTCTAGGGGTGAGGTGCACTCGATTGTGGCAAGCAAGGTTCCGCTCATACGCAATGGCGACGTGGTGGGATTGCTCGGCTTCTTCGTCGACCAGTCCGACAAGCGCGTCTGGGGACATCACAATGCGGAGGAAAGCGATCGTGAGAGCATCGACAAGCTTACGGGCATCCTCAACAAGCGGGGCTTTATCTCCAACATTGTATCGTATGCGGACGCTTATCACGATACCGGGGTGGACTTTGCGTGCGTGGTTGCCGATATTCAGGGCATGAGCGATCTTAATGAGGTATTCGGCCACACGTTTGGCAACACAATTCTTAAGACCGTGGCCCATAGGCTCACCAGGGCGTGTGGCGTAGATGGGGTTGTGGCACGCATTGGTGGCGACCGCTTTGCCATACTCCAAAGAATGATAGAGGGAAAAGACGTTCGCTCCATAGAACGAACGATACGGGGGGCCGTCGAGGGCATCGACGAGGTGGATGGCATTGCCACCAGGCTGCATTGCAAGACGGCCTACGCGATGTTCTCGGAATTCGACGATCCTCACGAGACGCTCGCGTTTGCCAACCAGCGGGTACGAGCAAGCTAGGGAAGAGACTATACCGCATCGAAGAGTGGTATGGATCCCGAAAGTGCGCATGGCATGATCGCTGCGACGACCAACACGTTGTTGGGCTCGTTGGCACGTCGCGCCTGGCTACCTGGGAGCACGCACACATGCGCAAAGACGCGCGACAAGGCGTCAACGTGGCGTATGAGCGGCTCCGATTTCACGCCCTCCAGTGCGCTGATTACGTTGGACACGTACAGACCGTGCGGACGTAGGCAAGCGCGCAAGGCGTCCACGGCCTCCGGCAGGAGCAGCCGCTCCTCCGCGCTGGGTCCAACGAAGCAGTCGTTGAGGATGGCGTCGTAGGTACGCCCGGTATTCGCGCATGCGTGCAGGTAGCGAATGGCGTCGTCGCAAATCAGTCCAAGGCGACCGGTTTGCTCGGTGCGATACGCTTGCTGCAAGCGATCCAAAAAGAAGTGCTCGCGGGCGATCCTTGTGATGGCGGGGTCAATTTCCACGACGTCTATGCGCACCTCCTCGTGATGTGCGATGAGGTGCTTGGGATAGGCGTAGCCGCCACCGCCCAGCATGCACAGGTCACGCATGGGTATACCTGCGTCGAAGATTGCGTCGAAGCGGGCGAGGTAGGGGAAGGGGACGTCGCACCACCCCTCGTCAAGATAGGTGCCCGACTGAAACGTGCCACCGATGTCGAGGACGCGCAAACGTCTACCGCCCCAGTTCGTAACATAGATTCTGGCCGGGCCGCAGCTGGTCTCCACCTGCGGTGCACGCAGGCGGGCGACCGACGTGCGCATGCGGTTGAGCAGTGACATCAGTCGTCGCTCTCCAACCTGGCGCGCAATTGCGCCGCAAAGTCCTCGTCTCCCTTTGCCAGCAGCGCGATTACGGTCTCGATGTCGGCTTGCGTCGGCTCTTTGGGGCTTGGCTCTGGCGCTGGGGCAGGCTCGTCCTGAGGCGAGAGTTCGATGCGCGCCCGTCGGGAGGCAAGCTGTTTGGCGACCGCGTTGCACGCTTCCTCCCAAGCGCGCTCGTCGGCAGTGGCATCGAGTGCCGTGACGAGGCTCGTGCCGTAGCGTTCTCCCTCGAGGGAAGCCAGCCACGTGCGTGCGACGTCGCGACCCGTCTGCGCCGAGCAAGTGTCCTCCTCTGCCTGCGTGCCAAACTCCTCGCAAAAGCTTTCGTAGAGGCTGGGCTCTGCCGAGCCATCCTGGTCCCACAAAAAGGGGTTGGCATCTTGGCAGAACTCCTTGAGCCCGCTCGCAGGTCTCTCCCACGAGCGTCGTGCGGAGTCGTATGCCTCCTGCACGGCGTAGTAGGCGTTGACGTAAATGGTAAACGCATCCCATCGATGCTCAAGCATGCGTGCTCCTTCCCATCGCTCTGCGTTTTGCTTTGGGTTCCCGCTTGGCGAGAAATAACGAGGCTGTGGATGGAGGGCACGGAAACGGTGTGCCTCACATCCACAGCCCACGAGCGTACGTTTGGCCGCGTGTGGCTGCTAGGCCTTGGCCTCGGCGGGGGAGTCGAACTCACCGGCGCAGTGCGGGCAGCGAGTTGCGCCCTCCTTTACCTCCTCAAGGCAGAAGGGGCACGTGGGGGCAGCGGCCTCCTCCTCTTCCTTTTGCTTCTTGAGCAGCGCGTCACTTGCCTCCTGAACCTTGTTCATGGCCTTGACGATGGTAAAGACGACGAGCGCAACGATGAGGAAGTTGATGATGGCACTCAGGAACTTGCCAAAGTCGATGGTGGTGCCGGGCACCACGAGTCCGCCAATTTCGGTGCCGTTCCCGCCCGTGATCACGGTGATGAGCGGGTTGATGATGTCGTCGGTAAGCGACGTGACGATGCCCGTAAAGGCGCCGCCAATAATCACGCCGACCGCGAGGTCCATTACGTTACCGCGGTTGATGAATTCCTTGAACTCCTGAACCATTCCCATGAGAGCTTCCTTCCTTCGCTATGGAATCGGTGTGCAGATGATAATGACACATTATGGAGCTATTGTGAAGAGCGAAGAGGCAAAAGTTGGCAAAACGTTTGCATTGCGGTTGCTTTTCACGGGCTGGCTAGTATGCATCGACCTATCAAAGGGGGTTACCCCCTTTGATAGGTCACGGTGACACCCGATAGGCAGCCTCAGTGTCCGGTGTCCAGGCAAACGGTAAATGGGCCGTCGTTGACCAGTGAGACCTGCATGTTCGCGCCAAACACGCCTTTTCCAAGGTGAGGAACGTCCGCGCTGGCGCATTCGCAAAAGCACTCGTAGAGACGCCGACCGTGCTCTGCGGAGGCCGCGTGTGCAAACGACGGCCGGTTACCCTTGCGACAGTCTGCATAGAGCGTAAACTGGCTTACCACGAGCACCTCTCCGCCCACATCCGCAAGCGACAGGTTGGTCTTGCCAGCATCATCCGCAAAGATTCGCAGGCCAAACACCTTGTTCCACAGCCGCCGTGCATCCTGCTCGGTGTCCTCCTTGCCGACGCCCAGCAAGATGAGCAGGCCCCGTCCGCACGACCCCACGCAGGCGTCGTCCACGACCACACTTGCCTCGCTCACGCGCTGCAGTACAGCCCTCATCTGCCTTCCTCTCCGTTGGCTTTTCTAGCGGATGCCATAGATCGCAGCGTACTTCTTGGTGAGGTAGTTCGCGTAATGACGTGGGTTCAAAGGCTCGCCGCAGGCATCCTGCATAATTTGTGCGGGGTCCTTGGACCGGCCATACTCCCATACGCGCTCGCGGAGCCACGCGCGTATGGGAGCGAGGTTGCCGGTGGCAAGCAGCTCGTCCCACGCAAGCCCCTCGTCGATCATCTTGGCGCGGAACTGGGCGGCATAGGCGCCGCCCAGCGCATAGGTGGGGAAGTATCCAAAATCGCCCTGTGCCCAATGGACATCCTGCAGCGGCCCCTCAACGTTGTTTGCGGGCGATATGCCAATGTACTTGCGATATCGCTCTTCCCAGAGCTTGGGAATCTCGCGGGCGGTTGCCTTGCCGTCGAACAGCAGCTGCTCGATTTCGTAGCGCACTAGGATGTGCAGGGGGTAGGTGAGCTCGTCGGCGTTTACGCGGATGGGCGTTGGTGCGACGCGGTTTACGGCAAGGTAGAGCTGGTTGGGCGTCACACGGCTGAGCTGGCCGCGGAACCGCTGCTTCATCAGCTCGAGCAGGGGGCCAATAAAGGCACGGTCCTTGCCAATGTAGTTCTCGAAGAAGCGCGACTGGGCCTCGTGCATGCCCATGGAGGTACCGCCCTTGAGCGAGGTGTGGTTGAAGTCGGGGTTCACGCCCTGCTCGTACAGGTTGTGGCCCACCTCGTGCAGCATGGTGTACACGTTGCTCATAAGGTCGTCGCGTTCAACATGGGCCGCAGTAATGGCATAGTTGCTGGTCATCGCCTCCGAGAAGGGATGCTCGGTGGAGGTGAGGAAGTGCGCGTCCTCGTCGATGCCCTCCAGCCGTGCGATGTCGTGTGCGAGCTCCCACTGACGGTTGACGTCGAATCGGCCTGCGACGCAACTTGCCGAGAGCGTTCTGCCGCTCTTGGATATGGACGTGAGCAGGGGCAGCACACAGCGCTTGACCCGCGCGAAGAATGCGTTGTAGAAGGCTCGGTTGGTGCCTTGCTCATACTCGTCCAGGAGCGTGTCGTAGGGGTCGGCGTCGGGGTTCTTCGCGCGAGCGATGCGTCGCTGCAGGTTTACCATACGGTCGATGTAGGGAGCGAATGAGCGCCAGTCGTCGTTCGCCTTGGCTGCCAGCCAGGCGTCGTAGCTTTGGGAGGCGAGACGAACGAGCTTCGCCTGATCGGCCACAGGTACGTTTACCAGGCGGTTTCTGTCTCGGGTGAGTATGCGTACCTGGGCAGCCACCGTGTCGTCGAGCTCGGAGGACTTGTTGCCCAACCGCTCGAGCATGGTGCCCACCTCGGGCTTGCTCAGCAACTCGTGGTCCTCCTCCATGAGCACGGCCAGCGCCTCGGCGCGATCGTCGGTGGCCTTCTTGGGGTCGATGGTCGCTCCAAAGGACTCCAGCTCCGCAGATGCGTAGCGATGGGCGTACAGGCGCCGCTCGACCGCTTGGAGGTGATCGAGGTCCTCCTCGAGCGAGGGCTCCGGCTCCGGCATGGGCTCTGGCTCAGGCTCTGGCTTGGGTTCCGGCTGAGGTTCTGACTCCGGCTCGGACTCCGGCGTGGGCTCAGGCTCAGGCGTGGGCTCCGGCTCCGACTCCGACTTCGGTGTGGCCGCGGGCTCGGGCTCTGGCTGGGATTGCTCGTCGACAGCCGGTGCGCAATCCTCTGCCTGCGACCCGCTCTGGTCGTCGACGGTTACCGTTGGATCCTCGTCGGTCTGCTCGGGCTCGTTTCCCTCCTCAGGCACATCCGCTTGGGTAGGCGATATGCCCGCCGCCTGTCGTACGGACTCCATTACGGCATCAACCTCCTCCTCGGCGGGCTCGTAGTCCTCGTTGCGGATGGGGTTGAGCAGGAAGGCCGGAATGTTCAGTTGGGCCTCATCGGTATGCTTGGGCATGGCTACACCACTTCTCATGCTTGCGGATTGACGTATGGCATCCAGTATAGCCCAGACGATTGGCGATGCTCGCCCGACGAACGACCGATGGTTGCCTGCGGTGTCCGCTTGGGGAGAGTTGCCATTGTGACACGCGCACATGTCACAATGGCAACTCTCCCCAAGCGGACACCGAAACCGCCGCCGTCAATGGCAGAACGTGGTATGGTTGATTTCGGTTAACAGATTATGCGGGGGTTGCGATGGAGACGGGCAAGACGCTGAGCGAGCTCAGGGTGGGCGAGCGGGCCACCATTACCACGGTTGGCGGGGAGGGCGCGCTCCGCCAGCACTTCTTGGACATGGGCGTAATTCCTGGCGCACGCATTGAGTTCGTAAAGCGTGCGCCGTTGGGCGACCCGCTGGAGTATCGCATTCATGGATACGAGCTTACGTTGCGTAAGGAGGATGCCCAAAAGATTGGCATCGCGGTCGTATCGGACGACACCTCGCGCACGTCTGCCTTCGATCCCAAGCTCGCGGGTGACGATACGACCCATCCTGGTTTGGGCGAGGGAGGCAGGTTTCATTCCCGCGCCGACGAGCATCCGCTTCCTGACGACGCGGTGCTCACCTTCGCACTTGCCGGCAACCAGAACTGCGGGAAGACGACGCTCTTTAACCAGCTCACCGGATCCAACCAGCACGTGGGCAACTTCCCTGGCGTCACCGTGGACCGAAAAGAAGGTCCCATACGGGGCCACGAGCGCACGAACGTCGTGGACCTGCCGGGCATCTACTCCATGTCGCCCTACAGTAGCGAGGAACTCGTCTCGCGCGAGTTCATTCTCAACGAGAGACCCACGGGAATCATCAACATCGTAGATGCCACCAACATCGAGCGGAACCTGTACCTTACCATGCAGCTCATCGAACTCAACGTGCCCATGGTGCTGGCCCTCAACATGATGGACGAGATGCAGGGCAACGGCGGGTCCATACGCATCAACGAGATGGAGGGCATGCTGGGCATTCCGGTGGTGCCCATCTCGGCCGTCCACAACGAGGGTGTGGGGGAGCTGGTGGACCATGCGATGCATGTTGCGCATTTCCAGGAGCGTCCTGGCAGGCTGGACTTTTGCGATGTCAACGACCATGGCGGCGCCGTGCACCGCTGCCTTCACGGAATCATGCACCTCATCGAGCAGCATGCCGTACTATCGGGGATTCCCGTGCGCTTTGCGGCCACCAAGCTGGCTGAGGGAGACGCCCGCGTTGCCGAGGCTCTGGGGCTGAGCGAGGACGAGCGCGTGATGATCGAGCACATCGTGCATCAGATGGAGCGTGAGCGAGGGCTGGACCGCGCCGCCGCGATAGCCGACATGCGCTTTTCGTTTATTGCTAAGGTGGTCTCGCAAACGGTGGTCAAGCCACACGAGAGCAAGGAACACGTGCGCAGCGGACGCATAGACCGGCTGCTCACGGGGCGCTTCTCGGCCATCCCCATGTTCTTTGCCATCATGTTCGCCATCTTCTTACTTACCTTTACGTTTATAGGGCCCTTTTTGCAGGGCTATATACAGATGGGCATCGACTGGCTTACGGAGGTTGCCTCAAGCTCGCTGGCCGCCATGGGTGCCAGCGAGGCGGCCCAGTCCTTTGTGGTTGACGGCGTGCTCAACGGCGTGGGGACGGTGGTGCTGTTTACGCCACTCATCGTGCTGATGTTCTTCTTCCTGTCGCTCTTGCAGGATACGGGCTACATGGCTCGCGTGGCGTTCTTCATGGATCGCGCGCTCAGGCGCATCGGCCTCTCTGGTCGGTCCATCGTGCCCATGATCATGGGGTTCGGCTGTACGGTCCCCGCCATCATGGCAACCCGCACCCTTCCCTCCGAGCGCGACCGCAAGCTCACCATCCTGCTCACGCCGTTTATGAGCTGCGTGACCAAGCTCACCATATACGGGTTTGTCACGCAGCTCTTCTTTCCCACCCATGCGGGACTGGTGATGATCGGGCTCTATGTATTGGGTGTGCTGGTTGCTATCGTTGCGGGACACATCTCGCATCGCACGATCTACCAAGGCGAGGCGGTGCCGTTCGTTATGGAGCTGCCCAACTACAGGATGCCCTCCCTCAAGAGCGTCGCGCGCCTGGTGTGGGACAAGACCAAGGACTTCGTCACGCGCGCCTTTACGGTAATTCTGATGGCGACGCTGGTCGTGTGGTTCCTTCAGTCCTTCTCCGTGCGCCTCGAGCTGGTGGACGACCCGCAGTACAGCATCCTGGCCTCGTTGGGGGGCCTGCTGGCGCCGCTGTTTGGCCCCATCGGGTTTGGGGACTGGCGCTTTGTGACGGCGCTTATCGCTGGCTTCATGGCCAAGGAGACGGTGGTCTCCACGCTTACGCTGCTCTTCGAGACGCCTGCGGCGTTGACGGCAGCGCTGAGCCCTGCCGCGGCAGCCAGCTTCCTGGTGTTCTGTCTGCTGTACACGCCTTGCATCGCCGCCATCGCGGCCGTCAAGCGCGAACTGGGAGGCAAATGGGCCGTATGCATCGTCGCGTTGCAGTGCGTCATTGCCTGGGTGGTCGCGCTGCTCGCGTTTGGAATCTGCCGCGTCCTGGGCATGGGCTAGCGGCTGTTCGTGCCGGTTGGCTGAAGCCTATCGATGGGGGGGGGTTATCCCTTTGATAGGTGCACCTGTGAACGCGATGAGATTGCGGGCCTTTGTAAAGTTCTCGTGACGTAATTGAACTTTGTGGAGTGGCTGCTACAATGAGTTCAATTTGCTCACTGCAAAATTGAACTTTGGAGCAGGATAGAATTGAACACAGTGTTTTCCGAGCGGTTGCGACGTGCAATGGAACGGCAGGGCCTCAAGCAGGTTGACTTGCTGCAGATTGCCGCCGCCAATAGCAAGAAGCTAGGAAAGAGCCAGCTCAGCCAGTATGTGAGCGGCAAGACCATGCCTCGCCCCGACACGCTTGCGTTTCTCTCGCAGGCGCTCGACGTAAGCGAGGCATGGCTTACCGGCACGGGTGAACCTCAGCAGCACACGCAATGGGAGGCGAATGCCATGCGCACGTTTAAGAAGTCCAGCAAGCTCGACCACGTTTCCTACGACGTACGGGGGCCGGCGCTCGACGAGGCCATGAGGATGGAGGAGGACGGCATCCACATCCTCAAGCTCAACATTGGCAACCCGGCACCCTTTGGATTCCGCACGCCCGACGAGGTGGTGCAGGATATGGCGAGTCAGCTGCGCAAGACCGAGGGTTACTCCGACAGTCGCGGGCTGTTCTCGGCACGCAAGGCGATTATGCAGTACGACCAGCTCAAGGGCATTCCCAACGTGACCATGAGTGACATCTATACCGGCAACGGGGTGAGCGACCTCATCAACCTGGTTATGCAGGCCATGGTCGAGACGGGCGACGAGATCTTGGTGCCCAGTCCCGACTATCCCCTGTGGACGGCATGCATCACACTCGCGGGTGGCAAGGCAGTGCATTACCTGTGCGACGAGCAGGCCGACTGGCTTCCTGACGTCGACGACATGCGCTCCAAGGTAACCAGCAACACCAAGGCCATCGTAATCATCAACCCCAACAATCCCACCGGTGCGCTCTACCCGCGCGAGGTGTTGCAGGAGATCGTGGAGATTGCGCGCGAGCATCAGCTCATTATCCTTTCGGACGAGATCTACGACCGTCTGGTGATGGACGACGAGGAGCACGTGAGCATCGCAAGTCTTGCCCCGGACCTGTTCTGCATTACGTTCAACGGGCTCTCCAAGAGTCACATGATAGCTGGCTGGCGCATTGGCTGGATCTCCATCTCGGGCAACAAGCGCCTAGGTCGCGACCTCATGGAGGGCATAAACGTTATGTCCAACATGCGGCTGTGCTCCAACGTGCCCGCTCAGTCCATCGTGCAGACGGCGTTGGGCGGCCATCAGAGTGTTAAGGGCTACGTGGTGCCGGGAGGTCGTGTGCGCAATCAGCGCGACTTCGTGTACGAGCGCCTGGCCGCCATGGACGGCGTGAGCGTGGTGAAGCCCAAGGCGGCATTCTACGTGTTCCCCAAGCTCGACCCCAACAAGTTCCACATTACCGACGACACGCAGTTCCAGCTGGACCTGCTGCAGGACAAGCGCGTGCTCATCGTGCCGGGCAAGGGATTCAACTGGAACACGCCGGGATACTTCCGCATCGTGTTCCTGCCCCGGCGGGCCATTTTGGGGGAGGCGCTCGACAAGATATCCGACTTTCTCACCTACTATCGCCAATAGCTGGGTGTGGGCTGCCGGCCGAAGGGGTCGCGGCCCCAATGCTGCGTAGTTGGCATCCTTTGCAAACTACGCAGCTCACCTACGCAATCGAGAGGATGGCAACCACGATTGCCGCGGTGCCCGTAACGGGGTTTGTGCGAATGCCCCTCATCAAGCAGCTGGCAGTGGATCCGTCGGGCAGCACCTCGTCAAAGAAGACGCGACTCCCCTTGCTGTTGCAGCACTCTAGCGCATGCCCTCTAAAGAAGGACTCTGCCGCCGTCGGGACCGCACTTGGCGCAGAAGGTGCGTAGGAAAGGCTCGGCCAGAAGTAGCGCTTCATGAAGTCTCGGTACGACTGGTTGGTACGCACGAATCGAACCTCTTCGTCCGAGACCTCCATAATGGCCATGGGTACGGTGCTAAAGGCGTTCTGGATCATCTCGTCGTCTTCGGAAATAACGACGGACAAGTCGTGCAGGTTAACCTTACCTATGTCCTCAAAGTAATCGGATTCTTCGGGATTCTCGTAGCCGATCTGGATTCCCTTCCGATTCCGTTCGGCAATCTCATTCAGCGATATTGCCTTGCAGTAGTAGTAACCCTGCAGCTTGGAGCAGCCGATTTCGCGCAAGAAGCGAACCTGACTCTCGGTCTCCACACCTTCGCAGAGCGTGTCCACACCCATTGCTGTAGCCATTCTCATGAGTTCCGCAAGCACAATTTTGCTGTTTCTGCCCTCATCGAGCTTGCGCATAAAGCTCATGTCGAACTTGATGAGGTCGAACTCAATGCTCTGGAGGAAGTCGAGTGATGAATAGCCGCTCCCAAAATCGTCAATCCACACAGGGAAGCCCAATTGGCGAAAACGTTCGATCTGTTCTTTCATGTAGTCGAAGTCTCTGCCGATAATGCTTTCGGTAATCTCGATCGTAATCATGTTGTGCGCAATCCCGGCAGCATCTACCCTTGCGCATGTCTCCTCCACGATGTCGCACGAGTCAAAGTCGGAACGAGATAGGTTGATGGAGTGAGGCACTATGGTTAGGCCCATCTTTTGCTGAGACTTCATCTTAAGCAGCGCCTGATTAAGAACGTAGAGGTCCAGGCGATGGATGAGGCCCGCCCCCTCGAGCGCCGGTATAAAATCACCTGGCGATATAAAGCCCTTGTTGGGATCAAACCAGCGCGAGAGCGCCTCCTCGTCGCACACCTTTCCATTTACGGCGCGCACGATGGGTTGATAATAGACCTGGATCCATTGCTTTTCGAGCGCCTCGTCAAAATGATTGATGATGTAGCGCATCATATCGATCTGCTGCTTCATGCTCAGCTCGAAATACGAGAATCCCGAAAGATAAGAGCCGCGGCGCTGGTCGCAGGCATATTTTGCGCGATCGCAGGCGACGCTCACGTCAACATTGCCCAAATCATTTCGATAGATGCCCACACTTATCGGCAGGGACTTTGCGCCGTTGGCGTACTTGCAGTCCTCGAGCACAGCCCAGAGCCGGTTCTCCAAGTTTTCCTCGTCGCTTACCGCCGCAAAATGGTCCTGCCCAAAGCGACCGACAAGCTTTTTGCCAAAGTGGCGGGCAAGAATGTGCGCCACGTCCACAATGAGCCTGTCACCCTCGTCAAAGCCGTACTGACGGTTGTAATGCTTCATGCCCCCAAGGTTGAAGTAGAGCATGACGGGATGCTTTCCGCACGCGACCAACCGGTCGCGCTCGTCCATCGCCAGTTTAAAGAAATGTCGCTGATTGGGCAGCCCCGTAAGGTCGTCGGTATTGAGCCGATGATTGAGGTCGTCGAAGTCCTCCTGTATTTGGTCGCGCATCCTTCTAAAGGCTGTTGTAAGGGCGCCCACCTCGTCGTTGCGCTTATAGTTGAGCTCCACGTCATAATCTGCGTCCGCCAACCGTTGCGATGCGGCGGTCAGGCGCTTGAGCGGGTCGGTAAGGCGGCCCGTAACCAAAAAGCCAAGCAAGGCAATGGCCAACACCACGGCAATCGCGATTGGCAGTATAGTGAACGTTAGCGCTCGCGAAGATGCGTTGATCTCTTCCACCGGGGCAACGACCACGAGTTTCATGCCTGTGGAGAGCGTCGTAAAGGACATCTGGCGCTCGACACCCGTTGAGCTCTTATAGCGTATTAACATGTCCGTGCTGTCATCGCGCTTGAAAATCTCGTTATCGATCGATGAGCCAAGCGTGCTGCCCATCTCGAGCTCAGGATGATAGATTACGGTTCCGTCCGCGTTGAGCAAGCAGGCAAAGCCCGTGTCGTACACGTGGATGGAGCTCACGAGTTCAACGATGGTATCCAGCGGGATGTCCATTCCCAGCAGCCCGATGAAGGTCCCCGACTTGTAGATGGGAACAACGTAGGAGCATATAAGCATCTCATTGAGCGACGTAGCGGGAAATGGCCCTATCCACGACGGACGACCTCGCTGTATGGGCAAAAAGTACCAGGCAGAGTGGTCGGGATCGTTTGGATCGAGCTTTTGCCTGTCAAATGGCTCCTGCTCGGTAAACCCCGTCCTCCCCACGTGCGAATAGTAAAAACCGCGCTCGGTGGTACTGAGTTCGGGACTGATCGAAAAGTAGTAGGTTTCAACGCCATGCGTGTGTTCGGCCACCGCTGCAATCTCAACTCGTATGCGTTTGGAGAACTCGTTCAAATAGGCATCGAGCTCGGCAGTCTGTTCGGGCGTTCTTTGGTCGGGGTCGGATTGAGCGCCAATCGCCCCGCAACGCGACAGCGTCGCGCTGTCCAGTGAGTCGGCCGTCAAGTTGGCGACCATGTCGACGGAGCGCGCAATGCCTGTTGCATACTCCTCGAAGGACTTGCTGGTGTCTTGTGCAAGCAAATCCATCATCTCGACCGAGCGCCGGTCGTTTTCGGACTGAATGATGGTAAAGCTCGCCAAATACACGCACAAAATGGCCAGAAGAATCTCGATGATTGTAATCGCGGTTACCTTGTAGCGAATCGAATTCATCGTCCCCTTCTTGAGCCGTGATTCTTAGCCAACTGACATAGCACGATACACGTTTTTAACCGATCCGTTCCACGCATGTTGGAAGTCCGCAAGTCGCTCGGAGGTTACGTACAGGCGTGTTCGAGAGAAGAGGGGAACCCACGCGGCGTCTTCCTGCGCGATGACCCGCTCCAGGTCCTGGTATTCCTGCAGGCGCTTGGCGGGGTCGGTTATCGTCCGAGCGTCTCGCACGCGACCCATGACGTCGTTCTTTGGATAGCAGAGGCTTCGGAACAAGGTGTTCTCTGGACTGCCGAAGAAGGTGTAAATGTAGTTGTCAGGATCGTTGTAGTCTGCAGTCCATGTGGCCGTATAGCAGGAGAGCTTTCCGCTCTTGCGAAGACTCATGAACTCGTCTTCGTCGATGACCTTCACGCTCGCGTTTATGCCAACGGCCTTCCACATGTCCACGGCGTGCTTTGCCAGCGTCATCTCTGCCTGTGTGGAGGATGCCTTGACCGAGAAGGTGAGGTCGAACCCTTTTTCGTATCCCGCTTCGGCCAGCAAGCTCTTTGCCTGACTCACGTCGTATGGAATCGCGGGCAGATTGGGGTTAAAGCCAGAGAGCCCATGCGAGAAGATGCCGTTCTCCACAGAGCCACGACCGCTGTAGACAATGTCGAGCAAGGACGCACGATCGAGCGACAACTGCAGGGCCTTGCGCACGCGCACGTCGTTGAGCGGAGTCATTGACTCGTTGAGCGCGATGTAGGAAATGCCAATCTGCGGAACTTCCTTGATCCTGTCATGGTAGATGTCGCCATGGATGAAGTACTCGGCAGAGCTTCCCTGGTCATCCAGGTCGAGGATGTCCAGCTTGCCCTTATCGAACATCATTCGTATTTCCTCCGCGTCCGTAATAAAGCGCAGGTCGAGTCCCGCGTTCTTGGGCAAGCCGTCCCAGCAGGACTCGTTGGGCACAAGCGTCATGCCCTTGCCGGGCTCCCAGTCTTTGAGCACGTATGGACCGGTGCCGATTGTGCTGGCTGGGTCCACGCCAAAGCGATCGCCTGCCTCAGTGGTTGTCTTCTCGTCCATAATGGAGGCTCCCGGCATGGAGAGACAGGCCAGGAAGGCCTCGAATGGCTGCTCGAGCGTTATGGAGAAGTCGGAGTCACTGAGCACTTTGAAGCCTTCGAGCTCTTTTGTCTTGCCCTCCGCGAGCGCGCCGGCACCGTAGATGTTCTGGACGATGTCTTGGTTGCATGAGTTGGGATGGGTCAGCAGGCGCGTAAACGAGTAGCGAACGTCCGACGACGTCAACTCGGCACCGTTGCTAAAGGTAACGCCCTTGCGCAGGTGGAAGGTGTAGGTCCTGCCGTCCTCAGACTCTTCCCAGGACTCAGCCAGCGAGGGCATAACCTTTACGCTGCCATTCTCGTCGGCCGTCATTTCCACCAGACGATCGAACACGTTCGTGGCAATGGTGTAGTGGATGGAGGTGCATTGGAAGTCCACCGTGTCGGGCTCCTCCTCGATGGCGACGAGGAACTTCGACGTGTCGAGGTTCTGTTGCGCGGGCTGAGTCGAGGCAGGCGGTTCCTTGCCGCCGCAGGCAGCGCAAAGAAGCGTCGCGGCAAGCAGCAGAAGCATTGCCAACAGCGTTTGGGTCCGAAGATTGTGCCGACTGCTCATAGCAACCCCAACTCCTACAGTAGAATCACTCATTAGAATAACACTACTGTAAAGTGTTCTTTGGAAAAAGTCGGAGAACGGTTTCGTATTCCAAAATCCCATGCGCTTGCTCGCCAGAATGCGTCGGCCTATCAAAGGGGGTAACCCCCATTGATAGGCCACTACCTGGTATCGATTTACGTGGCTTCTGTCTTCGCGCTACTCGAACTTGCTTGCCGCGACCTCCAGCTGGTGAACGATGTCTATGTGCTGCGGGCATGCCGACTCGCACTGTGCGCACTGGATGCAGTCGGAGGCGCGCACGCCGTCGCGCGTGGCAAAGCCGTAGTTGCTCCGGCCCTTCTCGTCCCCATACAACGCCGCGCGGTTAAGGCTTTCCATAATGGATGAGATGGGCATGCTTACTGGGCAGTCCTCCATGCAGTAGTGGCAGCTGGTGCAGGGCACGGCGATGAGCTCGGCGAGTTGCGCGCGGGCGGCGGCCAAGGTGTCGAGTTCTGCCTGGGTAAGCGGGCTCAGCTGCCTGAGCGTTCGCAGGTTCTGTCGCATCTGCTCCAGAGAGCTCATGCCCGAGAGGCACGCGATGAGGCCCTCCGTGTTCATGGCAAAGCGCAACGCCCACTCCACCGGGGTGCGGTCTGGGTCTGCCGCTGCCAGAATCTGCGCCACGGGCTCGGGCGGCGCTGCCAGCGTGCCACCCTTTACCGGCTCCATGATAACCACGGGCTTGTCGTAGCTGCGAGCGACCTCGTGCACCTTGCGACTCTGAACTGATCCGTCCTCCCAGTCCGCGTAGTTGATTTGCAGTTGCACGAACTCGGTGTGCTCGGCATGCTTGCTCAAGATCTTGTCCAACGTCTTTGCGTTGTCGTGGAACGAGAACCCCAGATGGCGAATCCTGCCGGCACGCTTCTGCTCGAGCGCCCAGTCCCACATGCCCCATTTTTCGAAGTACTCGGTTCGTGTGCCCCCCAGGTTGTGCAGCAGGTAGTAATCCACATAGTCGGTTCCCAGGCGCTCGAGCGAGACCTGGAGTTGGTCTTGCGCCTCCTGTGCGCTCTTGGGTCCCAACCAGGCGGCGTTCTTGGTTGCCAGCGTGTAGCTCTCGCGAGGTTTGCGATCGACGAGCGCCTCCCGAATGGCTTCCTCCGAACCACCGTACGCCCACGCGGTGTCGAAGTAGGTGCCACCTGCGGCAAGGAACTCGTCGGCCATCTGCGCGACTTGGTCGACGTCTATGGTCCCATCCTCGAGCCGTGGCAGGCGCATGAGTCCAAAGCCCAGCTTGCACGTGTCTTCTCCCAAATAACCCATCAGTCGCCATCTCCTCGTCTCACCTGTGCATAAGTATAACAAGCCCCGCAACGCGCTTGGCGTCCAAACGGTTGGCACACCGTTGCCGGAGTCACGCTCTGTGTCTGGCACGCGCGATGCTATTGGCGTGTATACTCAAATTACTTTGAGGAATGGGGGAAATGTGGAAAGAAGGGCATTCGTACGGGGTACGTTTGGACTTGCCGTGCTTGCGGCAATGGGCGCAGTCGGGGTTGGAACTACGCAGGCTGGCAAGGGTGGCGCGTCGTTCGTCACCGCCGAGGTTGCCTGCCCAGAGGCGGCTCGCGGGCCTGTGATGGCCGCGGGCATCCGACTGGTGCCGACACAAGACGGGGTGCAGGGCTGGCACGACTCCACGCATCTGTTTGACGTTGATGCCACGGGCAGTGGCTATGATGTTCAGCAGCTCGGCTACCCATATCGGCACTTTACACGACACGCCGACAAAGCCGTCTTTCTTTTGTTCTTGTTCTCCAATCATGTCGGTTCTATTGTTAGATTCAAATTGTCTATGAGTTTGCCCATCGCTGGCACTTGCGCACGCACCTCGTCGATGGTCTTGGGTGGTGGCGGTGCTTGATTGATCATGCGCACCACCACGTCGGCGATGTCGGCCTTGGGTCCGTCCTCCTCGCGCCACCATTTGGTGACGGGCTCGGCATCCACGCTGATGTGGGGATAGTAGAGTCCGTCGGCCCGCTGTTGCCATTGCTTCACGCCGTCGCGGTCTGGGTAGAGGATGATCTGTCGCTTCTGGTCGATGAGTGGCTTCAGTCGCTCGCGGGTGATGTTGCTCGCGCCGCAGCAAGCCAGCCACACCTGACGCTCATGGTTGCCATACGCGATGGCCATCAGCAGGGCAGTCTTCTCGCTTTCTACGAGCTTGACGGCAGCGTTGGGGTATCGCTTCAATAGGTGCTCTCCGAAGAGGCAGAGGCGTGCTTGCTGTCGGTCGGGGTCGTAGATGTGTGGGTAGGGATAGGGCGGGGTGTTTACCATCTCGCGGATCTCGGGGTCGTAGTGTCTTGAGAGCATGGCGTGGAACCAATCTTGCGGGTAGTCGCGCTTCTCTTTGACTCGGTGTCCGCTGGGGTGATATTTCATATAATGCGCCGTGCGCACGTTGCCGTCGGCATCAATCAGCCAGAAGACGGTGAACTCGTGACGGCCTTGCACCTGTGAGTGCCCCACGCAGTAGTCGTGTAATACCTTCGGAATGCGTTCCCGCTGCTCGTTGCCCCACTGAATGCCGTTCTTGATCCACTCAACGAGGTTGTCGCCCTGG
>CACZFB010000036.1 GCA_902780305.1 uncultured Coriobacteriaceae bacterium | reverse complement strand
AAGTACTCCCACAGGCTCGGGGACCAGATGGCCGACCTGCTCGGGGAGCTGGCCCGCTGGCCGCACGTGCGGCTGGCGGACATCCGCGGCGTCTGCGCGACGCAGCCCCCGCACGCGAGCGCGCTCGACCCCGGCTACCGCCACAACCGCTACGTGGACGAGAAGATGCTCGGGAGAATCCGCGGGTGGCTCGTCGGCGAACTGGTCGCGGTCGCCGAGGCGAAGGCCGCCGGGGCTGCCGCCTTGACTCATCTTTAGGGTCAGGGCCTGCTTGTCTTGGTCGGCAATGTCCATGGCACAGATGGCCTCGCAAATCTCCCGGGTCGCGCCAGCAGGCAGGATACCCAGCGGCGCGTCGGTCCCAAAGAGCACGTGATCAGCACCATAGAAGTCCATCGCGAGCTCAAGTGCCTTGGTATTGCCCAGAATCGCGGTGTCCACATAGAAGCGGCGCATGTC
This sequence comes from uncultured Coriobacteriaceae bacterium, assembly GCA_902780305.1. Classification (GTDB taxonomy): domain Bacteria; phylum Actinomycetota; class Coriobacteriia; order Coriobacteriales; family Atopobiaceae; genus RUG440. Next base: position 20,939 of record CACZFB010000036.1, on the reverse strand, counting down.
GGCCGCCTGCTCGGGTGGCAGGATGCGATCCACTCGCCCCGCGAAGAAGGGAACCATCGCACCCGCGTGATGGCAGATCAACCTGAGGTTTGGATGAGCCTGGAAGATGCCTCCCTGCACCAGCTGCAGCATGGCCTGGGTCAGCTCGTACTCCCACGAGAAGACGATGTTGTTATCGGGCTTGCGCGAATCGAAGACGGGATGCAGCCATGCCGGCACGCCCGCCTGGGCAAGGGCCGCAAACAACGGACGAAACTCCTCGTCGGCAATGCTTTTGCCCAACGCCCGGGTAAACACCTGCACGCCGACGGCGTCGGGGTCGGGCAGCACCTGCTCACGCACGATTGCCACCGCCTGGGCAATGTTGTTCATGGGCACCATAAGGACCGCTGACTCAAACAGGTCGCGGTTGTCTCGAACCATCTGCAGCAGCTCGTCATTTGCCTCGCGACAAATCGCGGCTGCCGCTTCCGGTTCCACGTAATCCTCGGGCAGGGCGTTAACGAGCGATATTACCTGTTTGGTCTGTCCGTCCCAATGTGCGCGCCGCTCGTCAACGCTCTGCAACACCGGATTGTTGAAGAATGCGTACGTCTGCGGAATGGTCGGCTCGATGTCAAGCATCTTTGCATAGAACCGCTCCGGAAGTACGTGCGCGAATACGTCTATCCTTTGCATACTCGCCTCCAACACCCTACAGGCTCAGTCCCTCGCCCAGCGCAAGCGCATGCACGCGCTCTGGGTTCTTCACAGCCGCCTCCAAACGCTCTGGATCGCCATTGAAGGGCGTGTATTCCGGCGCATCCACACAACCCCAGTGGATGAGCAGGAGCTCGGACTCGGGATAGTGGTTCGCCAGCTCCACCGCACCGGCAAAGCCAATGTGCCAGATGTTGTCCGCAAAGTCGAAGAGCATCATGTCTGGCGCCGTCTCCCACTCCAAGAACTCCGGAAGCGGTCGAGAGTCGCTGGGCAGCCAGATGGAGCCATCGGGCGTGTCGAACCAATAGCCGCAGTATTCCTTGCGCTCCCAGGTGCGGTGCTGGTACTTCTCGCTCGTCATGTGCTCCTGCCAGTTGTGCCAGGTTGGGGTGAGCGTCACCGTAACGCCCCCCACGCAAAAGCTCTCACCAATCTCGTGACCCACCGCTCCAGCTACGTGCTCCTCCGTTGCCGCCACCTGGGCCACGTACTGCGTGGCATGGACCTCGCCTGCTTTGTCCTTTATCCCGGCCAAGGTCTGTCGCGCAAAATGGTCATTGTCGATGTGCGTGTACAAAAGGGCGTCGAAGGCCGGCACGTCCTCGGGCAGGATGGGTGGCTCGACCAGTACGGGCATGTCGAAACCTACCAACAGCGGATCGCACATGATGGTCGTGCCACGGCTGTTGAGGAGAAACCCGGCGTTGCCCAGCCAGTATACCGTGGTCTTGTCGGACGGCCCAAAGGCATCCTGCGGTAATGCCTGCGTCTTGTTGGGCATGGCTTGACCTGACGTGCTGCGGCGAATCGATACACTCATGCTTCCCTCCTCGGTCGCTTCCTCATTATCATAATAGTATTAATTGTTGGATTATACACCATGTAAATAAGTGAACGGTGTGTCATAACCGCGGAGAGGTCACGTAACCCAAACGGACAACGCTGGTAACCAAGCAGACGTTAGCGTGTGCGGGTAGTCTGGCTGGATATCACGCAACGGTTGGCGGGGAGCCACACGCTCCCCCACTCAAACGGCGTCTCGTCGTCCAGACAAACAAGCTGATCGCAGTTGAGCACCGGCGCATGCTCGTCACATTCCAGCCACTTTCCGCGCACCTTGCCCGCAACGCAGGCGCTATACACCATCTGCGAGCGACCAACCGCATGGCCGCTCGTGCGTTCCACGGCAAAGAAGACGCTTTCCTGCGAGAAGTCCACCGCATCGATGCCGGGACATGCCTGCAGGTTGATGTGGCTCTCTATGTACATGGCGGGCCTACCGCGAACGCTGCGAACCCGAGCGAGGAACAGGTGGTCGTCACCCTCCGCGATGCCCAACTGACTGGCACACACGGCGCTGGCTGGCTCAACACGATGCACGATGACGCGTGTTTGGTACGCGATGTCCTGTGCATCCATGGACTCGGCAAACGAGAGGAGCCTCGTGTTGCTGGGACGTGCCATCAGCGGCTTGGCAACAAACGTCCCGCGGCCTCGTTGTTGCACCAACAATCCTTCATCCACGAGCACGCGCACGCCCTTTTGCACCGTTCCACGAGCCAAGCCGAGCATGTCCATCAGCTCGTGCTCAGAGGGTATGGGCTCGTCGACTCCCCATTCCTTTGCGTAGATCTTCTCTCGCACGAAGTCGGACACCTGCGCATAGAGGGGCACGCCGCTCTTGCGAGAGAGTTGGCTGGCACTCATACCACGGAACTCCCAAGGTCGCCCGCATACTGCCCGGCCGCATAGCGACGCAGCGCCTCACGCATGACCTCGCACACCTCATGGTAGGTGGCCTGGAAGAATGATGCGTTGAGCAGGCTGTATGCGGGCTCTTCCTCCACATGCTGCTCCTGGTTCCTGCGAACGATGTCCGCCTGGACGTCTGCCGCCGCGCGCACGTCAGTCTCTTCCACGGGATACTGCGGAAAGCTCGCGCAGAGGTCCAAAAGGCGCTGGGTTACGTGTGGCACGTGCGAAATGTCGAGCGTACGGCCAAATAGGTTGAAGTCGGCCTGTTTGCGAATGCGCGTCTGCTCCCCGGGCTCAACGCCAATGGAAGCGATGTACTGCGAGGTACGCAAGTTGTAGTAGTGGTCGCACAGCAGGTGCGTCCACGCGCCAAGCACCACGTCGCTGGCATCGCGGCCTTGCACGTACCGGTTGTAGAAGCAGCTGGCGTCAGGCGCCGGTATAAACGTCGGGTCCGAGAAGTGCGTGTCGCGATAGGGAATCTTGCGAGTTGGGTTTTCCACCATGTAGCCCACATAGACGTCGGGCACGAGGTTGCCAAACAAAAAGTCGTCCTCATGCCGTATGCCCAACGCAGAAGACGACCCCTCGCTGAGGAGTCGCTCCACGTGCGCGGTATGTATGTTCCAGCTCGGCATGCACCCTATACTACCATGCGAAGGGCGCACGGCGCGTTGAATATATGTCTGGTCGTCTATGGTTACCTGGCATGTGGCCTATCAATAGGGGTTACCCCCTTTGATTGCCGCTAGCGGCAATCAAAGGGGGTAACCCCTATTGATAGGCCACCACCGGTTATCGATTTACGTGGCTTATGACCAGCCCGTGAACAGTAACCCTCTCAGCCGCTAGGATTCCACACGTCTGAATAAGGAAAAGCAAAACAGGCAAAAAAGGAGTATGCTTATGCACCATGGCACATATTCGGCACGAGGTGAATCGGGAGGGTAGCATGAGCACCGCCACAACGACGCTTGCAGAGGCAATCGAAAGCCGCGTCTCTTGCAGAGCCTTCGACTCAATTGGCCTGACCCGTCATGACCTTGAGATCTTGCGAACCGAGGTTACCAACGCCTGCCAGGAAAGCGGCATCCTGTTCGACTTGCATGTGTTCGAAGCAGACGGATCTTTGCTCTCGCTAAGCCCCAAGGTGTTCGTCGGGCGTCCACCTGCATACGTAACCTGCGTAGGGACAGACGACCCCATTGCACGAGAGAAGATTGGCTACTATGGCGAGCGCATTGTCTTGCGGGCGACCCAACTGGGCCTTGGCTCCTGTTGGGTGGCGGGTACCTTCAACCGCAACGAGACCACCTGCGAGATACCCGAAAACATGGTGTTTCACGACGTAATACCACTAGGCACCCCCATGGCCAACGTGCCGTTTAGGCAACGTTCCATCCGCAAGGCGATTCGGGCAAAGTCCAAGCGCCCCTCCAAGCTGTACCATGGGCCAACCACGCTCGATGCCGCACCCGTCTGGGTCCGTGCGGGCATCGAGGCCGTATGCAAGGCCCCGTCGGCAGCCAACGGACAGCCGGTCGTGTTTGTGCAGGAGGCCCTCGGCTCTCCCGTCCGCGCAGCACTCCCCCACGTCAAGCACGACGTGCAACACACCGACCTGGGAATCGCAAAGCTGCACTTTGAGCTGGCGGCAAGCGAACAAGGCGCTCCCGGTACTTGGGAGTGGGGCGCCGGCGGCATCTATCTTTTGGACTAGGCCTGAGCGCATGCCGACCGAAGGGGGTGACCCCCATTGATTGCCGCAAGCGGTAATTCAATGGGGGTCACCCCCTTCGATGGTCTCGCGCGCGTCGGGTCAGACCCTACGAGCGAATCTCTCCGCCAGTGCTCTTCATCACCTTGGTCACCAGGCGACCGTGAGCCTTGTCGACCTCTTTGGAGGTCAGGGTGTGGTCGTCGGAGCGGTATGTGAGCGAGAAGGCCATCGACTTCTTGCCCGGCCCCACGCGAACCGGGTCGCGGTACACGTCGAACAGCCGCACGTCGCGCAGCAACTTCCCGCCAGCGGAGGTTATGCGCTGCACGAGCTGCTCGTAGGGCATGTCCTCGTCCACCACAATAGCCAAGTCAACGGAGACGCCGGGCAGGGTGGGCACGTCCTCGTACGGAAGCTGATCCTGAGCCAGTCGCTGCAATGCCTCAACGCTCAGCTCGAAGGCGACCACCGGCTCGTCGATGCCAAACAGGTCGAGCGTCTGGGGATGGATGTTGCCCACCCAGCCCAACACGGCGCCGCGCACCACGACCTCAGCGGCAAGCCCCGGCTGCAACCATGCGGAATGCTCGGGCTCGGGCACGCGGTAGCGCACCTTTTGTATGCGCAATGCGCTCAGCAACTCCTCGACCACACCTTTGGCGTCGAAGAAGTCGAGCGAGAGGTGCTTGCGATTCCACGAGTCGTCCTCCCATGAGCCGGAGAGCACACCAGCAACGTAGGTCTGCTCGTCGGGTAGGCTCTTGTTCTCGCGGCCAAAGAGCACACGCCCGATTTCGTAGAGCTTGACGTTGGGTACGCCATGGTCCTTGTTGTATGCGACGGCACGCAAGAGGCCGGGCATCAGGTCGCGGCGCATCTCGCTCTGCTCGCTCACCAATGGGCGAATGATGCGCACAGGTACGCCCTTTACCTCGCGAGCCATGCCCAGGCGGGCAAGGTCGCGTGCATCGGCAAAGCAATACGTGCTCGTCTCGCACAGTCCGCAGGCCCGAAGCGTGCTGCCAATAAGACGCACGCGCCGCTGCTCCTCGGTAAGGCCACCGGGATGGTTGCGTGCCGCCGGTATCGTGGGCTCCACATCACCCTCGCCCCACAGGCGAAGAATCTCCTCCACGAGGTCAATCTCGCGCTCGAGATCAGGACGATTGGTGGGAGGAACCACACTGAGCTGCCCGTCTGTGGGCGTAACCGTGCAGCCCAAGCGTTCCAGGCGCTTTGTCATAAACTCATCCTCTATCGGGGCGCCGCAGATCGCGCGCACGCGATCGGGTCGCAACACAATGGCCGGTACCTCCTTGCGCAGCGGATACTCGTCCACCATGCCACGCACCACCTCGGCACCGCAGCACTGCTCGAACAGGGCGGCGGCTATGTTGGAGACGTCGGCGCACGACGCGGCATCCACCTGGCGCTCGTAGCGGATGGAGGCCTCGCTCATAAGGCCCAGGTTGCGGCTCGTACGGCTGATGCTGCCGGAGTCGAAGCTGGCGCTTTCCAGCAGCACGTCCACGGTGCCCTCGTCAATATCGGAGTTGAGCCCGCCCATAACGCCGGCGAGTGCCACGGGGCGCTCGCGGTCGTCAGTGATGAGCAGCATGTCTGGAGTCAGCGCACGATCCTGCTCGTCCAGCGTCGTGAGGTGCTCGCCCTCTCGCGCCGAGCGCACCACGATGTGACGCTTTCCGTCTCGCTCGCTCAGCTTGCCCAGGTCGAAGGCATGCAGGGGCTGGCCAGTTAGGAACATAACGTAGTTGGTGACGTCAACCACGTTGTTGATGGGACGCGCGCCGGCTGCCAGCACGCGTTTGGCAAGCCACTCGGGAGAGGGGCCAATCTTGACGTTGCGGACCACGCGCGCCGTGTAGCGCGGGCACAGCTGGGGGTCGTCAATCTGCACGTCCACCAACGAAGAGACGTCATCGGCACCATCCGGCCCCACGCCGTGCTCCTGCTTGATGGAAGGCATCGTCATGTGGGTATCTACGTCCAGCATGGCACCCACCTCGGTGGCAACGCCAGCCATGGACAGGCAGTCGGGACGGTTAGGGGTCATCTCGCAGTCGATTACGGTGTCCGCCATGCCGCGATACTCCGCAAACGGCATGCCCACGGGCGCGTCGGAAGGCAGGATCATAATGCCTTCGTGGCTGTCGCCAAGCCCCAACTCGCGCTCGGAGCAATTCATGCCACAGGACTCCACACCACGTAGCTTCGACTTCTTAATCCTGAAGTCTCCGGGCAGCACGGCACCGATCATGGCGACCACAATCTTGTCACCCTGTTCGAAGTTCTGTGCGCCACACACGATTTGCAGCGGCTCGGGCTCGCCGTCCCCGTTGAGGTTCTGGGCACCCACATCGACTTTGCACAGCCACATATGATCGGAGTTGGGATGCGGCTCCTTGGAGGCAACCTGTCCCACAACCACATGATCGAGCTCTGCACCCATGCGTTCGATCGCCTCGACCTCGGTACCGGTACGTGTGAACTCGTCTACCAGTTCCTGCGGGTCGGCCGGAACATCCACCAGCTCCTTGAGCCATTCATATGAAACGCGCATGATAAATGCCTTTCTTTGCGAGAGTCGACTTAGAACTGACGGAGGAAGCGCATGTCGCCTTCCATGAGCATACGCAGGTCGGGCAGGTCGTAGCGTAGCGCCGCCACGCGCTCGACGCCTATGCCAAAGGCGAAGCCGGTGTACTTCTCGGGGTCGATGCCCACGTACTTGAACACGTTGGGGTCAACCATGCCGCATCCCAGGATCTCTAGCCAACCCACGTTCTTGCAGAAGCGGCAGCCCTTGCCGTGGCACACGCCGCAGCTCACGTCAACCTCGCAGCTGGGTTCAGTAAACGGGAAGAAGTGGGGACGATAGCGTGTGGCACGGTCCTTGCCAAAAATCTCTCGGCAGAAGTAGTCCAAGGTGCCCTTGAGGTCGCCAAAGGTGATGCCCTCGTCGACCACCAGCCCCTCCACCTGCGTGAACTGGGGCAGGTGGTTGGCGTCGGCCGTGTCGGGACGAAACACCGTACCCGGGCAAATCATATAGATGGGCGGCTCGTTCTCCTCCATGTAGTGCACCTGCATGCCCGAGGTCTGGGTACGCAGCAGCACGTCGGAGTCACCCAGCTGCAGGGGCGGCTTGCCCTCCGGCGCGTTGTCCACCACGTAGAACGAGTCCTTTGCCGAGCGGCTGGGGTGGTTCTCGGGGGCGTTGAGTGCGGTGAAGTTGTAGTAGGTGGTCTCCACGTAGGGGCCGTCGGCCACGATGTAGCCCATGCCACAAAAGATGTCCTCAATCTCCTCGCGAATCTGCGTGATGAGGTGCTGCGTGCCCTGCGAAATACGACGGCCCGGCAGCGTGACATCGGCTGCCTCGGCCTGCATGCGCTCGTGCAGGGCCTTCTTGGTGAGGTCCGTGGTGCGCTGCTTGAGCGCCTCGTCCACGTTCGCGCGCACGGTGTTGGCCAGTCGGCCCATGGCAGGGCGCTCCTCGGGCGGAATCTTGCCCATCATGCGCATGATGGAGGTGAGCGATCCCTTCTTGCCCAGCACCGACACGCGCAGCTTCTCGAGCGCCTCCATGTTTTGGGCATTCGCCAGGCTCTTGGTGAACTGAGCCTCGATTGCCCTGAGGTCATCTTGCATTGCCATGAACAGACTCCTTCTCCATAAAACGAAACCGCCCTCATGCCGCGCGCATGCGCAGAGCCCAAGGACGGATCAATCCGCGGTACCACCTCGGTTGAGCGATCGGTTGTCGTGTCCGAGCACCCCACTCGTTAGTCTCGTGTCGTGAGACAGACGGCTTCCCTACTTGCGCGAGCGCGTTAAGGTCGCAGCTGGTGGAGTGAACTCCGCGCGTCAGCCCTCGCAGGCGCCTTCCAGCCAAAGGGCACCCTCTCTCGTGCTTGGGCACGCGGCACGCGAACCTCTCCGTCATCGCCGTGATGAGGGAGTATAGCACACTTCTCCCATGCGTGATTGGCCACCGTCGACCATCATGCTTGGTACACGTAGATACCCTTGGAGGAATCCTCCAGAATGCGCTCCATGCCCAGATGCTCGTACAGCTGCCAATCACAGGAGCCATCCGTCACCAAACGGACCGTGGTCACCTCGTGTTCGCAAAACCACACGCGGGCGCGCTCCAACAGCGCACGGCCAACGCCGCGACCACGTGCCGAAGATGCCACAAAGAGCAGCACGACCTCACCGGCCTGTCCAAACCGCTCCTGCACCTTTTGCATAATCTCTTGCTCGTCGTTGAGCACGCCCACGTCGGCACGTGCGTCGATTCCCAGCGCCTTTGCCATGGCGGCCAGTCGCGTGCGCTGCTGCAGCCAATGCATGCGCATGGTGTCGTTATGGTCTTGGGGCCGAATGCCCGCGAGCAGGACGAGTCCGAGCGCCTCCCCCTCATCGCCTTCCGCAACATAGCCTTGATCGGTCCGCGAAAGATGCGAGTACAGCTCGTCGGCCCCCTGCCAGTACGCCTGCCCGCCATGGTCGGCATGCCACTGCTCGCCCAACCAACGTGAAACGACGTCGAAGTCCTTGCCCGTGAACTCGCGAATATGCATAGCCTATCTCCTCATCATGGTAGTCACTCGCCGGTATTCCGTGAACCGCCACCACTATCCAAATATGAGCATATGCGCGGCGATGCCATAAATGATGGCGAGCACAACATACACCAAAAGGATGGATCTCCTTTGCGTTACCAGGAGCCCGGCAAACTCCCGCAAAAAGGCATTGGGCCAAAAGTAGGCCTTGGTCTTGCTGCCCACTCCCTCCACGCGCATGCCCGCCATATGCGCGCACACGTAACCACGAAATACGTGATAGTTCGTAGTCGAGAAGACCACCGTGAGCTCACTCGCGTCGCGGCCCGCATGGCGCTCGATGACCTCGCGCGAATAGGCCATGTTCTCGCGCGTGGTGGCAGAACGGTCCTCCAGCACGATGTGCGTCGAGTCGATGCCCTTGCCCACCAGGTAGTCGCGCATGCTCTGTGCCTCGCTCATTACCTCATCCGGACCCTGTCCGCCACTTGGCACGAACGTAATCGGTGCGTCCCCTACGGCCCTGCGCTGCGCGTCGAATGCCATCGCCCGGTCAACGCGCCCAGCGAGCAGCGGGCAGGGTGTGCCATCCCGCCTCAGACCACACCCCAGTACGATGGCATAGTCCGCGCCGTGGACGGGAACATGACGGGAGGCAAGCCAGGCGCAGAGGATGGTGGAAAGCAACAGACACTCGCCATAGGTTATTGCCGTGGAAACGAGTGTGTCGACGATCGAGGTCATCTCAACCGACCCGAACACGTCGTACACGATGGTTCCCATTTCGAGCCAAACCATGTTGACGATGGCCCACACCACACTCACGGCGATGCCCAGCAGGTTGACCGGCCTCAGCCCCTCGTGACGGATAAGCCACACATTGCTCGCCGAGACGAGCACGGCCAGAATGGCCATCGGAAGAAGCGAGGCCATGGCAAACCAGTCCGCCATGCTCGTTATCTGCATGGCAAGGTCGAAGAAGTCCACAGCGCTGCCGCGCACGAGCAGCATGAGGAAGAAGACAAACTGAAACAGGCAAAACAGCAGGCCACCGCCACAGGCAACCATGGTATAGCCATACCAGCACTTGCGCCACAGCTGTACCAGAACACTGGCAAAGAGCGCGACGAGCACACCCAGGAAGACGCAGACACTCACGTGGATGGACTCCCAGCCCGAGAAGTTGACGCCCCCCTCAATAATGGCACCGTCCAAAACCTTGAGCAGCCACATCTCTCCTTGCTCGCCGCCGTTTACCGAGACCCAGACCTCACCATCGGCCTTGGAGCGAAACGCCAGATGCACGGTTCCCCGACTCGTCTGGTCGACCTCCTCGAGCTCGACAACACCCTCCTCACTCAGCGACACGTCCTTCGCCGTAATCGTGCCAGCCTCATGAGGCTCGAGGCCATACACCTCGTAGGTCGAGACACGCGGCGCTATGTATGCCCGCGAGACAACGATGAGGATGACGGTAAGCGGGATGAGCACCAAGAAGCGCAGCCAAATCCCCTTGACGGACGATTGTCCTCCTTGCTGGGTTTGTCGCATGTCTTTCCCTTCTGCACGTCCCGCGGTCTATCCTCATAGCCCTAGCAAAAAGGCCACTCGCCCATCGCCAACCGCTCGATGGCACACGCCACCGCCTCGTCCTCACAGCGGCCAATGTGCCAGCGAGCAGCAGCGGTCGCCTCGCTCGTCGCACCCTCGACCGCCACCGAATTGGGCACGTGGCTCAGCATCTCGAGGTCGTTTCCGGCATCGCCGAACACCACCACCTGGTCAATCGTGATTCCCAGCTCCCTACACAGGACGTCTATGCCGCTCGCCTTGCTCCAGCCCGCAGGCCTCACGTTGAGAAACCGCGCCATGGGCAGGTCGAAGTCAACGTCGCGCACGTGGCGAGCGAGCAGGTCCATCACGCGCCTCGTGTCGTCCATACTGCCGTTTACGAACACATTGGCCTTGTCGATGTTGTGGTTGGGCACGGCGTCCACCACGACGGCCTCGCGCGCATAGAGCTCGAAACACTCCGCAAGGTCCGCAACGCCACCCTCCACGATCAGCGGCACGCCATCCTCGAAGCAGAGCAGTCCCGCGCGCTCGACGTCCCTCAGCAGGTTCGCCACGCAAACGAGCGGCTCACGCGGCAGGCGCTCCTGATGGACGAGTCCGCCGTCCAAATACACCTGCATGCCGTTGGTGGCCAAACACGTCTGGCTGCATGCCGCGTCACCCGCAAACGACACCGGTATGTGCGAGAATCCCCGACCGCTTGCAGGACCCACCCGGATCCCCGCCCGCTGTGCCGCATGGAACGCCGCACGCGTTCGCGCGCTCACCACCTTGGAGCCATAGGGCAGGATGGTACCGTCTATGTCGCTCAGAATGAGCTTGATGTCGTGCGCCATGCGCTAGGCCTCGACCCTCACGCCGCCCACGTAGGTCTCCACCAGGTTGAGGCCCCGGTCGAGCACCACGAGGTCGGCATCGCGACCGGGAAGAATGGAGCCGCAGCGGTCCGCGATGCCGTTGGCCCGCGCGGGCACCTCGCTCGCCATGCGGATGGCCTGCTCGGCGGTGACGATGCCCCAATCAACCACGTTACGCGCGGCCTCCACGAGCGTGAGCGTGCTTCCCGCGAGGTTGCCGCCCTGCTTGAGGTAGGCGGCACCGGCGCGCAGCTCTATGGGCAGCTCCCCGATGAAGTACGAGCCATCGGGCAGGCCGCCGCAACTCAGGCAGTCGGTGATAAGGGCAACATGCTCCCAACCCTTGGATCGCACCAATGCCTCGCAGGCCACCGGGTCCACGTGTTTGCCGTCGCAGATGAGCTCGGCATACACGCCTTGGCTGGTCATGGCGCAACCCACGATACCGGGGTCGCGATGTCCCAGGTCGTCCATGCCGTTGAAGGTGTGCACCACCACGCTCGCCCCCGCCAGTACGGCCGCTGCCGCCTGGCCATAGGTCGCCGAGCTGTGCCCGATTGCCGCGACCACGCCCATCGCGGTGGCCTGCGCAATGTAGTCCACAGCACCGTCGCGCTCGGGCGCGAGGGCGGTCTTGGCAATGAGTCCCTGCGCTTTGCTTTGCCAGTCGTTGAGCAACTCGATGCTGGGGTCAATCAGATAACGAGGATTCTGGGCGCCCTTGTGCCCCTCGGTGAAGAACGGGCCCTCCAGGAAGATGCCCTGCGTGCGGGTGCCCACGAAGTTCGGGTCCTGACGCTGGGCTGCAACGGCCTCGGCGACGCTCGCGCATGCTTCACCGGTCTTCTGCGCACTGGCGGTAAGCGTGGTTGCCAACCAGCTCGTAGTGCCGCGTTTTGCCAGCTCGCTGGTAATGGTGTGGATGGAGGCAGGATCGCAATCCATCACGTCGCGGCCGGCAAAGCCATGGATGTGTGTGTCCACGAACCCCGGAGCGACCCAGCATCCCGTACGGTCCACGATGGGCATGTTGGCAGGTCGCTCGATGCTCACCCCACCAAACACGCCATCTTCGATAACCAGATACCCAAAGCCATCTATGCCGCTGGGCAGCACCAGCTCGTCGGACTGTATTGCAAAAGACCCCATGCGCGCCTCCTCAAAGTGGAAAACCGGTCCCTCTCATCATACCTAACGCAAGAGCCAACACGCTGGGAAGTCGCCTCGACGCGCGTTCTACTCACCCTGTTGGGTATCCTTCTCCTCAGACGACCGTAGCATCTGCACGATGGGCGCCTCGGGCTCCTCACCATACGTGCCATCGGCAATCTCCTTCTCGATTTTGCGTACCTCCCTGGCAGCCCACGGTGGCACGATCTCGCGAAGGTAGGGCTTCGGCTTGCCGCGCATGTAGAGCGCCATGGGATGGATGTCGATGCCCTTTGCCTTGAGCCGCTCCTGAATCAGGTAGATGGGACGCCGCGTGAGTGCCGAGCTGCCAAACACGATCGCCTTGCGCACCATGCCCTCGGGTATATTCTTTAAGTACTCCTCCATGGAGGGATCCAAATGGAACTTGTACAAGGCCCCGCCAATAAACAGCACGTCGACCGGCTTGGTTATGGGTCCCTCGGGATCGTTGATCGAGACGGGCTCCACCTTCGCGCCCTCGGCAATAATCTCGGCCATCTCCTTAACGTGGCCACCCCTTGACTGGTAACGAATTGCAACGCTCATGGCATCTCCTCGCTTGGATGTGGTTTAAAAGAGTATTATGGCACATCCCCCATGGCATCGTACGAGGAAATCGGGCGCAGGGAAGACTCCCCGCACCCGATTCTGTTACAGTGGCTTCAGCCTATAAACAGTGGTACTATCCCTGCATCGCCTGGAACGCGCTGCCGTACATGGCAGCATCATTGCCCAAGCTCGCCGGGAGTATGCGCGTGCTCACCGACGGGGCAAGGCAGTACTTGCGGAAAGCGGCACGCAGCTCCTCGGCAAACAGCTTGAACCCGCCGGCCACACCGCCACCGATGAGGTACATCTGCGGATCCATGATCACCGAGATTTGCGCCAGGGCGTAACCCAGATAGTCGCACATGGTGGAGATGGCAGCCTGCGCCGCCTCGTCGCCCGCACGACAGGCATTGAAGATGGAAAGGGTGTCGGTCGGACCGTCAAGCTTCACAGGCTCCACACCACGGGCCTTGCACTCTTGCTTGTACACGCGCACGATGCCCGACGCCGACGCATATTGCTCGAGGCACCCCTGGCGACCACAGCCACAGCTGGCAGTCTCTTCGCGGTTTACGGTTATGTGGCCAATCTCCCCGCCGGCACCAAACGCACCCGAGACGATCTTGCCGTCGGTCACCACACCGCCGCCAACACCGGTGCCAATGGCCACGAGCACGAAGCTGCTCGCATCCTTGGCCGTGCCCTGCCAGAGCTCGCCAAGAGCCGCAGCATTCGCGTCGTTGACGAAGGCTAGGTTCGCGCGCGAGAAGGTGCGCTTGAGCGCCGCCTGCAAACCGTCGGGATCGAGCTCGATGTTGGCGAGCATGCCAACCTTGCCCTCATCGTCCACGGGACCGGGTACGTCCAGGCCAACGCCCACCACGTCGGCAACGGTGGCACCGTTGTCCTCGAGCAGCTTCTTGAGGCCCTCGGTCACCAAAGCGAAATCCGCCTCGCTCACGATCTCGCCCGTGGGAATCTTGGCCGCAGCCTCGAGTTGGCCCTCGGTCGAGAACATTCCCGCCTTGATGCTCGTGCCGCCGATGTCGATGCCCAATACCTTGTCCATGCCGTTCCCCTCTCTCGTGCATGTGGCTTTACGATTCCCATCCATACTAGCCGTTTGGCAGGCAACCATCCACTGCAAGACATGCGAAAGGAGCTGCGACCGTCGGGTGCGCGGTTGCGCTCGGGGGACTGTCCCTTGTGTCCAGGGGACTGTCCCTTGTGTCCAGGGGACTGTCCCCTTTGTCCGGCCAGTGCGGCAGAAATGGAATGTCCGCACCCTCCTGCGTCGCGTCGGCTGCCGCGGACGGCGGTGTCCGTTTGAGCGTGGCTTGTGATCAGGAGCTCATAACGCGCAAGAGTGCGCGTTGGTAGCTCACGCGTGCGTCAAAGGCCATACCGCGACTCCAATGCTCGACGAGGGAGGGTGGCGGACTCTGGTACGTGAGCGTGCGCGGATTGCCGTCGAGGTCCCAAACTGGCCGCGACGGATTTTGATCTGGTGAGAGAAAACGTTCGTACTCCGCAGGCTTGTCCCCACGCGTGAGCAGGGGGCCGGGCTCAACCGCGAGCGTGCCGCTCCATGCGGAACCCAGCGACTCCCGTATGGACTCGCAAGCCTGGGCAAACAGCACCAATGCGCCCACGTCGCTCACGCACAGGCAGACGCTGGAAAGGCTGCCATCGGCCAGGATGTCGCGGAGCAGCCGACAGGTTCCCTCCCAGCGGCCAGGCTCGAGCTCCGACTGCGGAAGCGGACCGACGAGCACCGTGCAAGACCCGCTCACACCACGCAACTCCCGAATGGAGGAGCGCAGCAGCGAGCCGTCCCGAAGGTCCCCCACGTACGCGCGGTTGGGCCGAGTCGCGAGCCGTATGGGCTCAATTGCCGTGCGATCTTGGATGGCGTCGCCATAGTAGCAGGCGCAAGGCTGGCCAAAGGTTTGGACATACCGCTGTCTACGATCCTCATCGCATCCCTGCGCCTGAGCCACTCGCAAGAACTCGAGCGCACGAACGCGTTCCTCGAGCGGCCGCCCCCGCCCGCCAATCTTGCCAAACGCCACGCCATGCCGCTCAAGACGATCCACTTCACACGCGGCACACGGATAGGGCTCCAGGTAGTCGCAGCTCCTCCCCAGGCAGGCATGTGTGCGATAGGTCGTGCAAAACGAATGGAGCGGCGCACCCTGCAGCCTGGCGTCTCCTCCCGTGCGATCGGGATAGCTCACGCCGTGGTAATGCGTGCAGTAGCCGTCCACGAGCGGGCACTTGTCGAAGAACACCATGCACTCAGCCTCCACGCGCACTCCTTGGCTGGCACAGGTACGAACGATTTCCCCGACAGCGCGCGCATCCAAGAAACGCGGGAACACGACGCGAGACACGCCAAGTCGCGCATAGGCCGCAACGGTGGGCGCGTTGGCACAGACCGCCAACAACGAACACACGCGCTTGAGCCCGTTGCCGTCCTCTTCCAGACGCATGAGCAGCCCGAGGTCACGGGCGATGATTCCGGCACCGCCCATCTCCTGGAACTCTCGCGCGAGCTGGGTTAGATAGTCCAGCTGCCGCTCGTCGTACTGGCCGTTGAGCGCGAGAAGGAGGGGCAGCCGATACTCGCGTGCCAGGGAGACCGTGGCGGCCAGCGCGTCCCTGGACTCGAGGTTCGCGCGACCCTGCCGGCGGCTTATGGAGTCGTGATTGCCGTAGCGCTCGGTCCACCACGGCTCCTGCAGGCCGCAATACAGCTCACCCGCCCCTGCCTCGGCGAGCATGGGCACCTCGCACGCGTCGTTAACCGGAACGCTGTAGATCATGTGGGTCCCAACCTCCTGCTACGCAAGGCACTTGGCAAGTCGCACGAACTGGCGAAATGATTGCTCGTTGACGTCTGCCAACTCGCGGCGCACGGCCTCGAGCGCCGACGCGTCGCCACTCACATGCGCCCGGGCCGCCTCGTAAGGCTCGCGTATGGCCGCGGCAACCCAGCGCCCGCGCAGATCCTGCGTGCGCGAGCAGAACTCATGGTAGAACGTCTCCTCCCGCGCGTCCATGGGCTCGAACGCCGCCGCCTCGGCCCGTCCCCTGCCAAGTTCGCTTCCCGCAAACACGATCAGCCTGCTTACGGCCGCCTGATGCGTATATATGCCAAGCTCACGCAGTCGACAAACCTCGTCCAACGCACCCGCAACGGTTTGCCCGGCATGCCACAACAGGTAGCCGGTTTGCATCGCTATGCCCGCCGTCCGCACTGCGGCGAGCACCTCGGGCAGTCGCGTCGTGTCGTAGTCCTTGTGCCATGCGCGGAGCGTGCTTGGGTTGAGCGACTCCACCCCCACGAAGAGCCGCGTGAGGCCGGCTTCGTGCAGCTCACGCAACCGATCAGCAAGTCGGGGCTGCCCAACGAGGGCGGCAAGGCGCATCTCGCATGCCCAGGCCATCCGCAGGTCTTTTCCAACCAGCTCCCCGGCAAGCGCCTCGAGCCGCCACAGCGGTCCGGCGTCGTCGTCCACGACGTTGAACACGGGCGGTAGGCCCGCCAAGACGAGTCGCGAGGCCACGTGCGCCATCTCGTCTGCAACAAGGACCACGTCGCGTCCCCGCCAACGCCTGAGCTCGCGCGGAAGCAGTGGGGTGGCACAAAACGTGCAGGTCCCAGGGCAGCCACGCGACGTCTGCAGGGCAACGGCGCAGCCCAGGCGCGCATATCGCTCCAGGTACGGCCTATACGGTACGGCCCATTCGTCGGGCGTCACGTACCCGCGCACGGCGTCGTCACCTCGCGCGAGCGCCAGCAACGATGCCTCCCCCTCGCCTCGCGACAGCACGACGCGATGCGGCAGGAGTTGCTTCGCCCGCGCCGCGTTTGTGGTAACGAACACGCCGCCGGCAACGAGCGTCGCGTCCGGAAAGTACGCACCCAGACGGCTCATCACACGTCGTGCGTCGAAGACGTCTCCCTCCGTCATGAGCGAGAACCCCACGAGCTCTGGCTCGCTTCCGGGCGGACACAAGGCACGGACGTCTTCCCAAAAGCCCGCGGCCTCTCGCGTCACCACCCCGGCACGGCGCTCGGCCGCATACAGGCGCCTATCCAGAAGCTCCGCCCGCACGCCATGGTCGCGCAGGTATCCCGCAAGCCGCTCAATTCCCAGCGGCTCGCCAAACTCCGGATCGTCTCCCTCGCACAGCGGTCGTATGAGCAGGACGCGCGGCACGCTCCCCTACCCGGCAAACGACGTGTCGATCTTCTTGCTTACCAGCTCCTTGCCGTCCTGGTCGCGCAGCACCAGCGTCCCCGAAATCGACTCCACCGCGCCGTTGCGAAGGTCGCTGGCACTCTTAGCCCGAAACATCAGATGATGATGGCCAACCGTCCCCGTTCCCAGGGGGCTGCCTGCACCCAGGAGCTCCACGTCCTTGCCGTTCACCTTCCAGCCACTGCCGTCGAGCAGGACCTTGCCGCTCCCCTTGCGCGATCCGCGGTACTCAAGGACCACGACGCCGTCACTCGCCGGCAGAACCTTGGTCACCGTAAGTGTGACGTCGTTCTCCTCGTCCAGGAGCTTGACCCCCACGTCCTTGGTCGCCTGCTTGGGATCTGCCTCCCATTTGAGTGGGTATGTCTTCTTGTTCGACGAGCCCCACTGACCGGCACTCGCCACGCAGGACAGCTGGGTAAGATCTCCCTCCAAAACCGAGACGGTCTTGTCGCCGTCCTTGGCAAAGAAGCTCCCCCACGCACTCTCCTGCTCGCCGGGCTCCACGGTCGGCCACGCCGCAGAGAGATTTTGAATCTCGGTCCCGTTGCCGGTTACGTTCTTCGACGCGTTAAAGTGCAGCTTCTCGTTGGAGTTGTTCACGAACTCGAACTCGGCCACCGGGTTCTTGCCAGCCATGTGATAGCCGGTAAAGACGATGGTGCACGCCTCGTCGTCGGCCACAACATAGGGCAGACCCACGTGCGCCTGGGCAGCGTCCAGATCGACGCCCGGCTCATTCGCGCCGCTGCTCTTCGCCGTGGTCTTGCTGGCGCTCCCGGACTCGTCCTTGCTCGTTGCGGCGGACGAGTCCTTGGCATCATCCTTGCCTGCGGCCTTCTCGTCCTTGTCTGCCTCGCCGTCCTCCAATCCCAGCTGCGTGCCCACGGCAAGCAGATACGCCCGAAGCGCCTGCAGGTCCTCGTCCTTGGAGAGGCCTCCGCGTGCCAATTTATCCGCGTCAGCCAGCAGTTTTTGGTACGTGGCGTCACCGTCGGTGGCCTTGCCCTGCGCCACGTCGTACAGCTCGGTCTCGATCTCGTCCCACAGCCTGTTGTATTCCAGCCTGTTCTTCATGCCCTTGCCCAGGCTCGCGCCGGCGCGCACCTTGCGCACTACGGCGAGCGCCGCGTCGTCCAGCGCGTCCTGCGCCGAGAAGCCACATGCCACGGCGGCGGCCTGAACGTTGAGCAGCGCTCCGTCGTCGCTGGGATAGAGCCCCATGCACGCCAGCGCCTGCACCAGGGCGTCATCGTTCTTCTGCTGCTGCAGCATGGCGAGGGCGAGGTTGACGTTTGCACCGTAGTGCTCTCCGTAGTCCGCGAGTATGCCCTCGTAGCCCTCCTGGGCCGCTGCGTACTCCCCGTTCTTGTATGCGTCGTTGGCAGCGGCAAACGCCTTGGCCTGCTCCACCGTTAGCTCAGACTCCTTCTGATCTTTCTTGCTCTTGGATTGACGCTTCTTCCTCACGTCAAGCGCCTTCTCCACATACTCATCCAGCTCAGATGCGTCGCGCTTCTTGCGTCCCGCAAAGGGGAGCTCCTCCTTGGCCGGCTCTGGCTCCTGCTGGCCTCCCGCACCCTCTGGGCCCTGCGCACCAGAACCGCACCCCACCAGCACAAGTGCCAGCACGGCGACCACGATCGCAAGCGCTCCCCAATGCCGGCGAGCCATATCCATCCGCATTTGCCCTCTCATGCGTACCACCCCCTAATGCACCGGAACGCACGCGCACGGGCTGCCGCAACTCACAAGGCGTCCCCCGCCCGACGTGTGATTCACGCAACTGCAGGACTGGTATCCGTCGCAGCTGCACACCGACTCGCACGTGCACACGCTATCGCAACTGCACACGGTTTCGGTGGGCTTGCCAACCGACTCACACGTGCACACCGTCGTGGTTGGCTTGGTGTGGGAGTCGCACGAGCACACCGACAGGCAGGTGCACACCGTGTGCGTGGACGTCACCATGTCGCAGCTGCAATAGGTGCCCATTACCTTTGCCTCGTATTTTTTGGCACTCTTCTTGTACTCGTCGACGAAGTAGGTCTTCATGCTGGGCTTGAACACGCTGTTGCCGTCCACGATGATGTGAATCTGGGGCTTGGGCAGCGCGTCATCGGACCCCTCCGTAAGCGCGCGATCGTTGTAGGTGTTGTCGCTAGGCATCCTCCGTGCTCCCTTCTTGCGCAAGTTCCTTCTCATCTGCCTTGTAATCCAGCTTGCGCTGGATCTGGTTGAGGGTGAGGGCGCGGCTTATCTCGCATCGCACGCTGCCGTGATGCTCCTGCACCCCTATGCCGTCGAGAACCTTTGCGGCACAGTCGCCCGCACAGTGCCACCGGCAAAAGCAGTCGTCGCAAAAGCGGATGTTGTGCACGCACAGCTCGGACAGAGCGTCGAGCTTTGCCTGGTCGAAGACGAAGCGGTCTTGCTCGGCGTCGAAGCGGCCAAAAAAGAACCGCTCGCTGCGTGGATCGCTCGCATAGCTCACCTCATAGCAGGCCGTCACGTCACCGGTGGGGGTCACGGTAAAGGATCCCGAACTCACCTTGCAAAACGTGTCGACCAAAACGTCTTGGCGCGCGCCCGAGAACACCAGCCGGACGCCAAGGCCTTGCGCCACCTCCAGCGCCTCCAAATAGCGGCGGACGAAGACGTCGGACTTGGGCATGACGTTTGAGGAGGTCTTGCAGCGGCCACACTCCCACACCGGCTCGAAGTGCAACTGCTCTATGCCCGGATAGTTGTTGGCCACAAACGCGACGATGTCGGGCATAGCGTCCACCATGGCGTCGGTAACCGTGGTACGCACGCCAAAGCCGACGCCCGCCTCCGCCAGGCGGCGCATGGTGTGATCCACCTGAGCAAACGATCCACGACCACCAGCCATGGGACGGTTGGTGTCCTGGAACTCGGGCAGGCCGTCGAACGAGACGTTAACCGAGTGGAAGTTCGCCACCACGAAGTCGAGCTGCTCCTCATTGAGCACCCCGTTGGTCGCCGCGTTGAACACGGCAGGGATGCCGAGCCGTTCCGAGACGTCCTGACCATACCAGACAATCTCCCTAATGAGGTCGTAGGCGCAAAAGGGCTCCCCGTTGCCATGGATGGAAACAAGGAAGTTGTGCGTGCCGTCGCCTGAGTCCCGGCGCTCTACGGCGTTTTGCGCCACAAGGTCCACCGCGCACTGCGCGCAACGCAGGTCCATTCTTGTTATGGGCTCGCCGTTGCCACCGCCCTCCCCGCCAAAGGCATAGCAGTAGCTACAACGCAGGTTGCAGTTGTTGGTGGGAAAGAGCGTGGTTTGCGTTGGCCTGAAACCCCGCTCGTGGCGTGGGTACGCGCGATGCCTGAAGAAGCCCCGCTCGCCAAGCGCCCGCACCACCGCCTGACCTTCCTCGCTCATGCCCGCATACGACTCCGGGTCGCGCGCGTAGTCGAGGGCCACTTCCACCGCCGGCTCGTTGGCACGGGCCATAAGCCTGCCGAGCGGCGCATAGAGGATGGGGCCCTCGTCGTCGCGCAGCACGAAGAGCTCCGGCGGCATGGCCTCGTAGTGGTCCCGATCGCTCATGCCACGGTCTCCGTGAGATTGACAAGCACAGTGTTTGCAAGGTAGCCCGCCTGACCCAGCTCGACGAAGAACGAGGCGACGCCAGCCGCGTCCAGCTCCACACCCGCGGCGCTCGCCAGCTCATCTATGCTCAGGCTACCATCCGCCAGGCGCACG
>CACZFB010000035.1 GCA_902780305.1 uncultured Coriobacteriaceae bacterium | reverse complement strand
GAGCGACGGCGGCAACTCCGTCCAGGTGGTGCGCACCCCCGACGAGGGCGTGGGGCCCCAGGGCACGGCCAGCCACTGGCGCGAGATCTACGGCATCGCCCGGTACTAGGCACCGAGCACCTGTCAAAGGGGGTGACCCCCATTGATATGCCGCCTGCGGCAATCAATGGGGGTCACCCCCTTTGACAGGTCAGTTCTTGTCGGTCGTACCGCTCTGCAGGGCGCGGACCTTTTCCCAAATCGCCGCATCACCCTGCACGTAGTAGCTTGTCCCCGGCCTTACCAAGTTGCCCGCACCCTCGAACCTAAAGCCCACCGCAGTGCCGTCCTGCAGCTCGAAGAATACGAAGTGATAGCTGTCGGTCATGCTCATGCCGCTCTCGCCCAGCACACGAATGTTGCTTACGAGCTCGTACATCTCCCGGACCCCGACCTCGTCGGAGATAGTAACGCTGGGCAGTGCGCCCATCTGGTCGTAGAGCGCCGTGCAACTCTTGGGGACCCTGCCGGCATTCATGTCTGCCACAAGCTTGGCTACGCCCTCGTCGTCCCCAAAGAACACGAGGACGGAGTCCTCCGGCAGGCTGGGGGTCGTGTCGGCCTGCTCGGCCTTGGGCTCCTCGGCCTTGGGCGTCTCGTCGGGTGTCGCCTGCGGCGCCGGCGACCCGCAGCCGGCAAGCAGCCCGCACAGCCCCAACGCACACAGCATGGTTGCAACCGTCCTTTTCATGATGCCCTCCTCACCAGCCGCATTCCCAATGCGCTCCGCGCACGCCGCCTACGATCCGCCGCCAAAGGAGTACGCCTCGGTATAGACCTCCACCAAGGCCACCCCGTCGGGCATAACGAACTCGCGCTCCAAGCCACCCGACTCCAGGCGCTCCCCGTTTACGCGCACCACCAGATCCACGTCCAAAACGTCCTTCGTCCGTATGCGCACGGTCTCTCCGGCAGCCGCCTCAGACGGGCACGACTCCACCAACGCATCCTCGTCCGAGACAACCGCCACGTCGTGGACGCCGTCCGGCTGGCCTGTCTCGCCCTGCAGCGTGCGAACCTTGTCCCACAGCACGGCGTCACCCTCCACGCTGTAGCTCGCGTCCCGGCTCACCAGGTTGCCCTCGCCCGCAAACCTAAAGCCCACGGTAGAACCGTCCTGGCGCACAAAGGCCACAAAGTGCTGGCCGGCAGCGGAATCGGCGGCATCTGCATCGCCCTCCCCGCGCACGACCACGTTACCCATGAGCTCGTACATCGTCCGCACATCGTCCTCGCCGGTAAGGGTAACGACGGACGACGACCCGCCCTGGTCATAGAAGGCCGTGCAGCTCGTTGGGACCTTGCCCTCCTTCATGTCCTGCGTGAGCCGCCGCACCCCGTCCTCGTTCCTCAGGCGCGTGAAGACGGAATCCTGCGGCAGCTCCACGGTCGAGCCGGACTGCTCGGTCTTGGGCACGTCGGTACCCTTGGCATCCGTCTGGGCCTCGGTCGTGGGCACGTCGGCAGGCGTCGTCTTGGGCTCCTGTGCCGCACACCCAACCAACAGCCCAAACAGGCCCAACGTGCACACCGCAGACGCTACGGCTTTGCTTCTCATGGCGCTTCCCTTCTCTCCTGTGACCGCACCATACACATAACACGATGCTGGGTGGCAAAATGTCGCAAGAATCTTGCCAGGCGGCGAATGGTGGGCGCGTCGCTGTTCACGGGTCAGCCGCCTCTTACGCCCTACCACTCGGCTATACGCAAGGCATGTCTTATATACATAGAGAGGAGCATCGATGCGGTACATCTCCTTCGGCACGCGCCAAACCAAGGTTTCGGAGATCGTGCTTGGCACCATGCGCATAGCGCAAAAGACGCCTGAGCAGGTAGCCGAGCTCATTCAGACGGCGCTCGACTGCGGCATGAACGCCGTGGACACCGCGCCCATCTATGGGCCGTCCGAGACCATTATCGGCAAGGCGTTTGCAACACGGCCGGGGTTGCGCGACCAGGTGTGGCTGCAAACCAAGCTGGGCATCCGCCCGCACCCGCGCGTAAAGTCCAACTACTTCGACTTCTCGTATGAGCACATCATCGAGTCCGTGGACAACAGCCTCGCTGCGCTGCAAACCGACCACATCGACTCGCTGCTCCTCCATCGCCCCGACGCGCTTATGGAACCCGAGGAGATCGCGCGCGCCTTCCAGGAACTGCACGACGCGGGCAAGGTCATCGATTTTGGCGTGTCCAACCAGAATCCCGCCATGATGCGCCGCTTGGCCAAGCACCTCACCGTTCCCATCACCACCAACCAAGTGCAGGTCTCGGTAGCCTTTACGCCCATGTTCGACGCGTTCTTTAACGCGAACATGCAAAACGATGCCGCGGTTATGCGTGATGGCGGCATCCTGGAGTATTGCGCCGAGCACAACATGGCCATTCAGGCCTGGAGCGTGCTGCAGCACGGCTACTTTGGCGGCGTGTTCCTGGAAGACCCCAACTACGCCGAGCTCAACCAGACGCTCGAGCGCATAGCCGCCGACCACAACAGCACGCCCACCGCCGTCGCCATCAACTGGGTGCTGCGCTATCCCACCAAGATGCAGGCCATCGTGGGCACCACGCGACCCGAGCGCGTTCGCCAGAGTGCTGCCGCCTGCGACTGGCAGATGAGCCGAGAGGAATGGTACGAGGTCTACCTCTCCGCCGGCAACGCGCTGCCCTAGCGTCGCGCGGGCCCTGTGCGGGCGCCTTCCCAGTCATCGCCACGCCAAAAAAAGGGGTCCGCCACACCGGCGAGCCCCTTTTGGTAAAGCATATGCAAACGCTTAGCGCTTGGAGAACTGCGGACGCTTGCGGGCCTTCTTCAGGCCGTACTTCTTGCGCTCCACGGCGCGGGCGTCACGCGTGAGGAACCCGGCCTTCTTGAGCTCGGCGCGATACTCGCCGGCCTCGAGCAGGGCGCGGGCAATGCCCAGGCGCAGGGCGCCGGACTGACCGGTAACGCCACCGCCCTTGCAGTTGGCGAGCACGTCGAAGCGATCGACGGTGTCGGTTACGCGGAAGGGGGCAGTCGCGTTGTCCACGAGCTGCTGACGACCAAAGTACTCGGCAGCGTCGCGGCCGTTTACGGTAACCTTGCCGGTGCCGGGGACGAGGCGCACGCGCGCGACGGCCTCCTTGCGACGGCCGGTACCCATGTATACTGCGGTGTTATCAGCCATCGGTTACGCCTCCAAATCAATCTTGACGGGGTTCTGAGCGGCATGCGGATGCTCGGGGCCAGCGTAGACCTTGAGCTTCATGCCCTGCTTGCGGCCAAGCGTGTTGTGGGGCAGCATGCCCTTAACGGCGTGCTCGATCACGCGCTCGGGATGCTTCTCCATGGCCTCCTTAAACGACTCGGTCTTAAGGCCGCCGAGCCAACCGGAGTAGCGCCAATAGGACTTGTGCTCGGCCTTGTTGCCCGTGAGCTTAACCTTGTCGGCGTTGATCACGATTACAAAGTCGCCCGTATCGGTGTGCGGGGTGTACTGGGGCTTGTTCTTGCCACGAAGAATCATGGCCGCCTTGGTGGCGAGACGGCCGAGCGTCGCGCCGTCGGCGTCGATGAGCACCCACTTGCGCTCCACCTCGCCGGGCTTGGCGTATTGAGTCGACTTCTTCACTTGACTCCTCCATACGTACTCTACGATATACGACGACCCCTGGACTGATCGTCGCTGCTTGCGTGTTTGCCAGAGATTACGGGGCTCTGCAAAAGAAGCCTAAAAAGTATACAGCAGCGACGCCCTGTCAAGCGGCGCTATTTTATAAATTCGAGGATTTCATCGATTCTCTGCTCGGCCGCGCGACGCCCCTTAAGGTACAGGTCGAGCAGGGGCCCACCGTCGTGCTCGGTGGTGGAGACCGCCACCGGCTCGTCGGGCAGCAGCACCAGCGCCCGGCCTTCCCGCTCCAGCTCCCAAATGCGCTCGCGCTGCTCCATGTAGCGCCTGGCGCGCGTTTGGAGCGCCTCAACGTACAGGGGGTATTCCTTGTAGCGCCTGCTGAGCACCGCCATGCGCTCCAGCTGCTGCCCTTTTACGTAGTCGCGCTGCCGCGTGAGCACCACCAGCGCGCGCGACGCCGGTACGTAGCCCTCGATGGTGGGTGCCCCAGGCAGGCCAAGGGCCACCTCCACCGGCACGGAGTCGGTGGTCCCACCGTCCAGGTAGCGATACCCGTCGATCTCCACCGCCGTGGAGACCAGCGGCAGCGAGGACGACGCGCGAATCTTCTCGACGTCGTCGGGCAGACTCCTCACCTCAAGATAGCTCGGCGTGCCAAACACCACGTCGCTGGCGACGGCAAACATGCGCATGGTACTCTGGTTAAAGGCCTGCGTGTCGCAGGGGTCGAGCTCCTCCTGCACCTTGTGATACAAGAAGTCTCCGCCCGCGATGTTGCCCGTGGTCGCCAGCGAGAAAAACGACATGAGTCGCTTGTCGTCTCTAAACGCCAGCATGATGCGGATCGTGCGCCCAATCTGCCGCGAGCGCAGGCTCGTGGCGGCCAGCGCGCCAGCCGAGACACCCCACACGCTGGCAAAGTCCGTGGCGCCGCGCTCCATGAGCACGTCGAGCACGCCGGCGGTAAACACGCCCCGATAGCCGCCGCCCTCAAGCACGCAGGCGACGCCATTTGCAGCATGCCCTTCCATCTTCGCTCCCCTCCATCGTGCGCCCTGCCGCAGGCAGGCGCCGTTCGCTATGCCATCTGTCGCAACTCGCGACGCTGATACAGGCCGGCATCCCCAAAGCCCAGGGACCGGTAGTAGTTGCGCGTTCCCACCGAGCTAATTACGTTTATGGCCACGTAGCCGCGGTCGCGCGCATGCTCGCAGGCCGCCTCCACCATACGCCTGCCCAAACCGGCATGCTGCGCGCCCCCACGCTCGGTCTCGTGGATGCGCGCCACGCGACCGTATACGTGCACCTCTCGGATCATGGCCTCGTCGCGGTCAGCGGGCAGCGAGAGGCGCAGGAAGCCGGCGATCTTACCCGTGTCCGTCACCCACTGATAAAACCGCTCGTCGCTTACCGTCGTGCCGTAGTCCACGAACTCCAGCCGCAGGTCGTCGGGCGAGACGTCGGCCGTGGACACCTCGCGCTGGCGAATCTCGTCCACCCCATGACCCTGCTGGGCAACGCGGGCCTCCACCAGCTGCCGCAGGTTGGTCTTCTTGTTGCCCACCACGATGTCGGTGGCCGAGATGTCGCGGATCATCCTGGAGATGCGCACGTACGGGGGCGTTGCCAGCAGGTCGGCGGCCAGCAGGTCGATGAGCTCGTCCTCGCCGTACGGCCGCCATGCCCCGCGCTCGTACTCGGCGCCCAGGCGCGAACTCTGCACCAGGCAGCAGGGGTAGAGCTTGATCTCGTCGGGCAGGAACCGGGGGTCTTGCACGAGACGCAGGTAGTCCTGCTTGTCGTCGGCCGGTGTCATGCCCAGGAGGTTGGCCATCATGTGCGCCTGGATCTTGAACCCGCACAGGCGCAGCGCCGTAAAGGCGTTCGCGATCTGCTCGATGGACACGTTGCGTCCGTTGGCACACAGCGTACGCTGGTCCAGGCTCTGGATGCCCATTTGAATCTTGGTGCAGCCCAACCTGCGCATTGCCCGCGCCTGGTCCAGGTCCACCAGGTCGGGGCGGGTCTCGATGGTGAGGCCCACCACGCGATGGGCCGCCGTCTCGTTTGCGCGGTGCAGCCGCTCCAGGTCGGCGAGCGTCGCGCGCTGCAGCGCCGAGATCGCGGACCACGCGTCCCGATCGATCTCGCGCACGGCCTGGTTGTAGGTAAGCTGGCCGGCGTCCACGCGCCGTTGCAGGTCGCCGGTGCGCCGCACCAGCTCGTCCCTGTTGTAGGTGAGGCCATGCGAGCGATAGAACCTGTCGCGGTCCTCCGCCGCGGCACCCATGGCACGGGCGTATTCGGGCGTCTTGTCGCCGATGCCCGCCATCCCCTCGTTGAGCGCACGGAACAGCTCGCATACGTACCACACCGCATACTCGTGCGGATAGTCGTTCCATGTGCCGCCCAGCACGATGAGCTCCACCTTGTCGGTTACGTGTCCCATCTCTGTGAGGGCCGTCAGACGCGAGCGCACCTGCAGGTACGGGTCGAAGTAGTTGCGCTCCGCGCGCTGGCACGCGGGCTCGTCGCTGAGGTAGCTCTTGGGCATGCGCACGTCGTTGGGACAGTACAGGCAGTCGCTTGAGCACGGCCACGGCTTGGTGATCACGGTAATCGTGGCCACGCCCGAGGCGGTGCGCCGGGGTTTCATCTTGAGGAGTCGCAGGAGGACCTCCTCGGTCGTTGGGTCCACGTTCCACGTGGCCCAACGCTCGGGATCGTTCGCCTTTACCCCAAGGTAATAGGGCAGAAGGCGCCGCTTGGCAACCGTGCGCCTCCCGTCGTGCGCAGCACGATTGTGCCTACGCACGAGCTTGTCGAGCCATCTCGCGTCGAGCGTGCGGTCCCCCGCGCGAATGGCATGCAGTATTTCCAGAATCGCCGCTTCCATACCCCAGAGTATACACGCCGCCAATCGAAGGGGGTAACCCCCATTGATTGGCGAACAGCAACTATACTGGAACCATGGATGAACAAACCGCACGTCGCCTGAGCGACCTCACCACAGAGTTCTATGCACGCACGGCCGCGTCCTTCTCGGCCACGCGTCAGACACCCTGGGCCGGGTGGGAGCGGCTCTTAGGGCTGTGCGGCATCACCCGTACGTCCAGCCTACGCGTTCTCGACCTCGCCTGCGGCAACCTGCGGTTCGAGCGGTTCCTGGTGGAACGCGCGGGAAGCGTTCGCGCATGGGCATGCGACAACTGCGACGAGCTCGTGCCAGACCCCCCGTGCCCCACCACCTACCAACACGTGGACCTTGCCACCTCCCCGCACGAGGTGGCGGCGCCGGCATGCGACCTGGCCGTGTCGTTTGGCTTCATGCACCATCTGCCCACGGTCCACGCACGCGAGGAGCTGCTCGCCACGCTCGCCGAGCACACGCGTCCGGGCGGTTGGGTGGCCGTGTCGTTTTGGCAGTTTGCCCAGGACCCGCGCCTTGCGGCAAAGGCACGACCCGTCGCCGACGGCGAACCCGGGGACTTTACCCTTGGCTGGCAGAACGATCCGACGGCACAGCGCTATTGTCACAGTTTTGAAGAGGCCGAGATTGACGACCTGGCGGCCTCCGTCGCCAACATGGCCCGGGAGGGGACCCGCTTCCACGCCGACGGGAAGTCGGGCAGGCTCAATCGGTACCTCGTGCTGCAACGTCGCTCTTAGGATCGCGTTGACCGTTTGGGAAGAGGCGCCCTTTGGCCATCGGCCGATGGCCAAAGGGCGCCTCTTCCCAAACGGTCAACGACAGCCTCCCGATTCCGGGTACGAGTCGCTAGGGCTGGTAGGAGTTCGTCTTCCCCAACAGGTACTGGGCGTACGACTCGCTTATGGGCCGCGGAGAGAAGAAGCCGTAGATGGCCAGGTTGCCGTCCAGGTCGTAGTACTGGCCGTCGAACTTGCTCACCACCGTACGGTGCTGAGAGCCATAGAACAGGCCGCCGCTGCTTACGGGCCGTCCCGGAACGCACAGCCACGAGCTGGTAAGACCCACCTTGCGCGCAAAGCACATCACGAGGTCCGAGAACGCAAAGCAGGTGCCGTTGCCCTTGTCGATCATCGACTCGGCGCTGTACGAGCCGTTCGCGTACCGGTAGTGCGTGCCCACGTAGGCGAGGATGGCGTAGGCCTTGTGGTAGTTGGGCGTGCCCTTGGCGTTTATGTCTACGCCACGGACCGCGCACCATCTGGTAAGGGCGTTGAGCGCCTTGTCCACCTTGGCGTTAACGGTCCCGCCGTACTTGATGCCCAGCTGCGACAGCGTGCGGTACTTCTTGTTGGTGTGCGTGCAGAAGGGCTGGTCGGTGGCCTGGTTGAGGTTGCCCAGCGAGGCCGAGGGCGCCTCGGATCCCTTGGGCGTGATCACAACCTGGATGCCCTCGAGTCGCCACGAGAAGCCAGCCGTACCGGACTGCTCGCCGTTCTTTGCCCAGCCCATCCAGCCAATCTGCTGGGCGTGCACGCGATACCACACGTCGTAGTTGTTGGCCATGTCGCCATAGAGCTGTATTTGAATGGCCTCCAAGCGCAGCGACTTGTGCGAGGTGCCCGACATCGCGCCATCCTTGCGCCAGCCCTGCCAGCCGATGCGCTGCACGTGCGTGCGGTACTGGATGCCGCCCGAGACGGGCATGTTGCCAAGCTTGATGTTGATTCCCTCCAGGCGTCGGCTCATGCCGGAGGTGCCGCTCATCTCACCGTTGCTCTTCCAGCCCTGCCAGCCGATGCGCTGCACGTGCGTACGGTACGTGACGCTTGGCGTCGCGGCGTCGGCCTGCGGCGTGAGGGCAGCGTCGGACGCCGCGTTGGCTCCTGCGTCCTCGGTGGCCACCGGCTCCTGCGCGTCGGCGGATTGCGTGTCGAGCACCGCCACGGAGTCGTCGCTCGCGGTCACCTCGACACTCGGCGCGACCTCTTCGGTCTGCTCTGCGGCCTCGCCTACCTGCACGCCGGCAGCGGGATCGGTGGTACTGCCCAAGTCCTCGCTCTGCCCCTGCGCGGCCCCTTCGGCCACAACGTCGACCGCCACCTCGTCGGCATTTGGCGCAAGGCCCTGCTCCGTCGCGAATGCCGGCGTGGCCGTAAGCGCCATTGCGCAGGACAGCGCGACGGCCATGCTCCTACGGAAAAATGCATGCTTCTGTTGCGTCATGGAAGACTCCTTTTGTTGCGGGGAACATAAACGAGTATAGCATCGCCCACACGCGGTTTCAGGTAGGTGGCCAACGGAGTGGGACGTACGATGAGGTTGCGAGGCGACCACGTCCGACCGCTCAGTGGTACAAAGGGGACAGTCCCCTAAATACCACACCACCGCCCACGATGTGGCCAAACTGGCCTATGCTGTCCTTAGCTCAGTAGCAGTGCCGCAGGCGCATCAGGGAGGTCGCCATGTCGATGATGGGAAACGTGCTGGCAATTGGCAGCGAGGGAGTGGGCAAGTCCACCCTCATACGAGCTGTGCTGGGGTCCAACGCCCAGGTCACGCAGGAGGGGGCACGCAACCAGCTGCGCATATACGAGGAACCGTCCTGCCCCTTTAGGGTCTTCGACGCGGGCGACCTGGGCAAAAACCTCATCGCGCGGCACCACGCCATCTCGGCCATGCGCCGTTGGTCCAAAGATCACGCCGCTGACGGCAACGACGACAACGACGTCAACGTTATCTGGTTCTGCGTCGAGGGCAAGTCTCGCAAGCTCATCCGCCAGCAGATCGCGCAGCTCTCCCAGGCAACCGACGTGTGGCGCAGCGTCCCCATTGTGGTGGTGCTCACCAAGTCGTACGCCGAGCTGGAGCGCGACCAAAACGTGGAGCTCGTGCGGCAAACATGCGCGCGCAGGCGGCGCCTCAAGCGGTGCGTGGCCGACGTCATCCCCGTGGTCGCGAGTCCGTACAGCTATTCTCAAACGGGCTTCGTGGCGCCAACCGGCATCAGCGCACTTATCGAGACGACCGTGCGGCTCCTTCCCGAGGGCATCCATGCCGCACGGCAAGACGTTGCCGAGTTCGAGCTCAGACGCAAGCGCTCGATGGCGCGCGGCATCGTGGCCGCCTCGACGGCAGCGGGCGTTGCCGTGGGCGCCGTCCCCATGCCCGTCTCGGACGCGCTCATCCTGACGCCTGTGGAGACCAGCATGATTGGCGCGCTCGCCAAGGTCTATGGCATTGGGTCCAATAGCGCCTCAAAGCAGCTTGTGGCCACCATCCTGGAAGCAGGCACCGTGAGCATGGCCGCCAAGGCGGCAATCGGTGCCCTCAAGGCCGTGCCCGGCATCAACCTCGCCGCCAGCGTGCTCAACGCGGCCATCGCTGGCAGCGTGGTGGCGATCATTGGCGAGGGAACGGCCCACGTGTTCGAAAAAATCCATCGCGGCGAGAGAACCATCGATGACACCGAGTGGGCCCGGCAGTTTATTGAGTCCAAGGTCTCCAAGGAGCTCATAACGCAAGGCACCAAGGTGCTGGGCATGGTCTCGGGCACGGGAAGCCCCAGCTCGCAGCGAGCGGCCATCGTACGTCTGCTCAAGGAGCACGTCCTCCAAAGGCGCTCTGCCGATCAAAGGGGGTAACGCCTCTTGACCGGTCGCCAACCCAAACGTTAAAAACAACGACCTCTCGCAAGACCAACTCTTTTAAACGGCTATTATGTAATCTGTATTGTTATCGAGAAAAGCTATAAGGACAAGGGGCGCTATGGGTACAAGCCAACGCTTTAAACGCATTCCCCCGCAATACGTGCGCACAATCACCTTTTGCGTCGCTTGCGTCATCGCCAACGTCGCAGGCGCATACTTTACTACCTCGCTTCGCCTCCCCATCTACCTCGACAGTCTGGGGACCGTCCTCGCATCCATCGTTGGCGGCTACGTTCCCGGCATTGCGGTAGGCTATGCCACCAACCTGCTCAACAGCATCTCCAACCCCAACTACATGTACTATGGCATCGTAAATGTCGCCATAGCCATCATTACCGCAAACCTGGCACAGCGCGGATGGTTCAAACGCCTGTCACGCACCATGGGTGCAATCGGCATCCTGGGCCTCGTCTGCGGCGCGCTGGGCCTGCTGCTCACCTTCCTGCTCTACGACGGGAACTTCGGCAACGAGATATCCGCGCCGCTCGCCCAGCAACTCCAGACAGCCGGCCATCTGGACCTCGCGCCCGCACAGATCATTGCAGAAATCCAGGTGGGCTTCGTGGACAAGACGCTCGTCGTCCTTTTGGCCACGCTCCTGTACCACATGTTCTCCGAGGACTTCCTCGCGAGCCTGGACTTTATTCCCTGGCAGCAAAATCCCCTCTCGGCGCAGGAGCTCAGGGACACCATGGACGCCAAGCCACGACGCATGTCGCTGGGCACCAAGTTTGTTATCGCCGTTGCCGCAATCATCTGTACTGCCTCGGTGGCGACCACGGTCTTTAGCTACATGACCTTCCACCAGTCAACCATCGAGCTGGAGAGCGCCAAGGCCAAGGGCATCACCTCGCTCATGGCGAATGCGGTCGACCCCAGCAAGGTGACGGATTACCTCACAAAGGGCGAGGAGGCCGACGGCTTTGCAGAGGCCGAGGCGCGGCTCGCCTCGATTCGCGATTCCTTCGAGAACGTCCAGTACGTATACGTGTACCAAATCCGGCCGGATGGCTGCCACGTGGTGCTCGACCCCGATACGGCCGACACGCCCGGCTCCGATCCCGGCGACGTCGTGGAGTTCGACCCGAGCTTCCAAAAGTACCTGCCCACGCTCCTGGCTGGCGGCGAGATTGAGCCGGTAATCTCCAACGACACGTACGGCTGGCTGCTCACCATCTACACCCCGCTTAAAAACAACATGGGCGAGACGGTGTGCTACCTGGCGGCCGACCTCTCCATGGAGCGGCTCGTCACCAACGAGCACTCCTTCGTCGCGGGCATCATCGCCCTGTTCGCGGCATTCTTCGTGCTGGTGTGCGCCGTGGTCCTGTGGCTCGCGCGCTACGGCATCGTCGTGCCCATAAACTCCATCGCCCGCGTGTCTAGCCGCTTCGTGCACAGCAAGACCGGCATCCGCAAGGAAAACCTGGAGTCCATCGAGGCGCTCGACATCCACACGGGAGACGAGATCGAGCACCTCTACGGTGCCGTTAACCAGATGTCGCAGGCCGTGGTAAGACACGTTGACGAAGCCGAGGAGAAGAGCGAGGCCATCGCCCGCATGCAGAGCAACCTCATTATGGTCCTCGCCGACATCGTGGAGAGCCGCGACAAGTTCACCGGCGACCACGTGCGCAACACGGCAACCTACGCGCGCATCATTATGAACCAGATGCGCCGCGAGGGCATTTGCGCAAACGTGCTTACCAACGAGTTCATCTCTAACGTCTACCATTCAGCCCCGCTGCACGACATTGGCAAGATTGCCGTCTCGGACACGATCCTCAACAAACCCGGTCGCCTCACCGACGAGGAGTTTGCCATTATGAAGAGCCACACCCTGGCAGGCCAGGAGATCCTGGAACACGCCAAGGGCGCCGTGTCGGAGGAGTCCTACCTGGACGAGGCGCAACGCCTGGCCGCCTACCACCACGAGAAATGGAACGGCACGGGTTACCCGTACGGCCTGGCCGGAGAGGACATCCCGCTCTCGGCACGCATCATGGCCGTCGCCGACGTCTTCGACGCGCTGGTCTCCAAGCGCAGCTACAAGGCAGGTTTCCCCGTGGAGAAAGCCTTCGCGATTATTGAGGAGGGCATCGGCACGCACTTCGACCCGCAGGTGGCTCGCGCCTTCCTCCACGCCAAGGACAAGGCGATCGCCGTCGTTGCCGAGACCAAGCGGCGGCAGGAGGAGGAAGAGGCGGCCAAGCGCGAGGCGGAGCAGCAGCGCGAGGAGAAACCCAGCGACGCAACGCCGTCCCCAAAGACCGAAGAGCCCAACGCGTCCCAAAAGCCCAGCGAAGACGCTCGTTAACGAAATGGTGAGTGCAATGAAAGAGAATCAGAACAAGCCCACGAAGAAAAACGGCGGCGTGAGCATCCGGGTCGTCGGCATCATTACCACCGTCGTTGCCATAGGCCTCGCGTTCTATGCGTTCGCGCTGTCGGGCTACCTTGCCGAGACCGAGACCGCCCTGATCGAGGAGGAGAGCCGCTTCGCGGAGTGCAGCGACGCCGTAAGCAACCTGCGGGAAGCCTCCGACTACCTTACCAGGGCGTCGCGCATGTTCGTGATTACGGGACGCCGGGCATACCTGGACGGCTACGCAAACGAGTACTCCGTCTCCGGCCGTCGCGAGCGGTCAGTCGACGTGCTGAAGTCAAACCTCGTCGAGAACCAGCAGGCCATCGTCGAGCTGGAAAAGGCGCTCGACTCGTCCAACGGGCTCGCAAAAAGCGAGCTTGCGGCCATGCGCCTGGCCGCCGACTACTACGGCATCAGCGACTTGCCCGAAGCGGTCGCACAGGCAAACACGGACCTCTTTAGGTCGGCGCCCGACAAGGAGTCCGTGCTCAATGCCGCAAGGGGTCTTGTGCTCAGCGACAACTACGACAGTGCCAAGAAGAGCATCCTGGAGCGAGTCGATGCCAGCTCGGCGGCACTTTTGGAGGAACTCAACGAGGACCTTCGGGCGAGCGAGGACAAGATGCGCATGCTGGGCTTCCAGCTGCGCATCGTAGTCGCCCTGCTGCTGTGCGCCATCCTGCTGTTCGTCCTGGCGCTCTTTATGTATGTTCTTAAGCCTCTCGGTCGTTACGTGGAGCGACTCAGCGGAGACGAGCCGCTCGAGCCCGACGGCGCCTACGAGCTGCACTACCTCGCCAACGCCTACAACACCATCTACGAGGACAACACCAAGCGCATCGAACAGCTGCGCAAGTACGCGGAGCAAGACCCCCTGACCGGCATAAGCAACCGCAGCGGCTACGACAGCTTCCTCACCACCCATACGCGCAACATCGCGCTGTTGCTCATCGACGTGGACAACTTTAAGAACTTCAACGAGGTGTACGGCCACGACACCGGGGATGCCGTCCTCATTAAGCTGGCCGAGGCGCTGGTTACGGCATTCAGGTCCACCGACTTCCCCTGCCGCATCGAAGGCGACCGGTTTGCCGTAATCATGACCAACATGAACACCGAGCTGCGCGAGGCCATTCTTACCAAGAGCGAACTGGGGCACGCCATCCTGGACGACGATGCGTCCGACCTGCCCGCCGTCACGCTCTCGGTGGGCGCCGCCTTTAGCACCGAGGGCATGAACGACCAGGACATCTACCATGCCGCAAGCACCGCCCTGGTACAGGCCAAGCAGGCGCAGTCCAACAGCGTGATCTTCTACGGAGAGGGTACGAACGCCGAGTAGGGTCGGACGAACGCGGATCCCACAGACCGGCCACAAATATGGGGGCACGTCGTTTACGGCGTGCCCCCTCGCAATTTCCGTTTGCCTGCGCCCCTAGAGCCAGCGTGCGTGCTCGAAGAGCTGATTAAACAGGCTCGTGAGCTTCTTGTCGCGCAGCTGCTTGTTTCCGGTAAAGTAGCAGAGGCTCGTCCCATCCTGGAAAATGTTTGAGTCATCCAACTCGGGACGCTCGCCATTCGCAAAGTCCTCCCAGCTCACAAAGTGCGCCGTCGGCTCGCCAAAGTCGCGACAGTATAGCCCTCTTTGGGTTATGGCAAAGCCGTTCTTGCCACTACCGAATATGGTGTCGTCGTGGATGAGGTAGACGTCCTCGCCCTCTATGCCCAGGCCCCGCAGAATCTTGTTGGTTGACTTGAAGTATGAGTTGTCCACGCCCTTAAGGAACTTTTCGCATGCTTCGCGCGCGAACTCGGGTAGGGGTACCAAGCTGGCCTGCGAGCCGCGCTGATCGGGCGGACAGGAGTCGTAGTCGTCGTAGCCGTCACCGTCTTCGTCCACAAAGCCCAGGGCCTCGAGCTCTTTCCTGCCCAGGGCATAGCGCGTGTCGCAGTACTCGCACGTAATGAACCTACTGGTAAGGCGCCCGTTATAGATGCCACCGCATGCCGGGCAGTTGGTCGTTATCATCTGCATGTCGCGTCCCTTCGCCAGAGCCTAACTTCGTTATATCCCACTTCGCCATGCGCCCGCAAGGTCTTTTGCTGAGAAAAGGGGCCAAACCCCTTTTCTCATGGGCGCGTCCCGAAGGCCATGCAGACAAGGATGGGGCTAACTGTACAGGCTAGGGTGCCCTTTTCTGCGGTATTTCCGCAAAGGCGCTGGTAGACGGCACGCTCTCGCATATCTGCAGCTAGGGTCCCCCTTGCCTGTACAGCCTGGCCCGCCCCAGCCTGCGGGAAAAGGGGATAGCCCCAACCGGACCATCCGAAAACAAGGCGCGCATTTTCGAACGGCTCGTCGTATGGCTCGTCGTATATCATGGTTCTGTCTATGAGAGGAGCGTGGCCATGTTAAGGAAACAGGTGGCGGGCGCACTTGCGAGCGCGGTCTTAACGGGAACGATTGCCCTTGGCGGTTGTGCGCAACCGGGGGCACAGCAAGTGGCACAACCGGAAGCAAAGCCAGCGGAGAGCGCGAACGAGGCGCAGAATCGTGAGGCCCTATATCAGGTATCGCTGCTGCAGAGCCTGACCGAGGGAGACTTCGAGGGCAGCGTGACCGTGGGCGACCTCAAGCAGCATGGGGATACGGGAATCGGCACGTTCGACGGCCTGAACGGGGAGCTGGTGATGCTCGACGGCCAGGTGTGGCAGGCTGCTGGCGACGGCAGCGTCAACCTCATGGAGGACACCGCCACGATCCCGTTTGGCAACGTCACCTTCCTCGACTCCGACGAGACCCTCGACGTCTCCGGCGCCGCGAGCTTCGAGGCCCTGCTCAAGCAGCTCGACGGCCGCGTGGAAGAGCTGGGAATCAACAATTTCTATGCCGTGCGCATTGACGGCACGTTCGACAAGATGAACGTGCGGAGCGAGCACAAGCAGGAGCAGCCCTACCCCACCATCGTCGACGCGCTCGCCGCCGACCAGACGTTCTTCGACCTGGAAGGGGTGGATGGCAGCATGGTGGGCGTCTATTGCCCGCCCTACATGGCGAGCCTGAACAGCGCCGGTTGGCACTTCCACTTCGTGACGGCCGATCACAAGCAGGGCGGGCACGTGCTCGACTGCGTGGTAGGCAAGGCAACGGCGACCATCGACCAGACCAAGGAGTTCGACCTGGCCCTGCCCGGCTCCCAGAAGTTCGAGAGCACCGACTTTACCGTGGACCGCTCTGCCGACGTGAAGAAGGCCGAGACAAACGAGTAGCAACTGTGCCAAGAATGGCGTAGTCGCGGGCGACGCCAAGCGCTACGTCCTGGCCGACGGGGAGAGCGACACCAACGCGCCATGCGTCTGTCGCACCAGAAGCCAATTAAGTGCGAAGTTCCGAGAGGTTCACATATTGATTCGTTCCGCATTTGCGCAGGTAGACGGTCCACGCACCTTGCGAGACCCCTGAAGCCGCATGGAAGATCTTCGCACTTAATGTGGGATGCCGGGCGAGTGAGAGGGTGGTACGCGGTTCTCAGTTTGCGGGTTGGCCAGGGAGGGCACAAGCCTCATGTCGCGCTCTGGCGCCTTCCCCTTGGGCACACCTCAATGCGCGGGGTATAATCGTCCCAAAAGAGAGCGGCGCGAGGAGGGCAAGCGTGGGACGCTACGTCAACCCCGGCAACGAGGGATTCGCCGAAATATTGCAGGGCAGATATGTGGACAAGACCGGCCTGATTTCCGTCTTTGACTCCACGCTCAATGTCGCCGGCCAAAAGCTCGTCATGGTCAGCCGGCCGCGGCGCTTCGGCAAGAGCTACGCCGCGCACGCGCTCGCGGCATTCTACAGTTGTGCGTGCGACTCGAGGGCGCTCTTCGAGGGGCTCGAGGTCTCGCGGCGCGAGGGCTGGGACACGCACCTCAACAAGCTCAACGTCGTAAAGCTGGACATGACCGAAATCATCGAGCTCGCCGGCTCCGCAGACGTGGTGCCGACGCTGAGGGACGTCCTGCTCACAGAGCTGCGCGAGACGGTGCCAGGTGCCGGCGCGCGCCACGCTGGTGGCGGCAGCCCCCTCAAGGACGCGCTCTGGGACGTCGTCAAGGAAACCGGCACGAAGTTCGTGTTCATCATAGACGAGTGGGACGCGCCGTACCGCCTGGCGCAGGCCGAGAAGGCCGCCCAGGACGCCTACGCCGAGTGGCTGAGGGCGCTCTTCAAGGGCCTGACCTTCACGCCCGAGGTCGTCGCCGGGGCCTACATGACGGGCATCCTGCCCATCAAGAAGTACAACCACCAGTCGGCGGTCTCGGACTTCCGCGAGTACACGATGGTCGCGCCCGTCGCCTACGCGCCCTACGTGGGGTTCACCGAGGACGAGGTGGAGGGGCTCTGCGAGGAGTACGGGATGGACCTCGCCGAGGTGAGGCGCTGGTACGACGGCTACGACCTGCGCGGCATCGGCGAGACGTACTCCATCTTCGCGCCCTACTCGCTCATGCGCGCCTGCGAGGCCCGCGCGACCGGGTCCTACTGGCCCTCCACCGAGGCCTACGAGCTCATAAGCGCCTACATCGAGATGAACTTCGACGGCCTGCAGGACGACCTCGTGCGCGCCATTGGTGGAACGAGCGTGAGGGTGAACCCGGACGGATTCCAGAACGACATGGTGACGATCAGGAGCAGGGACGACGTGCTCACGCTGCTGGTGCACCTCGGCTACCTCACCTACGACGCGCGCACGCGCACGGCCCGCGTCCCCAACGTCGAGGTCCGTGCCGAGCTCGCCCGCACGGTGGAGAGGAGTCGCCACCCCAAGCTGGTGGCGCTCATGCGCGAGTCGGCCCAGCTGCTCGACGCCGTGCTCGCCATGGACGAGGACGCCGTGGCGGAGGGGTTCGCCCGCGTGCACGAGCGCGACACGCCCCCGATCTTCTACAACAACGAGCAGGCCCTGCGCGCGGTGGTGAAGTCCGCGCTCGTGGCCGCGGTCGACGACTACGCCCGCATCGAGGAGCTGCCCGGCGGCAAGGGCTTCGCAGACGTCGCCTACCTGCCCGCGAGGGGATCCCTGCAGCCCGCGATCATCGCGGAGCTCAAGTGGGACAAGCCCGTGGACGACGCCCTCGACCAGGCCCGCAGGCGGCGCTACGCCGAGGTGACCCGCGGCCTCGATGTCCCCGTGCTGCTCGTGGGCGTGAGCTACGACGCCAAGACCAAGGAGCACACCTGCCGCATCGAACTCCGCGACGTGTGACAGAGGGAGCTGACGCAAAGGGGACAGCCCCTTTTGTGTCAACGCCACGTTCGATGATGCTCATCCACAAAGGAACTGCATCACCAGACTGACCATGACCTCCTTCTCCTGTGGCCTGCTCTCGGCAATCATGATGGTCACTGCGACAAGCACCTCGTCTGCCAGGCACTTCTGACCGTACTCGTCAAAGAGCATTCCGTTTCGGTCGAGGAAGTAGAGGAAGAGCGCCGCGGCGATACGCTTGTTGCCGTCGAGGAACGAATGGTTCTTAACCACAAAGTACAGGAGGTTTGCCGCCTTCTCCTCCACGCTGGGATAGGCGTCTTGGCCAGCAAATCCCGCATAGATGTCGCCGATGCTAGCACGGAAGGAGTCGTCCTTCTCTACGCCAAAGAGATCAGACTCGCTGCCAAAGCGCATGCTGGATATGACCTCTCGGCACTCGTCATACGTGATCACATAGGCATCACGCTTTCCTTCTGGGCGGGAGACGGACTGATGGTCGTAGTCATCCAGGAGGTCGAGCGCCGGCGCATAGCTCCGCACGATGTCAAGCACCTGACGGGTGTTGACGTCACCCTCGGGAAGCCGCGCCAAAATGCTCACCGCCTGTCCGAGCTCACGCAGGCGACGCTCGTTCTCGGCATGGCCCTCGACGATATAGCGGCGCAGCACACTGGTAGCCCACCGGCGGAACTCAACACCTCGCTTGGACTTGACACGATAGCCGACGGAGATGATGACGTCGAGACTGTAGAAGGCCGTCGGCCTATCTGAGCTGCTAGTTTGCAAATTATGCAAATTGCTCTTCCGGTCAATTTCTCCCTCATCAAAAGCATTCTTAATATGGCGTGAGATGACTGGGACACTCCTACCAAACAGCATTGCCATCTGAGCCTGCGTGAGCCATACATCGTTGCCGGTAGGATCGACCTCCACGGGCAACGTAACGGCCCCATCGCTCGACTCAAACAAGACGATTTCGGTAGCGGACATAGCAGTCTCCTTCCAGACTCGTACAAACCTGTATTGTGGATTCAGCTACATAACGCTCACCTGTGGAGTGAAAGCGCCCTTGCGCCCCTTATAGCCACAGTCCTCTTGCGTTCATCGTCCAGGCTCGTGCACGTTAACTCCCGGCATCCATCAGCCCTGCGCCTGATAGCGAGGTAAGTATACCATACAATTGCGTACAGTTGTTCTAGTTTTAGAGATGTCTTCAGTATGTACGGATTCTGCCATTCAGGTTGCGAGACCACACGTAAAATCCGCAAGAGGCAGGCTAGATCGTTCACTGGTGCAGCGCGAGCGCTAGGAGACGAACGAGCGACGCCCTCTCGTCCTGCTCAGCTAGATCAGGAGCTCGTCCTCGCCGTATCTCTCGAGCACGTACTCGTCAAAACAGGGAAGGGTGAACGACATCCTGCCGCGTTGCGTCCCATCGACGATTCCCTTGTTTATGAGACGCCTTCGGTACGGCGAAAGCTGGTTGGACTCCAGCCCCAAATACGTGCGGATGTCCTGTACCTTAGGCGATACCGCACACGCGATGCCATACGTAACACGCCTGTCGCCCGGCGAGAGCTCGCTCCAAATCTTGTCGTAAGAGAGCTCGAAGAGCTGGGCTTTGTACTCCTCGAGCGTCTGCTCCGTAAGGCCCTTGCGCTCCCACACAAGGTGGCCCAGGAGCTGAAACGCAAAGGAATACCCGTTGGTTCGGCGGGCCATCTTTAGGGCGCGCTCACGATCGATGCCGAACGCCCGCGCATAGTTAGTCGCGATGGAGCGTATCCCCAAAGGTTCGAGTCGTATTTTGGGGGCCCGATACAAAAAGGTGAGGGTCTTCTCGTTCTGAAGGCTCTCGATGTTTTCGTACGGCCCTGTCATAAGCAGGAACACCGGAAGGTCCTTGCGCACGAGTATTTGAAACGTACTGGCAAACAATCGCATATGGGCGTTGTTAACAACTTCGTCTATCGTTATGAGCAAGCGCCTGTTCGCACGCTTGAGGACCTCTAGCATGCGCTCAAGCGCCACCCCAACATCCGTAATGGGTTGCGCCCCCTGAACATGCACCCCTAGGCCAAAGAACGAAAGGTCAATCTTGGCCTCCAAGAAGAGTCGTGAAAGGCCCTTTTGGTTGCTAAGCCTTGCGGCAAGGCCGACCAGCAGGTCTTGCTCGATACTCAGCTCCTCGATCGCCCATCGATCGTCGCGTGCAAGGCTGCGGCTTACGTCGGTCATGAAGACGGTCTTTCCAGACCCTCTTACGCCCGTGACCACATATACCTGCTGGCTTGGGCTCTGCGCAAGAAAAGAATCCGTAACGAGGGCCGCCTGCTGGGAACGAGGTATCATCTGGGCTGGCACCTTGCCAAACAGCGTCGTGTAGGGATTGTCCATACGTACCTCTTTTATAGTTCTTTATAGTTCCACTCCAATTTTATAGTCTTTTATAGTTGCAGGCAATCTCTCGCGCCATATAGCACATGTTGTAGAGAACAGGCCGCTACTGTTCACGAGCTCGCCAGAATGTGCCGACCTGTCAATGGGGTTACCCCCTTTGATAGGTCACCGCCAGCCATCGATTTACGTGGCTTGTGACTAGCCCGTGAACAGTAACTTTTTGTTCGACTTAACAAAGTTCGGCCCTTCGAGTTCGATTCTCCGCAGGGCATTCTCATAAAAAACGGGCCCGTGGCGCTTATGCGCACGGACCCGCAGATCGTATGGTGGAGCCGAATTCACTTAGGTCGAACACCCTCGAGCTCGCGAAATCCGTTTCGTAGTCCAATAAACAGTCGCTTATTCAGCTGCCATTCGCGCCACGTAATCCTTGAGCAGCGGCAGGTCTACACCGACCACTCCCCTGCGACGCGTCGACACAACACCCTGCTCCTCCAGGCGTCGCCGGTAATGCGAGGCATAGTTCGAGGTCACGCCCATTCGCGTCGCAATGTCGGCGATGCGACTCTCGCCTTCGTCGGGGAGCATCGCCACGAGGAACCTCCTGTCACCGTCGGACAGCACGCGGCACGTCGACTCCAGCACGCGCTCCTCAAACTCGCTCCTCGCAATCAAGACCCCGTCGCGCACGTCGTCCGAGGAGATCGTGTCGTGGTCGGCGCTGGCCTCCCAGAGGTGGTATCCCACGAGCTGCATGAGGTAGGGGTACCCCAACGTGGACCGGGCAGCAACCGAAAGGTCGCCTCCTTCGATACTCTTACCGCCGAACTCAATGGTCCTGCGCAGGGCCACCTCCGCCTCGGCCTGGCTGACGTTGCCCAGCCTCCTCCACGAGGCCCTCCTCAAAAACGAGACGCCATCGTTGCTCAGGAGCGAGGACACGTTGTTCGGCAGCCCCGCCATGAGCAGCGCGACGTTTCTACGCTCGCGGACAAAATGCTGGTAGGTACTCACGAGCGAAACCAATTCGCCGACCTCCGGATTCACCTCGTCGACGGTGATCACAAGACCTAGGTCGGCGAGGGCGAACTGGTCGAGCAGTGCGTTCATCCGCGTTCGCCAATTCGGCTCGAAGCCCGCCGCATGCTCCCACGAAGCTGAGAAGAGTGCGGGGACGCTTATGGACGTCACCTTCGTAGTGGAGCTCCTCACGTAGCCCTGTGCAGACTCTATGGTCCGCTGGACTACGTCCTCAAGCATGCCCACCTCCGCGGAGACGTCAACGGAGACCCATCCGTGCTCGCGGGCATGGTCAGAAACGTAGGTGAGCAAGGCCGTCTTCCCGGAACCGCGGGCACCAGACAAAAGCGTACACAGGTTGGGGTTTCCCACTCCCTGGTCGAGCGCGCCGAGCAGGTCGCCGATTACGCGCGAGCGCCCGGCCATCCATACGGGCACGCTGCCGAAGTTTGGCGTAAAGGGATTGCGAT
Organism: uncultured Coriobacteriaceae bacterium; assembly: GCA_902780305.1. Taxonomy (GTDB): domain Bacteria; phylum Actinomycetota; class Coriobacteriia; order Coriobacteriales; family Atopobiaceae; genus RUG440. Next base: position 593 of record CACZFB010000035.1, on the reverse strand, counting down.
TGGCTTCTACCATTACCTGCCGCTCCTTCTCATCTTGTCGTTGCAATTATTGCATTTGGTTGCTTTTGTTGCAAGCTGTTGCTTTTATTGCTTCTGAACCGCTGACACAAAGGGGACTGTCTTTTTTGTCACGAAAAAACGTGCGCCCCTTTTGGGAGCGCACGGTTATTCGTGGTGGAGGTGCGGAGAATGGGGCGTTCGCTCCGCTCGCGCCCACGGCTCCTCGCTCGACGGCCTCTTGTAACCTGACCGCTGCGGTGGGTCCGTATCCATCTCCTATCCTCGAATGCGGACACTTGGCCCTCTGGACCCGTACGTCGAGAGCCTGTACATGCTTTCTGAGCCCAGCGTCGCAGACGTAATCTGCGAGGTGGCCTGCATCAACAGGCCCGTCATATCATTGTCCTATCCACGCGGGGAAGGGGCTCCTTTACGCTGCGTTGGGAAGCGCCTGTGCACCATAGTGCTCGTTCATGACCTGGGAGAGCAGGTCGAGGTCGTAGAAGCCGCTGTAGTCGGGGAGCCCGGACTCCGTCTTCTTCGAACCCGTACGCTCGAGCAGGTCAACGTCCACGGGCACGCCGTCGTCGATC
>CACZFB010000034.1 GCA_902780305.1 uncultured Coriobacteriaceae bacterium | reverse complement strand
GGAGCCGGCGGACGCGGCATACTCTAAGCCGCGTTATCTCGTTGCGAGCTGCGGATATGCCGGTTCTGCGGCTTAGCGCTCTCTGCGGCATAGTCGGTGCTCAGCCGAATTCGGCTGAGCAGCGATCGCGGATCGCAATACGCCTCGCTCGTTATAGGCAAGACCATGCGCGACCACGGGACCGGGCCGTCGATGGGCTCGGTGGAGAGCCCCTGGGACAATGCGCCCACCGAGTCGCTCATGGGAACCATGAAGTCGGAGTGAGTGCACGCCAGGACCTACCGAGACCGGGAGCAGACCGCGCTGGAGATCTTCGAGTACATGGAATGCTTCTACAACAGGTGCCGGATTCACTCCGTTCTCGGCTACATGAGCGCGTGCGAGTACGAAGAGGCCTACTCAGGCCAGCCGCTCGCCGCCTGATTTCGACCTGTCAACGAAATCGGGGGGAGATTCACTCGACGTGCGTGTGGCCGCACGGCCTGCACGCCCACCTCTGCATGGAGACCTCCAGCCTCATCCTGCCCATGCCCATGGGCAGGTGCCAGAGCGTAGTCGCCGCCGTCCCATTGCCCTCCATCTCCCCGCCGCAGCACGGGCAGACCGCGGGCGCGGCGTCGACAGTCACGATCTCGCCCGGCACGGTGCGCACCGTGACCGCGGTCGGGGTCCTCTTCTTCGCGGTGCCGAAGTCCACGACGTGGCGTTCCTCGCGCGGCTCTCCGACCTGCACGAAGCCGTCCAGCTGCGAGGGGAGCACGAGGAAGGCCGTGGCCAGCTCGCCTCCGAGCTCGGAGGCCACCGCCTCCTGCAGCGGCGTCCTTGCCGCCTCGGCATGGAATATTGGCGGCTGGGGAGCAACCGCTAGTGCTACACTTGTCATCGCGGTCCATCCTTGTTTCGAATCCGTTGTTGTCGCAATGACAGATTCTAGGGGATGGCCGCACTTTCTTCTATGATCGAATCACGGAGTCAACGCCCAACCCACAGGTTTTTGGATTGACCCCTTTTTCAATAATACCTTCGGCTATTGTGCGTTCTTCCAGTTCCTTGTTGAGGATGCTAGAGACGATTGTACTCCCGAAGGTTCGTGCTTACACGTTCAATAAGACGAATCTCTTCAGCCATCTCCTTGCAATATGCCTCATAGAAATCCCCTGCCACCCCATGACGCATGGTATCCACATCATGCTCTAACTGACGCTTGAGGGATTCCGCCATACGTTGGCACTCATCAATCAACTCGTTCATCGAAGCCACACGCTTCCCACCTGTCCGCGATTAATCAAAGATTGAGCGCTCGTCATCGTCCGTGTCCTCGTCGTTAAGCTGACGACACGGCATCGTCAAAAAATGGCATCCCCCTCTATAGTCCATTAAAAAGACGTTGAACAAGCCCTCCTTGTTTACGCCCCGCAAATTCCAAGGCACATCGACGAGCTTCTGCGTATCGTATTTTCCGCCAAAGAGTAGATGTATATTTCCCTTGTTGAATGACTGATACAACTGGGAGGTGTAGAGCGATGACGGGTCATTGGGGCCAAAACAGCCGATGAAGTAAACGTTGAGGTTGTATGCCGCTTCAAAGATGCCCTTCGCCAAAATGTTAACGGCTTCCCGCTTTGCCCTGTTGTCCTCCCCTTCAAGAGACCTGAGTATATCTCCGAAGCTTTCAAATATCACCAAAGCGGGTTTGGTTGAATCCCGGAGGTGTCGAAAACCCTCGGTGCTGATGCTCGTCTTTGATGCCTCGATACCTTGGCTTTCGCAATAAGTTCTTAACACCTCGCGTTGTGCAGAAACTAGCCCAAACAAATCGTTGTGGAAGAAGTCATAGACGTCGTCGGCAGTACATGCGACTAGTTTCTCCCCTGTATTTACTTGGCCGGACAGAGCTCCGTCTTCCACAAACGAGCTATGGGATGCGGTGACCACACGTACGCTCATACGCTCACGTCGGGCAGCGAAAAGCATGTTGCTCAAGACCGGTTCCTTACTCTTTGGGTTTCCAAAGTATAAGGACAGGAACGAGAACTGGCGAAGAGGAAGGGCGATGGGACGTGCGCCTTTGATGGTATAGCCAAGGGGAATGCGTTCGTCCGCAAATCGCCGGGCGAAGCTCTCATAGAGTTCGTCTTTCGGAATGATGGCAATCCCCTTCGCGACAGGCATCGCCTCATAGCGCTTTGCCAATCGCATGGCTTCGTCTGTGAGCACAGGCAGATAGTCGCTCTCGGCAACCTCTGGCGCAAAGCGTGGCACTTGTATCTCAAGCACGCAGTCCTCATGCAGCACGAGTCCTCTTCCAGGAAGAGCGGGTGGCACATAGTCACAGCGACAACCAAGTACGTCGGAGTGGGCATACTTGTCCATTTGAACTAAGCTCATACGCGTGCCGAAGTTCTGGCGCACAAGACTCGAGACCTCATTGCTGTGTCCGCACGTTATGCAGTATCGAACGCCATAGTTCAGCCCAGCCTTGATGCTGTATGGAAGTTGGAACCCATATGTCTCGCCCTTCTTTGACGACAGGAATGCCGCCACACCATCAATCACCACCATCACAAGAGGTATCGTCCGCTTTTGGATGGCGGCCTCAAAGTTACCCACTTGCAGCTCTCTGAAGAGTTTCTTCCGATCTTCGATAATATTGTTTATTAGCTCGAACAAGCTCTCGAGGGAATCTTCGTCATCCTCCGTAAGCAATGCGCCACAGTGCGGCAAGTGTGCAAGGGGCATAAGTGCTCCACCCGAGTAGTCCAGGACATAAAAATTGACTCTGTCGGGGCTATAGCGCCGAGCCAACCCCAACAACATGGATTGCACGAGCGTAGTCTTGCCCGAATCGGGCTCGCCTGCAATAAGGGTATTGTGTCCATGCTGAATCGGCAAAACGAACGGAAACTGTCGTTGATTCATGGGGTCATCAAGCAGGCCGAGAGGCACCTCAATGGGCGAGTTTGCAGGTGCCATGCCATCTTTTGGAACAAGCACATCTAAGTCGATACGCTCAGAGAGCGGCTCTTTCCAAAGCATGCGCGGCGCAATGCCCGCCTCCTTTGAAGCGCGACAGAGCTCCTCAACAATGGCCACAAGCTGCGTCTCGCCCGTTTGGCCCCTTGGCGGTTGTGGCCGTCCCTCGTGGATGACCTGCCCCAGCATATCCACGAACTGCACGCTCTGATCCTCACGCATTACAAACTCATCGACCGGAGCATATGGTGCACCAGACCAGGCAGACTGTCCTATCGAGAATGACTCGTTGTATCCAATCTGCAGATAATAGCGCCCAACCTCTTTGAGCTCTGCCGCTTCGGGCCGCCTGAGCATATCCATGCTGTCCTGACGACCCTGCACCTTGAGGCACGCCTTAAACTTCGCATTGCTCCAGATTTGCTCGCTCACCACACCGGCAGGCTTTTGAGTAGCAAGAATGAGGTGCACGCCTAAGCTGCGTCCGATTCGCGCGATACTCACCAGCTGTTCCATGAACTCAGGCTGTTGCTGCTTGAGCTCAGCAAACTCATCCGAAACGATGATGAGGTGTGGAACGGGCTTCGCTACAATACCGCGACGATACAGTTTTTGGTAGGCGTAGATGTCCATGGTGCCTTCGTTGGCTATGCTCTTTGCCTCGTTGAACACACGCTGACGACGGTTGACCTCGGCTTGAAGCGATGTGAGCGAACGTTGGATAGCCGATCCATCCAAATTGGTAATCGTTCCCACCACATGCGGGAGATGTATTCCTTTGTCCTTGTCCACAAAGGCGCCAGCCAATCCGCCGCCCTTGTAGTCAATGAGCACAAATGCCACCTCGTCGGGATGAAAATGAAGAGCTATGGACAGGACGTAGGTCAGCAGGAACTCACTCTTGCCTGAGCCCGTCATGCCCGCAACCAAGCCATGGGGACCATGCACGCGCTCATGTAAGTCAAGCATCGCTAGCATGCCATCAGGCGTCACTCCCACAGGAACAGCGAGCGTCTTTACGGGATCGCTTTGTTGCCATCGACGCAAAGGTGCCAGCTGCTCGATGGAACCTGCCCTCATCATGTCCATGAACGTAAGCACCGTCGGTAATTGTTTCGATTGGTTGATGTGACGAATGGTGATGTTTGCAACCTTGCGCAAACACCTGTCCACCTCGTCTTCATCAAATCGGTCGAACACAAGCATATCGTCATCGCGCTCGATCTCGTTGAGATACGAGACCTTTCCACCATTTCTATTGGATGCCTCAAGGAGTAGCATGCTATCTTTCATTAAGTCGACAAACGCCGTAATCACGCTCACCCCACAGTTGCTGTTAAGCTGCATGATCTCTTTGAGTACTTCCATGCCACCAAAGATTTGCTTGTCAAGAGCGAGCACGCAATAGTAGGGACGTTCTTTGACGATTTCGCTCAAATCTCGAGGGTTACGCAAGTCATCTCCCAGCTGCTCACGCAAGTATGTGCCGATTTGATATGCTTCACTCTCGTTCGTGGCTATAAAACGGATGCTCTGCTGGTTATCCCATAGGTGCGGAAGTATTTTCGTGTACGCAAATCGATCCTCCAACCGGGCGCTATCAATGAGCAGAATGATCTTAACCTCATCATAGCTGTGCAACACGGCAACCTGTACCATTAGCGACTGCACAAGCTGCAAGACTGCATTCGACTCGCCTCGTATGCCACAGACGAAGTTTTTCACAAGCGAGGCAACAATAGGAGCCCCCTCCAAAAAGACCGGCGTCTCAACCAACGCAAACATCTGCTCCTCGAGATGGTCCTCATCTAGCTCGAATCGACGCAACGGATGCTCAATCTTGGCTCGCATGGGAATGCGTCCAGCGCCAAGGCGCACATCCATGAAGTCATCGTCCACGCTTCGTCGCTCCCACAGGTGCAAACCTGTAAAAGGATAGCGCAAGACGGTTCTCATATCCGGATAGTTATAGTTAAGAATATCCCGCTCGCGTTGAGCTTCTCGTCTGATCGATTGCTCCTTTTCTTGCAAGTATGCGGTATACTTAATCTGGCGACGCTGCTCATACTCTTTTTTTTGCTGGTCGGTATACTTTTGATTGAGTACGGGAAACAGCAGTGAACTGATAATTGGGAGAAAGTTGCCTCCCAGCAGCGACATGCCACTCATTGCAGCTGAGCCACCCATGCGCAACACCAACGGAATCCGATCAGAGTTGAGCGACATGGGCGGGGATTCGATCTGAACCCGCTCGAAGTTGCTCTTGGTGGTCGGGCAGTAGGCAGCATATTCGTATCGTAAAGTCTCTTGAGCTTTGACGAGCCAACGGAGACATCGTCACGCCCATCGTTGACGGAGATGAAACCCTTACCCATCACAATGAGCAGGCCCATGATAAAGATGAGATCTCCCATGGAAATCAACGAAGATACAGATCTTTCCCCATTGACATATACACCGTTAACCCCATTGGTATTTGAGATCTCCCACGCGCCACCACTGCAACGTAAGATGGCATGATCCATCGAGACAAATGGACTGCCACACATAATGTCGCAGGATGGAGAGCGTCCGATGCTTATTGTACCCCCTGCCGGCAATGCGTAGTTGTGAAACACATCTCCCTGCTCGTCTGAGGCTTCGACAAACAGAACGAAACGGCGTTTCCCATCCAGAACGGGAACGATGGTACTTTCATAAAGCTGTACCTGGTGCATACGCTCGCGCGTGTCTGTCATAATCGCAGAAGGCTCTTTACACGACGCGTACCACAGCCCATCTCGCGCTTCAATAAAGGTTCTGCTTGACATACTTTGGAAAGAAAACCTACCAGTGGGAATCTTTGGGAGCCAGCACCGTTCTATGCGTCCGCTTTCGGAGATACAGATTACGCGCAGGCTTCGTTCCCGGTAAGTCTCACAATAAGAGACGTTTGTCGAAGTCATACGACCTCCTTGATGCTCAGCCCACCTTTAGGCATTCAGTATACGATGAGCGAGCCGCTTATCGACGGAAAGTACGGTTTGATTCCGCGCGTGTTTCACATGGGTCGCTTGAATATGTATGTGAAAAGGCCTCGGGGCGTGCAAAGTTTGCAATAAGTCCTGCAAATCCACTCGGAGACGTTGCACTTACCCTTGCGTGCATGCTCTCCGGGTAATACCCGGCCCCCGCAGGACCCATACTCACTCGATACTCTTATGCATGGTCGCTCCCCGCGCGTGTCCATGATTGATGTAACAAGAGAGACTCTCCAGCAGGAAGATTCGCATCCGGAATCTTGACACACCTCACTTCATTTGTTGCATGTGGCGGCAGTGCAGACGCCGTACCGATGCACATGGCGTCCGCTCTCCGAAAACAATAGTGTGAAATCGTTCTCACACCATCCGTCGGGCATCTTTAGGATACGCTCAACCTAGTACGTGCACGCCAAGAGAAAGGCAGCCCATGCCCAACAAGAGCTGGGAGGTCGGCTTTCACCTCCGTTCCCCCCGCAACTGGCTGAACGACCCCAACGGGCTCTGCCAGTTCCGTGGACGCTACTACTTCTTCTACCAGTACGACCACGACTGGCCCACGGTCGACCAGAAGGCTTGGGGGCTGTTCAGCTCGCCCGACCTGGTGCATTGGGATTATCTGGGCGTGCCACTGGAGCCGTCAATCGCCGAGGACCGGCACGGGGTGTTCAGCGGGTCCGCCATCGTGGAGCCCGGCGCTGGACGTTTTGGCGAGGACCTCCTGCGCATATCACCGAGGGCGGATCGGTCACCTTCATCAGCTCCATGGGCTGCCTGGGCTGGCAGCGCATGTACGCCGACCTGCAGGGCCTCATCGAGGCCGAGGGCTGGGAGGGCCAGGAGGCCTGGTACGAGGCGCACGCCGACCTCGTGGACGGCGACCCCAACCCCTACGCCGTCTCGAAGAAGGCGCTCAACTCCTACGTCACCAAGAAGTGCATGGACCCGGCCTATGTGGCCAAGCACATCCGCGTGAACACCATCTGCCCCGGCATGACCAACACCGGTCTCACCAACGCCTTCAACACCGGCGCAGGCGGCGGCGACGCCGAGGCCGGAGCCAAGGCGCTCGATGCCACCTTCACCGCCGTGTGGGGCGGCCAGAACGCAACGCCCGAGCAGATGGGCCAGCCCATGGTGGTGCTGGGAAGCCGCATCAGCTCCTACATCAGCGGCGTGAACCTGCTCATCGACCACGGCGTCTCCGCCTGGTGGGAGGGCAACGGCATCCTGGGCGAGGGCCCGGCCGGCGTGTTCTAAGATCTGCCCGCACGACGCCACTGAGTCCAAGGCTGCCAGCGTCAAAACGATGCTGGCCGCCTTGATTGTTGGCACGATTCCAAACTCAATTGTCGGTCGTGTGGAAGCTTTTTCTTGTTTACGCATCGAACAATTTGCGCATAAACGCAGGTGCAGACAAAGAACGAGAGCATGAAGGGACCCAAAGTGTGCCTCCTTTACAGGTGCCGGTTGTGGTACTGGCCGTGGCCCCGCGTATGCTTGCCGTAGGCGATGGCGTTGGTGGGGCAGCCGTGCGGGCAGCCGAAGCCAAGGGGACTTCCCCGCGTTATTGGTTGATTGACAAGCGCCATGGTACTTCTCCCCTTGTCGAGCGTTCCTCCCACAGAACGCCTGGTTTCTCATGCTGGTTACGCTTGTGCCGCATCGAACGCACGGCGCAGGAAGGCGTCGTAGCCGTCGATCCAGCCGCCAAAGGCGCCGAAGCCGTGCGGCCAGCCCTGCAGCACCACGCCCTCGACCTCCACGCCCGCCTTCTCCAGCGCAGCAATGTTGGCCTCGAACTCGCGCACGAAGGGGTCGCGCGTCCCAAAGGCAAAGTAGGTGGGCGGCAGGTTGCCCGCGCGCAGCTGATCCACGTCCTTGCTGGCCACCGAAAGGCGACCGTAGAAGGAGTAGATCATGCCATCAGCCGCCGCGTCGGCGCTCACCGCGTCGAGCTCATCGGGCGCGTAGCTCGCGTCGTAACGTGCCGGGGAGGTTGTCCCGTCCCAGTCGAGCAGCATCTGACCCGCGGCGATGCCGCCGGCGGAGTAGCCCATCACCGCGATGGCGTCCTCATGCGGCAGGCCATAGTCCTTCCAGTGCGCCCGCACGAAGCGCGTGGCGCGGGCAAGGTCGAGGGCGCCCAGGTCGCGCGTGAGGCGATAGTCCACCACGAAGCATTGGTAGCCGCGCGCGGTGAGCTCCTCCGCCGTTGGGTAGCAGTCGCCCTGTGCCCCGCGGAACTGGAAGGCGCCGCCAGCCTCGAGGAGCACCGCCCCCAGCACGCCCACGCCGTCGTCCACGGGCACCGTGGTCACGGCGGGCATGAAGCCAGCCTCGTCGTAGCCATAGCCATCGCCACCTGGTATGTTGCCCTCTTCCCACAGGTAGAAGACCTGGCTGGTGGTCGAATCGACCTTCGTGGGATGTGCGACCGTCCCCGCAGCGAGAGACGCGTCGGGCGTCATGTGCTGGCTCGCCACGTTCCAGTCCAGGCTGTTGATGCGCTCGACCTCGTCCGCACCGGGGACGTAGGTGGTCACGTGATCGCTTCCGGAAACGAACATCTCTTCCTCCATATCGGTATCGCCCGGCTCGCTGCTGGCAGTGGATTCCTCCGTCTCATCGGCCGTCTGCTGCGAAACCGACGCGCCTTCCGCACCTTGCCCATCGGCTGCCAACGCGCCGCAGCCAGACAGGAGCGCCAGCAGGAGCGCGGCAGATAGTCCGCACGCCCTCATAGCGCAAGCCCTGGCATTCACAGCACCAGCCCTTCGAGCCAGCCTTCCACCTGGTCATATGCGCTGGGCAGGTCGTTCTGCCCCAGCGAGAGGCCGTCTGCCACCGTGGCTCCCGTGCAGGTATCGGCAATCTTGTCGGGCGTGCCCGCCCATCCCGAGCTGTAGTAGGTCGAGAAGGGCACCACGGTCTTGCCCGCCCAATCGTGGTCGTCAATGAAGCTCTTGATGACCTGCGGCATGTCCATCCACCAGATGGGATAGCCCAGGTAGACTACCGACACGCCATCCCAGCCGTCAACGTCGCCCCGGTAGGCAGGCATTACTCCGTCGCGCTGCTCCTGCAGGGCAACGTCGGTGCAGTCGTCGTAGACCTCCGGGTAGGGCTCCTCGGGCACGATCTCGAACGCCCGGGCACCCGTGGCGCCCACAATGCGCTCGGCGATGCCCGCCGTGTTGCCCGACCAGCTGAACCACACTACGGCGGCAGAGCCGTCCGTTGCGGCGGTGGCAGTCGTGTCTTCCGCTGCAGCATTGGCGCCCACGGCCGACGTCTCGGCCGCGTCATGGGCGGCAGGCTCCTCCTGCGGCGTTCCGCCACACGCCGCAAACAACAGCGCAGCGACGCCTGCGCCGCTCAGCCCAAGAAAACCCCTACGATCGATCTTCCTCATGATGATCCCTCCTCGTGTATAACATGCCCGTATTTCGCAGTGGGCCGACTCACCTGTCAGAGCTGGCGCTCCCAGAAGGCCGCCGCGCTGTCCAGCCAACCCTCGGCCACCGTGCCCACGCCCAGGCCAAAGCCGTGCGGCAGGCCCTCGAAGACCTCGATCATCGCGTCGGTCCCCTGCGCCTTGATGGCGCGTACGCGGCGGTCCATCGTGCGCCAGCTGGCGATGCCGTCGCGCGTGCCCACGCAGCTGTAGGTGGGCGGCTCGTTGCCAAAGACCTCGGAGAGCCCCGTGTACTGCATGATCACAGCCGCGGGGCGCGGATAGGCGCGCTCCCCAAAGGCCTCGGTGCCGTAGCTTCCAAGCCACGCCGCCATGCGGGCGCCAGCGGAGCCTCCCCAGAGGGAGTAGCCGTCCATGGTCACGCCCAGCTCGTCCTCGTGCTGGTAGATGTAGGCGATGGCGCGGGCGAGGTCCTCGCAGGCGGTACGGGCGCCGGGACGGTAGATGAGCGCGAAGGCGTTGTATCCTTTCTTCGAGAGCGCGAGGCAGTGCGGGAAGGAGTCCTGCATGGCTCCCACGTAGGCGAAGCCGCCGCCGGCGCTCACGATGGCCACGTGCGCGCCGGGGTCCCCGCGGAAGAAGTAGAGCCCCGTGTCGCGCTTGGCCGGGTCGGCGCGCCTCTCCTCCTCGGTGTAGATGTCGTAGAAGACCCGCTCGCCCGCCGCGGCGTCCGCGCGCAGGCGGTTGACCACGTCCACGGTGGTCTGCGGGTCGGGCCGCATGTACCACGTGAGCTCGAGCGCGCCCAGCGTGTCGCCGCTCCAGTACCAGTCCTCCGCCGGAAAGAGCAGCCGCGCCGCATCGTCCAGCACCGGATCTTTGATCACGTCTGTCACGCGCGTGCTTGCCGTTACCATCTCAATCGCCATTTCTTTCCTTTGACCGGATTGCTCAGACGAAGCCCGAAACCATGCACAGCCGCAAAGGCCCACGATTAGCAACGCCGCCGCAAGGCTGGCGAGCTTGCGCATGCGGGGTCTCCCCTACACGCGCGCCGCCGCGGCACGCGCCTCGGCGGCGTTGGTGACCATGCCCTCGTAGCGCATCTGGTAGAGGCCGGCGAAGCGGCTGATGGTCCACTCGGCCGTGTCGAGCTGCTCGCGCGTGGGCGCGCCGCCCTGGAAGACGAAGAACAGGCGCTTGCCGGCGAATTCGTCCTGGATGGGGCCATAGCAGCGGTCGATGAGGTTGCGCAGCATCCCCGAGAACGAGTGCCAATACAGGGGCGAGCCGAGGACGATGGTGTCGGCAGAAGCCATAGCCCGCACGACCTCGTCGAACTGGTCGTCGGCGAAGTCCTGGCCGTAGTCGTAGACCTTGGTGGTTCCCAGCTCGATGGTGTCGTAGGCCTTACCGGAAAGCAGCCGTGCCGCCAGACGGGCGGTGTTGCCATTGGGGTTGGGGCTGCCGTTGATGAACAGGATAGACATGCTTACTCCTCTCACACGAGTTCTTTGCAGCACTATCATCCCACGTCAACGACTTGCCTCACCCTACCCCCTTGCTAAGTCAGCATGCAAGAGACGCATAGACACGCGAATGCTCCCCGCCGAGGAGAGTCCGGCAGGGAGCGCAGGAAGAGGACCGTAGTGAAAGGCGCCTACGCCTCGACCACCTGCCTGATCCAGTCAAAGGCGTTCAGGCCATCGGCGTCGTTGGCCGCGAAGCATGACGCCCCCTTGATAGGAGCTAGAATGGCGCCGCTAGAGGTGATGCGGTTAGGGGCGAGTGAATAAGCCATTCCGCTTCCTTGGGCTATCTGGCAGCGAAGGGACTCGCCGAATCGTCCGCACCAGCCGCGGTGAGCTCCTCCGCGGTGAAGTTGGCGAGTGGCGCGAGGTCGGCACTCCAGAGGGCCTCCTCGCGACGCTCGGCATGTGCCTTGGCCGCCACCTCCACCATGCCCACCACCAGGATGAGCGTGCGCGGCACGGCACCGCCCCCAAGGACATCGGCGATGATGCGCCCGCCACGCACCGGGTCTCCCGCTTGGTCATATGGGTGATCGCGAAGGTAGTTCCTTGACCGCGCAGCCGCAGAATACACGCCCTCGTCAAGCGACGAGTAGATGCCCGACGTACGGAACTCCGTGCGAAACGACCCGGGCTCTATCACGCAAACGCTGATGCCGAAGGGCTCGACCTCGTTGCGCAGAATCTCGGAGTATCCCTCGATTGCATCCTTCGAGGCCACATAGAAGGCGTTGCCTACGGCGGAGCGGAAGTTCACGCCCATGGACGAGAGCGTTGCGATGACGCCCCTGCCCGCGGCACGCATGTAGGGCAGGGCTGCCTGCACCAGCTCGGCGGGGCCGAAGAAGCTGGTCTCGAAGAGCAGACGAACATCGGCGATGTCGCTGTTCTCGGCGGTGCCGGAGTGCCCGCGTCCCGCGTTGCAGACGAGCACGTCAATAGCCCCAAAGCGCGCTATCGCCTCATCCACGAGCGCCTGGGCGCTGCCAGGCTCGGTCGCCTCGTACGAAACGGCATGCACGGCTGCAGGATAGCGTTCGACAAGGTCTGCCAGACGTGCCACGTCGCGTGCCGTGGCCACGACCTGCTCTTTATTGGCGAGCACGGCCTCGGCAATGCCGCGCCCAATGCCCGTCGACGCACCAGTAATCACCCATGTCCTCATGTCAACCTCATTCCCTACAGAAACGCAGCCAGCGCAGCCGCCTGTGCGAGGCAGTCGGTCTCGCGCACCGCACCGTGCGCACCGCAGTTGGCGGCACACACCTCGCCGATGACCTCCCAGCCCAGCAGCGCCACGGACTTCTCGAAGACCATCTTTGGTGCGTCGAAGACGTCCTCGCCGTCGGCCGCCGCGCTGAGGAAGGCGCACTTCTTGCCACGGAACTCCTCGCCCTTGGGCAGGAAGCAGAACATGCGGTCGAGCACGGCCTTGGCCTGCGCCGTCCAGCCAAACCAATACACCGGAGTGGCGAAGACGATGGCGTCTGCCGACAGCAGATCGGACGCGATGCCGTTCCACTCGTCCTTGTCGCCAAACACGCAGGGCTTGCCTGCCTTGTAGCAGGCACGACAGCCACGGCAGCCGTCGATGCGCATGCGGCCCACCGGGAGGACCTTCACCTGATGTCCCGCGGCCTCGGCCGCCTGCGCGAACGCCTCGCACATCAGGTCGGTGTTGCCGCCCCTCTTGGGGCTGCCCTCCAGTACTACGACCTTGCTCATCGGAACTCCCCTCCCGGGCGACTCCCCTTGCCGCCCCGCCGTTGCGTTATGCGTGGGACGCCTACATGCTCTCGGCCAGGATGGCGCGCACCTCGTCGCGGTCGAGCACCTTGAGGCTGCTCGGCAGGCAGACGATGCTATCGGCGATGGGGTCGAGCATGTCCTCGGTCACACCCAACTCGGAGAGGGTGCGGTAGGCTCCCACCTCGCGCGTCCAGGCGTCGAGCGCATCGATGCCCGCCATTGCGAGCTCAGAGGCAGTCTTGCCCTGGGGAGAGATGCCCCACACGTTGGTCGCAAAGCGTCCGAACTGGAAGAGCGCCGCGTCGCTCGCGTCAAAGATGTGCCGATAGTAGGTGCAGGCAATGGCCGCGAGGCCCAAGCCGTGCACGCAGTCGGTGAAGGCGCCCACCTGGTGCTCGATCATGTGCAGCTGGAAGCAGGTCTGCTTGCCACACTTGAGCACGCGGTTCTCGGCGAGCGTGCTCGCCCAGGCGAGGTTGGCGTGGGCCTGGTAGTCCTCGGGGTTCGCGACAGCCTTCGGCAGGTTGCGCACGACCGAACCCATGGCAGCCTCGAGCAAGTCGTCGGCCAGCACGTCGCCCACGGGCAGGCTGAAGTACTCCTCCATCATGTGGTTGAGGCTGTCGTAGGCGCCGCTGATCTTCTGCCCCTGCGGCACGGTGTAGGTGAGCGTGGGGTCGATGACGGCAAAGCGCGAGTTGGTCGCAGGACGGTCCGCGCCGGTCTTGACCTTGGTCTTCTCGTTGGTGATGACGCCGCCGCCGTTGCCCTCGGACCCCGTGCCTGTGGCGGTGACCACGATGCCCAGCGGCAGCGGGCTCACGGTGACGGGCTCGAATCGCTGGAAGTACTTGGCCCAGAACTCGTCCTCGGGAAGCGCGTCAACGGCAGCCAGCGCCACCATCTTGCAGCAGTCCATGACCGATCCGCCGCCCACGGCCAAGACGTAGTCCACGCCCTCTGCCCGCGCCAGCTCGGCCCCCTCCATCACCTTGGCAAGCGTGGGGTTGGCCATGATTCCGCCGAACTCCACCAACTCGGCGCCGGCAGCCGCCACCTGTGTCGCCACTTGGGCGAAGACGCCCGTGCGCTTGGCGGAGGCCCCGCCAAAGGCAACCATGACCTTCATGGCCCCAGCAGCCATGAGCTCGGTGGCCACGTGGGTGATGCCGTCAGTGCCGAAGTAGAAGCGCGTCGCGTTCTCGAAGACGAAGTTGTTCATGAAGTGGTCCCTTCCGTGGTCCCGTGAAGGCTGCTTGGCTAGTCCTCGTCCGCCCAGATCTCGTCGATCATCGGGAAGGTGCTCCAGGCCTTGGGCCAGCCACAGTAGAAGGCGAGCTGCGTCACGATCTCCACGGCCTCCTGCTTGGTGATGCCGTGCGCCTTGCCCAGCCTGAGGTGGCTCTGCAGCTGCGGGTAGAGACCCGCGGAGAAGAGCGCAGCGATGGTAATCATGGAGCGGTCGCGAGCGGAGAGCTCATCCTCGCGGCTCCACACCTCGCCAAAGAGGACGTCATCATTGAGGTGGGCGAACGTGGGGGCGAGGTGCCCGAGACGGTCTCGGCCAGCGGTCTGCTTCTGCGCCATGGGTATTTCCTTTCGATTGGCCATTCCTTGGTATTCAAATATGGGTCCCGTCAGTCCCAACCGCTGGCGAGACTATTCTTGTCTTTGCCTCAAGATTGGCGGATATCTTCAGAACACGCAGCCCTCAGCCGGAAAGAGCAACCGTGCGGCATCGCCAAGCACGGGGTCGTTGACCACGTCATTCACACGCGCATGCGAGCCATAACCATGCATGGTCATCTTCTGCGCCAAATCTACTCGGAGAGGAAGCGGAACTGGTAGTGCTCCGGCATGATGTGGGTGTACACGAAGCTGATGAGCTTCCAGCTGCCGTCGGCCTGGCGGTGATAGGTCTCGGTGGCAACGAAGGGGTTGACGGCCTCGTTGCCGCCCACCAGCGCCGTGAGCTCGAGCTGGCGCAGCACGATGGCGATCTCGTCGTCGATCACGCGCACGTCGACGTGCTTGTCGTCGCGCTTTACGGTGACGATGTGCCTCTGCGCGATGGCCTCCTCCTCGGCGCCGCGGTCCATGGTGATGCCCATGTGCACGAAGGGCGCCTTCGGGTCGCAGACCTTGCGGAGCTGCTCCACGTCGAGGTCGAACTGCGCCTTCCAGTACTCGTCGGAGGCGGCGAGGATCTCTGCCTTCAGCTCCTCCTGGTACTTGACCTCCTGGACGTCGAAGTCGTCGGGGATGGAGAGGTACTTCTCATAGACGGACTCGTCGGCGGTGTAGTAGGTCTTGCCCGGGGTGGCCAGCTCGGCTACCTCGGCCATCTCGTCGTCGGTGAGCTCGAAGTCGAAGATGTCCAGGTTGTCGGCAAGGTGCGCCGGGCTCTTGGAGCCGGGGATGATGGAGTTGCCCTTCTGGACGTGCCAGCGGAGGATGACCTGCACGGGGCTCTTGCCGTACTTGGCAGCGAGCTCGGCGAAGACGGGCTCCTCACGCAGGGCCGCGTCACCGTGGCCGAGCGGGTACCAGGCCTCGATCACGATGCCGTAGCCGGCGAGGTACTCGCGCAGGGCGTCGTTGGGATGGTAGGGATGGTTCTCGACGGTGACCAGCTGTGGCTTGACCTCGGCGGCGTCGATGACCTCCTGGATCTTTTCAACGGGGAAGTTGGAGAGGCCGAGCGCGCGGACCTTGCCAGCCTTGTAGGCGTCCTCCATGTCCTTCCAGGCGGCCAGGTAGTCGCCGCAGGGCTGGTGCAGGATGAGCATGTCGATGTAGTCAAGGCCCATGCGTGCGAGGGTCTTGTCGATGTGCTCGGCGGCGCGGGTATAGCCCGACGGCCAAAGCTTGGTGGAGACGAAGATCTGCTCGCGCGGCACGCCCGAGCGGCGGATGCCGCGGGCGACGCCGGCCTCGTTGTAGTAGCCGTTGGCGGTGTCGATGTGGCGGAAGCCGGCGCACAGGGCGTTGAGCGTGGCCATCTCCGCGTCGGCGGGGCTCATCAGGAAGGTCCCCAGCCCCTCGGCGGGCATCCTGACGTCGTTGTTGAGCGTGATGTACTGCATGGTCTTCTCCCTCGATCGCGGGCATCTACTAACAATTACTATACGAGCGAATCCTTATTGCCTTGCCGTCCTTTGCGCTATGCGACTATGCCGTTCACGCATAGCGACGGGCATTAGGCCGCGGTCTGGGATAACATGGGTGCATGCCGTAGGAAGGAGTTGACATGGAGCTGGAACAGATGAGGCAGCTGGACGCAATCGCGAGACAAGGGACGATATCCGCGGCGGCAGAGGAGCTGCACCTCTCGCAGCCGGCGCTCTCGCGCTCGATCAGGCGCCTGGAGCGGGAGCTGGGCCAGGAGCTCTTCGACCGCACGCACAACTCGGCCACGCTCAACGACGCCGGACGCCTGGCCGTCGACCACGCGCGCAACCTACTGCGCGACGAGCGCATGATGCTCGACGCGTTCGCTGACCTCGCACGCCGCCAGCGCACGCTCCTGGTGGGAACCATCGCGCCTGCGCCGGTCTGGCATCTCACCGCCCTCACGGTGGAGCGCTTCCCCGGTACGCTCCTCAACCCGGTGACCCTTCCCGAGGACGAGGTGGAGCGGCGCCTCATGAACCGCTCGGTGGACCTCGCCATAACCCTGCGACCACAAATCCTGCCCACCATGCGCTCGACGCAAATCATGATCGAGAATCTCTACGCGTTTCTGCCTCAGGGACACCGCCTCGCGACGCGCGACACGGTCTCCTTCGCCGACCTCGACGGAGAGAGCTTCCTGGCGCTCTCCGAGGTCGGCTTCTGGATGGGGATGCTCCGCCGCAACATGCCGCACGCCAACATCGTGGAGCAGGCGGACCGATCGGTCTTCGAGCAGCTGGTACGCTCGACCGAGCTCGTCAGCTTCGTCACCAACGTCACCCACGAAAGCCGGGGCGGCCTCGGCCGCGTCGCCGTGCCCATCAGCGACGCCGACGCGCACGCCACGTTCTACCTCTCGACGCTCACCGACGCCCCGCAGCGCGTGCAGGACATCTTTGAGTGGGCGAGCAACCAATAGACCCGTCTTGCCTGTTGATTTGCAGGGTAGCTTTACCGATGCCGGTAGGATGCGAACCATCTTTTTGCCGATATCGGCAAAAAGGGACCACCAAGGACTGTCCTTGGTGGTCCCGCATACCCTATTCCGATTAAGGAATGGCCGCTACTCCTCCGCGCCAGCCTTGCGCAGCGCGTTCACGCAGAGGGCGTACTCCCCCACCAGGATGCGCTCGTGGTAGTCACACACGTGCACGAGCTCAGGCACGGTGCCCTCGGGGATGATCTTGGCCAGTTCGTCGTGCAGCTCGTCCATGTCGGGCAGTTGGTCCACCGCCACGTAGATCACTTCGGGCGACGTGGCCGTGATGGCGCACAAGAGCTCAACGAGGACGATGCGCAGCATTCCTTCGGATGACCAAGCAATGCTTCGCAGGTAATCACGCTTGTCGAACGCACCCGTGAGGTGGTTGATGAGGTATCCAAGCTCTCCTGCCAGGCCATGGCTGCCGCGCACGAGCCTGCCATCAATGACGAGCCCCTGGCCTCCCACGGTGTAGCCGGTAGGCTGGCGCTGCAGCAGGACGTTCTCGTATTTATCTTGGCTCACGTAACAACCGACCGCAGCGGCATTGGCGTTGTTGTCCACGAAGATGGGAACTCCCAGCTTCTCGGACATCTTGGCAAAGTCAGGCATGCCGATATCCATCGTGACCATGTGCACCGTGGAGCCGTCAACGACGCCCGGCAGGGCAAGCCCGATGGCATCCAGATTGCAGATGTCGACGCCTTGCAGGTGCACCGTGCCCAGCACGTCCTTCACGTCACAGTAGCTTCGCCCGGGCTTCTCGACGCAGCCATTGAGCACGACCTCGCCGTGGTCGTACATGCGGTAGCTGTAGAGGGAATCCTTCGAGCCATAGACGCCGCTGAGCACCAGTATCCGCTTGTCGTTGTCGAGCCTGCGCACGATACGCGTGTCGGCCTGCTCGAGGCGAGCAGCCAGCGCGTTCTCGCTCATCGCGTTGAGGAGCATCCGCAGGGCAGTCCCCGCGTCGTAGGAGCCGAAGACCGCGCCGGGAATCTCGAAGACCACGAGGTCTGGGTGGCGCTCCGCCATCTCGTCGCGCCTCATGTGCACCTGCGGCGCTAGCATCACGGCCTCGTAGTCGCCCGCCACCTCGAGCGCCTGCACGATGGGCTTGGCCTCAAACTCGTAGTCCAGCGAGAGCGTGGCCGCGACCTCGGCGAGCTTCTTGGCAAAGAAGCTCGTGGTGAGTCCCGAGGTGCATGAGAGCAGGATGCGCGTGGTCCTTCGTGCCGACAGCTGCGAGAGCGTGTCGGTCAGCTCGTCGAAGAGCTGCTTGGCGTGGTCGAGGTCATCCATCTCGAAGTGCAGGAAGAACGTGGGATTATCCGGGTCATCCGCCGGGATGATGTTGAGCTCCACGATCTCGGGCGCGCCGGGGTCGAGTTCGTAGAAGTTGACGTTGGCCGTGGCCTTCTCCGTGATGATCCGCACGTGCTCGTCATCGGGGCTCTCCACCGTGCAGCCTGGCACCGCATGGCTCAGCAGCGCGGCGCGGGAGAGGATCCAAGAGCGGAAGTCGTTGGCAAGGCTAGTCATGGGAGCCTCCTTAGGGTCAGGTTGCCCCTCATTCTATATGGCAAGGAAAAGGCCGTCGGCAGTGCGTCCGCCGACGGCCTCAAGAGACACTGAGTTGGCAGCAGTTCGTCACTTCGCCGCGTCGATCTGGCCGTTGATGCGGTCGAGCAGGAACTGCACGGTGTCGAGGTTGTGGTGGTCCAAGATGATGGACTTACCGCCGTCGAGCCCGCGGATCTGCTCGCGGTCGTCCTCGGAGAGCTCGAAGTCGAATACGTCGAAGTTCTGGGCCATGCGGGCGGGCTTACTGGACTTGGGGATGACGACGACGCCCTCGTCCATGAGGAAGCGCAGCGCCACCTGGCCCACGCCCTTGCCGTACTTCTCCCCTATCTTGGTGAGCAGCGGGTTTGTGAAGAAGCCGTTGGCGCCCTCGGCGAAGGGGCCCCAGGCCATGTGCTGGACGCCGAGCTTCTGCATAAAGGCGTGCTCGGGCCGCTCCTGCCAGAAGACGTGGGTCTCCACCTGGTTGAGCATGGGCTTGACCTCGGCAAACGCGCAGAGATCCATGAGCTGCTTGCTGTCGAAGTTGGAGACGCCGATGGCGCGGACCTTTCCTGCCGCGTAGGCCTCCTCCAGCGCGCGCCAGGCACCGTAGACGTCGTAGTAGCACTGGTGCAGCAGCATGAGGTCGAGGTACTCCAGGCCCAGGCGCTCGAGCGACTCGTCGATGGAGCGCCTGGCGTCCTCGTAGCGGTAGTTGGAGACCCAGATCTTGCTCACGACGAAGAGCTCCTCGCGGGCCACGCCGCTCTTGGCGATGGCGGCGCCCACGCCCTTCTCGTTGCCGTAGGACTGGGCGGTGTCGATGAGGCGGTAGCCCGCCTTGATGGCTTGCGCGACGCACTCCTCGGTCTCCGCGTTGCCGATCTGGAAGACGCCGTAGCCGAGCATGGGCATCCTGACGCCGTTCGAGAGGGTGGTGTACTCCATGGTGCTCTCCTTCTGTGCGAGGCTTTTCGTTGGCACCATCATCCGCCCACGGGAGTCGCACGTCCAATGCCCGCTCGTCAGGCCAGCATGCGCCAGACGCACGCACGGGGCGCCCAGGCAAGAAGGCACCGCCCCCAAGCAGCCCGAGGACTCCCGAGCTTCTCTGCCAGACCGACCGCCCGCCGATTCGGCTTGCCCCTCTCAGCTTGTCTCGCCGCAAGCTCCCGTCTCGGATGCCATTGCAGCACAAGGGGCGCACGCCGAAACCGGCACCCATGACATCGCGTCATGGGTGTACGCGAAAACCCGACAGAGCGTGAGCCCACCATGGCAGCGTGGAGCGCGCGAGCTCGGGCCGCGCCGCGCGGCGCCTCGGGAGCCGGCCATGGGGTCGGGTCGTGCGCCTCGATCTCTACGACGACGTCGACGTCATCCCCTGGGACGTGATCGAGGAGTTCCTGGGGAGGCACCTGGCATAGCGGGGCGCGCGGGCGGCGGAGGCAAAAGTAGCGCAGAGACGCTGAATTCGAGAGCTCAGAGGACCAATCCTTGCGCTCTCGCTCCCGCTTGGCATTACCCCACTGAGAACGTTCACCCAATAGTCTCAATCGTCTTAAGGCGGAGAATCGCCCCCACGCGCCTCACCCCAGGTCGTCGCCCCGAGCCATCATCTCCATGAGGTTGAGGTGTCTGACGCCGTCCTTCCCCTCTGGGAGCGGGTCGAGCGTGAGCAGGTAGCAGGGCCAGCTGTCGCGCACGCTCCTGAACGGGCGGTACTCCCGCTCCTCGACGCCTTGGTCCACCACGGACATCGACACCTGCACATAGGCATAGGAGTCGCCCGGGCGACGGGCGATGAAGTCGAGCTCGAGCTTTCCGACCGACCCGACGCTCACGCCGTAGCCGCGCGCGCGAAGGTAGGTGTACGTGACGTTCTCGAGGAGCGGCCCGTAGTTGAGCGTCGCGTCCACGTTGCGCGCGAAGTAGATCCCCGTGTCCGCGAGGTAGTACTTCTCCCCTCCCTGGAGCGACCGCCTCGACCTCACGTCGAAGCGCGGGCACCGGTAGAGCACCTTCGCCGCGACGAGGAGGTCGATGTAGCTCGCGAGCGTCTCCCGCTTGATGGCAACGCCCTGCGTGTTGCGCAGGTAGTCGGCGATCCCCGTGAGGTTGGTCGGTGCGCCGAAGTTGTTGATTACGTAGGTCATCACGCGCTCAAAGGTGTTACGGTTGCGGACCTGCTTGCGCGCGCGTATGTCCTTCTGGATGATCTGTCCGACGACGTCCTGTATGTAGCGCGCCTTGGCGGCCTCGTCGTCGTACTCGGCCGCCTTGGGGAACCCGCCGAAGCGCAGCCACGACCGGAAGCTCCGCGCGACCGGCTCGGCGGGCTTGCCCAGGAACTCCCGCATCCCGAGGTACTCCTCGAACGAGAGCGTGAAGAGCTCGACCTCCACGTAGCGCCCCGTGAGGTTGGTCATGAGCTCGCCGGAGAGCAGGTAGGAGTTCGACCCCGTGATGAAAACGGAGAACGATCCGTCCGCGCGGTACGCGTTCACGACCTCCTCGTAGCCCTCTACGCGCTGGACCTCGTCGACGAAGAGGTAGACGGTGCCGTCCGCGTCCTCCGGGAGGCGCGACTCTATGGCAGCCTCCAGCTGGTCGGGGGTGCGGACGGACCTGAGGCCGCGCCTCTCGAGGTCGAGGTACACGATGCGAACCTCGTCGACCCCACGCTCGCGGAGCTCCTCGGCGACCGTCTCCATGAGGCACGACTTGCCGCAGCGGCGGATGCCCGTCACCACCTTGATGAGGCCCGTGTCGTCGACGAAGGGTCTGATCTTCTCGAGGTAACGCTCCCTGCGGTAGCGCTTCGCCATCTGACCACCTCCAGTGTCCAGTTATTTCGGTGTTTAGAGTAGCAAAGTCACTGAATACGGTAAAGTGCTCCCCTAAATTAGACTATTACGCTTATCTCGTTCCAAGAAGCCACAGGTTGCCAAGAGACTTGGACATGACCGCTCGCCGATTCGCCGCCCCCTCGAAATGGGCACCGTTCTAGGTTGGACCGATTGTTGGGAATCGGCTGGACTGCGAATGAAAGCAGCTGCTCTACCAGCGGCTGCATTACCTTCTTGGGTATTCTGCATTACCCAGATCAGGTTTGAGGGCCAAGCCCACCTGGGCTCAGCTCAGGGCGGTTGTCGCACTCTCCCCGCGAGCCAAACCCTTTGCAAGGCGAATCGCGTGGTCGGCAAGGTAGAGTGGCACGTTAAGCATATCGTCGTCAAGCGTGAGATTGCGCAGTGACAATCGAAGCTTGAGAGGAGTCTCGCTCGGGTACTTCCGAGCGTAATAGCGAAGCGACGCGGACTTCACAACCTCGCCCGACTTCACCTCAATGGGCATGACCATGTCTCCCGCCTGTACAAGGAAGTCGACCTCATGTCGCGGTTTGTCATTGGTCCAATAGCGCGGAGCCACATCGAGCTGGCGCAAGAGCGCGCATAGTGCGTAGTTTTCGGCAAACGCCCCCCTGAACTGGGAGTAAAGCTGTTCCTTACGTCCGAACGATTCGGGTCCGAGCCCAGCAAGCCTCCTCAGGAGGCCACCGTCAAGGCAGTAGGCCTTAAAGGCGCCCCCGTCGTGCACAGAGAGGGGTATGGCCGGACCCGAACTATACATGACCCTGTGAAGCAAGCCCGCCTGTTCAAGCCAGAGGACCGCATCCTCGTACTCCCTCGCCCGAGCACCATCACGCACGATGCCCCAAACGAACTTCTTGTTCTCACGCGCGAGTTGTGCGGGGAGTGAGCGCCACACCTGACTGAGCTTCGCATACATGGTCGCTCCTCCATGCTTGGCAAAGTCACGCTCGTAGGAGTCGAGCAGGTCGGAGAGCACCCGATCGACCTCACCCCAGCCACCACCTTCGGCATAGGTTCTCACGACCTCGGGCATGCCCCCAACCGCGAAATAGGCCTGCAGCCTCTCCTCAAGCTGTGACACAAATACAGCGGGAAGAGGCTCGTAATCGCTGATCTCGGAGCAGAACTCATCGAGGCCAGAACCGCCCGTTGCACGCAGGAATTCTGAGAAGCTCATGGGTCCCATTTGGCGAAAGGTGACCTTCCCCACTGGGAACGAGCCGTCATCGCGCGCGAGGGCCACGCCAAGGAGCGATCCCGCACAGGCGACGTGCTGCTCGGGCAGCTCCTCGGCGAAGTATTTGAGGGCACCAAGCGCCGCAGGACAGTCCTGAATCTCGTCGAGAACCAGCAGCGTTCTTCCGGGCTCAATGTCGCAGCCGAGCGCAAGGCCAAGGTTTCGCATAATGCGCCGCGGATCGTGGGTTCGTTCGAAAAGCTGTGCGTACTCGCTTGGTATGCCGGGAGCGATATTCTCGAGGGAGACGTAGGCAACGTTGTCAAAGCTCTTTGCACCAAACTCCCTGAGCGCCCACGTCTTGCCAACCTGACGCGCCCCTTTGAGGATTAGCGGCTTATGCCGAGTCGATGCTCCCCACTCCTCAAGATTCTCCATAATGTCACGTTGCATCTCTCATCCTTCCATATTTGTGTTTTCTTCCACACTTTACCACAGTCAATATGTGTGATTTATCACATTTCTGGAAGTTTTAGTCGCTTACATGGAGTAGTTGATGAGGAGGTATCTTAACGCAGCCCCACCATGCGCACGAAGCTCGGCTCGGAGTGCTTGGCGCGGCTGCCCGAGTAGCCCATGTCGTGGCCTGAGATGGCTGCGGACATAGTGTGCGAATGAAGCTCCTGATTCCCTCGTCCGTCATGGGATAGCGCACGAAATCCAGATCAATGTCGCGCGTTGCTCGCCTCTTGCATAGCGCACGTACAGGTCAATCAGCTTGCGCGACACCCATCCGTCGTAGCGCAACGCCGCGAGCTCGACGGGACTCAGGTAATCCGCAACCTGCGACAGGCGCCTGTCCTGGCAGCGGAGCTCCGTGTACTCCATAGCCCCCTATAACGTTTTTGTCTTGGACAGCAGCTCGTTGAGCTGCTTGATCTCCAGTCGGTATCGGTTATACATAATGAGCCAAATGATGCAGTGACATATGGCGAATATGCCTGCCATAATACCTATACTATCCAAGGTGGGATCAATCCATTCGAAGGCAATGCCAAAGCATATGAACGCCACGGTATAGCTTGCGTAGTGAACCACTGCCTGTTTGAGCAGTCCCCACGAGTCAAGCTCGTATATGAGCGTACCGGCCATGGGGATGACACCATACGCCCCCGAAACCAGCATGTGGGCGAGCAAGGCACCTGCCTCACTTCCCGTTATCTCGAGAAATCTTGCGGGAAGGACCAGCGAACCGTTGCCAGAGGCAAAGGATATGGCGACGACCATAAGGGCGCCCATGACCATGCCAAGGACAAAGCCGCATACCGCTCGCTTGAGCAGCCCGATAGTCACAGCGCATCAGCTCCCTTCCTTGAGGCGTTGCCTGATTGCGGGTATGTAGCGCCGCGATGCCCACGTTTCGGCACCTTGGTCGAACTCGATGCGC
The DNA here is from genome assembly GCA_902780305.1 of uncultured Coriobacteriaceae bacterium. Classification (GTDB taxonomy): domain Bacteria; phylum Actinomycetota; class Coriobacteriia; order Coriobacteriales; family Atopobiaceae; genus RUG440. The sequence continues at coordinate 16,313 of CACZFB010000034.1, read as the reverse complement.
AGGGTCCCCGATATCGTAAAGTCAAAGCGACGCACCTTGCGCAGATTTACGATCTCGTAGCGCGAGATGCGCAAAAACATGTTCGGAACGAGCATCCGTTCCATCTCTTGGAGTGATGCCTTAATCCAGTACTCGTCGTTGTCCGCCAGCACCTTAAGGCGCTTGAAGTCCGAGGAAATGCTGACGATGCGCTCCAATGGCAGAATCACGGTGGAGCCAGTGGGGTCAACGACAGCAAGGCTGCCCACAAAGGGTTCGCGCACTCGATTCATGAGTTCTTCCACTTGCGCGTCCGTACTCGATGCCTGGAAGAGCACCTGAATGCTTGCCTCGTCCCTGTTTTCCTCAAACCGAACGACAACCCGTTTCACGATTCCGCCTTGCCTATGAGCCATGTGCCCCCATACTTCCGGCGAAGAGTACCCCACGCTGCCACAAAAGGCGGTCTTGCGTGACAAGCGGTAGGTATTCGGGTTCAAGCGGTAAATTGCTCACAGGTTATTCATAGGAAAATGATGCATACATGCCAGCGAGTGTTTGGCAAGTCTGCCGAACAGGTTCGCACTTGCCATCTAAAGGAGGCTAATAATGAGCAAACATAAACTCGGACAGCTTTGGGGAGTCATTGGTGTTGCGTCGGTACTCGTCATGTTCCTGGTTGCGCAGTTCGCTGGCTGGGGAATTGCTTGGATTTGCCCAGTCGTGGGTGCGCTCATAGGCATGATTTGCAACTTCGTGCTTGGCAAAGACGAGTAGGATGAGGCTTACAAAGGCGTTGGCGGGAGGCAGGGATCGACTCGTCTCCACCATTGCGGTGGTGCTCTTGCTGGAAGTTGGCTGTGCTCTTGCGTTCTGCCAACTTGCGTTCTTCCCCATAACCTTGCCAGGGATGGGCATTCGTTTCCATAGCTTCCTCTTCTTTGCTCCCTTTGCCGCCGCAGCGCTTTACCTGAGCCTGCCAGTGTACCTTGGCTGCGCCGCGCTGCTTGGTGGTCTGCTGTGTCTCCGCATACAGTTTTTGCCCATGGACTTCTTTGAGCTGCTGTTTAGCAATCCCATGGGCTCGATCATGACCACGTGCCTGTTTGCGCTCGTCATCTGGCTTGTCCTTAACGGAACAAGGCGACTGCTCAAAGACCGTGCGTGTACCATGATGGGCAATCTTGCCTTCGCGGCAGCGCTCTTCGCGACCTCGCTCACGCTCATGGTTATATGGATTGCCTACCTGAATGCCATCTTTGCGGCCTACGGCTACGGCGACATGCTCTCGACGCTTACGGGCCCCATGTGGTCTGGGTCGTTTTGGGCGCAAGTGCTCTTCGACTGGCTCGTATGGCTTGTTGCCGCCATGCTTTCGAGCGCGCTCATTCGCAAGTTCGCTTCCGAAGAGACTGAGCCAACGCTTCGCACCGTATTCCGTAGGTGGCTCTTCCTCGTGGTGGTTGGTGCCTTCTTGCTTACCACCAGCGTGAGCTTTCTATTCTCCAGCGTGCAGGCGCTTGGGGAGGCGGACGACTCGCTCTCCAGCCAGGTAAACTACGTAGGGTCCGTGGTGCAGCAACGGCTGGAGGACCAACAGGCAGTCGAGGGACTCGTTGACTCCTACGAAGACGGCTTTATTGACAGCATCGCAATCGGCAAGGGACAGCAGACGGTTTCAACCAGCAACGAGTCCTACGCGCAGGCCTTTGCCGACGCGGAATTCGTACGCTTGCTGCATGAGGGCAAGCTGCAGTTTTTGCAAGACATGGAGACCTTGGGCATCGTTTACTTTAAGGGTGCGAGTGTGGCCGGATACGACATTGCCGCATTTGCCAAAAGCGATCGCATTTTTGCGAACAGGACTTCGGTGCTAGCTATGAACACCATGTGCTATCTCGTGCTCTTTGCGGCCGTGTTCGTGCTGGTGTCCAAGCTGCTCGACCGCGTGGTGGTACGTGGATTCAAGCGTACCAACAAGGTCCTCTCGCTCATTACCGACGGCGACTTGGAGCAGCGGGTGGAAGAGCGCGAGACGCAGGAGTTCCGGGCGCTTTCCGATGGCATAAACACCACGGTTTGCGCGCTGGAGGACCTCATAGACGAGGCGGAGCGTCGCATGGAACGTGACCTCGCAACGGCCAAAGCTATTCAGGAGAGCGCCTTGCCACGTACGTTCCCAGCCTTTCCCGAGATCGGCGAGTTCGAAATCTATGCGAGCATGGATGCTGCAAAGGAGGTGGGAGGCGACTTCTTCGACTTCTTCCTCATTGACGAGCGAACGCTGGGCTTCCTCATTGCCGACGTAAGCGGAAAGGGCATTCCTGGCGCCCTGTTTATGATGGCCGCAAAGGCGGAGATCGAGAATCGCATGCTCGAGGGCATAGACCTTGCCCAGGCCATAAGCGGTGCCAACCAGTACCTGTGCGCAAACAACGACGCGGGCATGTTCGTAACCGTGTGGGCTGCCACGCTGGACTGGGTGGACGGCAGAGTTACCTACGTGAACGCCGGACATAACTTCCCGCTCCTCTACCATGCAGACGATGGCACCTGGGAGTGGCTCAAGAAGAAGTGCGGTCTGTTCCTCGGGACGTTCGAGGTGGCGAAGTATAGAACCGAAACCCTGGCACTCGAGCCGGGCGACAAGCTCGTTTTGTATACCGACGGCGTCAACGAGGCGTTTAGCGCGAGCGAGGAGGAGTACGGCAACCCACGGCTCGAGAAGTTTCTTGCGGGACATGGTGACCTACGGCCGAAGGAGCTCGTCGAGGCACTTCGCGCGGACGTCGCAACATGGGCGGAGGGCGCCGAACAGTCCGACGACGTTACGATCCTGGTGCTGGAGTATACAGGGGCATCATAAAGCCGAGGTGCGGATGGTGTTGAGGCCCAGGCCGTCCCTGCCTAGGAGCGCCAGGTCCTCCTCGTAGGTGTGATAGAAGTCGATGCCCCAGCGCTTGGGGAAGACCCAGTCCCCCTCGTGGGAGAGCATCTCGTACACCTGCCCTCGCGAGAGGTCTCCTTGGATGCGCAACTCGGTGAACCCAGCAACCTTTGAGTACAACCGCTCGCGTGTGGTGAGCGCGAGGGTGTCCTGCGCCGTCTCACGCGCGAGCGATGCCACCTTTGTTGCAATCGTAAGAGGTCGATCCGACGCGACAAAGGGGTGGTTTGCATCCACGCCACAGAAGTGCTGGCTCAGGTAGTTCGACTCGGCAACCAATTCGCGGCGCAGGGGCTCGAACCCTTCGTAACCGAGCCTCTTTGCCAGTCACACAACCGCCGCCGAAGAGGTAAATGTCTCGGCAGCGATGCGCTTAGTCGTAACAGTGGCCATTTCGTCTCGGTGGTCGACAAGCTAACGTGCAATGACCTGCTGTCCACTCGAGAGCATTGAAGTGTGGTTGAGCTGTCCAAGCAAGAGCATGACGTATCCTTCGTTGAGTTGACAGGAACTAGCATACCAAGAACGCCTAGCACGCGGGCAGAGCAAGGGCAATGGCCAGACGGTGCTGGTGTGAATCATCCGGCTCTTCAGGGACCGCGGCGCACGCGAACTGTACCTGTCCACCAAGCCCGCAACCGACTTAATCTCGTTACGTATCTATAAGGCTTAGGCTGATTATGCCGACGACGGCTAACGCCTGTGCGTTTTGGTAAACCATCGGCACCTCATCTTCGACCGAAGATGTCCTTTTTGGCCGAAAAGCGTCAAAAATGCTGGTAAAGATGCATACAATTGCAGCTAAAGGAAGTTTTGAAGGTGCCCGAAATAACAATGGAGCGATTCATGCTGTACGACTATCAATTCCCAATGAGGTTGCTCAGGCAGTCTTCCCTGTTTCTGCTGACAGAACCCGTGCGTGCGGCCCTTACCCAAGGGCTCATTTCCACGCTCGTTTTGACGGCATCTGCCGCAGAAGCGAATACGCAAGGTGAGCCCGAGGACGAGCCGGAGGCTGAGCCCGAGGCAGAGCCGGAGGCTGAGCCGGAGGCCGAGCCCGAGCCGGAGCCCGAGCCGGAGGCCGAGGCAGAGCCGGAGGCCGAGCCGGAGGACGAGGCGGAGCCGGAGGCCGAGCCAGAGGACGAGGCCGAGCCGGAGGACGAGGCGGAGCCGGAGGCCGAGCCAGAGGACGAGCCCGAGCCGGAGGCAGAGGCAGAGCCGGAGGCTGAGCCCGAGCCGGAGCCCGAGCCGGAGCCCGAGCCCGAGGCCGATTCCGATGCTGATGAGGAATCGGAGGCTGACCCGGAACCAGTCGATCCCGCATTGTCGTTTAACGACGTGAGTTGGTCTGTTGAGTACGAACTGGACGATTCCGGACATCGACTGCTCCCGCTCCTCAAGCTCTCCGGTCGCGTTACAAACGCATCGAACGAGACGCTAGGCGCAGATGCCCTGCCCCAGCTGTCCTTTATGGACGGGCGTGAGTTCTTGTCGCTCATCCTGGATGGCAGTGAGGAGCTACAACCCGGCGAGACCAAGTTCATGAGCGTGAGCAGAGCGTTCCCTGTTTGGGACAAATGGTCGTTTGCCTTTAGGAAGGGAGAAATCAAGGCGATACTCAATGGTCTTGATGGCGTAGCGGAGGCCATCACGCAGGAGTTCGCGCGGATGGCGGACGGCATCGAGGATGCCCAAAAGGCCTTGGAGCAGGAGAAGCTCTCCAAAGGTTTTGTATTCGAGGATGTCGTATACGACGTAGAGAATGTAGAGGATGTTGACGGCGATTCTCATTTTATGGCTCCCATGCTCGAGATGAGCGCAAAGGTGACGAATACGTCTGACGAGAAGCGCGATGCGAGCAGCCTTCCCGTATTGGAGTTCGCAAACAAGAGCAAAGCTTTTTCTCTCGACTCCGACTTCGAGGGAGGAGAAGCGAAGGATGTGAGCCTGAGCATCCTATTTGGGCAGAGTCCCGACGAGTGCGTGTTCAGCTTCTCGGAGGATGAGAGCAAGCCCGCCTACACAGGCCTTGAGGGCGTAGGCGATGAGCTGACGAAGCAGTTGGCGGACGCAATCGCCCATCTGCCTGAAGATCGGGCAGAGCTTGAAGCTGCCATAGCAGAGGAACAGGCCGAACTCGAGACACAGGCAAAGCTCGAGGAGGAGGCTGAGCAAGAGAAATCCTCGGAGTTCGAAGAGCAGCAGATCGATCCAGTGCTAGAGCCGGAGCCGGAGGCAGAGGCAGAGGCAGAGCCTGAGCCGGTGGCAGAGCCGGAGGCAGAGCCCGAGCCGGAGGACGAGCCCGAGCCGGAGGCAGAGGCAGAGCCTGAGCCGGAGCCCGAGCCGGAGCCGGAGCCCGAGCCGGAGGCAGAGGCAGAGCCCGAGCCGGAGGACGAGGACGAACCAGTGTGCTGGATCGCAACCGCTGGCGAAAAGTATCATCTTGATCCGAATTGTCGCTACGTCAGGGGCAACGAGCTCAAGGAGATTTCGATTGCCGAGGCCATAGCAATGGGCCGTACCGCCTGCAAAGGTTGCGACCGCTAGTTTACGGCGGCCATGAGTCGAGTACGTAACTCCATTCAAATCTTACTGGGACGTCGGGAGCGCAACTCTCGGCGTCCCCTTCCGTTATGGGCCCAGAGTATGGGACATTCCGTGTCGTAGATGCTTTCTCCACTCGGCAAAGGACCGTCGTGCTCAGAGTTTGCCATGGTCAGCTCCAATGGTACGTAAAACGAGATGCCGAACGATGTCAACGGTAGCCCAACATGCGAGTGCTAGCATTTGGGTGCATTGCATGCGGAGGTAGGAGGTAACAGGTGTTGGGAAACCGAAATGTGCAACGAGGAGCCACTGGAGCGGGCTGGCTTGGTGCCGAGGCCGAACGCCTACTCGAATCGCTGCCCATCTGCATGACCAGAAACGGTTGGCTCGCGCGGCATAGCAAGAGCCTCTTGGCATGGCGCCGCGAGCTCGAGGCCACAGCCGCATGGATTCGTCGCAACCAGGGGCGCAAAGTTGCCTGGAAGACCCCAAGGGAGCGATCCTTGGAGATATTCGGCGACGAGAAGACCCTTGTCAACTTCCGACACCCGCAGAGCGTGACGGCGTTCCCTTACGTGCTGAGGCGCATCGGCGTAGACTACTCCACGCTGGGTATCGCCACGAAAGGGTCGCGCTCCATACGTGGCCGCAAGGAGGGGTCGTTCCACCACTTCATCGCTGGCGACCTCTCTGGCAGGAGGTCGGTGGCCATCGTGCTGAGCGAGAACCTCGACCCGTGGCTCGCCATGCGCGCCATGCTGCAGGGCGCGGCCACCATGGTGTTTGGGACGAACGTAGACGGTGCCGCATACTGCGAGGGCTCGGGCGCGCTGGCACGCGGTGTGCTCGACAGGTTTAGGGATGACCTTTCCTCCAGGTACTCCTTCAACGGCGTGGTCACCCTCCTGTGGTGGGGAGACCTCGACAGGGCGGGAATCCAGATGCTCTCTAGGCTGCGCGGGACATCAACGATGCCGGTGGTACCGTTCGCAGCCGCCTACGAACGCATGCTGCTCACCGCCAATCTCGACGCGCTTCCCCACGACACCTCCTCGCAGATGCTCAGCGACGCTGAGGTGTACGCATTCGCCTCAGAACTGTCCGACGCGGCTGCGAGGATTCTGGAGAAGGTGCTCGAGAACGGTCTCAGGCTTCCCCAGGAAATCCTGGAGATAACGACGGAGAGGACCAAGACACGCGTCGATGGCGGGCGAGATGCCTATTCGTGGCGCACGACCTATATCGACCGCTCGAGCGCCACCGCTGAGGACGTAGAGGAACTCATCCTTGAGGAGGGCGTTACGTGGGGTCCCGATAACCTCGACGAGGAGAATCCGGACCCCTACGGCGACGAGTTCTACGAACATCTTGAGGACTACCTATAGACACGGCGTTTCTCCATCCGTGGGACGAGGAAGAGGCACGACGGCGGGTGAAGGCGCATCGTGCGTCAGCGCGTAGCCATAGACCTGGCGCTTTGCGAACAGCGGCAACGCACGTAGAATAGAAGTAACTTCAACACAAGAGCCCAGACTTGGAAAGGTACTGTACATGCTCGCCGATTATCACCTGCACTGCGTGTTCTCTGACGACTCCTGGTACACCCCCGAGAAGGTCGTGGCCGACGCCTGGAAACAGAACCTCGACGAAATCTGCTTCACCGACCACGTGGACTATGGCATCAAGCCCGACTGGGAGGACGCGCTGAGCGCAAAGGTGATGGAGGGTCAGCGCATGCTCAACGTGGACTATGCGGCATACTTTCCCTGCATCGCCGAGCTGCGTGAGCGCTGGGCCAACCGCATCACCGTCAAGTGCGGCCTGGAGTTTGGCGTGCAAACGCACACGATCGGCACGTTCAACGCTCTATGGGACCGCTGGGGAGACCAACTCGACTTCACCTTGCTCTCCATCCATCAGGTGGAAGACCGCGAGTTCTGGACGGGCGAGTTCCAGGAGGGTCACACGCAGCAGGAGTACAACCGTGCCTACTACCAGGAGCTCTTCGGTGTTGCAACCAGCTTCGAACACTGGAGCGTGCTCGCGCACCTCGATCTTATCAAGCGCTACGACCCAGCTGGCCCGCTCCCCTTCCCGGCCAACCGCGACCTGGTGGCCGCCACGTTGGAGTATGCGATCGCGCAGGGCAAGGGAATCGAGCTCAACACCTCGAGCGTACGCTACGGCCTCGCAGACTCCCAGCCCGCGCGCGAGATCCTGGAGCTCTACCGCGATCTGGGCGGCACTGTGCTCACATTGGGCTCGGACTCCCACGCGCCGGAGCACCTTGGTGCTTATCTGCGGCACTTCCAGCACTATCTGGCATACCTGGGCTTCGCGGGTTTCTGCACCTATGACCACATGGAGCCCATCTTCCACCGCTGGGACTTCGCGTAGACGGAGGAGACGAAGGAGCGGTGCCTGTGCCTGAACGCCACCGGCTTCAAGGACCAATGGTTTGCTAAAAACGCCCCTAGAGGAGCGTCCTCTTGAACGTGCACGCCTCCAACCTCTTTCACGTGCAGTGCAGGATTCCCTACGCCAAGGACGAGCTGCTCTCGCACATCGACGGTTGCGAAACGCCGCCTCCTGCCGTCGCGATGCTCACTCGTCAAGCTCGAGCCGCATGAGCACCAGCTCCTGCCAGCCAGATTGGCGCGAGCGGTAGCCCCTGGGGTTCCTGCCGTACTCGACGAACCCCTCGCTTCGGTAGAGCGAAAGGGCACGCTCGTTGTCCGCCACCACCTCCAGCTCGAGCTGGGCGTAGCCTGCGGCTCTCGCGCACTCGACGCATGCCTCGACGAGAGCACGTCCGATGCCAAGCCCCCAGTACGCCCGTTCGATGCCGATGCCAAACTCGGCCCGATGCCTGAGCTTCTCCCTCGATCCGACGCGACCGACGCCCGCCGATCCCACGATGGCGCCGACGACCTCGGCAAGGACCTCTACCTCGTCGTCGCTCTCCACCCTTCCCTGCAGGTACCTTGCCTCGTCTTCCACGGTCAGACCGCCCTCATCGGGATAGGTGAGCAGATTGTCCGTCTCCTCATGCGTCTGGTTGAAGCTGTCGAGTGCGGCGCGCGCGTCGGCGGTCGTTCCGTTACGCAAGACGCATTGCCTGCCGTCCCGCAGCTCTATCACCCTGCGAAACTCCATCGCCCGTTACCACCCCCTTTGATTGGCTTCCGTCTGCCATCATACTGAAAAGAGGATGATCGCGCACTATGACATAAGTGCGTACCATGAGAAAGAGGGGGCAAGCCCCCTGGCGGCAGGCAGGCAGCGGCACGCTCGTGCGGCTGGCTCATACGAGGGCTAAAACGACCATGAAGGCAATATTTCTGGATATCGACGGTGTCATCGCGACGCGTGACAGCATGATCGCAAGTTTCGATCGGGACCTCGAGCCCCATGAGATAGAGTACGACCGCCGATCGCTGATGTATCTGGGCTGCATCGTCAAGCAGACGGGGGCCATCGTGGTCCTTTCGTCCAGCTGGAGAGCGGACCTCAACTCGGGTAGCGCCTTTATCGAGGCGATCGTGAACAACCTGCTCGACCAGCTGTCGGCAGCCGGCGCCCCCATCAGCGACGCGACTCCCATGATAGGGGGAACGGACCGCTCGTACGAGATAGGCGCCTGGCTCGACGAGCATCCCTGCGAGGCATACGTGATCATTGACGACCGCGCGCGCTTCGAGCTACGCCCCGAGGTGGCGGACGGCCATCTCGTGCTTATCGAGGACAGCAACGGCATCCGTGCAAGTCACGTCGCGCAGGCCCTCAGGATCCTGCGGTGAGGGCGAATGGATAGAGCTTGTTGCGTGGGGCTGCCGTCCTGCTGGGTTTCCGCTTCCACTCGAGCACCCTGTACTATGCCCTGCATCTGAGCAAAACATTGCTTGACTTAAACCATGGTTTAAGTGTCAGAATCTCTCACAGAGACAGTCCTCTATAAAGAAGTGCGGCAATGCGGTCCGCTTCTGGGAAAAGGAGACGAAGAAGCATGAGCAAGAAGAACATCGGCGCAACACTGGCCCTCTACCCCTGCCCCGTCATCGTGGTGGGCGCGATGGTGGGTGATAAGCCCACCTGGACGCTTGTTGCCCACGCTGGTACCGTAGCCCATACCCATCTCATGGTGTCTCTGGTGCAGGCGCACTACATCAACAAGGGCATTCGAGAGAACAAGTTGCTCTCCGTAAATGTCGTGGATGAGTCATGGCTGGCGAAAGCGGACAAGATGGGCACCATCTCGGGCAACAAGGTCGACAAGTCCGAAGAGTTCGTTTGGACCATGGGCGAGAACGGTGCGCCCCTCATCGACGAGGCGAAGGTGTCCATCGAGTGCGAGGTGGACGGAAACTACGAGCTCGAGCACTTCGACCACTTCATCTGCAAGATTCTCGCAACGTACGCAGACGAGGCCGTCCTCAACGAGAAGGGCAAGATCGACTACCACACCTTCAAGCCGGTACTCTTCGAGTTCCCGACCTACGAGTACTTCTTGACCGGCGAAAAGGTGGGAGACTGCGGGAAGATGAACTGACGACATGCGAGGAACGGCCGATCCCACAAGGCCCGGCCGTCACGTAAAGGGGGCAAGAGGCAAGATGAAGATCGTCATTCTGATGGGAAGCCCAAACAGGAGCGGGTCTACGAGCATATTGGTCGACTCCTTCGTGCAAGGCGCGGAGTCGGCCGGACACACCTGCGAGGTCATCGACGTCTGTCGCTCAGACGTCCACCCGTGCATCGGTTGCGTTCGTTGCGGCTATGAGGGTCCTTGCGTCCAGAAGGACGACGTGGAGACGATCCGGGGGAAGTTGCTTGGATCAGATATGGTCGTCTTCGCCACACCGCTCTACTACTACGGCATGACTGCCCAACTCAAGGCGGTCGTGGATCGCTTCTGCGCCTTCAATAGCAGCCTCAACAGCCGGCATCTTAAATCCGCATTGCTCGCGGTAGCGTGGAACGCGGACAACTGGACCTTTGACGCCCTTACGGCTCATTACCAGACCCTCGTCCGCTACATCAACCTAGACGACCAAGGCATGGTCTGCGGGTACGGCTGCGGAACACCTGCCATGACACGGAGGAGTGAGTATCCCAGTCGGGCACGCGCGTTGGGGAAGGGATTGCCGGAATAGCGTCGGCCGCATGGCGAGTTCACATCTCCGCCAATTCTGACGCCCGCGCGACAAAACCCCTAAAGCAGCCCCGCCATGTACAGCGGCATGTAGAGTCTGTCCCCTTCCACCCTGAGCTGCTTGGCATGGAGCACTATCTCCGACCCGACTCTCTTCCCGAACCTCCCCTTGAAGCGGTCGAGGGATGTGGTGCCATACTGCTTGGGGGACTTCACCTCAACGGGGCTCACCCTCGGCTTCCCCGCCGCGTTGGCATAGGACCTCACCACAAGGAAGTCTATCTCCATGCGTTCCTCCCCCTCCCTCCTGCCCGACTGCGAGTAGAAGAAGAGCCTGTGCCCCGCAGCCACGAGCATCTGCGCGACGAGGTTCTCGGTGAGCATGCCCTCGTTGATGCCCAGATCGTCGAAGAGCACAGCCCGGTAGACCTCCTCTCCGGTCTGGGCGGAGTCAGAAAAGGCGAGCGTCACGAGCAGGCCCGTGTCGGCCATGTAGACCTTGAGGGAAGACTGCTCCATGTTGAGGGCGAGCCCCACGCTGGGGTCCGCCGCCGCGTAGCAGATGTTTGCGATGCGCGCATCGCCCAACCAGAAGAATGCCTCCTCGTACTCGCGCATCCGAGCGTTCTTGCCGAGCGAGGCCAAGGTGAACTTCTTCTCGTGCTTCGAGAGCTGCCCCGGGATGCCGTCGAGGATCGAGACCACTTTGAACTCGTATCCCCTCGCAAATCGTGCGACGTCATTCCGGTAGAGCTCGAGGATGTGGCGCTTCTCCTCGTCGACCGGCGAGAAAGACCTTCTCTCCACGTAAGTCGCGACCGGCTTGGGCATGCCTCCCACCAGGACGTACTCCCGCAGGAGCCTCATGGCTCTCCGGTGGAGGTTGTCAGGAAGCGGCTTCAGCCGCTCGAAGCAGGAGTGGACCAAATCGAAGAGCTGCCTCTCCCCCATCGCCCAGCAGAACTCCTCAAAGTCGAGGGGATCAAGCCTCATCGCGATCTCCTCCGAGGGGATGACGATGCCGTCGACGTTCTTTCTGATCGAGAGGAGCGAGCCCGTTTCGATGTAGTCGTAGCGCCCGTCAGCAACGAGGTACTTGATAAGACCGCGCGCCTGGGGATAGGCCTGCACCTCATCGAACACGACGAGCGTGTCACGCTCGAAGAGCTCCACACGGTAGTAGGTGGACAGCAGCAGGAACAGCGTGTCGAAGTCGTTGCGGTTGTCCTCGAAGTATTGTTTGACCTCCGCTGGCGCCTGGAAGAGATCGATAACGAGGCACGAGCGGTACTCACTGCGCCCGAATTCCTCCACGAGGGTGCTCTTGCCCACGCGCCTCGCACCCTCCACGAGGAGGGCAGTCGAGCCGTTGTACTCACGCTTCCATTCGAGCATCCTGCTATACGCCTTGCGTCTGAGCATAAGGCCTTCTTTCACGATTCGCAATCCGTCGTTACCAGTATTCTACACGATTCGCAATCCGTTCTTCGCTCTTGCATCACGTTGCGCAATCCTAGGAAAAACTCCGGCCAAGTGAACTTCATGCATGGGTGCTTAAGGAGGCAATGGCCAAGCGGCCGTTGGCCGATTCGGCGTACGGTCTAGGCGGCCCCTACACCGCCCTCTGACCACGTGAACCGCAAAAAAGTAGCTCAGAGGTCGCCGCATTACATTCATGGGCTATAGTCATTCCCGGCTTCGCGCCGTCACCCCCCAACGAGGAAGCGCTGGGGTCCCCGCCCGCCACGGGCGCATGGCGAGTTCACATCTCCGCCAATTCTGACGCCCGCGCGACAAAACCCCAGCTAGCGACGGCACGCCTAAACGCGGTTTTGTAGATGTGAACTCGCGGCGCGCGCTCCGAGTTCACATCTACAAAAACAGAACACCGAAGGTGAAGAAACACCAGTTGGCGAGGGCATGAGTTCGTACTTTTTTGGAGATGTGAACTCGCGCTCCCCCGGTTCGAGTTCACATCTCCAAAACGGGCGCATCGCGAACGATACCACGCTACTCCTTGCCAAGCACCGTACGCACGAAGCTCGGCCCAAAGTGCTTGGCGCCGCACCCGTGCTGGAGACGTGTTCAAAGACCCGGAGGAGGACACGCGAGGGCTGCGGCCCCGCCCACTCGATGTCGCATTCAATAGAGCGACTGTCCATGGGACTCACGGGGGGAACGTCGTGCTGTCAGTCGCATTCGCCCTTCTCCCTAACGTCATCTATCTCCTCTTTGCGAGGTACTTCAACGAGGAGTTCTCCACTCACATAGATCCCCTGGCAGTGGCGATCGAGCTCGCCGCGCTGGCTCTTGGACGGTTGTTTTAGTAAGGTACAAGTCAAGCGCGGGGAAGGACCCGCACGACGAAAGGAGCATCACATGGCATTACCCAAAGATTTCCTGTGGGGTGGCGCGGTGGCCGCGCATCAGCTCGAGGGCGGCTACAACCTAGACGGACGCGGGCTCTCGGTTTCGGACGTGATGACCGGCGGCTCCAACGGCGTGCCGCGCCAGATCACCGACGGCGTTGTCGATGGCAAGTACTATCCCAACCACAAGGGCATCGACTTCTACCACACCTACCGCGACGACATAGCGCTCTTCGCCGAGATGGGCTTCAAGTGCTTCCGTACCTCCATCAGCTGGAGCCGCATCTTCCCCGAGGGGGACGAGGAGCAACCCAACGAGGCCGGCCTCAAATTCTACGACGACATGTTCGACTGCATGCTGGAGCACGGCATCGAGCCCGTGATCACGCTGTCCCACTTCGAGATGCCCTACGGACTGTGCAAGAAGTACGGCGGCTGGGCAAACCGCGAGCTCATCGACCTGTTCGTGCGCTACGCCAAGGTCTGCTTCGAGCGCTACCACAAGAAGGTTAAGTGGTGGATGACCTTCAACGAGATCGGCAACCAGTTCAACATAAGTAACCCCATCTTCGGCTGGACCAACTCCGGCGTCGTGTTCACCGAGTTCGACGACCCCGAGAAGATGATGTACCAGTGCGCGCACTACGAGTTCGTGGCGAGCGCGAAGGCCGTGGCGGTGGCGCACGAGATCGACCCGGACCTCATGGTCGGCTGCATGATCGCCTCCGGGCCCACCTACCCGCGCGAGTGCAAGCCCGAGGACGTCATCATGGCCGATGACGCCAACCACCACATCTTCTTCTTCGGCGATGTGCAGTGCCGCGGCTCCTACCCCAACTACGCGCTCAAGATGTTCGAGCGCAAGGGCTGGGACCTCGACATCACCGACGACGACCTGGCAGCGCTGGCGGCCGGCCCGGTGGACTACATCGGCTTCAGCTACTACATGAGTAGCGTGGTCGACTCCGCCGTGGAGGTAGACATCTCCAAGTCCACCAGCGCCAACGACCCGCACAACGTCCCCAACCCCTACCTCGACGCCACCGACTGGGGCTGGACCATCGACCCGGTGGGCCTGCGCATCATGCTCAAGCGATTCGACGAGCGCTACAACGGCATGCCGCAGTTTATCGTGGAGAACGGCATCGGCATGTACGAGGAGCTCGACGAGAACAACACCGTCGAGGACGACACCCGCATCGCCTACCTGGGCTCTCACATACGCGAGCTCAAGAAAGCCGTGGAGGAGGACGGCGTCAACCTCGTGGGCTATACACCCTGGGGCTGCATCGACGTCGTGAGCTTCACCACCGGCGAGTACGCCAAGCGCTACGGGTTCATCTACGTGGACATCCAGGACGGCGGCGAGGGCACGGGAAAGCGATTCAAGAAGAAGAGCTTCGAGTGGTACAAGAACGTGATCGCGACGAACGGCGAGGAGGTCTAACTCCTAGCTGGAATGGCCTGAAGGCTATCGTTCGGGAGAGTATGAAACACGAAGCAGACAGGCAGAACCAAGTCTTCCTAGGTGCATAGCGTGAAGGAGCTCGCAGGCAAGGGAACATCAACGGCCGACCCGACTACGCTCGCCCCCTGCCCGAGAGCTGGCAGCCATAAGGGGCGAGCAAACGGGAGATGCGACCGACTGATTCTTATTTTCTATCACCGTCTCTATCTATGAAACTGAATTCTGCTTCCGCATACCGTATGATGGAGTGCAAAGCAAGCCTACGATCAGAGGAGCGCACCATGGCCAACTCCGTCATCTTCCAGGGTCCGCGCGCGCCTCATGCACTGGGCCGACATCGACTGCCGCGGCTTTATCGGCATCGTCTTCCGCGCCAGCGACGACGATAGCGTGTTCGAGGGCTTCTACGTGCGTCCGCGCAACGGACGCAGCTGCACCGAGCCCCAGCGACGCATCCACACGATGCAGTACTTCTCGTACCCCGGCTACACCTTCGCGTACTTCCGCGAGCGCGGCATCGCCGACTACGAGGCCAAGGCCGACATCGAGATGGACGAGTGGATACACCTCAAGGCAGAGGTCGCCGGTGGCGGCGCGAGGTTCTACGTCGACGACATGCAGACGCCCGCGCTCGTGGTGGACCAGATGTTCGGCGGCGGCGACCTGCGCGGAGGCGTGGGGCTCTATGTGGACAACGGCACCGAGGGCAACTTCAAGAACCTCACGGTCTCCTGCGCAGACTGACGGAGCGAGGTACGCCGAGGAACTGGACGTGAGCGGGGTGTCGTTAGTCGATCTCCACGAGTTCGTACGTGCGGCTCCCGACTCCCAGCCGCTCGGCCGCCTCGAGCACATGCTGCCCGTCGAGACTCTCAATGCGCGCGATGAGGTCTGCGCCTTCGTCTTCGCTGGCATAGATCAGGTCGACGCATGCCTGGTCGAGCGCCACCGGGTCTGCGGAAGCCAGGATGCCGACGTCGGCCATCTTTGGCGGCGCAGGGTTGGAGTCGCAGTCGCAGTCCACCGAAAGGTTGTTCATCACGTTCACGAACAGCATGTTGGGCTGAGACGAGAGGACGGCCTTGCAGGCGTCAGCCATCGACTCGAGAAAGTCGGGCGTGACCGCAATCGACCAACTGGTGCGATTCTGTCCCGCGGAGTGGATGAGCAGCTTTCCCTCGCGTGACGCCATGCCGATGGAGATGTTCTTGAGCGCTCCGCCAAAACCTGCCATTGCATGCCCTTTAAAATGGGAGAGGACCAGAAAGCCATCGTAGTCCGAAAAATGGGCGCCGACGAGGTTCTCGTTCAAATGAAGGCCTCCCTCGACGGGAAGGGAGAGCGACCCATCCTCGTCCATGATCTGGAAATCCGCGATGCCCGTGAACCCGTGATCGGCCGCCGCTTGGTAGTGCGCGTCGGTCGATCCGCGAGAGCCGCCGTATGCCGTGTTGCACTCAACGATCGTTCCGCCCACGGCAGAAACGAGCTCCGAGATGAGGTCGGCTTTGAGGTAGTGATCACCACCCGGCTCGCCCGTCGAGAGCTTTACGCCAATCCTGCCCGCAAGCCCCTTGCCTATGGCATCGAACACCGCCTGCAGCGCTGCAGGCGTTTCATAGCTGCCGTCACTCTCCCTTCTTTTAAACGAACCGCATCGATGCCGAGCGCACGCCCAGGGCAGCCTCGCGCGCCCTGGCTCCTCGACTTCAGGTAGAAGGCATTGTGCTCCTTGAACCATGGTTTAAGTCAAGTGGCAATGCGCCGCCGCCAGACCAGCTGGCCAGATTGTGTCAGCCTATCGAAGGGGGGTAACCCCCATTGATTGCCGCGAGCGGCATATCAATGGGG
>CACZFB010000033.1 GCA_902780305.1 uncultured Coriobacteriaceae bacterium | reverse complement strand
CAGGCCGCAGAAGGAACCGGAGATGAGCATGCAGAGCACCACGCTTCGCTCAACGCCAATACCCGAGAATCGTGCGGCATCCTTGTTATAGCCCACCGCACGCAGCTCGTAGCCCAGCTTGGTCCTGGACAACAGCAGACCCACCAGAATCGCCACCAGAACCGCCACGATAAACCCAACGTTGAGGTCAGTCTTGAGCAGGATGTCCCGAAGCCACGGGTGTTGCACCAGGTACGTAATGCCCTCGTCCGACATCTTCCACTGGTGCAGGACCATCGTGTAGCTCGAAGGGTTAACGGGAAGTGCCGTGTTGGAGTTGGGGTTGTGGAACGTCTTGGACTGCACCACGAAGTTACACAGGTAGAGCATGATCCAGTTGGTCATGATGGACGTTATTACCTCGTGAATCCCCAAGCGGGCCTTGAGGAACCCGACGAACGCTCCGAGTAGCGCGCCACCAGCCATGCCGGCAAGCACGACGATGGGAATCTGGATGGGCGCTGGGAAGTTGCACAGCACGCCGGCGATGGTGGCGCAAATGGTGCCTGCGATGTACTGCCCCTCTGCGCCAATGTTAAAGAGTCCCGTCTTGAACGCAAACGACACCGCGACGCCCGTAAGGAGTATGGGGGTCGCCTTGATGATGACGTTCGTCAGGTACTTGGGCTTGCCAAAAGCACCATACAGGAGCGTGGCAAATGTGTCGAACGGATTGTAGCCTGTAGCTGCCACGACGACGGCGGCAACCGCAAGCCCCAGAAGCACGGCTATCGCTATGTTCGCAAACGGACGCCTGAGGAAGCGAATCAATGCACTCACCTTGCCTCACCTCCTGCCATGAGCAGGCCGAGCTGCTCCTCGTTCACAGCCCCCTGCGCGAACTCTCCCACGATTGCCCCATGGTAGATGACGGCGATTGTGTCGGATACGTCCATCACCTCGTCCAGTTCGTACGAAATGAGCAGGATGGCAGCCCCACGGTCACGTTCGGCAATGAGCGTCTTGTGAATGAATTCGATTGCGCCAACGTCCAGACCACGTGTTGGCTGGAACGCGATGAGCACCTTGGGACTGTGTGCCACGCCGCGTGCGATGATCACCTTCTGCTGATTGCCGCCCGAGAGGCCGCTGATGCGTTCGTCCTCACAGCCGGCAGGACGGATGTCGAACTTGGCGATGAGCTCGGACGAGAACTCATGGAGCCGGTCGTAGTCGAGCAGCACGCCCAGCCCGAACTCGTCGTCGTTGTGATGTTCGAGGACCGAGTTCTCGCACACCATCATGGGTAGCACCAGACCCCAGCGATGGCGGTCGGAGGGAATGGTCGTCACCCCACGCTCGATCACGTTGCGCGGCGAGGTGTTCTGAATCTCCTCGCCATCCACGACGATGCTTCCGAGCTGCGCCCGTGCCATGCTCATGATGGCATCCACCAGCTCGTGCTGGCCGTTTCCATCCACGCCCGCAATACCCACGATCTCGCCCGAGCGCACAGTAAGGTCGAGTCCGCGCACCTGCTCGATGCCACGCTCATCCCGTACGTGCAGGTTCTGAATGGAGAGGAGGGGACGACCAGGGTGCGCCGCGGTCTTCTCCACGGTAAGGCTCACGCTGCGGCCCACCATCCTGGACGCCAAGTCATTCTCGTCGGTCTGCGACACGTCCACCGTGCCCATGTAGGCACCGCGACGGATGATGGTGCACTCGTCAGCCACGCGCAGGATCTCCTTGAGCTTGTGGGTGATGATCACGATCGTCTTCCCCGCCGCAGTGAGGTCCTCCATGATCTGTATGAGTTTGTCGATCTCCTGCGGGGTAAGCACGGCCGTGGGCTCGTCCAGAATGAGGATGTCGGCACCACGGAAGAGTGCCTTGAGGATTTCCACGCGCTGCTGCATGCCCACGGATATGTCTTCGATCCTGGCATCGGGATCCACGTCGAACCCATAGCGCTCCACCAGCTCAACCACCTGTTGACGCGCCCTTCTCATGTCGAGAATGCCCGCCGTCCCGCACACCTCGTCTCCCAGGATAATGTTCTGCGTAACGGTAAAGTTCTCCACAAGCATAAAGTGCTGGTGCACCATGCCGACGCCACGACGAATCGCCTCGGCAGGGTTGGAGATGTCCACGAGCTCGCCATTGAGGTAGATTTGCCCCTCGTCAGCTTGATACAGCCCATAGAGGATGTTCATGAGCGTGGTCTTGCCTGCGCCGTTCTCGCCCAGGATTGCATGTACGGTCTTCTTGCGCACTTCCAAGTTCATGTGATCGAGTGCCGTAAAGGCACCGAACCGCTTTACGATGCCTCGCATGCGTACCGCATAGGAAGCGTCTTGGTCCATGTGTCCTCCCCCCTTCCTACGCGGTGCCGAGCTCGGACAGGAACTGCTGGTATGCCTCGTCGGATGCCGGCACGTCCACCTCGTCCGCCTTGATCTTTTCTATGAGGACAAGGGCGTCCTCGTATACCTGTTGGTCCATAAGGGAATGCTCCTCGGCAATGCCCATGTAATCACCGTCGGCGAGGCGCAGTATAAGGTCCTGCCCACCCTCGATCTGGCCCTCGATGAGTTTGGGCGTGAGGTCGAATAGCGCCGTGTCCACACGCTTGATGGCCGAGGTGAGTACGTTGTTAGGCGCCAGGTACGACTGGTCCATGTCCACACCGATGGCGTAATTGCCCGTCTCCGCCGCAGCCTCTATTACGCCTACGCCCGACCCACCCGCAGCATGGAAGATTACATCAACGCCGTTGGAGAACATCTTTTGCGCGATGGACTTACCCTTGGCGTTGTCGGTGAACGATTGAGCGTATTGTCGATCCACCGATATGTCCCGTCCCAGCTCGCGGGCCGCATACGCAACGCCTCCCAGATACCCGTATTCGAAGGCATAGATGTTGTCGGACTCAATGCCCCCGACGAATCCCACCTTGTTCGTCGTGGTGGTCCTTCCCGCAACATATCCCACCACGAATGAGGGCTCCTGAGCGGCGAAGAGCACACCGGTGAGGTTTGGCGAACCACTGGTGTTGGCATCCACGATGCCAAACTTCACGTCCAGGTCGGGGTTGATCTTTGCCGCGAAGGCAGCCGCATCGGACATGGCGAAGCCGATGGACCATACGAAGTTGGCGCCATAGTCGATGGCCTTGTCGATGTTGGTGGCATAGTCGGCGTCGAGGCGCGACTCTATGTACGACACATCATAGTCCAGCTCGTCGCGCAGACGCTGCAGACCCTTCCACGAGAGCTCGCAGAAACCTTGGTCGTTAATGCCGCCTACGTTGGTTACCATTACGACCTTGCGCGGCGCGTCACCTTGTCCCGGCGCATTACCCTGGGAGGCCTGCCCGCACCCCACAAGCGACAGTGCACTCACCCCCGCGCCAAAGAGCAGGGCCCGTCGCGTCAGTTGCACCTTCCCCATGGAACCCCTTCCTCGTACATTCCGCATGCTCATTTAGTCTACTGCATCAAATCTTGTTGCCGCCTATCCATCCGGCAAAAGGTGAGTGCCAACAGGCTTGCTTGGCATTTTTACGGGTGGGCAGCGGCCATTCCACGAACGGCGGAATAAAGGGGACTGTCCCCTGTGTCCGGGGGACAGTCCCCTGTGTTCGGGGGACTGCCGGCCTAACCGTCAGGTACGGGCTACTTGCGCCTGCAGGGAATGGGGCGAGGTGGCGTCTTGGGCTTCTTGGCGCCCGCGCGCACCACGGCACCCTCGGGGCACACTTCCCGGCATTTGTCGCATTGCGAGCACTTGCGTTGGTCGATGACGTGCACGAACTTGGCCTTGCCCATAATCGCACGATCATCGCACGCCTTAAGACACTTGCCGCAACCAGTGCACTTAGACACCAGGATGTGGTAGGTTTTGAACGCAGGACAACCTCCCGAAGGACAGCTGCGCTTGGTGATGTGGGCTTCAATCTCGGGCCCAAACAGGTCCAGCGCCTGCAGCACAGCACTGGCCAGGGCACGGCCCTCGCCACACAGTGCCTGCGTTTGCATGACCGGAGCCAAATCGCGCAGGAGCGCGATGTCCTGGGGCTTGCCCTTCTTGGAGCATATGTCGCCCAGGATGGTAACAATCTGGTAGCCACCCTCATGCCCAAAGGTGCACGTACAGTCAGTGGAGGTTCTTAGGTCCTCGCACACGTCCCACAGCGCATGGGCCATGCACTCGTCGGCGCCGTACGACACCACCTCACGGGCGGTTATCTCCATCTCGTCGTTATACTGCTCTGGCGTGACGAACGTCGCCATGGGATAGGCGAACCACACGGCCTTGGGTTTCTCCTTGACGCCCAGCTGCTTGAGCAACGCCTTGGGCGTGGTGGTCGTTGGCGAAATGCTGTACTTCATTGGTCGTGGCCTCCCCTCTTAGTATTCGTTCCAAAGCAGTGGCTTGGTAATACCCAGCCGCAGGTCGCACTGCAGGCAGCGCGCCGCCTCACACCTTGCCTCGTCTTCGGTAAACGGGCACTCGAACGGCTCGAAGCCACGCTTGCGCTCGTCTCCCGGGGTGAACTGCGGCAGAACCGCCTTGGAGTAGAAGTCCTCCGCCGCCTTACCGAGCTCCTTCTGTGGCTCCTCGTAATCGAGCAGCTCGGCGGAGATGTCGCCGTCGCCACCCAGGAAGCGATCGATTGAGCTGGCTGCTTCTCGGCCTTGTGCGATGGCGGCGATCACCGACTTGGTGCCAGTCACCACGTCGCCAGCGGCAAAGATGCCCTCCACGCTCGTTGCCAGCTCGTCGTTTGTTACCACGTACGGCCCATGCGTGAGCTCGAGGTCGAAACCCATGGTGTCCTCGGGCTTTTGGCCCACGCCAAAGATCACGTAGTCGGCAGGCAGGGTAAGCTCGCCGCCCTCCACGAGTTCGGTAACGGCACGGTGATCCTCGTCGAAGTAGAATCTCGCAATCTTATGGATGGTGATGGAACCCACTTTTCCGGCTCCATCATCGTTTATGGAGGTGAAGGCATATGCGTCGTGCAGAACGACGCCTTCCTCCGCAGCCTCATCGCGCTCCTCGGGCGTCGAGGTCATAGCTGCCTCGGCCTCCAAACACGCTACGTCCACGCTCGCCGCACCCAAGCGCACTGCAGTGCGAGCGCAATCGTAGGCCACGTTGCCACCGCCGAGCACCACCACACGGCCGCCCTCGACCGGCTGCGGATTTCCCACGCGAGCCGCCTTGAGGAACTCCGTGTTCACGTAGACGTTTTTCAGGTCGTGCCCTGGCATGGGAAGCACGTTGCCCTTGAAGGTGCCGACGGTTACCAGCACGGCATCGAACCCCTGACCGAGCAACGCTGCCACATCCTTCACGCGTTCGTTGCACACGAGCTCGATGCGCGGCTCCGGGTCGGACCCTTGGCTGATCTCGAGGATGGTCGCGACCTCCTTGTCGACGACCGCGTCGGGAAGACGGTAGGCGGGGATGCCATAGCGCATCTGGCCACCAACCTTGGCATTGGCCTCGAACACCGTTACCCTATGACCCTTCTCGGCCAAAAACAGCGCGGCCGTGAGCCCACCGGGGCCAGCACCTACGACGGCAACTCGCTTGCCGGAAAGCGGCTCGTGACGCACCCGCTCCTTCCACTCGCCAGTATCGCGCACGGCTGCCGCGCGCTTAAGCCGGCATATGGAGAGGGGCTCCTGCAGGTGATTGCGCTTGCACTCACCCTGACAGTTGTGTGTGCAGATGGAACCAAGGGTTTCGGGGAATGGCACCTTCTCGCGCACGACGGCTGTGGCCTTCTCCCACTCCCCCGCCTTTACGTAACGCAGGTAGCGAGGGATGTCAATATGTGCGGGACAACCCGAGCGACAGGGAACTACGTTATCCTCGCGACTACGGTCATCACGCATCATGCCAAGGGCATCCACGATTGAGCCAGTGGGACATACTTCCACGCAGGCGCCACAGAAGCGGCAGCCGGCTTCCTGCAGCGAGTTTCCCTTGATGGTAACGCGCATGGCGCCGTCTTCACCACGGGCGAACCCGATGGCACCCACACCGCGCAGGCCCTCGCAGGCACGCACGCACCGCCCACATCGAATGCAGCGCGTAAACATGTGCGTGATGATGGGGTTGGAGTCGTCCGTGGGAACCGTACGTCCCTTGCAGCGCCAGCGCTGTGGTGACACGCCCATGTACTGGTACATGGACTGGAGTTCACACACACCGTACTTGGGGCAGCCGGTACAGTCGGCCGGATGTGTCGCAAGGATGAGCTCCATCGCCATGCGACGGACCTTGTCTGCCCGCTCCCCATTAATGGAGATCTTCATGCCCTCTTGTGCCTCTGTCATGCAGGCGCGCACGGGCTCAGCTTCGCCCTCCACCTCGACCATGCACAGGCCACATCCACCCAAAGGTTCCAGGTCTGGATGCCCGCACAGGTGCGGCAGGAATATACCGGCCGAAAGACAGGCCCGAAGAATCGATTGCCCTTCCTCCGCCTCGATCGTTCGGCCGTCAATCATAAGCTTCATGCGCATCGCTCCTCTCCACTCGTGTGCGCAACGCAGCCCCCACCGCTCGCACTAAGTTCTATCTCTTATTTGCACACGGTCACATGATTCATCATAACATGCACCAACGGACATATTTGCCTCAACCGCTGAGGGTCGGCCCCAGTGGCAATTGGGGCCGACCCTCAGCGGTTAACGACAGATTCGACTGCATTCGCCCTATGCTGCCTCCTGCAGCGATTCCTCCTCGGTCTGAGCATCTTCGGAATCGGATTCGTTCGATTGGTCTTCCCTTTTGGCGATCAGCCTGTCCAGCAGCTCCTGGTCCTCCTGGCTCAGCGACCCATCCTGGCGCAACAACTCCAAAGCCAAAGCGGCGGCAATGTCCTTGGCGTCATCCTCGGTAATCTCGATGACCTCCACCTCGGTAGAGCCTTCGTCAGACGAGTCTTCGCCAGCCTGCTGCTCACTTGCCGTCTGCGCAGGCGCCTGCGCAGATTCGGGGGGATCGATGCTGTACAGCGACCCCAGGATGCCACCAATTACTGCAATCACCACGAATGCGATGTTCATGGTGTCGCGGGGAATCTTCGCAATCCAGCGCTCGAGCAATGGATACACGATCCAAGCAATTATGGAGGCGGCCACGCCAAAGGCGAGTACGTTTTGCAGGCACACCTGACCCATGAGGTTGCCAAAGTTATCGCGATAGTCCCACAGCTGGTAGTTGGCATTCACGATGAGACCCATAGAGAACTCGATGGCACCGCAGGTGAGCGCGTTGGCCACGAAACTCAGCGCATAGGCAACGATGGGCTTAAAGCGCTTGAGCAGGTATTGCCAGAGTGGATACAGGGCCAGCGCGATAACCACGACGGCAGCGCCCTCCATGGGATAGGGGTAGAGCCAGTCGCGCCAGAGCATGGTGTTTGAGGGATCGTATTCGCCCTGCACCCATCCCAGGCGGATAAACTGGCACATGCCCGCTTCCATCCAATGCCCAAGAACCGAAAAGACGATGAAGTAGATGATGAGGTTGCGCACGAACGGCCAGCCGCTGCGGTTGATTTCCTCACGGGCACGCGGTTTGTAACTGGAAAAGTCGTTGACGAATACCGCGTCTATACGGCTGGAAAGCGCGAAGTACAGGATGAGGAAGACGTTCCAGCCACCGGCACCTACGATTTCCAATAACGTGGTCTTGCCCGTAAGAAACCAGGTTACAAGATAGGTTGCAAGGCAGAAGACCGAGGTGATAATAACGACCTCCTTGGTCTTCTTAAAGTAGTTGATAAAGAACCAGAAGCCGACACCCTCCAGGATGATGGTAATCCAGCTGAAGATGGTAGTCGAGTTGTATACGATTGCGTCACGCGAGGTCGCCAACAGCGTCGCGAGCGTAAGGGCAATATTGAGCGCATAAACCACCTGTACCGCGCGCAGGAACCCAAGCTTTCCGGGCTGGCTGAACTTGATGGCATCGTACGCCGTCTTTGCTGCCTTCGTCGCTGCCTTGTGGGCCTTCTTCGCCTCGCGGCGCGCGTCCTTGGCACGCTTGCGCACGTCCTTCGTCTTCTCGCGGTCGCCCATGTTCTCGGCGATTACCGCGAGTCGGGTGATCTCGTCTGCCTGCTCGTCGGCCTCCATTGCCTCGCCCACGATCCTAACAGCGTCTTGGGCGTTCTCCCGCGCGACTTTGGTTATCTCGGCACGGTCCGCCTTACCCGTCGCGAATGCGGCGTTAATCGCATGCTCGGCATCATCGAGCATTTGCATGCGCTTTTCGGCCTCAGTGAGCTCCACTGGCTCTTCTACCTGCGGTTTTTTAAAGATTGACGGCATCTTTCCCCCCTTTGGAACCACGGAACTTCCTTGGCAAGAAACATCATACACGAATGAAGGGCCAGAAGTCCTTTGGATGCGATGGGTAGACGTGGCCACGGAGGAACGAATCGATGGTCGGCGGTGGCCTATCAAAGGGGTGACCCCCAATTGATTGCCGCAAGCGGCATATCAATTGGGGGTCACCCCCTCTTATGGCTTGGCGAGGCCAGCAAGAATACTAGTCCCAGTCGTCGTCAGCGCCGTCGTCCCAGTCGTCGTCCCAGTCGCCATCTTCTCCGCCACCGAAGGCGAGCATTGCGGCGTTCTCGCCCGCTATGCGACCGGAGTTGAGGCAGAATCCCATGGTGTTGCCCGGAATGCAGAAGTTGTAGGAGTCACCATAGATGGTGCAGGCATCGGTGCCCACGCAATAGAGCCCGGGAATGGTCTCGTACTCGTCGGTCATGACCTCCAGCTTATGGTTGACCAGCACGCCGCCCAACGTGCCATAGGCGCCCATAAACTGTTTGCAGCCATAGAAGGGTCCTTCCTCCAGCGGAATCATAAACTGACGGTCCTTCTCGAACAGCGCGTCAAAGCCATCGGCGCACATCGCGTTATACTCCTCGACTGCCGCCACGAAGCCCTCTACGTTGATGCCAAGCTTCTCGGCGAGCTCCTCCAGGGTATCGGCCTGCGCGATGTAGGGGTTGCCCTCGTCGTCCTTGTACGTCTCGAGGTCGGCGTTCCATTGGGCCTCGAAGCCCTCATACAGGTCATGGGGATGCACGTGGCTCACGATGTCGGGACCCTGCCGCTTCCAACGCTTGAGCATATTGGCGTCGAAGACGGCAAAACCAACCTTGCCGGGCAGGTGGTTGATGGCGTTACCCACGAAGGTGGTGTTGAACACCTCGTCTTCGGGCATAAAACGCTCGCCCAGACGGTTGCACCAGTAGCAAGGCTGACGGAACGCGCCCTCAACATAGAAGTGGTTCATGTTGTCGGGCAGCTGGTACATCATCTCCATCGTAACCGGAGTGTGGCCACCGCCAACCTCATGGCACATGTTAAATCCGTCGCCGTCCATGCCGGGAATGGCAAACGAGAAGAGGTTCTTGCCCCAGTCCAGGCCAATGAGGTCGTGGATCATTTGCACGTTGTGGCCAAAGCCACCCGTGGCCACGATGACCGCCTTGCACGAGATCTCGATCTCCTCGCCAGACTTGTCCTTTGCCCTTGCGCCACACACTGCACCCTCTTCGTTGGTGATAAGACCGGTGCCGGGGGTCTCGAGCAAAAACTCGACGCCAAGGTCCTGTGCCCTCTCGGTCATGCGCTTGGTCATGGTGGTGGCGGCACGCGGGCCCGGCTCGGAGCCGTCCTCTGGCTGCACGACATGCCAGGTGTACTCACCGTCGGCATAGGCCTTGGTGCGCTCGCCCGCGCGGAAGGCAGGACGGACGGAGTTAAACTGCACGCCCATGTCCATCAGCCACTGAATGGTGTCGCCCGACTTGTCGTAATATGCCTTTACCAGCTTGGCATCCACCTGGTAGTGCGTGTAGAACATGTGCCGACGGAAGAGCTCGCCAGGCGTTAGCGTGATGCCACTCATCTTTTGAACGGGAGAACCGGCTGCGCAGGGACCCATGCCCATGTTGGCCGCACCACCAGTGTTGGACGCCTTCTCGAGGCATATAACGCGCGCACCGTTCTCGGCGGCCGAAACGGCCGCTGCGAGGCCCGAGAGACCCGCGGCAATAACGACGACATCGGTTTCGAGCTGCTTCATGGAACTCCTCCTTAGCTTGTGTATGCTTATATAAACTGCCTTAACTAACCATAGTAGCTTATATGTGCGGGACACAGCACAAGAAATCGAACCAAGGCACGTCGCAGTCGCTCAAGTGACCGTTCGCGACCCTAACGCCCAGCTTCCATCTTTATGCTATTGGCAAGCCAAAACACGAGTCCCGGGAAGACGAGCGGCAGCAGGGTCGTAATCTGAAACCCGTCGCTGGAGATGCTCGTAACCACTTGGATGACACCCAAACCGACCCCAACGAACGAGAGGGCCCAAAGGGGCATGATCTTTTGGCTGTCCCTTGCGGCGCGGATGCCCAGAATGCCCTCGGCCAGACCCACAAGGCTCGAGATGACGGCAATGGCCGCGATGATGCCGATCGCAGCGGCACCAATGGCCTGTTCGTCGCCAGTCAAACCAGTGTTGGTGGCAGACGCGGCAAAGCTACTTACTACGCCGGCAAGTAAGCCTGCAATAAGACCGAATACACCGAATACAATGTTGATTATGGAGATTACCAGCAGCGCCTTTTGATATTTCGTACGTTCCATGTCCCCTCCGTAATGACTTATGCGTCGTTTGTCTAAATCATAGCACCACTCAAACTCAGGTTGGCCACCCCGCGAACAAGGACCGCTCTGTCTGCTCCACGGAACAGTCGGCCGTTTTGCCACAAACAGAGCACGGAAGGTATTATGCTATTTCCACGTACGGCCCTTGCAAACAAACTAGGAGTTTCGTATGAGTATGGCTATTCGACCTAGGGTATCCAGAATTTGGCCCCTGTTCGTACTCACGCTGCTGATGGGCTCCTTCGCTCTTCCGCTTTCGGCCTGGGCACAGGCGCCCGCAAACGACGAGGGTGGCCTTACGGCAATACTCGCTTCGGGAAGCGAAGGCTATTCCTCGGTCCTCTACGACAACACCAACGGCTTGCCCACCTCAGAGGCCAACGACATCGTGGAGACCAAGGAGGGCTTTATCTGGATTGGCAGCTACAGCGGCCTCATTCGCTACGACGGCAACACCTTCGAGAGAATCGGCTCCACGTCAGGCGTAGCCAGCGTGGTGTGCCTTTACGTTGACAGCTCGGACAGGCTGTGGGTCGGCACCAACGACAGCGGTGTGGCCGTACTCGAGGACGGCGAGTTCCGCATCATCAACAAGAAGGACGGCCTCACGTCGTCGTCAGTCCGCGCCATTGCCGAGGACAGCATCGGCAACATCTTCGTCGCCACCACCGAGGGCGTGACACTGATTAGCCAAGACGGAAGAATCGTCCCGGTCCACGACCCGCGCATCGGCGATTCGTACGTACGCGATCTGCTTCCCGACTCTAACGGCGTCCTCTACGGTGTCACCATGAGCGGCGATGTGTTCTCCATCAAAGGTGAGGCAATACTGGACTTCTACACCAGCGACCAGCTGGGCATCCCAAACGTGATTTCGGTGCTCCCCGACCCCAATAAGCCAGGGTACGCGTATCTGGGCACCAAGGAATCCACCGTATACTATGGCAAGCTTGACGGCGGATTCTCGAACCCAACCACAATCAACGTGTCTCCCCTCGCGTCACTCAAGAGCCTCTCGATGATTGACGACCATCTGTGGGTGTGTGCAGACAACGGCATTGGCTTTATGGATGGCGAGAACATCCATCTTGTTCAAAACATCCCGCTCAACAACTCAATTGATCACGCGATGCGAGACTACGAGGGGAACCTTTGGTTCACCTCATCCCGCCAAGGCGTCATGAAGATCGTGCCGAACCAGTTCTCCAACGTCTTTGAACGCTATGACCTCCCAGAGTCGGTGGTCAACACCACGTGCATGCTCAATGGCAGACTTTTTGTGGGGACCGACAACGGGCTTGTCGTACTCGGCTCCAAAGGCACCGAGACAAGCATCCCGCTCGTCTCTGCCAGAACCGCCTCGGGCAAGGACCTTGGACAAAAGGACCTCGTTGCCATGCTCAAGGACATAAGAATTCGCTCCATCATGCGTGACGACCAGGAGCGGCTCTGGTTTGCCACCTATGGAGACTATGGCCTCATCCGACTGGACGGCAACAAGGTTACCTGCTTTACCAGTGCGGACGGCCTTCCCTCGGACCGCGTGCGTTCCACCATGCAAAAGAGCGACGGAACGGTCTTGGCCGCATGCACGGGAGGGCTCGTGCGCATCGAGGGCGACCGCATTGCGGAGGTCCTCGGTGAGGATGATGGCCTGAGCAACACCGAGATCCTGACGGTAGCCGAGGCAGCCAACGGAGACGTCATCATGGGCTCGGATGGCGGCGGCATCTATGTGGTGCACGGGGACGGCGAAGCGCGAACGGTAACCCATCTGGACACCACGTCTGGTTTGCTCTCGGACGTGGTCATGCGCGTCAAGAAGGATGCCACGCGCGACCTGTACTGGATCGTGACCAGCAACTCCCTCGCATACATGGACAACAGCTACCGGGTAACCACCATTCGCAACTTCCCCTACTCCAACAACTTCGACTTGTATCAGAACAAGGCCGACGAGATGTGGGTGATGAGCAGCAACGGCATCTATGTGGTCTCCGTGGATGATCTGCTGGCAAACGGCTCCATCACGCCCGTATACTATGGCCGCGACAACGGGCTGCCGTGCATTGCGACCGCAAACTCGTTTAGCGAGCTCACATCGGACGGCGACCTGTACCTCGCTGGGACGACCGGCGTCGCCAAGGTGAATATCGACGTACCCTATACGGACTTGGACGACATAAAGATTGCCGTCCCCTTCGTGGAGGCGGACGGCGTCACGCTGTACCCCGACGCCTCAGGGACCATAACCGTTGGGGACGACGTCTCCAAGCTCACCATCCATCCATTCGTCTTTACCTATGCCCTCCTCAACCCTCAGGTGAGCTACAACCTGGAGGGGTTCAATCAGGACGAAGTGACCTTGCGGCGCTCGGAACTCGCGCCCATCGACTACACGAACCTGAAGGGCGGCACATACAGCTTTAAGCTGCGGTTACAGGACGACAGGGGCCATGGCAACAAGGAGTTGTTGTTGCGTATCGTAAAGCACAAGGCCCCCACGGAGACCTGGTGGTTCCGTATCCTCGCGCTTGGCGCCCTTGCGCTGGCCGTCTGGCTTGTCGCCCGCTGGACATACCGCAAGAAGACCGAGGCACTGCGTAAGAAGGAGCGCGAGGACCGCCTCTTCATCCGCGAGATGACCCAGGCGTTCGCAAAGGTCATCGACATGAAGGACAGGTACACCAACGGTCACTCGACCCGCGTGGCCGACTACACCGCCATGCTCACGCGCGAATTGGGCTATGACGACGATGTGGTGGAGCGCTACTACAACATTGCGCTGCTGCACGACATCGGCAAGATTGGTGTGCCTACCGAGGTGCTCAACAAGCCGGGAAAACTCACCGACCATGAGTTCAACATAATCAAGTCGCACTCATCGCTGGGCTATCGCGCACTCAAGGACATCAGCATCATGCCTGAGCTCGCCATTGGCGCTGGCGCGCACCACGAGCGCCCCGACGGTAAGGGATACCCGCGCGGACTCACTGGCGAGGAGATTCCCCGCGTGGCGCAAATCATCGCGGTAGCCGACACGTTTGACGCCATGTACTCCGACCGCCCCTACCGCAAGCGCATGAACTTTAACAAGGCCGTCTCGATCATTCGGAAGGTGCGTGGCACGCAACTCACCGAGGACGTGGTGGACGCCTTCCTGCGCCTGGTGGACAAGGGCGAGTTCCGCGACCCCAACGACACCGGCGGGGGTACGACCGAGGACATCGACAACATTCGGAAGAACCAGAAGTAGCGTTCACAAGCCACCAGATGGTGTGGGCCTGTCGGGGGAAACCCCCATTGATTGCCGAAAGCGGCCTATCAATGGGGGTTTCCCTTGATAGGCCGCTGTGCAGCTGGAATACCGAGCTAGTAGCTCTTGCTCTTAGTGATTCTTTGCACGCTTAAGCAGGACGTTGCCACTGATTACGCCCATAATGACCACGAGCACCATTACCGCAACCAGCACGATAGTGACCATGGGAACACCATGAGCCGCAATCATCGCACCGCCCAGAACCGCACCAGCACCTGCGTCGACCACGGTGGCACACAGACCAGCGCCCGTAATTACCTCGAGGTTACCAGCAACGCCAAAGATGGTAAGCAGCATGCCAAGCGCCGCGTTAATCAGCACGACAACGGGATTGGGCAGCTTGGCAAAGGTAAGCAGCGCCTGTCCCTCGATGGAGATGAGACCACCCATGAGGAAGGCGTACAGGAACACGATGGGGCCTGGAGCCGCCACCGTGGGTCCAGCCATAACTGCCTGCACCCCAGGCATACCCACGCAAACGACACCCAACAACGTGCCAACGATCACAAGGCTGCCCAAAATCGCCACGGCAAACTTTCCGGTCGCCTTCATTCCGGCAGAGGCCTTGCCGCCCGCCTCCATCGACGCACCCACAAATATGCCTGCGACAGCCTCCACGAGACCGCAGAACATGATACCGGCACCAAAGCCACCGACCGCCGAGATCTTTTCGTAGACGCCGCAGATTACCAGCACCATGCCCACAATGCCAAGCACCACCAACGACAGCGGTGCAACGAGATTGGGAACAGGCGCGACCATAGCCATAACCATCATGATTACCTGCGCGACCACCGCAATGAGGCCACCGACGACAAACGCGCCGCCAAGCTGCTGTCCTGCACTTCGCTCCATGATTAACTCCTTCTCTTACCTTAGTCCTCAAAGCCTTGGAACACGGGAACGCCCGTGTACGTCTTGGGCTCCTCCTCGCCATCCAGAACACGAATGGCACCTGCCGCCATAGCCTCGAGCTCGAACTCGCCAGGATATGCGGATACTGGCGCAATCCATCCGCAGTTCTCTTTGATGCTGGCGACGAGCCCTTGGTTGTATACCATGCCACCGCCAAGCAAGATTCCGTCTACCTTACCGCCCAGGACCGTGGCCATGGAGCCGATGTACTTGTTGAGCTGATAGAGCATGGCACCCCAGGCGCGTGCCGCCGCCACGTCGCCCTCGGCCGCGCGGTTCGAGACCTCCAGAGCGTCGGAAGTACCCAACAGGTCCACGAACCCACCGGTCTTCATGCACATGCCACGGGCGTCCTTTATGGAGTGTCCGGCCTCCAAATAGTCAAGGATGCCCGCAACGGGTACGGCACCACAGCGTGTGGGTGCCATCGTACCCTCGCCCTGCACGATGTCGTAGCCGTCTATCATCTTGCCCTGCTTGTGTGCGCTTATGGAGATACCGCCACCGATGTGGCACACGATAAAGTTGCATTCATCATAGCGCTTGCCCATCGAGTGAGCATGACGGATGGCCGTCTCCTTGAGGTTAAGCGCATGAAGATGCGAGTTGCGGTAGATACCCTTGATGCCCGTCATGCGTGCATAGTCGCAAAACTCGTCGGTATCGGGAGGGTTCACGACAAAGGCGGGCTTGCCAGCCTTCGTGGCAAACTCGTTGGCAAGCTGGCTGCCCAGCTGCGCGGGATGCTGGATGCCGTTGGCCCCACGGTAGGCATGGTCCAGCAGTACGTCGTTCACCTGGTAGGTGCCGCCCTCAACCGAGAGTAGCCCGCCACCACGGCCAACAAAGGCGTCGATGGTATCGAGTGCCACGTCATTCTCATCCAGGATGGACAGAATCATGTCGCGACGGTAAGGCATCTGGTCGCTGACACTCGCAAACTCTGCCAACTTCGACGCCTCATGAGAAACGTTTTTGGTAAACACCTCGGTCTCGCCGTCGAAGACGCCCACCTTAGTGGAGGTCGAACCGGGATTGATTACCATAATGCGATAGGTTTTGTCTGCCATGACTTATGCCTCCTTGAGGGCTTGTGCGCGGACACAGCTCATAACGACGTTGCCGACGAGCTCGGATACCGGTGCGGAGCGACTGCAGTCGCACACGATCTTCTTGAAGCCCTGCAGGAAGGGGCCATACGCGTCGGCGTGGGCGAAGTTCTGCACGAGCTTCACGCCAATGTTGCCCACGTTGATGTCTGGGCAGATAATTACGTTCGCCTTGCCCGCAACGGCACTCTCGCGGCGTACCTTCTTGGAGGCGACCGCGGGATTGATGGCGGAGTCAAGCTGGAACTCGCCGTCGATTGCCAGGTCCGGACGACGCTCCTGAGCGATCTTCACGGCCTCGCGCACCTTGTCGACCATGGGACTCTCGGCAGAACCGTCGGTGGAGTACGATAGCATGGCGACGCGCGGCTCCCAACCCATGAGCGCATGCACGGTCTCGGCGGCACTGATGGCGATGGAGGCCAGCTGCTCGGGATCGGGGTCCACACACACGGCTGCGTCACCAAAGCCCAACAGATTGCCCTCGCTTCCCTCCCAACCAGGAATGTTGAAGATGCCGCAGGACGAGATGGTGTCGATGCCGTCGGCAAGGCCGATGATAGTCTGTCCGCCAATAATCACCTCACCGGTAGAGCAGCACAGACCGCCAAAGGTGATGTCCACCTCGTCGATGCGCTGCATCATAAGGGCACGATCCATGGGACGCTTGGCACGACGGCGGACGGCCTTGGGCTTGAAGGGGCAATCGGGAGCGGCCTCAAAGCGCAGGGCAAAAGCCTCGTTCTCGTCGGCGTCGGTGATGTCGACCACAACCACGTTCGAGAGGTCCGTGCCAGTCTGCTCGGCAGCCGCGCGCAGCGCCTCGCCATCACCCACGACGTAGCACTCGCACAGTCCCGCCTTGGTAAGCTCGCTTACCACTTCCATCATCTTGGGGTCATCCGCCTCGAAGAATGCCACCTTCTGCGGGTTGGCCTTCGCCTTCGAACGCACCTGCTCCATAAGGTCCATGTGTTGCTCCTCTCGGTTTTGTGCCTTAGATGCTGATATCTATTCTTTCAGGAGCACGGGACGCATGCCATGGATTTGACGCCAATCGTTGAGCGCTTAGGCATGCAAAGAATTGTGAGTCTGCACGAAAGGACAGATAAGGCTAGATTGCACGAACCGTAATGCGCCCCTCCAACAGCAGCTTGTGCATAAGGTTCTTGCCGTGGTCCTTGTTGTCGAGCGTCTTTCCGTAGGTGCCCAGGAGCCGTGCGACGCGGCGCACCATGTCGGCCCGCACCTCATCCTGGGTAACGCCCTGCCACGGCCGATAATAGAAGATGAGCTTGGTGTTTCCGCCATAGAGGTTGATTCCATCGAAGATCGACTGGAAGTACGCGTAGTCAGCCTCCCCCAAGGAGTGACCGAAGAACTTTATGGCACTCGTCCTGGAAAAGCCAATGATGCCCGCCGCCGTATCGTAGAGCGACTTCTTCATCCTTGCGCCCATGGATGCCACGCGATACGTTTTCGTAAAAGGCAGGGCGTCAAGGTCGCCCATGCACTCCGTGCCGTCAACGCCAAACACGACCTCGCCGTCGAGATTGCCATGGATGTTTACAATGTTGTCCTCACTGATGCCACAGTCCAAATGCGCAAATGGCTGCGTGTAGTTAAAGGTAAGCAGCGAGGTCTCCCCAACGCTCGCATCCTCCCATGGGACTTCGTCGTCGCGTAGCTTCGACAGCAGCAATGCCGCATCGCTATAGTAGGCGCTCGTCTTTGCAACCTGTTCTGCCAAAAAGGCCGAGAAGAGCCGCTCCAGCCTCCGCAGCTCAGAGCGAAGGATGGCAAGCAGTCCTGCCCTGTCCATGCGAACAGCCGCCTTTCTTCCCTCGGTCATCCACACAAACCGAGCCACGTTGCCCAGCATGTACTCCTCGTCATCCTGCTCGTCCTCCAAGCGACCATTGTTGGTGGCTTGGTCGGCGTTGGGATCGGCAAAAGGATAGTGACGGACCTTTTGCAGCGAGCGCTCTATGTAGGAGCCCCTCTCCCCGTCGTCGTGGTGTGGCAGAACCCAGCGCGCCATGGTCGCCTCGACCTGGCACCAATTCGAACCCCTTTGCATACGCAGGAGAAAGTCCCAAAGCGTCAGGTTGGCAGTGCGCACCGCTTCGCACCAAGATTGGCGCAAATAGGTCTCGATCTCGTCGATCTGAGCGAGTCGGCTTCCAAAGAAGTCAAAGTACTTGGACTTGAGGCCACAAGCCAAGTCGAAACCGTTGCCCACGACGATGAGTTGGTGCCTGTTGTAGATGCTGTCGTAGAGTGCATTCTGCTGCCGCATCAGCTCATCGAAGTTAGGCATGTTCGCTCCTTTGTTCGCCCACACCAAGCATTGTACTAGAGCCAGCGAATATCGGCTCCTCGCACGCACAACCGTTCAAGTGGCCTCCCAGCAAAGGGGTAACCCCCATTGATTGCCGTAAGCGGCATATCAATGGGGGTTACCCCTTTGCTAGGAAGTTGGGATGGGGGTTACTCGTCCATCTCCTCCTCGACGCGCTCAACGAGCTCGCCGAAGGTCTTCATCTTCATGACCTCGTGGATGGTAACCTCGGCGTCGAGCTCGTTCTCGATGGTGGAGGTGAGGGCAATCATCTTCATGGAACCCTTGCCGAGCTCATCGAAGGTGGTGTCGGCGGTAATCTCGCCGTCGTACTGGTAGGCGGCCTTCGCGAAGCCGGCAAGCTGCTCAAGAAGTTCCTGGTTCATAACGCTATCCTTTCGATCGTTCTTTCCTTCTTTGTGCACGCAAACGATTGTTCCGCGCGCACCCATACCCATGTTTACTCGGCTACCTCGTCGAGCTCGAAGCAGAGCTGGCTGAATTTGAACATCTCGGGCTCGCCAGCCTTTACGGGCACCTCTCGGTCGATGGGCTTGGCATGCACGCCAATTACCTCGCCGTCGGCCAGACGCTGCTGCAGCTTCTTTACGACCTTCTTTTTGCCGCCGTACACAACGAACGTGTACACGGGACCCTCGTCAAGCTCAACCGCACCGTAGCCATAGGCGCCGAGTGCCTTGAGATAGGGCTTGTCATTTTGGATGCCAGGCACGACAAAGGACTTGAGCGTGCCGTGACCAGAGAGCTCGACCCACTCGGTCTCGTGATACCCGCAGGTGTTGCAGCCCAGGTGCGGCGGAAACTCGATCGCTCCGCACTCCTTGCACTTACGGCCATAGTACTTGCCCTCGGCAACGCCGTCATAGAACTTCTTTACGATGGGTTCCATATCCTTAAGAAGAGGCATGGTCTATCTCCTGTTCTGCGCCTATACGCTACTCGTGTGTACGGATAATCTGGACGCGGATGTTCTGGCCGCCGCCGAAGCCACGGAACAGCGTGGTACGGGGGAGCTTCTTCATCTGGGTGGCACCGGCCTCGCCTCGCATCTGCTTTACGGCCTCGACGATGTCTGCAATACCAGAGGCACCGTGCGCATGGCCAAAGTCGCAGCGACCGCCGTGGGTGTTAATGGGCTTGTCGCCATCGAACGCGAAGCGGCCGTCAATCGCGTACTTCCATGCCTCGCCACGCGGGACGTAGCCAACCTCCTCGGGTACCACGATGTCTCCGGCCATAAAGAAGTCGTTGATAAAGAGCAGGTCGATCTCGTCGGGCGACACACCCGTCAGCTCGTACACCTGCTTGGTGCCACGGATGGTGCCGGTCTTCTCGTTTGCAAGGGTCGCACCCTCGAATGCAGCGGAACCAGTGCCCAGGATATCGATCACCTTGTGGTCAAGACCACGGGCCACGGCCATCTCGGTGGGCATGAGGACCATGGCGGCGGCACCGTCGCACTTGGTCTCGAAGCCGGTCACGCGCAGGTACTGCGTGACCTTGGGGTTCATCATGGACGTGAGGAACGCGTCAGCGTCGGGCATGCCGTTGGCCTGTGCGATCTGGTCGAAGTCCACGTCGTAGAAGCCCAGGGGGTTGAGCACGGAAGCTCGGCGCATGCTCTTGGCAACAGCGTTGAGCGCGTTGTCGATATCGCTGTCGGACAGGCCATAGGTCCAACGGTACTCGTTAATCCAGTTGTCGAACGAGATGCCAAAGGCGGAGTCCAGCGGACGCCCATAGGCGCGGTCGTACACCATGGGGATGGAGGGAAGCATCTCCTCAAGTGGGAAGTCACGACGGGCGTGACCAGGGGCCCCCACGATGGGCAGGCTGGCAGCCATGTCCACGGCACCCGAGAGGACGATGTCGAACTCGCCGGAGGCAACGGCCATGGCAGCTTCCTGCATCGCCACATACCCGGTGCAGCAGGCCTCGGAGTGGTGCACAGAACCAATGCCACGCACGCCAAACCAGTCGGCAACCTGCATGTTCGGCGTCAGCGAGTCGCCAATCATAAAGGGGTTTGCAGATCCGTGATAGAAGTACTGGATGTCGCGCGGCTCCAGGCCGGCGTCGACGATGGCCTCGAGCGCAGCATAACCAAACGCGTCACCCTCGCTCATGCCCTTGGTTTCTTCGTGATCCTCGAAGCTGGTGAACGGAGTGCAGCCAACGCCCACGATGGACACGCTGCGCGCGTACTTGCCTACCTTGAACATACATCCTCCTGTCATCATTGTTACACCTTCCAACGCACATGTATACTTTCGTCCTTTTTGTTCGCTGCGTTGAGGGTCCCACACCCCATACTTGCGCAAAAAAGCGCTATTCTTTTGTGTGTTCTCACAAAGAGAGGAGCAAGGATGCGCATCGCAGAGCTCATTTCGCGTCTTCCCGCAAACCACGTTACCGCAGCGTCGCTCGCAGACGATGACGCAGAGGTCTATACGGTGGCGTTTCTTACCAACGAGACCAGCATCGTGCGCGACGATGTCCTGTACTTTGGGGACACCACGCTGCTGCCCCGCAACGTCCCAAAGAGCTGTACGCTTAACTGCGTGCTCTATGGACACGACAACGAGTCGGACCTGAGCGGCAACACGCGTTCAAACCTGATTTGCCTGACTCCGGACGTCGATCCCTTTGCGTGCTACAACATACTGCAGGACCTGTTTTTGGAGAGCCAGGACCAGGTCAACATCGTTCGCCGCATGCTTATGGCGCATTTCTCGAACAAGGGCCTGCAGTATCTCATCGAGGAGGCCGCATGCGCTCTGGGCAACCCCATTCTTGTGGTGGACACGACGTACCGCTATATCGCCTACCATCTTAGCGACTTGGAGGGAAGCGACTCCTCGCTGGAAAAAGTGATCACTGGCGAAATCAAGAACGAGACGTTGCTCGAGGAGGCCATCGAGTACATACATAGCGAGGGAATCGACAGGGCGCTTGCCCTTGGGTCCGGACCCCTCGTGCGAAAGAACAGCTTGCTGGATGCCAACACCATGACTGCGGCCGTAATGGCCAACGGCGTGTGCATGGCACACGTTATGATGGTCGAGCACAATCACCCCTTTTGCGACGTCGACCTTACTTGCTTCGCCCGCCTCGCAGACTTCGTGGGGCAGGAGATGCAGAAGTCCGAGGTGTGGAGTCCCACAGTCGGCGAGCTCGGTGCCCACTTCCTCACCAACCTCATCGGTGATTCGTCGCCAAGTGAGGCAGTGACGCTGCGCAGGTTAAAGGCACTCGACTTTCATCCAAAGAAGTACCTGCAAGTGCTGTGTCTGCATGCCAAGGGTGAGGGATTGGGACAGCTCGAAGCCGAAAAAATTGCCGGACAGCTACGCCCCATCCTTCACCACTCCCTCTACACGCGCTATCACCAGCAGCTGGTAGCCCTCGTCTCGCGCGACGACACCAATGGCGTGGGCGCGTATGGCGAGCAGCTCCTGGAGGAGATAGCCGCCCTCAACGGCCTTTCCTGCGGCATGTCCAATACCTTTACGCGCGTGGTGCACACACGCTCCGCATACCAACAAGCCAGACGGGCGGTCCGCTTTGGAGAGCGCCTAGGAACCGCAATCGACGACGGTTGCCTGTTTAGGTATAGCGACTATGCTTTCATGCATACGCTCGAGCTGGCCGATCGCCGAACCAACTTGCTGTCGCTCTGCCATCCTGCGCTCAAGGTTCTGCGTGATTACGACGAGAGGCACAACGGCGACCTCATGGACACGCTCTACTGCTACCTACAAGTGGCTGGTTCCACAACCCGCGCAGCCCAGATGCTTACGCTGCACAAGAACACCTTGCTGTATCGGCTCAACCGCATTCGAGAGATTCTGGGCATCAACTTGGCAAGCGGCGAGGACTTGTTCCAGTTGCAAACTGGCTTTCGCATCATGCTGTATCTTGGCCTCTTCAAGCCCCGCATCGTAATGCGACGCGACCAGTTGCGCGGCTAGGCCATTGTTTGGAGTCGCCGATTATCGGCGACAAGAGAATGGTGGCGCACGGGCCACGCTCCTTGGACGCGTGCCCGTGCGCCGTAGCGCGCGGAAGCTACCGTTCGATTACAAACGTGGGGAACTTCATCTCACGGTACTTCTTCTGCAACGGCTTCACCTCGCCCTGACGCTGGAAGAAGTCGATGCGCGTCTGGATGATCTCGTTAAGGTGCTCGGCGCGCGCCTTGTCTACACACCGATCGCGAATATGCCCATTTTCCGGATCGATTACCAGCCAAGGTCGACCAGTCTCGGTGTTGGTGCCCAGCTCTCCGCCACAGGTGCGCTCCTCGACCGGGGTCTGTATGGCCTTTACGATGCTCTCGCCCATTTGATGGGCACGGTCAAGCTGGTCCTGATGCAGCAGCACGTTGCCTGGACGGCCCACACGCTGGCTCATAAAGCGGTCGACCACGGTAAGCGACATGGTGAACATGGTCGCCTGCAGGCTCTCGAGCGCCAGCGACTGCCAGTCGTGCATGGAGCCGCCTACGGCAATCAGGCCGGCAACCGTGTTGGGGTTCTCCTTCACGACGCCAATCTCAAGCAGGAACGAGAGCTCGTAGGCAAGGAAGCGCTGTGCGAAGCGCGTGTAGAGCGAGCTGGGAGTCAAGTCGTAGGTGGGCACCGAGAAGATGACGCCGTTGCAGGTGTGCATCTCGGCTATGAGCGCGTCCACGTCGTCCTTGTCCTTGAGGACGCAACCCCGGTACTGCTTGGTGGGGTCCATGGCGACCTCGCCCATTTGCATGGTGCATCCCTCGCAGCCCGTACAGGGCAAGATGTTGTAGTCGAACAAGTTGATCATCTCGACCTCAGCGCCCGCCGCCTGCGCAGCGCTCAGAGCCTCCTTAGCAAGAATCTCACCGTTTCCGTTCTTACGCCCCGCACAGATGGCCATAACCTTCATAACGCGCTCCCCTCTCCACAAAGTTTCAACCATACCAGTATTTATCATAAGGCATTTGATTGGTGACTGTGCGCAAAAAGCTCGTTTTCTTGGGCTTGTCAGAATGTGCCACCCTATCAATGGGAGTTACCCCCTCGATAGGTCAGCGCACTACGCCTCCAAATAGGTAACCGCGCAGTAGCCGGGGCCCGCGACCTGTCGCATGGTAACGCTATACGATCGTTTGGTAAGTGGATCGACGTAATCGTACTCAACCAGCTCACCCTCAAGCGCCGCGCGTCTGGCACTTGCGAACCATTCCTCCCCGACGTAGGGGAAGAGCTCTCGCACGTAACGGCCCACGACCGCCTCCTGCGGCAGCCCGCCAAATTGCTCGAACTTGTGGTTTACATAGATGACCTTCGCATCGTATTGCTCGCTATGCTCCACATGCGTAACGCGATACACGCTATACGACAGCGGTAAATCGTCGAAGAGCGAAAAATGCTCCTTGCCAGGATCCAGACGTCCACTCCTCCCGTTTCTTCTCGATGCACGTATGCCACGCAGCAAAAAAGCCAAGAGCAGCAGCACCACCACGATGAGCACGCCCACGGCAACCTTCAGCAGATTCTGGTTGAGGGAGTCGACGACACTCGTTCGGGCGTCCTCCGCATAGTATGTTGTGAGCGCCGCATTGATGGTGGACGACGACATAGAGGCGATCGCCTTGGAGAGTATTGAGTACAGCACGGTGTTTTGACGACTCACCGCAAGGCAGTAGTCCATCTCGATGCCAGTGGACCACGTGGTAAGCCGATACTGATCGCAGAGCTTCGCAATGTTGTTATACCGATAGTTGCTGATCAGGAGGCAGTCCGCCTGCCCGTCCGCAACGGCCTTCAAACAGTCCTGCGTGGTGTTGAAGTAGATTGCCTGCCAATCCGGAAAATGGTCTTGCAGAAACATGTCGTAGTTTGGATTGCCAGCGTTAACCGCAACCGCAATCCGGTCCTTTTTGGCAAAGCTCCTTTTCTCCGCCTCGCGTATTACCGCCGACATGTCGGTACGCATGAGCGCCTGTGTAATAAACACCCCACGCATCTCGCCGTCGTAGGCGGTAAGGTTGGTGGGAAACACGCAGTCCACCTCGCCCCTTTTGAGCGCCTCCATGGCATCCTCGGAGGTAGGGAAGCACACGGGCTCAAAGCTCAGTTCGGCATTCTCCAGCGAGTTGGAGGCGGCCTCCAAATAATCCTTGAGCGCCCCGGTAAGCTCTCCCGACTCCGGGTCTTTGGCGCAAAAGGCCAGATAATTGTCCTGATAACCCACCCGAATGGCGCCATGGCCCTCCAGCCACTCCCGCTCACCCGTACTAAGGGCGCTGCTCGCGTTGGAGGTCTGTAAGTACTTCGCGTAAAGTTGCTGGTCGAAGTACTGGTTCTCGTCCTTTATCCTACCCATTGCGCCGTTAAGCTCTGCCAGGAGACCTGGTTGCGATTTGCTTACTGCGAAATAGTAGTCGGAGGTGCCCACCTTGCATATTGGTGTGGCAGACTCCTTGTCAAAGAACCCGTCCGGCGAAAGGTAGAGGTCGATCTTGCCTGCCAACAGCTGCTCGAGGTTGGCTTCCTCGGTTCCCGTGAGTTCCACGAGCTCTGCCGAGACGCCGTTGACTTGTGCCCAGTCGTTAAACTGTCCGATCTGGATGCTCCCCTTGTTTACGCCAACCCGCTTGCCGTTGAACGTGGAGTAGTCCTCAGGATTGATCGCCGTGTTGCTCGGACTTGCATACAGGTAGTATTGCTCCTCGCCCATGGGAAGCGCGGAGAACAGCATGCGCTTGGCTCGCTCGTCCGTATACGACACGTCGCTCATGAGGTCGATCTTGCCATCGGTCAGCATCTGGAGCAGCTCCGACCAGCTGCCTTCCACATACTCGAAGCTCCATCCGGTATACGCTGCGATACGCTGTTGGTAATCGTACGCATAGCCCGAACGACGCCCATGTTCGTCCGTAACGTTAAACGGCGATTCGTACCACCCCACACGCACGACCCTGCCCTTTTCCTGTGCGCATGCTGGAGTCGGCAACAGCATGGCCCCCAGCATGAGGAGGAGCAAGAACGCCACGGCTGTCAGCGAACGCTTGCGGGTTGTTGGAATCATCTTCGACCTCCGGGCTGGATGGGGTACGTCCTACCTCCCCATTTTTCGAATGCGCTTGTTCTCGTACATAAGCTCGTCCGCACGGCGTATCACGTCGCTCACGTTACGGTCGGCTTGCGCGTCGTACGTTGCGATTCCCATCGAGACGTGCACCTGTTCCCATTCGTTTTTTGCCGAGGCGCTGATCTCGGTCATGCTGTTGGCAAACTGCCGCGCAAGGG
Organism: uncultured Coriobacteriaceae bacterium; assembly: GCA_902780305.1. Classification (GTDB taxonomy): domain Bacteria; phylum Actinomycetota; class Coriobacteriia; order Coriobacteriales; family Atopobiaceae; genus RUG440. The sequence continues at coordinate 11,801 of CACZFB010000033.1, read as the reverse complement.
CCTCTTGGTTATGCAGATCATCATCTTGCAGCACAACCGAGAACTCGTCTCCACCAATTCTAAAAACGGGACTGTGCTGATAGACGTGACAGATAAGGCGACACGCCGTCCTCAGGTACACGTCACCCTTCTCGTGTCCATACCTGTCGTTGACATGCTTGAGGTTGTCGCAGTCGAACACGCCAACCGCGAATGCCACCTCGTCACCCTCTTCTTCCAACCGCTCTTGCAAATCATCAATAAAGGTGGTGTAAGCCCCCTTGTTTCGCACGGACGTGAGGGCATCTACGTATACGCGCTTGTTGAGGTCGTTTATGTGGTCCTTCATGTGTCCCGCCAGACGCTTGAACGTGTTGGTGAGGCGACCGACCTCATCGTCCCTGTCATAGCTGAGTTCCACGTCGTAATTGCCACGATCCACTTGGTCGGCAGCCTCGGTGAGTTCTTCCAAGGGCTTGGTGATGCGCTTTGCATAGAGCATGGTGAGCGCGCTCGCTGCCACCAACACGATACCGGCATACAGCACGGTGTTTCCAATGAGCATAGGCCAGTTGCCTTCGGTCTCGGATATGGGCACCGTAACGTTCAGGCGCATCCCGTTGCTCAGCGAGAGCCACGCGGCAACCTTCTCCACGCCATCGAAGACATACCGCACGAAGGTGCTCTTCTCGAGCGCCTCCCGAGGAACCGAGGGAATCTCGTCTGCCTCGTACTGGCTCACGTCGATTCGCGGATGGAAGAACAGGTGCCCCTCCTCGTCACATAGGTACGCATAACCGTTGTCGTACAGCCGAATGCTCTCCACCTGCTCAGCCATGGTCGTGTAGTCGATCTCGATTCCCACCACCCCAACGAACTCGCCGCGCCAATAGATGGGGACGTTGTACGATATGACGCGCTTTCCCAAGTTGTCCGTCACATACGGCGGCAGCCACACGGGTCTACCCTCGTACTTGGGCACGGTAAACCAAACCAAGTTGGAGGTGTCTTTGGTGTCGTAGAGTTCGATGTTGGTTACCTCATGCTCCACGAAACCCTCGCCGTCAAGGTTGGTGTACCAAAAACCCTTTACCGCTTTCGAGACTTCGGGGTCGATGCGGTAATAGTAGGTAAGGACGCCGTTCGTCTTCGAGGCCATCTCGTCGAATCGTTCTTCCACGCGCTTTATGTGGCGTGCGAGCTGCTCATCCCCTACGCCGTCCAAATCCGACTCAACAAAGGACGCAACCTTGCTTACTGACTTTTGTACGCTGTTAAAGTAATAGTCGAGATTCCGCTCCCCCGTCTCGCACAGAAGCAGAAGAAGCTGGTTGGACCGCTGCTGCTCCGTACTGCGAATAAAGTACACGCTGAGCAGAGCCATGATTGCCACGGTCACGACGATGACGCATACGGCGAATAACGTCATCCTTGTTCTGATGGAGCGCATCGTCACCTCACCGCCCCAAAGTCTCTTAGACACTTTGCTTCGAAGTCGGACGGGTGAAGCGGACGTGAGAAGTAGTAGCCCTGGACGATCGCACAACCCATTTGGCGGAGCATGCGCAGCTGAGCTTCGGTCTCGACTCCCTCCGCGACGACAGTGAGGTCCAGACTCTTCGCCAATTCGATGATCAGTTCCACAAGACGGGTCGTCTTTTGGTCGTTCACCAGGTTCTGGACAAACGCCCTGTCCACCTTGAGTACGTCGATGGGAATGGCGGACAGCATATTGAGCGAGGAGTACCCAGTCCCAAAGTCATCCATCTCCACCGTGTAGCCCCTCCTGCGCAGATTACCCACGACCCGAATCAGCTGGTCCGCATTCTCCACATAGGCCGACTCCGTAACCTCGAGCTTCAACGCCTCATGCTCCAGCCCATTCTCCAGAAGTATTCCATCCAGAATGCTTTCGAGCATTGGGTCGAACACGTCCACCCGCGACAGGTTTATCGACACCGGCACAAGCACGCCATACTGCGCACGCCAACTCGCTACCTGCCTGGCTGCCCGCGTCCAGACATATCGGTCCACCAACTCGATCTTTCCGTTACGCTCGAAGAGTGGAACGAAGTCATCGGGCGAAATCACCCCCAGTTCCGGATGCTGCCAGCGGACGAGCGCCTCCGCACTCACCAGCCTTGGGGAGCTGGCCTGGATGTCGTACTTGGGCTGATAGTAGACCTCAAACTCATAGCTGTCCAAGGCGCGCCGCAAGTCGTTGAGCAACCGCTGCTCATACAGCTCGCGCTTGCGCACCCGATCGTCGAACACCACGACGTGCGCACCAGAGCGCCCGCGTGCCATGCCGCACGCCGTTCGAGCCATGTCGAACATCTGGATGGGTTCAAGCTGCGTCTGCTCGGGCAGCACGCCCATGCGCAGGATGATGCTCGTGGTAGGCGCCAATGTTTCCAACTTTTCCTGCAGCCGGTCGTAGATGGCTTGGTACCCATGCACGTGACGGCAAAAGATGTCGAATCGGTCTGCGCCGAACCTTCCCGCAATGCCCTCGGACTCTTCGGCGATGATGCGTATGTCGTTTCCCAGAACGCGAAGCACCTGGTCACCGAAGTCTCGCCCATTGAGCGCATTGATCGAATGGAACTGCTCGATGTTGAGCACGATGGCATCCATGGGTGCCTCCGGCTGCGCACGGAACATGCGGTTGGCGTACTCAAAGAAGTAATCACGGTTGTAAAGGCCCGTAAGGGCGTCGATCTCCGTTGCGGCAATAAGCTCCCGAGCGAGCTTTTCTGCTCGCATGCTACGCAGCAGAAGTGCGAGAATGACGAGCATCACAACGGCAACGCCAAGCAGCACGAAGGCCATGTTGTCGGCGAGGAAGTCGCCCAACGTGAGCTTGGCATCCTCCGTAACGTAGTACGACAGGGCCGAGTTCACCGTGGATGACGGAACCTGGCCTACGGCCTTAGCCAGAATGGAGTAGAGCTCCGTGTTCCCCCGCTTTACCGCGAGACAAGAGTCCAGATCCACCGCAGTGGGAAAGGTCGTGAGGTGGTATCGTTCGCACGTCCTCGAAATGTTGTTGTATCGATAGCTGCTGATGAGCACACAGTCCGCCACGCTGTTGGACACCGCCTTGAGGCACTCCTCGATGTTTGGGTAGTACACCGCATGCCAGGTGGGAAAATGATCCACAAGGAAAGCGTCGTAGTTTGGATTGCCCTGGTTTACCGCCACGACCACATGCTCCCTGTTGGTAAAGTTGTTCATATCCTCCTGCCGCACCACCGCATACACGTCGGTGTTCACAAGGGGCGGCGTCATAACGACGCCCATCTCCTCACCGCCATAGCCACCAAGACTGGCAGGAAAGACACAATCGACCTCGCCTTTTTTGAGGGCCTCCAAAGCCGCCTCTGCCGTGGGAAAAGCCTTGGGCTCGAAGGAGAGCCGCGCATTCTCGAAGCAATCCGAGGCATAGGCCAAAAAGTCCTTCAGCGCGCCCGTCAGCTCGCCCGTGTTCTTGTCAGCAGAGCAGAAGGCAAGGTAGTCATCCTGATAGCCCACCCGGATCGTCTTGTGCGCGGTGAGCCAGTCCAACTCATCCGACGAAAGAAACGCGTTCGCACCCGCCGTCTTGATATACTGCTCGAACATCTGCTGATTAAAGAAGTGATTCTCACTCCATATTCTGTCCATCGCACTATTTAGCTCGGACAAGAGGTCGGGCCGACTCTTGTTTACCACAAAGAAGAAGTCTGAGGATCCAACCTTGTACATGGGCACGGCACGCGAGGGATCGTTAAAGGAGTCAACCGTTATGTAAGCGTCCAGTCGGTGGTCCGCAAGCATCTGGAGCGACTCGTCTTCGGAGGTGGACAGCTCGACCAGCTCGGCCTTTACCGCATTGCGTTGAGCCCAGTCCTTGTAGAACTCTGCCTGGATGCTGTCTTTGTTCACCCCAACTCGTTTCCCGTTAAGCGTGGAGGGGTCCGACGACAGAATGCTGGTGTCGTTGGGAGCGGTAAACAAGTAGTATTCCTCTGAGCCCATGGGAAGATCCGGAAACAGCATGTCCTTAGCGCGCTCCTCGGTATACGAGACATCGCTCATAAGGTCGATCTTGCCGTCAATCAGCATCTGCATGAGCTCCGACCAACTACCGGTAACGTATTCGTAGCTCCATCCGGAGTATGCCGCCACTTTGATCTGATACTCGTACGCGTAGCCGGACCGGCGGCCAAACTCATCCATGGTGTTGTATGACGAGTCGTACCATCCAACACGTACGACCTTACCGTCCGTTTCTTGTCCATGTGCCACGATGGGCGGGATGGCCACAACAAAAAGGGTCATCAACAAGACAACGAGCGTCATGCGCCTGAAAACCCGACGTACTGTATGCATGGTTAGCTCCGAACGACTCCCCTACCTCAAATCTTGATTATATATACAAGTCCACTATGGGAAGCAGCAAGAGGCACCACGTGTCTGGTGAGTGGTCATTCCAATGAGAGAACGGGCAGCCTGCGTCGGTCAATCAAGGGGGGTTGCCCCCTTTGATGGGCTTATCGTCAGAGACTTCCAACCGTCGTCCTCTGCTAAGATACTGTGCCATACGCACAAGACCATTGCGGCGACGGGAGACGCTCATGATAGAACTCGCGAACGTATCTAAAACCTACGCTGGAAAAGAGGTGCGAGCGGTCGACGACCTCACGTGGACAGTCGAGGACGGAAAGATTACCGGCTTCTTTGGCCCCAATGGCGCGGGCAAGTCCACGACGCTCAAGATGATTTGCGGCGTGAGCTCAATTGACGAGGGCACCATTCGGATCAACGGCCACGACATCGCCACCGACGGCATCGAGGCTAAGCGCCAGTTCGGCTACGTGCCCGACGACCCGGACCGCTTCCTCCGTCTGACGGGCATCGAGTACCTCACCTTCATGGCCGACGTCTACGGCACTCCAGCCGAAAAGCGCGCTCCCTTCATCGAGGAGTACGGCAAGCGATTCGAGATCTACGACGCACTGTCCAGCCGCATCTCCGACTACAGCCACGGCATGCGTCAGAAGGTCCACGTAATGGGAGCGCTCATCCACGAACCCAGCGTGTGGATTCTGGACGAGCCCATGCTGGGCCTCGACCCCAAGGGCGCCTACGAGCTCAAGGAGATGATGCGTGAGCATGCTGCGGCAGGTCGATCCGTGCTCTTTAGTACCCATGTGCTCGAGACGGCTGACAAGCTCTGCGATGCCGTGTGCATCATCGCACACGGACGCAAGCTCTTCGACGGAACGCTCGAGGAACTCAAGGCTGCGAACCCCGGCAAGGGCCTCGAGCAGATCTTCCTGGAGATGACCGCAAATGAGTAGCATAGTGTTGCTCACCCGCCTGCAAATCCTTGAGTCTCTTGGCAGTGTCCGTGCCGCCATCGAAAAGCGTGCCGGTGCCAACGGCGCCATGGCGGGCACCGCAATCATCAGCGCCATCCTCCTCGCCGGCATCGGATGGATGGGTTACTCGGCGTATGGTCTGGTCGGCACCATGGGACTGGCCAAGGCCTTCTACAACATCCTGTTCATGGCCTGCGGGGCACTCACCTTTACCTTCTCCCTGCCCTCAATCCTGGGCTCCTTCTTCGGCTCGTCCGACATCAACGACCTGCTTCCCCTGCCCGTCACGTCGCTCTCCATCGTGTTCTCCAAGGCGCTTGGCGCGCTTGCCACCGCCTACCTGTGGACATTCGTGTTCATCGCGGCACCGCTGGCAGGCTGGGGCATCGCGGGAACCATGACCGGAGGGCTGACCTTCCGCTATTGGGTGGTGTACGCACTGGCAGTGATCTTTACCCCGATGATGCCCGTCTCGTATGCGGGCACCATCTCCATCGTTATTGCCACGCTGTTCAAGCGCCTACGCCGCAAGGATGCCGTTACCACCATAACCACGGTGCTCACGCTTGCCCTCTCCCTTGCCGCGTTCTTTGTCGTAAACCAGACGCGCTCCGGTGGTGACCTGACCAAGCTGATTGGCAACATGGGCGACTCGATTGGCAGCGTCGTTATGGCGTTTCCCGCTTACGGCTTTGCCGTATACGCACTCATCCACCCCGACCCGCTGGGTACATGGCTGTTCGTGCTGCTATCGGTCGCCGCATTCGCCATCTTCGTGGTCGTTGCACGCGTGCTCTACATGCGCATCGTAACCTCGCTGTCGTCTGGTGCTGGCAAGGCCGCGGCATATACGGGCAAGGACGCTCACCAGCAGACCTCGGTCTCCAAAGCCCTGCTACGTACCGAGATTCACAAGATTACACGCAACTCGTCCATCCTCCTGTACTACGTGGCGTATCCGCTCCTCATCTGCCCAGTGCTCTTTGGCATCATGTTCATGACGGACTCCATGAGGGAGGTAGCCGCAAAACTGAGCGAGCTCAATGACCCCACGACCATGCTCGCGGGCTTCATGCTATGCGTTCTTATGGCAATTACCGCCATCAGCTCCTCAAGCAATAAGCTGGCTACGACCGCCATCTCGCGCGATGGCTCCAACTGGACGCACATGAAGTTCATTCCCGTGCCTTTGGCCGAGCAGCTTCGTGCAAAGATACTGCCGGGCTTTTTGGTAAACGCCCTCATCTCCCTCGTCTTTATGGGTGGTGGTGGATTCCTGCTCGTCGTCAGGATGGGACTCGATGCCTTGGTGATCGCCTCCGGACTTGTGCTCATGTTGGGCGCATCCTGGCTTATGGTGTGCGTGGGTGCCTGGAGTGACAGCCGTAGTCCCAACGTAAGCTGGGGCAACGATGGCGACGTGAACCCCAAGACCCTCAAGGGCACGGGCGGCGAGCTGCGTTCCATGCTCGTGGGGCTCGTCTACGCTGCGCTGCCGTTGTTGGTATCCCCATTGGTACGCCTTGACCCGCACGTGTTCATGCCCGTACTGGGCATTGTCGGGGCAATTGCTGCCGTGGTGCTGGGGCGCTTGCTTCTGGCCTCGGCAGTGCGTAATATTGAAGCATTCGAATAAGCCCTAGAGCCTATGGTACGAAAGGATAGAGCCATGCCATACCCCGAGAATTTCGTCGTTCGCCTCCTCGTGTGCATTGTTGGCATGATTGCCATCATGTTCGCCGTTCGCTTCGTGATGAGTACGTTCATTTTCCACGAGACATACACCTTCCAGGTTACGCAGCTCATCGTTCCGGTGGCTGCGGGCATCGCCGAGGCCTTTGTATGGAAGCCCAAGGACCCGCAGTAGCAGGACTACCTCCGCAACCTGCCTATCAAAAGGGGTAACCCCCATTGCTATGCCGCTTACGGCAATCAATGGGGGTTGCCCCTTTTGATAAGCGGAAGCGAGATGATAGCATGGGAGCCATGACAAGGATCGATGCACGGATGGGGGCCATCAGTGAGCGATACGACGGGGAGCCTCATTTGTCCTGCATGCGGCGGGCACTTTGCACCACCACAGAAAGCGACACGCTGCTTTTGCCCATGCTGTGGAAAGCCGGTTGACATAGCGCAGGCGCGGGCGCTCGACGAGATGATTCGTTCCGCACAGCAGACGGCTCGGATCGCACAGGAGACGGCGCAGCGTGCGCAGATGGCCTCCGTGGAGGCGCAGCAGGCGGCGGCAGAGTCCAAGCGCCAAGCCGAGGAGCAAGCGGCAGCCTTCGCCGCCGAGCAAGCTGCCATGGAGGCGGAGCGTCGCGCGGCCGAGCAACGTGCCGCACAAGAGCGTGCTGCCCAGGAGCAGGCAGCCAACGAGGCAAAAGAGCGGCAGGCAGCCCAAGCGCCCGCACGCGCCACCCAGTCCCAACAGCAACGGCAGGCGCAGCAGCAACCCCAACCCGTCACCTACCGCCACGATGCGACGGTTCGCGACAAGGCGACGGGCCGCGGCCTGTTTGTGGTGACGCTGCCCACCACGTGGTCGCTCGACGAGACCCGCCTTGGTCGCGTGGACTCCGCGTCCCAGCCCTATCGCCCCTTCGCAAGCTTTGCCGACGGCTCGGGTAACCTCATTACCCTAAAAGTCGACGATGCGGGAACTCAGATGAGCGATGGCATGAAGGCCGTCATGCGCACCTACGGTTCCGCAATCGCGGCACAGGACCGGACGAACTACGCCCGCATGCCCCATCCGCTCCGGCTTGCCGACAACCACATCCTGGGCATTACCCAACAGGTGGGCGCAACTGGCTTGTGTCTCGCAAGAGAATGGGGCAGCCCCGACCTCAACCTGCGGCAGCAACAGGCCCAGAGCATGTTTCGAGCGGCAGCGCAGGCAACGGGACCGGCTCTGCTCAAGAGCCCGTTTGCGGCAGAGTTCGTGCGCATCTACGAGTTCGCGTATGATGGCGTTCAGCGGACCGCGGCCGTATACGTGCGTCTGTACGCCATCAAAGACGCCTCGGGAGTCGACCTCATGCCCGTAGGTCTTGCGGGCGCGTTGGGCGGTGCCATTGGCAACGCCATCGGCAATGCGGTCGTGCGCCGAAGGTCAGCCAAGGCCTCTTCCCAAGGCACCGCACCAACTGGTCCAGCTCGAACCAAGGAGGCTCCGCCATGGTGTGTTCCCGACTTCGACGACTACGCGAAGGGAGGCACGATCTATTGGAGCGTCCAGGGCCTATCCACGCTCGTTACGCGCACCGATGCGTTCGACGAATGCTTCGCGACGGTGTTCCTGCCACTGGTTCGCACCTATCAGATTCACGAGGACGTCCTGGGGCTCTCAGGCGAGGCTGGTCGCCAGTACGCCGCAAGCGTACAGCAGGCCGCGAACGCGCAGGTGGCACGTATGAATGCACAGACGCGGGCGGCGCTCGCAGCCGATCGGCAGCGTCAGGCCGCCTTCGATGCGCAACTCGCCCAATGGCACGCCAACAGCGACGCCCACCATGCGGCGTTTCGCACCCAGACCAACGCCCAGTTTGGCGATGGATACGCCGGAAGCTCTGCGCCAGACTTCTCGGAAGCCATTCGCGGTGTCAACACCTACGTGACCTCGGACGGACGAGAGGTTGAGCTCGACGTGTCGGCCGACCGCGCATACGAAAACCAGGCCGGCGACGTTATTGGCGCATCGGGAGGCTTTGAGCCGGGGGCTGACTGGACCGAGATTCCCCGCGCCTAGGCAACGTTAACGGGCCATACATAACGACATCCGGACCAGAATCGCGCATGGCAGCACGCCATACTATGCTGGCCCGGAAGCGATTACCTCTTGTGCTTCGGCTCTTTCGGCTTGTCCTCTCCAATGCGTTTGTGCAGCGCCAACACGTAGGATTCGGGGTCATCCCTAAACGCAAGACAATCGCGATTGCCGAGCAGGCGCTTATGTGGGCAGCCACCGATGCACATGGGCAACCACACACATTCCCGACACTCCTCGTCGGCGATGGGAGCCGCCGTGTTGAGATACATCGTAAGGTTGTCTGGCTTGCTCGCCGTGGCGATAGGATTCACGGGATCCCAGTCGCGGGCGTTGCCAAACGAGAATGCCGTCTTGCCCACGATCTCCCAGCACTTGTACAAGTTGCCCTGATCGTCGATACCCAGGCTCCAAAGACCATGGGCACCGCAGTAATGCCCACGACCCACCCTGAAGCGGCCTGCCTCCAAGCGCAAGCTCACGTCACTCGCATCCGAGCCGCACAGAAGACCCACCTGTTTGCCACGTTCATCAGCCGCCTTGCTACCTGATACCGGAGCCGGATAGTATGTGATGTTGTTGCCCGACTCCTCGGCCAGCTGCTTTACGAACGCCTCCAGCTCATCCATCTCTGTTCGGTTGCCCTCATGCACGTTATGACGCACTCGTACGGTAAACGGAATGCTCACGTTACGTAGGTTGCTCACAATGCGGTCGAACGTGGGCCCGCCACCCCGCAGGTACCGAGTTGCGTCATGCGTGGCGGCCAATCCGTCGATGGTCACCTGGGCCGAGGACACCTTTGCGGCCGCAAGTCCACAGTCCTCAGCAAGCGCAATCAGACGCCGGGAAAGTGACTCAATAATCTGGGGCGCCAGCAGCGGCTCACCGCCAAACCACGTGACGTCGAGGGTTTTCCCGCCACTATTCTTGAGCATGCGTTCGGCAAGCGCAACAACATCGTCTTGCACCTCGGGACTCATACAGCCTTGCACGTGATACTCGAAGCAATAGGGGCAGTCGAAGTTGCAGCCCATGGTTGGGCAGATGGTGAGCCCCACGCTGCGCGTGCCCGAGCAAGCCATGCGACCCATAGACTCCAACGCGGCAAGCTCGTCGAAGTTGACAATCACACCACGCCGCGAGAATCGCTCAATGATGGGGTGATACTCGTCAAGCTCTTCCAAGACCGAGAGCAAGTACAGCTCGATGGGCGTGTACTCGGCACAGTTTCCCTTAAACAGGTTTGCGATGGCAACCATCTTGGTGTTGGGGACACGCGCGCTCAGATTATAGCGCGACACGTGCCAACCGGCCTCTCCGGCAGTTCTCGTCGACTCCTCGCCCGCCATTGTCACCCTCCCTTTGCTGTTGCGTATCAATGGCATTATAACGTTAGAGGGTGCCTTCGAATGCGAGCTTCCTCTCTGTCGGGGCCAGCCCGTGAAAAGCAACGTGGCGAGTCGGCCATCTGTCCCAAAGCCAATGCTGACGAAGGGATACCACTTTTGAATGCGCTACACTGAATGAGGGAAGGGCTCAACCATCAGCTTTGCATTGGGTCTTTCGGCACATCACCCCGCACGCATTCCCGTGCACACCAACCAGTTGGAGGAGGAAACACATGAAGACCACCGGCCACCCCTACCCTCTGGCCACAACTTGGCCCCGCAATGTCCCAGACTTGGCAAAAGCACTTGTGGTCGCGCTTGTCCTTGCCATGGTGACGCTAACGGTAGGATGTGCCAGTAACCCCTCCAACAACGCTCAAAGCACGCAGAGCGAGACGGCTCAGGCAGCATCGACGACGACAACCTCTTTGGGGTCCTGGAACGCCAACAGCGCCTCGCTCAAAAAGCTTACCGACTTCGTCGAGGCGGCGACCGACGAGAAGGGCGCCTCGTACATTCCACCCGAGGACCGCATTGCGGTGTTCGATCTGGACGGAACGCTCATGTGCGAGACCTATCCCTGGTGCTTCGAGTACATGGTGTTTGCAGACTATGCGCTCAACAACCCTGACTATAAAGCACCGAGCGATGTGGCGGCGGTGGCCCAGGAGATCCTGGACTCCGCGTGGGGCGAGAAGCCCGAAGGCATGAGCACGCGTCAGGCTCAGGCAGCCGCCGTCGCGTATGCGGGTCTCACCCCACAGGAGCTGGAGTCCTATTGCACCAAATTCAAGGAGTCCAAGGCAGATGGCTTCGAAGGCATGACGAGAGGTGAGGCGTGGTACAAGCCCATGGTCGAGGTGGTCGGATATCTGCAGGCAAACGGGTTCGACGTGTATGTGGTCACCGCAACCGAGCGCAACATCGTGCGCGCTGTCGTCGCCGGGGCAATTGACGTGGACTCCTCGCACGTGATTGGCACCGAATATGGCTACAAGGCAACGGGTCAGGGCGATGAGACCGACGGAGACTACACCTTCAAGGCTGGAGACGAAGTGGTGTTCGACGGCACGTACGAGGGCGAAAACGCAAAGATGAGCAAGGTGGATGCTATCGTGCGCGAAATCGGCAAGCAACCGGTCCTCGCCTTCGGCAACTCGTCGGGCGACGTTGCCATGATGTCCTACACCATCTCCAAGAACGCACACCCCAGCGCTGCATTCATGGTGCTCGCCGACGACGCGGAGCGGGAATACGGCGACGCCGCAAAGGCTGCCGAGAAGCGCGCGGAGTGGG